>CAXPEB010000027.1:0-100994 GCA_964215915.1 Bacteroidia bacterium
CCTGGCGAATCAAACGGAGGCCGGTGCGGCAGGAAGGCGCCTTCAGGAAAACTGTCCTTTTTTCGCCCATTTTTTAGACAAGTAAAAAATGGGCATCCATATAAAGGAACAGATGGAACTGTGGACCCCAACCGATTCCAAAGTGCCTTCTTGCCCAGGGCGAAAAGTCCTGGGCAGGAAACCCACGACCCTCCCGCACCTGCGGGATACACTACCGGAACCAATGCCATAAAAAAAGGGCAGAATAATCTGCCCGTTCCTTCGATTCGTCGGAGTGGCGGGATTTCCCCGGAATACCGGGCAGGAAACCCACGACCCTCCCGCACCTGCGGGATACACTACCGGAACTAATCCCATAAAAAAGGGCAGAATAATCTGCCCGTTCCTTCGATTCGTCGGAGTGGCGGGATTTTCCCGGAATGCCGGGGCAGGAAACCCACGGACCCTCCCGCACCTGCGGGATACGCTACCGGAACCAATGCCATAAAAAAAGGGCAGAATAATCTGCCCCGTTCCTTCGATTCGTCGGAGTGGCGGGATTTGAACCCACGACCCTCCCGCACCTGCGGGATACGCTACCGGAACCAATGCCATAAAAAAAGGGCAGAATAATCTGCCCGTTCCTTCGATTCGTCGGAGTGGCGGGATTTGAACCCACGACCCCTTGCACCCCATGCAAGTACGCTACCGGACTGCGCCACACTCCGAATCTGCCTTCCGCCGCTATGGCATCTATACCATCTGCCCGCGAAAGGGCTACAAATATACACTAATCTCCGTTTTGTTTTGCCATATGGATGGTTTGTGTAGGGAAAGCAAAATCACATCCGTTCCGCTCCACAATATCCATAATCTTGAAGTTGATCTCTTCCTTTACCCGAACCATCTTATCCCAGTCATTGCTATAAACAAAGAACAAGACCATTATATCCATACTATACGCCGAAAAATCGGAGAAGGCCACCGTGTAATCGTCACGGGTCTCTTCGTGTGTCTTCAATACCTCACTGATCTCATCAATCACTTTATGCAACTGAGCGGAACTGGTTCCATATGTCAAACCCACCATAAACTTCACCCTCCGGAACGGACTCAGGGTAATGTTGTTCAGCGGACCGTCCGTAAGGCTCTTGTTCGGTACGGTAAGCAAACTTTTGTCGAGGGTCCGTACCTGCGTACTCCGAAAACCCACCTTTTCAATGGTTCCGGTGATATTGTCGAAAGTAACGAGGTCTCCGGCTTTGAAAGGCTTGTCCAGGAATATGATAAAAGACGACAGCAGGTTGCTCAGCGTATCCTGGGCTGCAAGGGCCACCGCCAAACCACCGATCCCCAAACCTGCAATCAGCGAAGTGATGTTCAGCTGGAAAATGGCGCTCAGCACAAAGAACACCGACAGGATCACTACCACTACCTTGATCAGGTCTTTCAGGAAGAGAATGATCTGGTCATCGGATTTATCCTCGGTTTCCTGAGCCCTTTCATACATGATCATGATGATGTAATCCACCACGCGCAGTATCAGCCAGGTCAGAGCAATCGCCATCAGTGTCCCATAAATCCGATGAAGGATCTTACGGACATTGTCAATCTCCTCCTCCGTCCATTCCAGCGCTGCCGGCCAGTTCAACTGCACCAATGCCAGATAGAAGGTGATGAGCAGAATGATAAACCGGAAAGGTCTTACCAGCAGACTTACGAACTCGTCATGCCCGGTTCCGGCAGAGAACTTCTTGAAAAAGCGATATAGAAAATTTGAAACGAAGCGGGATACCGACTTGCGTAAGATATAGCCCAGCAACATTATGAGCACGGCAATGCCCAGCGATTGGTAACTGTTGCTTAAAAACTCCTGATTCAAAAAATCCAGCATAATTCCTCCAAATTTAACCCAACACAGTTGTTAACGAGAGTTCCAGGCCTTTTTTCGCCATTCCGGTTGGCTTCGGATTGAACTGATGCAGGCGCATCAGGGCCTTCCGGATAACCAGGGAAGCGTCATGGAAGATGGCTTCGTCACTGAGCTCGGCATTTTCTCCCATCAGGTAGGCAAAAACCCGCGCCATACCGCAGTTGGCTATAAAGTCAGGGATAATACTCACTAGTCCGTCAGCATACTCGGCAATAGGACCGAAAAAGATCTCCTGGTCGGCAAAGGGGACGTTGGCACCACAAGAAATTACCTCAAGCCCTCCGGCGGCCATTCGGGCAACTTGTTCGCGGTTTAGCAGTCGACTGGCCGCGGCGGGGATCATGATCTCGGCTCCGATATCCCAGATCCTTTCGTTCACGCTTTCAAAGTCCAAAATCCCTTCACCTACAAGTTTATTCCCCTGTTTGTTCTCAAATAAGGCTTTAATCTGATCGAAGGTAAAGCCTTGTTCGTTGATCATTCCTCCTTCACGGTCGATGATCCCTACGATCTTAACCCCAAGCTGCGCCTGGTAGTATGCGGCTGCAGAAGCTACATTTCCCCAGCCCTGAACAATGGCTTTTTTACCCTGGAGCTGACCGCCATAGATATCGTAATAGTGGCGTATGGCTTCACTTACTCCCCAGCCCGTAATCATATCGGCTACGGTATACTTGCCGGAAGAATCCGGCGTGAACCGTGCATCTGTTAATTTCCATAATACCCCTTCCTGCAGCTGCCGGATACGTTTCGCTGCCTCATCAGCTTCAAGCTTGAGGTGCCCGTTTACTACCCCTTCCTGAGGATGAAGCAAGCCATAAGAAGAAGTAATCGGAATCACTTCATGAATCTCATCCACATTCAAATCGCCTCCGGTACCGTAGTAATTTTTCAGAAGCGGGTAAACCGCTTTGTACCAGCGCTCAAGAACGCCCTTCTTACGAGGATCATTCGGGTCAAAATTGATCCCTGATTTGGCGCCACCGATACCGGGTCCGCAAATGGTGAATTTGATTTCCATGGTTTTGGCCAGCGACTCCACTTCATGCTTGTCGAGCCCTTTGCGCATGCGGGTACCTCCTCCGGCAGCACCGCCACGCAGGGAATTGATAACGACCCAGCCTACCGCCTCGGTTTCGGTATCGTGCCATTCGAAAACGATCTCGGGATTTTTGTGCTCGTACTGCTTCAGCAGCGATTCAAAATTGGATTGATGATACATGGTTTTCTTAAAGTATTTTGGAAAAGTCGCCCCACATGGCTCCACCCACACTGTCGCGGCTGGCACCTGTCACACTGGCCAGAGTATTGATCTCCTGGCGCAGACGGAGGCAGCCAAGTAAAGCGAATATCAGGGCTTCTTTGTATTCAATCAGCAACTGATCTTCCGGTACGATCATCTGCGCATCGCACTGGCTGCGGAGGTGATCGATCAATACCGCATTGTAAGCCCCACCACCTGTAATCAGTACACGGGCCTTATCCACTTCCTCTCCGGCATAATGTTCAATAGCATCGGCTATTTGTCCGGATATATGGTCCACCAGGGTCTTCATCAGGTTTTCCTGGCTTTCCTTATTTTGATCGAAGTGCCTTACAACAGGCCAGAAAGTGGAATTGATCCACTCCCTTCCTATGGATTTAGGTTTGAATTCCTGGTAAAAGGCGAGTCCGTCGAGCTCCTTCAACAATTCATAATTGATGCTGCCACGAGACGCAATTCCGCCACCGTCATCGAAGTCCTGCCCGAGGTTCCGGGCAATACGGTTCAGAGCAATATTACAGGGGGAAACATCAAAGGCGATTCTGTTTCCGTCGCTGTCAGCGGAAAGGTTGGCAAAGCCGCCCAGGTTCAGGCAAAAATCGTATTCGCCGAACAGCAGCTTGTCGCCGATAGGCACCAGTGGGGCACCCTGGCCGAAAAGAGCAACGTCGAGTATCCTGAAATCACTGATCACGGGAAGCGCCGTCAGTGCATGGATAGCGGCCCCGTCTCCCACCTGAGCGGTGATTCCGCCTTGTGGCTGGTGAAAGACCGTATGGCCATGAGAGGCGATAAAATCCGGTTCCAGGTTATGCTTCTCAATAAAACCGGCGGCAAGCTCCCCGAGATAATGCCCATAAAACGTATGGGTTTTCACATAGGTCAGCGCCGTTTGTTTTCGCAATTGCGACAGGCGAATGCGCCATTTGTCGCTGTATGGAACGGTTTCCGCCTGTAAAATACGGTAGTTCCATTTTCCTTCATTCTCCCCCAGTTCACAATAAGCCAGATCAACTCCATCCATCGAAGTGCCTGACATAATTCCCAATACTTTATACACTTTCATACAACACTGGATTCAATACAGCAATTCGTTCAGACCGGCGCGAAGTTAATCTATTTGCCTAAAGGGTAAGGTAATTATCTTGTATCCGCCATGACCAACAGACGCAATTTTATCCTGCAGTGCGCGATGGCGGCTCCCGCCTTCTTTACGCCAAGGGCTTCTGCCCAATCCGCTCCGCTGCCTTCCATCGACCTGGAAGAAGAAGAATACTGGAAGGGGGTGCGCAAACAGTTCAGCCTGAGCAGGGACATTATATTCCTGAACAACGGAACCATGGGCCCTTCCCCCGACTCCGTTATAGAAGCACAGGTAAACACCCTTAAGGAGATCAATGGAAACGCCCACTATGGAGGCTGGTTCGAGGTGGTGCCGGAACTGGCCGAGTTTTTCGAAGCAGAAAAGGCGGAGATCTGCCCGACCCATAATGTGACTGACGGTATTAACATTATTGCCCAGGGACTGCAGCTTAAACGGGGTGACGAAATCATACTCAGCAATCAGGAGCATGTTGGGAATGCCATGCCCTGGCTTACCCGTGCAAAAAGAGACGGATTAAAAATCAAGGTACTTGATCTTAACCTCCCTGATGACCAGCTCCTTGATCAGATGAATAAACTTTGCACTCCGAGAACACGGGTGCTGGCCGTTCCCCATATTCCCTGTACCAATGGCAGGGTGGTTCCTGTACAAAAACTCTCCGAACTGGCCCGGAAAAAGGGGCTGTTCATTTTTTATGACGGAGCCCATGGCGCCGGCATGCTCGATCTGAAGCTTCATGAAATCGACTGTGATTTTTACGCAACCTGCACTCATAAATGGCTGCTTGGACCCAAGGGCACCGGCTTCGTCTTCATCCGGAAGGATAAACTGGATGCTGTGACGCCGGTTTTTTCGGGCGCTTACAGCGATACCGGCTGGAACCTGATTGATGGGAATCCTCGGATCGAAGGCTGGTCGCATCATGCCAAACGACACCTGAATGGCACCCAGAATGCAGCTTCCTACGCCGGGGTAATCGCCGCGATCGACTTCCACCGGCAAATCGGGAAAGCCCGTATCGCCGCCAGGATTCGTACCCTGAATCAATTACTGTGGGATAAGCTGGAAGCCATGCCCGGGGTTGAACTCATCACGCCGAAGGACCAACGTGCCGGCATGCTGGCATTTCGCCCAAAGGGGCGGGCTTACACCGATTTCCAAAAGTACTGCGAGCCCAAACATATTGTGGTACGAGCCGTCCCCGAAAATGAGGTCAATGCCATCCGCGTGAGTACGCATATCTATAATTCCCCGGAAGAAATCGCCATTTTTGCAGAGACACTGGAAGCGTTTCTGCATGCATGACCCGGGTATATTCCTAAAACAGCATTTCTATCCTTACAAAGAGCTTCTCCACTATTCCGGCACGGAGCCGGTACTCCGCTTTTGCGCCGAATGGCTGAACGGAAAAGAGCAGTTCCCCATCCATACCTCCGGTTCTACCGGAAAACCGAAAGAGCTGTATCATACGGCCCGTCAAATGCGCAAGTCCGCGGAGATGACCAAAGCCCTTATGAAAGCCCAACCCTCCGATCGCTGGCTCCTGGCTCTTGATCCTGGTACCGTAGGCGGACGCATGGTTTTGGTCCGTGCCATGGAATGGAAAATTTCCGCAAAAGTGGTTCTGCCTTCTTCCGACCCACTTGAGGAGCTTGACCCCCAACACGATTGTACCCTGGTTTCCCTGGTACCGTATCAACTGGAAAATATTCTTGAATGCACCGATTCACTGAATAAGCTTAACCGTTTCAGGATCATTCTTTTGGGAGGATCCTCGGTTTCGGAGGAACTGGAACAAAAGCTGGAAAAGATCGGGCCTCTGATACTTCATACCTATGGCATGACCGAAACCTGCAGCCATGTGGCAGTAAGGCACCTTAACGGCCCGAATCCTCAGGAGGCTTTTTATCCATTACCCGAAGTCAGTGTGGGACTGATGGAAAATGGTTGCTTATGGATAAACACCCCCAGCGCCGAAAGTAACCCGGTACGCACTACAGACCTTGCTGAGCTGGAGCCAAACGGAGGCTTCCGCTTATTGGGAAGGGAAGACTTCGCCGTAAATTCCGGCGGGGTAAAAATCCTGCCGGAAGAAATGGAAAAGCTCTGGGAAGCGGAGATTCACCGCCATTTTCCGGGATGCCGGTATTTTGCCTGCGGATTACCCGACCCGAAACTCGGTCAGAAGCTGGTTCTTTTTATTGAGGGAACTCCGCCGGACGGAAACACGGATCTGCTTGCTGCCCTGAAAGCGCAGAGTCCCCGCTACAAAGCACCGAAAGAAATTATATTTGCGCCCCGATTCAGCGAAACCGCTTCGGGAAAAATCGATCGAAACAGGAGTATCCTTTCATGGGGAAAGACAAATTAAAACGCTTCGCCGAGATGGCGAATTTTTCCAATACCTATCAGTTTCCGGAAAATAGCGCGGGCACCTGGCACCGGGAGGTGTTCGGGAATAATAACCCGATCACGCTGGAGCTGGCTTGCGGACGAGGCGATTATACCGTTGGGCTTGCCCGGCTGTTCCCGGAAAGAAACTTTATCGGGGTCGATATCAAAGGCTCCCGCATCTGGCGTGGTGCCAAAACCGCACTGGAAGAGAACATGAACCATGTTGCCTTTCTGCGAACGTATATTGAGCGTATTGAGAGCTATTTCGCACCGGGTGAGGTCAGCGAGATCTGGATCACCTTTCCCGACCCCCACCCTCCGGCGGGAAAGTCTAAAAAACGGCTTAGCTCGCTTCGCTTTCTACAGGAATACCGGAAATTTATACAGGATGGCGGCCAAATCCATCTGAAAACAGATGACAAGCTTCTTTTCGACTACAGCTGTTTTGTGGCCAAATCCCTCGGACTGGAAATACTGGATGAAGTACATGACGTACTCCAAGAAAGGAGCGGTGACCCTGTTCTGGACATTCGGACTTATTACGAAACCCGGTGGATCACGGAAGGTAAAAAAATTCAATACCTGCGTTACCGCTTTGACTTCGACCGCTTTACCCCGGAGAACATTGCCCGGGCAGAATCTGAGTTGGCGGAGTGGTTAAAGGCTCACAATGCCCCGCGTCCGTATTAATGGACCAAAAGCCCCAAATCAATCAACTGAGTAATGAAAAATAGTCCTATTTTCGGACGGTTGATTTAACTCGGAACACATGTCATTCAACAAACTCAATACCCTATTTGGCTGGGTCAGTTTTGTCTTCGCTTTTGTCGTTTACAGCCTGACTACAGAACCTACCGGAAGTCTCTGGGACTGCGGCGAATTTATCTCCGCCTCATACCGCCTGCAGGTGGTTCACCCCCCTGGAGCCCCGCTCTTTCTGCTGATCGGACGATTCTTCTCTCTTTTTGCCGGATCGCCTGAAAACGTGGCAATCGCCGTGAACATGGTATCGGTGGTGTCCTCCGCACTTTGTGTGATGTTCACCTTCTGGATTACCACCTACTTCGCCAAGAAGATGTTCACCGAGAACAACGAAGAGCTTTCTATGATCAACCGTCTGGCTATTGTCGCTTCCGGACTGGTAGCAGCTGGAACGCTTACTTTCACAGACACCTTCTGGTTTTCTGCCGTGGAAGCGGAAGTATATGCCGCCTCTTCGTTCTTTATGAGTTTTACCTTCTGGTGTATTCTCAAATGGGAACGGGTGGCCACACAACCCGGTGCAAACCGCTGGCTGGTATTTATCGCTTATGTGGTCGGCCTGGCAATCGGCGTCCACCTGCTCAACCTGCTGGTAATCCCGGGCATCGTCCTGGTATACTACTACCGCATGTACCAGCCAAACCGTAACAGACTGCTCATTGCCCTCGGAGTCGGGTTCGTTCTGCTGTTCTTTGTACAGCTTTTTGTGATCCCGGGAATCCCAAGCCTTGCAGCCAAGTTCGATGTGTTTTTCGTCAATACCCTGGGTATGGGCTTTAACAGCGGAACCTTGTTCTTCGCCCTTCTTCTGATCACGGCAGTGATTGTGGGGATTTACATCTCCCAGGTACGGCAAAAGGTACTGCTCAACACCATTCTGATTTCCTTTGCCTTCATCCTCATCGGGTACAGCTCTTACGCTATGGTGGTGATCCGTTCCAACGCCAACACCCCGATTGATATGAATAATCCGGACGATCCCCTGAACCTGGTTTACTATCTCAACCGGGAACAGTACGGCGACCGCCCATTGCTCAAAGGCCCTCATTTTATGGCTAAACCCGTTCGTTATGAAAAAACGGAACCACGCTATATCCGGGGAGAAGAAAAATATGAGGTAACTCATCACGATTATAAAACCATCTATAACCCCAAAGACGAAATGTTCTTCCCCCGGGTTTACGATGGCAATGACCAGGGACACGTAGATGGTTACCGGCGCTGGGCCAATATTCCGGAGGGACGGGACCCGAAGATGTCGGAGAACATTCGCTTCTTCACCCGTTACCAGCTCGGACATATGTACTGGAGGTACTTCATGTGGAATTTCTCCGGACGCCAGAACGACGACCAGGGAATGCGCCCCACCGATGTATTGGAAGGGAACTGGATCTCGGGTATTGCCCCTATCGATGCCATGCGCCTTGGCCCGCAAAAGAACATGCCGGATGACATGAAGGAAAACCCCAGCCGTAACCGCTACTTCATGATCCCGTTTATCCTGGGTATAATCGGTATTGTAACCCAATTCAAACGGGAAAAACACGGTATCCTGATCAATACGGTGCTCTTTATTACAACTGGCATCCTGCTGATCGTATACCTGAACCCGCCGCCTTATGAGCCGCGTGAAAGGGACTACGTGTTCGTGGGGTCCTTCCAGGTATTCTGTACCTGGGTGGGCATCGGTGTGCTTGGATTGTTCTTCTTCATCAAAAAATACCTGAGCCCGGCATCTGCCCTGGGCATCGCTGCTGCAATAGGCCTGATAGGGAGTCCGGTGGTGATGGGACAACAGAACTGGGACGACCACGACCGCTCGGGACGTTATATGAGTACGGATTTCGCCCGTAACTACCTGAAATCCTGCCTGCCTAACGCCATTCTCTTCACCAATGGTGATAACGACACTTACCCATTGTGGTATGTGCAGAATGTGGAAGGCTACCGCACGGATGTGCGCGTCGTAAACCTTAGCCTGCTCAATGCCGCCGATTATGTGGAAAGCCTGCGTATCGCCCATTACGATTCCAAACCCTTTAAACTTTCCTTCACCCAGGATCAGATCCGCACCGGAAGGCGGGACCGCGTGTTCTACCAGGAGAAAAATCCGTTTGCGAATCCTAACCAGTATTATGAACTGAGCGATGTGATGAAATTTGTGGCTAACGACGAGGATCCGAGAATGAAAATGCGCGGACCCAGCGGTGAGCCCGAAGCCTATCTTCCTACCAAAAAATTCAAGATCACCATTAACAAGGATGAGATCATCCGGAAAGGAATAGTAAGGGACATTTACCGCGACTCTATCGTGGATGAAATGCGCTTTGAACTGCCCGGAACCAACCTCACCCGTGCTAGCCTCATTTTGCTGGATGTTATGGCCAATAACCTCTGGGATCGCCCGGTATACTTTACCACTACCACCGGCAGCGAAACCTATGTAGGCCTTCAGAATTATTTCCAGGTAGAAGGCCTTTGTTATAAGGTTGTACCAATCTACACCACGCAATCTCCGGATGAAGTACAGCTGCGGCAATATGGTTTTATGGATACGGAAAAGCTGTATGCCCAGCTTACCGATTCCTTTACCTGGGGAGGGATGGAAGAAGGAGAAGTATGGGTAGACGACAAAATGCGACTAGTACCGCGTGTGCTGCGTCAAACCTTTGTGCGTACCGCCAACCGCCTTATTCAGCAGGGACAAAATGAAAAAGCCATCGCACTGCTGGATGAATGTATGAAGGACATCCCTGACCATAACCTTCCCCTCGAAGGCTTCAATATCGACCTGGCAGAAGCCTACTATGGAGCAGGAGCCCAGGAAAAAGGCCGTGAGATCGTGGATATCATTGTCAACCGTGTACTGGAAAAAGGCAAATACCTGAAGCAGTTCAGGACCAGCGCCTACCCTCAGGCCGGACAGCAGTTGCAATACGGCCAGCAGATTATTCAGGCGGCCATTCAGATCACCACCCGTTTCGGAGATACCGAAAAAGCCAATGACCTGCAGGCGAAGCTTCAGGAGTTGAGCTGATGTACTACCCGATCGAGATACGAAAAACAGGAAGCCGGTTAGCCATTGTGCTAATCGGCTTCGTGCTTTTGTTGTTTTTCTTTCGCGACAAGGCCTGGACAAACAACCATGCCATTCGGCATGACATGACCAGCTACTATGCCTACCTGCCTTCGGCTTTCAAGTACCATGACCTGACGCTCTCATATGACGACGGCACTTTCGGAGACAAGCTCGCCTGGTCTTTCCCGTCTAAAAACGGCCGCATACTGCGCATGACTATGGGTGTCTCCATCATGGAAACCCCATTCTACCTGCTGGCCGACCTCTGGGCTTCCGTATTCGGACTGGAAAAGGACCCCTGGTCGGCCCATTACCTGTTTTTCATTTTCCTGGGGGTGCTCGTCTATGCCATTGCCGGACTGGCTCTGGTGTACCGTATTGTTGCCAGCCTGTTTAGCCCGAAAACGGCATTCTGGACCTGTCTGGCTCTGGGGATTGGTACCAACTTGTACTATTACCTTTACTACGAGCCGGTAATGTCCCACATTTTCAACTTCTTCCTGGCGGCATTACTCCTTTACTTAACCCTTAAGTGGCACAAGAAACAGAGTTGGAAGCTGGCCCTTGGAATCGGGTTAGCCCTGGGTATGCTCACGCTGATCCGCCCTACCAATGCCCTTATGGTGCTGATACCCCTGTTGTATGCTGCCAACCGCAGAGAAAAATGGCAGGCCGTCGCGACGAACTGGTGGCAGCTTTTCCTTGTTATACTGGGCCTCTTCATTTGCCTGTTTCCGCAAATGGCCTATTGGAAATACCTCAGTGGCGACTGGATCGTCTATTCGTATGAAAAGGAGCGGTTTTTCTTCGATGACCCCATGGTATGGAAAGGCTTGTTCGGGTTCCGAAAGGGATGGATGATCTATACCCCGCTGATGCTGGCCATGCTCCCGGGTTTTGTTCTTTTATGGAAAAGATATCCTGAGCTGTTCTGGCCATTGGTAGCTGTTTTTGCTGCCCATATATACGTTACATTCAGCTGGTGGTGTTGGTGGTATGGAGGCGGTTTCGGATCGAGGCCAATGATTGATACCTATGCTTTGGCAGCCATCCCCTTGGCCGCGCTGGTGTACACCTGTTTCCATAAACTGGGAAAAGGATCCCGGACAGGCATGCTGCTCTTTGTCGGGGTCTGTATCTTCCTTAACCTGGAACAAACACGCCAATACCGTATGTCTCTCATACACTGGGACTCCATGAGCTGGCCCTTGTATAAGGCGGTTTTTATGAATGATCGATTCCCGGAAAATTACGAGGAACTCCTGGACCCTCCCGATTACCAAAAGGCGCTTGAGGGCGAAAGGGATCTTTAAGCAGGGGAACGGAAGGGCTATACCCGGTTACGACAGACTCCCAGCACTTCTTCAAGGATCTTGCGATCATTACACAAGCGAGGCACCTTGTGCTGTCCTCCCAGCTTGCCTTTCTCCTTCAACCAGAGCTTGAAGCTGCCGGGTTCCAGCACTTCCACCAAGGGTGGTTTCAGGGCAATATTTTTATGCCTCTTGGCTTCGTAGTCCGAGTTGACTGCCTTGAGGGTGTTGTCCAGTACTTCGGTAAACTGTTCCAGGTTATCCGGGTTTTTTTCAAACTCTATCAGCCACTCGTGACCGGCATCGCTACCCTCTTCCATATAGCGGGGAGCTGCGGTGTAGTCGCTTACTATAGATTGGGTAACCCTGCAGGCTTCGGCTATCGCCCGCTCGGCATTTTCAATGACCAGCTCTTCTCCAAATGCATTGATGAACAATTTGGTTCTTCCGCTGATCCGGAAACGGTACGGACGCCGGGAAGTGAAGGTAACGGTATCCCCCAGGATATAGCGCCACAAGCCCGAGTTTGTGGTGATGATCACGGCATATTTAACTCCGGTCTCCACCTCCCATAACGGAATGGCCAATGGATTCTCTGAGAAGATCTCGTCTGCTTTTACGAATTCATAAAAGACACCGTATCCCGGCATCAGGGAGAGGTCTTGCGAATCCTGCTCCGTCTGAATTCCGAAAAAGCCTTCCGAGGCATTATAGGTTTCCAGGTAACTGATACCCCGTTTCGGAACCAGCCTGTTAAACCGCTCCCGGTAAGGTTCAAAACTTACCCCGCCATGAATATACAGTTCCAGGTTCGGCCAGATATCGTGAAGATCACGGGTTCCGGTCATTTCAAACAGACGTTCAATAAGGACAATCGTCCAGGTGGGAACACCCGAGATATTGGTCACGTCCTCATTGACCACAGCATTCGCCATGCGTTCTATCTTCTCCTCCCATTCTTCCATCAAGGCAATGGACTTATCCGGCGTACGCAGGAAATCCACCCAGAACGGGGTATTGGAAAGCACCACGGCAGAAAGGTCTCCGAAATACGAGTTCTCTGCCAGCGAATTCACCTTGTGACTACCTCCGATCACCAGGCTTTTCCCATTGAAAATTGTCGAATCGGGGAAGGCATTGCAATAGGCGGAAAGTACATCGCGTCCTCCCTGGTAATGGCATTTGTCAAGTGCCTCATAACTTACCGGGATGAATTTACTCTTGTCGCTTGTGGTTCCGCTGGATTTAGCAAACCAGCGGATGTCAGAAGGCCAGATGATATTCTGCTCTCCTCTCATCGTGCGCTCAATCAGCGGCTTCAACCCTTCATAATCCCGGATAGGGACCCGCTCACGAAACTGCTCATAGCCTTCTATGCCTTTGAAATCATACAACTTTCCAAGTTCCGTATTTCGGGCATCTGCCAATAATCCATACAAAGTCTGTTGCTGAAGGTCCTCGGCAAAACGCAGGGAACTCTGAAGTTCCGGCCAGCGTTTCCGGAAGTACCAGGAGAGGAAAGAAGACAACAAGGCCATGGAATGCTAATTTACGGCGAAATATGTCAATTCTCAATAAAGCTTTTCCCGCTTAGGAAAAGGGATCAGTTTTGTGCCCCCTGGAGACGGGAAAAAAAGCGGATCACCAGTTCGCAGGTTGCGTCAAAAGCCGTAAGTGGCAACTTATCTGCCGTATCCCCGGGATCGTGGTAATGGCCGTATTCCCCCATCTGATAGATAAAGAAGCAGGGAACTCCTTTCTCGGTAAACCAATGGTGGTCGCTATTGGCAGCCTTCCCCCTGGGTGCTACCTGCTTGAGGTAATCGCCTTCTTCATTCACTTTTTGCAACAACGCAAAATCCGATTCGTAAACGGTGGCATTGACCGCTGTAACACCATCGGCTCCGGTACCTTCCAGGTCGAGGTTCATGAGGAAACGGATACGGGCAAGGTCCACGGGTGAGTTTTCCGAAAAGTAATACGACCCTACCAGTCCTGCCTCTTCAGCGGAAAAGGCCACAAAAACTACCGAGTAACGCTGTGGGTGTTCCGCATAATAGCGGGCAAGATGGAGGAGCATCGCTGTTCCGCTGGCATTGTCATTGGCTCCAGGGAAAATGGTTTCTTTTCCCATCATGCCAAGATGATCGTAATGGGCGGTTACAAACAGAAAAGAGTCCGGCACTTCTTTCCCCTTCACATACCCGATAACGTTTCGGGTCTCAAAATCCGCAATGAGCTCGGCCTCGCAAGCCAAGTCCAGTTCCCTGGCGTCGGTTGGCACGGCTCCCGGCATAACCTCAAAAACCGGAAATGCCGATTGTTCATGTGCCACGGTCCAGAGTAACTGCCGCTTTGAACAGATCAGGATGCCGTCGGCATTCAGGGAGTTATGGATGATTTTTTTGTACCTTTTATCAATCTCTTCTTCCTCAAAGGTCATGGTATCGACCAAGAGGAAGAACCCGCTGTAATCGGCTGAACGCAGGTTTTGAAAAGCGGAATCGGTACTGATATCCTGAAGCCGCACCCACTTGAGCTTGAAGCTACCCTTTACTGTCGGGTTGGATGCCTTGGCCAGAAATTCTACTCCGGGTTGAAGCGTTTTGTTATTGATGGACAGGCTCATCTCGCCCGGAAAGGTATTGACCCGCATATGAAAATCCTGATACCAGGATCTTCCCAGCTTTTTGAGGCCCGCTTTTTTGAAGGATTTGGCGATGAAGGTCGAGGCCTTTTCCAATCCATCATTCACATAGCCCCTGCCGGCAAACTCTTCACTGCACAAAATACGGATATCTTCCTGTGGCGTTTGTGCACGGAGCAGGCCCGGAACCAGTGCCAGAAGGAACAGCAGCCTACGCATGCTCAAGCACGGAGATTTCATAATACTCCATTACCTGGTTGGCCAACAGCTTTTTGCAGGCTTCTTCTGCCAGGTTATTGGCTTCTTCTGCACTGGCAGCTTCCAGCTCAAGCTCAATGCGTTTGCCTACCCTTACCTGTTCTACCTGGCTGAATCCTATTCCATTCAGTCCGTTACGAACGGCTTTGCCTTGCGGATCCAGCAGGGCCTTATGCGGCATTACATTGATTTCAACGGTGTATTTCATCGGTGTTGTTTTGCTTATGGATAAGTGAAAATAACAGGTAAACGGGTACCAGTGCTACCAAAGCAGCAAATTTAAACAGGATTACAAGGATTACCATACTCAATACCAAGAGGTAGTGACTCGCATTCTCGCGGATATTCAGACTCTTGATTTTAAGCGACATCATAGGGATAGGGCTAACCAACAGGTAACAGGAAAGACCGGAGATCAGGGCAATCCACCAGGCATTAACGCGGCCCTGGGTCAATAGTTCGGGATAAGCCTGCAGCAAAAATGGGATGCCACATATCCAGAAGGCATTGGCCGGAGTGGGTAACCCGATAAACCCGGTGGTTTGCCGGCTATCAATATTGAACTTGGCCAACCTCAATGCAGAAAATATGGCAATCAGAAGAGGCACATAGGCCAGCCATTCGGGAGTGGATTGGTTGAATGGCCATTCCGTCAGACTTTGCGACAGGGTGAAAAGCATAAATGCAGGCACCACCCCGAAAGTCACCACATCTGCCAAGGAATCCAGCTGTTTGCCGAACTCACCGCTCACACCTAAGGCCCGGGCAGCCAATCCATCAAAAAAATCCAGAAAGCCTGCGGCAAAAACCAGGTAAGCAGCTGTGGTCAGTTGACCTTCGGCCAGAAATACCACGGCCAGCACCCCGCAGAAGAGGTTGGCAGAGGTGATCAGATGAGGCAGGAATTTCATTCCGGTGCAAATATAACGCGCGCGACTTTCCGCTTAAATGGCTTTCGTTAAATTTGAAAGAGTAATGAACCGAAATCATCCTGGTAACCCCCCTTATCCGGAAGTCCTGGGTCCGGAAATACTCAGGGATTCCACCCTGCCGATACTGGTATGTAACACCGAAGGCCGGGTGGTCTATCACAACGAGTCCTATGCCGAGTACTTCGGCGTTAAAAAGGAAAAACACCTCAAAGACCGTTTTGTTTCCCGTGAAAGCTGGGCTGTAATCCGTGAGAGCCTGGAAACTTCCTACGACTGGGATGGTTATTCCATCTTTTTCAAAGGAGAGGAAGAGGAAATCATCCTCAAAGTCAAAGTCAGCAAGTTCAATCACAAAGAAGGAGACGAAGACCTGCTGGTCTGTTACTTTACCGAAACAAATGAAGCCCGCCAGCGGATATTCCGGCAAGGCCAATTATTGAAGGCCTCCAGCGAATCTTCTACACTTCTGGTGGTCAGTGCGGATTTCAGAGATGCCCTGGATGAAGTGGTGGAATCCATGGGCAAAGCTGTTCAGGCCGACCGCTGCTATATTTTTGAAAGCACCTGGCTCCCTGATTCCGATCAGATCTATGCCTCTCTGCTGGCTCAATGGTCCAGAACCGGCGGACTCGTTGCCGAGCCCGAGGTACAAATGATCAGCTATACCATCTTTCCCCGGTTTTATGAAACGCTGTTCAGCGGAAAACCCTATTCCCGTCAGGAATCGGATTTCACCGGAAACGCACTGAAGTTCCTGCATCAAAGGAGCATCCAGTCGCTGATCTGCCTACCCATCTTCAAAGACAATATCCTCTGGGGCTTTATGGGCTTTGACGACTGCCAGCAATCCAGAACCTGGGAAGAACAGGAAATTGCAAGCCTTACCCTGCTTACCAACAGCCTTTCATCCATACTTAGCAACAACCAGCTGCGTGAAGAAATTGAAAAGAAAAACACCCAGCTGGAATCTGCCATCCTCGGTTCCAAAGACAGCCTGTGGGATTATGACATCAAAAAGGAAAGGCTGTATTATTCCCCGCAATTCCTTGACCTGTTGGGTTACCGGAAGGGGGAACTGAAAGGAAGTATCGATGACTTGAACCGCTACATCCATCCTCAGGACCTCAGCTCCATTTATGAAGGACTGGAATCCATTATCCAGAACGGAGTGGACAGCATAGAAGGCGAAATACGCCTGCTGCATAAAAATGGCAAAATCGTTTGGATCAAACTACGCGCTTTAACCACCCGCGATATTTCAGGACATGCCATTCGTATCTCCGGTTCCAACACCGATATCACCCTGGAAAAAGAATATGAAAGCCGTATTGCCGAGAGCCAGGAGAAGTATATAGAACTCGTTGATAATCTTAGAGAAATAGTATTCCAGCTAAATGCTGACTCAAGCATTGCCTTTCTGAATGAAGCCTGGGAAGAGATCAGCGGTGTTCCGGTTAGTCAAACAATCGGGCAACACCTGGAGAACTACATCATCGAAGAAGACCGGGAACATTTCACCTCCATGTGCGAACACCTGCTGCGTAACCCTAACGCGTACCTGAACTGCCTGGTAAGATTCCGCCAGGAAAAACAGGAACCGGTTTGGGCAGAGATCTATGCCCGTTCCATCGCCAAGCAAAACGCCGAACCTTATATCCTGGGCACCATCATCGATGTGAGCCAGCGGCATGTGGCAGAACAAAGGCTAAAAGAAAGTGAATTGCGTTACCGGCTAATCTCGGAAAACATCAGCGACCTTGTCACCCTGCAGGATGAATCCGGCAAATTCATCTACGTTTCGCCTTCGGTAGTTACCATTCTGGGGATGAACGCGGGAGATCTAGTCGGTAAAAAGCCGAAGGATATCTGGAAAAAAGCCATCCTGAAAGAGACCGCCTGGGAAGACGAGAAGATCAACGTAATAAACGGCACGCGCAGCAGCTACCTTTTTACCAAACCCAACGGCGCGAAAGTATGGTTGGAAACCGTACGTTCCCTGGTAGATACCGGGGACCAAAGCCGGTTCCTGATCCAGTCTACCACCCGCGATATTTCTGCCTTCAAGGAAGCGGAGAATAACCTGAAAACGGCCCTGGAGAAACAAAAAGAACTGAATGAATTGCGTTCGGATTTTATCAGCATGGCCTCTCACGAATTCCGGACCCCGCTTACCACCATTCGCTCAAGCGTACAATTGCTGCAAGAATACGGACAAAGTGCTCCGGAAGAACAAAGGCAAAAGATGCTGCGCCACTACGGAAGAATCAAAGAACAGATTGAACGGGTAACCAGCCTGATGAATGATGTGCTTACCCTGGGTCGTTTTGAGGCTGGAAAAACGCCCTTCGATACCCGCAAACAGGATCTGATGCACCTGGTTGAGGAACTGATTGCCGACCATTTCAGCCAACAACACGACGGCAGGGAAATTCACCTGAAAATAGAAGGAAGCCCGGCCCCCGTATTGTTTGACTCCAGCCTCATGACTCATATCCTGATCAACCTCATCACCAATGCCTTCAAGTATTCGGAAGGAAAAAAAGACCCGGTGCTGACCCTGCGTTACGGAACGGATAAGGTGACCATTGAAGTGCTTGATTACGGGATCGGCGTGCCCCAGGAAGACCTCGAACGTGTTTTCCAAAGCTTTTACCGGGCAAAAAATGCGCTGGAGGTTCCCGGAACAGGATTAGGACTTGTGATTACAAAAGAATTTGTACAATTGCATAAAGGAAGCATATACATTGAAAGCGAGTTAAATAAGGAAACCCGCGTCATTGTTGAATTACCAATCTAAACTAACTATGGATCGGATTTTACTAATCGAAGACGAAGCCGACATTCGGGAAAATCTTGCCGAATTGTTTGAGAATCGCAGTTTTACGGTTTTCACGGCTGAAAACGGTCGAACGGGCTACGAAAAAGCCCGGGAGATCATTCCGGATGCTATCGTATCCGATGTGATCATGCCCGTTATGGATGGCTTTGAATTTCTCGAAGCCGTTAAAAATGATGCCCGCACCATGCATGTTCCCGTGATCATGCTGACCGCCAAAAGTATGCTCGAATCCAAATTAAAAGGACTGAAGATCGGTGCAGATGACTATGTGACAAAACCCTTTGAATTTGAAGAGCTTCTTGCCCGGGTACAGGGTGCTATCGCCAACCGAAAGCGCGTGTTACAAAAAATACGTATTGCTCCGGTGGAAAAAGAGGTGGAATCAAAAGACGATGTATTTCTGCGTAAAGTGATCAATGCTATTGAAAAAAACATCGACAACTTCAATTTCTCTATCGATGATCTGGCGCGTGAGATCGGTTACAGCCGCTCTTCCATACAAAAGAAGATTAAGACGCTGACCGGAAAGACTACGTCTCAACTAATCCGTGAATTCCGACTGGAGCGAGCACGACAGCTCATCCAGCAAGACGCAGGATTCCTCAGCGAGATCGCTTTGGCCGTAGGGTTCAATAGCCTTAGTTATTTCAGCAACAGCTATAAGGAATACTTTGGGGTTCCACCCTCCAAGATCCGAAGCCTGCATTAGTTTTAATTCAGGTTAATGCAGGATCACCAGCTTTCGGCTTTTGCCATCCGATGAACGTACAAAGTACACTCCGGGTGCCAATCCTTCCGTAGAAACGGGCTCATCTCCGGTTACCGTGACCTCGCGGACCAGACCGCCTTTGCGATCGTAGATCCGTATTGCTTCGCGGGATACATTGCCTTCAGTCCGGCGCAGTCGGAAATAGCTATTGGCCGGGTTCGGATAAAGCACATATTCCGGGCGTGCTCCCGGTACAGTCACCCCCACGATATCGTGGGGAGGGATAGGTTTGTTGTAAGGCGTGACACGCGCCGTGAAGGCTCCCCGTCCATGGGTAAACACAAAAAGACGCCGGTCGCTCATACGCAGGCGGATCATATCCACCACTACATTTGGAATCCCCTCCTCTTTCTCCCAGGTAGCTCCTCCATCCGTTGTGAAGTACAGGCCGAAATCCGTCGCCGCAAACAATACGGAATCAGGAGAAGCAGGGTCCACCTCAACCCAGTTGACCGGTAGGTTGGACGGTAAGTTCCCACTTATATCCACAAATTGCGGGTTGTCCCCGTCAGCACCGGTGATCTTGTAAATTCGGGGAAGGGCAGAATAATTCGTGTAGCCCACATATACGGTGGACGGGTCTACCGGGCTTACGCGCAGGCAGCCAATAAAACTGGTTCTCAGGTTGGTCGGGACAATGGTATTCCGCAGGTTTTCCTCTTCTCCGGGTTTGCTCCAGGCTGCATGCTTCACACGGTACAGCAGTGAATTGCTTCCGCCCACGTACACCGTAGGATTTTTCTGGTTGGAAACCCCCAGGCAGAAAGCCTCGATTCCGGTTCCCACGTTCATCTCATTGGTGATCACATCGAAAAGAATACCCCCGTTATTGGAACGGTACAGTTTCTTTTTGGTGGGGAAGAACACCATCTCTCCATCCTGTGGGTTGATATCAAAAGGATTGATAAACCAGGCACCGTCATCCACGGTTTTGTTATTGTCCGCATCCATATCATTCAGAATGTCGGTGGTAAACTGGTTGGCCGAACCAAAATTATCTACCCGGAAGATGCGTCCGTTCTGAAACGAAAGGTAAGCCAGGCTTGGGTCCTGCTGACTGATTTGGGTGTACGAACCATCGGCCCCATAAGCCTTACTAAAGGTGTCGTTCCCGTTGAAGGTATAATTCGTTCCGTTGTCCTGTGCTCCTGCCATCACGGATAAACCTGAGGGTGCAAAGGCTCCGGTGTAGAATTGTGTGATATTAAGGCCCCAGTTGAGGTCTTCCGCCTTAAACGGGTTTGACCAGGTATAGGCATAAACGCCACCGTCATTGCCTACATAGATGGTATCTGACTTGGAAGGATGATCGGCAATTACATGATAATCCGCATGTGTATCGTCGGCCTCATCCCAGGAATTACCCCCGTTTGTGGTTACACAGGAATTTACCGATCCGATGAAAACGGTATTGGGGTCATCCCGTTTCACGTGCATGGCCAGACAGTACCAGGTGAAGGGGAATTTTCCCCCGGCCTGTTGCGGGTGATCGCCGGTTACCAGCCAGGTCATACCCCGGTCGGCACTTTTGTAAACCCCCAGCAATGATGCGTTATTACTAGCCGATACGGCCGCATACATCCGATCGGGTTGCGAAGCACAATAGGCAATCTCAATCCTTCCGTGTTGTCCGGAAGAAGGAAGTCCGTTGGTGCGCAGGCTAAAGCTTCCGGGAGATCCGTCGGGACTGTGATACACCCCGATGCCGCGGGCAGTAGCCATTACGGAGCTATCCTCAAAAACTTCGACATCGTGTACTTCCGTACTTACCGTCAGCACCTTTTCAAAAGAATTACCCCCGTCGGTGCTTCGGTAAAGTCCGTTGTTCTGGGTTCCTACATAAACTGTTTGGCTATCTACCAAACTGTGTACAATACGCCAGGTATAGTTGAATTCTCCATTGGTAGTGGCGGGTAACTGGGTGAACGTTTTCCCATGATCCACAGACTTGAAGACTCCCGCTCCCGGTGCCGCAGAGGAATTCCCTGCCCCTTCTCCGGTGCAGTAATAAAGTATGTCAGGGTTAAACGGGTTTTGTGTGATTCCGGTGATGTTGAGGGTAATCTCGTGGTCATTGACCTTTTCCCAGCCGCGGCCTCCTTGTTCCGAAACCCAGAGTCCTCCGGAAATGGCTCCCACGAAAATCCGGTTAGGGTTGGAACGATCAACCAATATGGTTCGGGTACGACCACCTACGTTATAAGGGCCAAGCTCTTCCAGTTCATCGAGTATGGAGCCTCCCTTTTTCGAAAAACGATCGGATCGGGCCCAGGCATTTAATGCATTGAGCGGAGCCTCGCCTTTTACCTTTTTGAAAAACTCAAAATAACCCGGTCCCTTCTTTTCCCCGGCTTCTTCTTCCTGTTCTTCGGAGGAGGAAGTCCGGACAGCTCCCGAACGGTCTGAGATCATGAACCATCCCAGTATCAGCACTGTCAGAGCAGCGCTGAGCAATAAAATTCTCTTCATTCTTGCGTGCAAAAATCGCTTTTTCCGGCGAATCTGTCTTTAGGACAGCTCCTTGTTCAGGCAGGCTGCATATACGTTTCCTCAATCTGCCCGAAAATGGCCAGAATTTCTGCCGGGTCTTCTGTAGAAACAAGGGCAGTGCGAAAAGGTTTGAAATGATCCAGCCCCTTGAAATAATTGGAGTAATGACGGCGCATTTCAAAAATGCCGGTACGTTCTCCTTTCCATTCCAGGCTTTTAACAAAATGGGTGCGGCAAGCCTCAATACGTTCGGCGATATCCGGTGCCGGAAGTATCTCCCCGTAAGCCAGGTAGTGTTTGATTTCCCTGAATATCCAGGGATAACCGATTGACGCACGGCCGATCATGATCCCGTCTACCCCATACCGATTCTTTTTTTCGAGGGCCATTTCCGGAGAATCCACGTCACCGTTACCGAAAATAGGAATATGGATACGCGGGTTTTCTTTCACCTTCCCGATCAGGGTCCAGTCGGCTTCCCCTTTGTACATCTGCTTCCGGGTTCGTCCGTGTATGGAAAGGGCTTTGATCCCGATATCCTGGAGCCTTTCCGCCACTTCTTCAATATTCTTTGTAGCGTCATCCCAGCCCAGGCGGGTTTTGACGGTGACAGGAAGATGGGTGCTTTTCACCACTTCCTCGGTCATGGATACCATCTTGGGAATATCTTGCAACAGGGCTGCTCCCGCTCCTTTGCAGGCCACTGCTTTTACCGGGCAGCCGTAATTGATATCGATAAGGTCCGGCCGGGCAGCAGTAGCAATCTCTGCCGCTTCCATCATGGAACCGATCTCAGAGCCGAACAACTGGATACCGATAGGCCGCTCGTATTCGAAGATGTCCAGCTTTTGCGTGCTTTTGGCGGCATGACGGATGAGTCCTTCCGAACTGATGAATTCCGTGTACATCATATCTGCTCCATGCTGCTTGCAGACATACCGGAAAGGAGGATCACTCACGTCTTCCATTGGAGCCAGCAGCAGGGGGAATTCTCCGAGTTCTATCTCACCGATTTTTACCACCTTTGCAAAGTTTCCCTGCAAAGATACGACATGAGCGAGAATCAGGAACCCGAAGAAGAAGAAAGAGAAGAAGCCGTTATCACCCGCCCGAGGTTATGGTATGCCCTCCAGTTTGTCTCCATGGTTTTATTCGGGCTGGTCTGCTATTCCATTCTATCCATGCTGGCGTCACAGCTTACGGAAGCCCTGTATGGCATTTCTCTGACTGACCTGGTAGGTGGAGAACTGGATCCTGCCGACCGAAATACGGTGTACGC
The DNA here is from genome assembly GCA_964215915.1 of Bacteroidia bacterium. Classification (GTDB taxonomy): domain Bacteria; phylum Bacteroidota; class Bacteroidia; order UBA8524; family UBA8524; genus UBA8524. The sequence goes on from CAXPEB010000027.1 coordinate 23,044, forward strand.
CAACCGCGTCTTTCAAATCTTCAGTTCCGTGGGTTTATTTATCCTGGGACCGATCATCCAGCTGGCATTCATGCGTGAATCCATCCCGGAAGGGACCGGCGTACGAACAGGTATTTCATGGAAACATGCCCTGGGCACAATCCTGCTCATCATTGCCGTGCAGCCTATGGTATCCATGTTTGCAGAATTCATGTGGAGCCTTCACCTGCCTGAAAGCATGGCCGATCTGGAGAAGCAGTTGCGTACCATGCACGAGGAAGTAAGTGAAAAACAAACCGACTTTCTCCGTAACAGCAGTTTCGGTGATTATATCTTCAATTTATTGATGATGGGGCTTTTGGCTGCGTTCTCAGAAGAGCTGTTTTTCCGTCGCGTGGGGTTGAGGCTTTTGTATGATGCCACGGGCAATGTTCATGTATCCATCCTTATCTCATCGCTTTTGTTTGCCCTGATACATGGCCAATTTTTTTACCTGCTTCCCCTGTTCCTGTTCGGAGTATTGCTGGGGTATCTGGCCTTCTGGAGCAGAAGCCTCTGGCTGCCCGTATTGGCGCATTTCCTGAATAATGCCCTCTCGGTAAGCCTGGTGTACTTCGGGAATGAAAGCATGATGGACCCTGAAGCGGGAGACGCCGGGCTGAGTTACGGATGGATTGCCGTGCTGGTTTCAATTGTTTTTACCTCCCTGCTCGTGTACTATATTTACAAAAACAGGGTTAAGGACTGATGGAAAAGGACTGGATTCTTCTGAAGAGTTTCGGCGACCCCCATTCGGCAAGCCTGGCTCAGGCCATGCTGGAAGAACAGGGTATCCGGGTAGTAAGCATTAACAAGCAGGATTCTTCCTACGGGCTCTTCGGTCAGATAGAAATTTATTGTCATATTGATCAGGCGCACCGGGCGCTGGACCTGATCGAATCCGAACACGATGAATAATTTTTGGGTAAGGACCTTATCCGGGGCCGTGTATGTGGGCCTTGTTTTGGGAAGCCTCTGGGCAGGCTGGATGTATTTTGTTCCTCTTTTTGCACTGGTTTGTGCCGTTTGCCTGTGGGAATTCCTCGGGCAGGAGATCGGGAAAAGGGAGCCGGCACTTATCCTTGGACTTTTCGGCGGAGTGAGCCTGTACCTGATCGGCAGCTATGGCATTCTCGCCAATGCCGAGCTTACGCGGTATCTTCCTTTTATTCTGCTCATTCCCCTGGCTATTCTGGTGCTGGGCCTTTTTCAGCCTTCCCGTCCCAACTTCTCTCATGCGGCAACGGTTCTGTTCGCCTACCTGTACATCGTTCTGCCTTTGATTCTTCTTTCTATGATAGAAAAGCGGAACCTTCCAGGCTCAGGGATATCGCCCTTGCTGGGTGTTTTTATTCTTTTCTGGGTGAATGATACCGGGGCTTACCTGAGCGGCCGTCTTTTGGGCAGGCACCTGCTTATTCCGGCGGTTTCTCCCAAAAAAACCATAGAAGGGCTTATTGGCGGAACCGTGCTGGCTATGTTGGCCGCCTGGCTTCTGTCGCGTTATTCGCTGAGTTTCTCCACCGAGCAGTGGCTGGTATGCGGTGCCCTGGTGGCAGTGTTCGGCACCCTTGGCGATTTGGTGGAGAGCATGTGGAAGCGTAAATTGGGTATTAAAGATTCGGGAAATATCATGCCGGGGCACGGTGGATTGATGGACCGCTTCGATGGCTTCTTCATTGCAATTCCGGCTATCTACTTCTACCTGTTTTTGCAAGGTTTTTAAACGCCCTAACACCCCCTGTTTCTCCTTGCTTAATATTTGAATAAAAATAACTTTGCAGGCAGTTTTGTTAAGCAAACATTATGAGTTACAAAGAACCCGCTCCTATTAAGAATGCGGAGAATCCATTCGAATCGATGATGTCGCGATTCGATGAGGCGGCGAAGATTCTGGGCCTTGATCAGAACAGCTACAACGTGCTGAAATCACCGGAAAAAGCGGTGATTGTCAATCTCCCCGTAATCATGGATGACGGGACCGTGCAAGTATTTGAAGGTTACCGTGTGGTTCACTCACAAGCCATGGGCCCCTCCAAGGGAGGGATTCGTTATTCCATGGATGTACACCTGGATGAAGTAAAGGCCCTAGCTGCCTGGATGACCTGGAAATGTGCCGTAGTGGGCATTCCGTATGGTGGCGGCAAAGGCGGGATCAAATGCGATCCCCGGAAAATGTCAAAAGGAGAACTGGAACGCCTTACCCGGGCCTATACCGGAGCAATGCGTGATGTTTTCGGACCGGAAAAAGATATTCCGGCTCCCGATATGAATACCGGCCCTCAGGAGATGGGTTGGCTTATGGATGAATTCTCCAAAATTACCGGAAGCTATACCCCGGCTGTAACCACCGGAAAGCCGCTGGTTCTTGGCGGGTCACTCGGACGCGTGGAAGCAACCGGACGAGGCGTAATGGTTTCCGCAAGAGCCGCAATGGGCAAACTGGGAATCAACCCGATTGAAGCAACCTGCGCCGTGCAAGGGTTCGGAAACGTAGGCTCTATTTCAGCCAAGCTGATCCAGCTGCAGGGATTGAAGATCGTTGCTATTTCTGATATCAGCGGAGGTTATTACGATAAAAACGGAATCGATATCGAAGCGGCCATTGCTTACCGTAACAACAACGGTGGCACCCTGGAAGGCTTTAAAGCAGACCGTATCAGCAATGAAGAGATCCTGGAACTGGATGTGGATGTGCTCATCCCTGCGGCCATGGAAGACCAGATCACTAAAAACAACGCCGCCAACATCAAGGCAAAACTGATCGTGGAAGGAGCCAATGGCCCTACTTCGGCAAGTGCGGATATCATCCTGCACAATAACGATGTAATGGTAGTGCCGGATATCCTGGCCAATGCCGGTGGTGTTACCGTATCTTATTTTGAATGGGTACAAAACCGACTGGGATACTACTGGACGGAAGAACGGGTGCATCGTCGCGCCGACCGTACCATGAAACAAGCCTTTGAGGAAGTGTATGCCGCTTCTCAAAAATATGCGGTAAGCATGCGTATTGCAGCTTACATCGTAGCCATTGACAAGGTATCCAAGTCCTTGGGCTACCGGGGAGTTTTCGGTTAATCCGTAATCTGTCAAAAACATTAAGCCGCCTTGTGCGGCTTTTTTTTGCTCACATCCCTCCCGAAATAGCTTTTATCTTTGCAGCATGAAAATTCACCGCGAAGGATTTCTGATCCTCCTGATCACTTCCCTGATCTGTACCGGCATTATTTACGGCTCCGATTACCTGTTCCCACACAGTGAAGTGCTGAGAACCATTTTTTATATCGCTGCAATAGTGCTGTTTGTATTGGTCCTTCAGTTCTTTCGCAACCCGAGCCGGTATACGGAGATCGATCCGGAAAACATTATCGCTCCTGCCGACGGGAAAGTCGTGGTTATTGAAGAAGTGGAAGAACCTGAATACTTCAAAGACAAACGGCTGCAGGTTTCTATATTCATGTCGCCGGTGAACGTGCACGTAAACCGGAACCCGGTATCCGGAATGATCCGTTTCTACCGGTATCATGCAGGAAAATACCTGGCTGCCTGGCACCCCAAAAGCTCTACGGAGAATGAGCGAACTACTGTAGTAGTTCGGGATGACAAAGGAAGGGAAGTCCTTTTTCGCCAGATTGCAGGAGCGATGGCCCGCCGAATCTGCTGCTATGTTTCCGAAGGCCAGCGTGTTCAGCAGGGTAAGGAAATGGGATTTATCAAATTCGGTTCACGCGTGGATCTGTTTCTTCCCCTGGGGACCAAGGTTTTAGTTAAACTGGGAGACAAAACACGCTCGGGAGAAACCGTCATTGCCGAATTTTCCGAATGATTTTTATCTTTGGGAAAGCAGTTATATGAAAAAGTATTTATTCACCACACTTTTTGTTGTGGCAGGGTGTCTGGCCGTTCAGGCTCAGTCATCACCCGAAGAAAAAAAGGAGGAAAAACCGGTAGTTACCTCGACCGCTCCTGCGAAACAAGATAACGGAGAAGAAAAGAAAGAGGAGGAGAAAAAAGAAGAAAAGAGCTGTTGCAGTAAAGGAGCAGAAGAAGGCAAAGCCTGTTGCAAGAAGGAAGAAGAGCAAAAAGAAGGTAAGGCCTGCAACAAAGAGAACAAAAAAGGATGTTGTTCGAACGGTAAAAAGGTGAAAAAGCGTAAAGAGAAAAAATAAAGCAAGGCCCTGAAAAGGGCTTTTTCTGTATTATGAAGTCCATACTTCCTTTCCTCAAAGAACTCCGGGACAATAACAATCGTGACTGGTTTCAGGCAAATAAAAAACGCTATGAAACCAGCCAGAAAGAGATTTCATCCCTGGTTAACGAAGTGATTGCCGACCTTTCTTCGAACGAGCCCGAATTAGCCGATCTTCAGGCTAAAGACTGCCTGTTCCGGATATACCGGGATGTGCGCTTTTCCAAAGACAAATCACCATACAAAACAGGACTGGGAGCAGTCATTGCTCCGGGAGGAAGAAAATCGCCATACGGGTGTTACTACATACACCTGGAACCGGGGTCCTGCTTCCTTGCCGGCGGTATTTACCTTCCGCAACCACAAGTTCTTCAGAACATCCGGCAGGAGATTGATTACAATTTTTCCGAGATCACTTCCATCCTTGAAGACCCCGCTTTCAAAAAGCTCTTTAATGGCTTGGATAGCCAGCACCAGCTCAAAACCACTCCAAAAGGATATGAGGCCGATAATCCGGCAATCGATCTTTTGAAGCTGAAGAGTTTTACGGTTTCACGAAACCTGAAAGACGCCGACATCGAATCCGCAAACTTTAAGTCACTTTGCCTGAAGCATTTTGCCGAAATCAGGAAACTGAACCTTTTCTTAAACCGGGCTGTTGACTCGGGAGAATAAATGTTTTTCCCTTATTTCGTTTTCAATATAGAATGATGCAGAGCATGGAGACTGTTGACGAAGCCATTTTACTCAAAGCGAAACAATGGCTCGAAGACCCTTTTGACGAGGATACCCGCCAGGAAGTCAGGCAAATGATGGAAAAGGATCCGGTAGCGCTTACCGATTCTTTTTACAAGGATCTTGAATTCGGAACGGGTGGGCTCCGCGGAATAATGGGTGCCGGCACCAATAAAATGAACCGGTACACCATTGGTATGGCCACCCAGGGGCTGGCTAACTACCTTGTTTCCGTCTATCCCGATGAAGTGATCAAGGTAGCCATTGCCCATGATTCCCGTAATAACAGCCGCTTTTTCGCTCAAACTGCGGCGGATGTTCTTTCCGCCAACGGTATCCATGTTTACCTCTTCGAAGACCTGCGTCCAACTCCTGAATTGTCGTTCAGCGTAAGGGAGCTGGGAGCAAAAGCCGGGATTGTGGTTACTGCATCCCACAACCCGAAAGAATACAATGGTTACAAGGTTTACTGGTCTGACGGCGGTCAGTTGGTGCCACCTCATGATAAAAACACCATAGAACATGTTCGGAAGATCAGCGGACCTTCACAAGTAAATTTCCAGGCCCGACAGGACCTGATTCATAGTCTCGGTTCGGAAATGGATGAGAAGTATTGGGACCGTGTCTGCGGCCTGAGCTTATCGGATGCCGGCAAGGAGGAGCTTAAGATCGTTTACACACCGATACACGGTACGGGGATCAACGGTGTTCCGCAGGTGTTGAAAAAGATGGGTTTTGCCCGGGTGGAAGTCCTTGAATCACAAAGTCAGCCCGACGGGAATTTCCCAACAGTCCATTCACCGAACCCGGAAGAAGCTGCAGCACTTGACCTGGCTATTGCAAAGGCAAAAGAAACCGATGCTGATCTTGTTCTGGGAACCGACCCCGACTCTGACCGCGTGGGAATTGCCGTAAAAAACCACCAGGGCAATCTGATCCTAATGAACGGGAACGAAACGGCTGCCATCCTGGTTCATTATGTACTCTCCCAGAAAGCCCACAGACAGGAGCTCAAGGGCATGGAATACGTGGCGAAGACCATTGTTACCACTGACCTGATCCAGTTGATTGCCGAAAGTTTCGGAGTACGTTGTTACGAATGCCTGACAGGTTTCAAATACATCGCTGAGATCATTCGGGAAAATGAAGGGCGTGGAACTTACCTGGTTGGCGGAGAAGAGAGTTATGGTTACCTGGTTGGCGACTTCGTTCGCGACAAGGATGCGATAAGTTCAGCAGCTATGATAGCAGAAGCTGCTGCCTGGGCTAAGAGTCAGGGAATGAATCTCCTGCAATACCTGGAGCGTATACACGAAGAGCACGCTGTATTCCGCGAAGCTCTCATATCCATAACCAAAAAGGGTAAAAGCGGTGCGGATGAGATCAGGCAGATGATGGATGATTTCCGGAATAAGCCCTTGCAAGCGATTAACGGATACCATGTGGTGATAACCCGCGACTACCAGCATTCGTTGGAAAAGGACCTGCGTAACGGGGATCAACGTGTTATCGATCTGCCCCAATCCAATGTCTTTCAATTCGTACTTCAGGATCAAACGGTGATAACCGCAAGACCTTCAGGCACCGAACCGAAGATCAAGTTTTACATCAGTGTGCGGGAAAAGCTGCACAGTGGTTATAGCTATGGAGCTGTGCAAATCAAATTGAAGGAAAAAATCGAAGGCGTAAAGATTGCCCTTGGCCTGACGGAATAAAATTAGGCAGATCAGGAAAGCAGCTTCTGGCGCAGATAAAACTCCAGTTGCTCGTTCGCCCGGCGCAACTCCTCTACAAGTCGCTCATTTTCACGTCTCAGGTTGAACACCTCGAATGCCTGTCGAATAGTTGTTTTCAGGAATTCATTATCCCAGGGTTTGGTCAGGTAACGATAAACCTCTCCTTTGTTGATGGCGTCAACAACCGCATTGATATCGCTGTATCCGGTAAGAAGAATTCGGATTGGTTCCGGTTTTTCAGGAATGATACGTTGCAGGAACTCAACCCCGGTCATGTTGGGCATTCGCTGATCCGTAATGATCACATGAATGTCCTCTTTAAGCACAATATCCAGCCCTTCCTGTCCGGATATTGCCGTAAACACATTGAAGTCACGGCGGAAGGCCGCTTTGAACGAGAGCAGGTTATTCTGCTCATCATCTACATACAGTACGCTGATTTGATGCGACATTCTGTCTCCCTTGGCTACAAAATTATAAAAACCTGTGACTGTTGCAATTCAAATCTTGCCAGCCCCGCCCCTTCCTGTGAAATGCCTTGATAATGTTGTAAAAAGACGCGTAATTATGCCTCATTTTATGACTAGCTACGAGCAGATCCTGAGCTGTGGCAAGGAACAGTGGAAGCCACTGATACTAAGCTACTCCGTTGATTCGGAACGAGAAATCATCGATTCCCTGAAGGCAAATAACTCGGTACAGGTGTATGACGAATTGCGTTCCCAGGTCGCGGAATTGTTAAAATCACGTCATCCTGAAAAAAAACTTAAAGGGGATGCTCTTAATGAGGCCGTTACGAACTTTTTGAAAGAGCAGGACACACAGGAGTATGGTGTTTGGGTATTTTATCCCTGGAGCCGGCGCCTGGTTCACCTGCTACCGGAAAAAGACTTCATCGCAACCCGAATCAGTCCGAATAACCCAAAGATCACGCGCTCGGAACAGGAACTACTCCGGAACAAAAAAGTTGGAGTAGTCGGCCTTTCGGTAGGTCAGTCGATATCGCTCATACTGGCGATGGAGAGGATTTGCGGGGAGTTACGCATTGCCGATCACGATATTCTTGAGCTGGCCAACCTCAACCGTATACGGGCAGGTGTACACAGCATGGGCCTGAACAAGTGTGTGATCGTTGCCAGGGAAATCATGGAGATTGATCCTTTTTTCAAGCTTAGACTTTACCCGGAAGGGATGACCCGGGAAAATGCGGAAGCCTTTTTTAATGAGGGAGGCAGCCTCGATCTGATTGTCGATGAATGCGACAGCGTGGAGATCAAAGTCGGGCTGCGCCATATAGCCCGGAAACAAGGTATTCCGGTGGTCATGGATATGAGCGACCGTGGTACTATTGACGTGGAACGTTTCGATCTGGAACCCGAAAGACCTATCCTTCATGGCTGGTTGGATCACCTGGATGTGAGCAACATCGGATCCCTGACCAATGAAGAAAAAGTGCCCTATATGATGCCTATTTTCGGCATCGATACCATCAGCAAAAGGCTTAAGGCCTCTATGGTGGAAATTGGCGAAAGCATCCATACCTGGCCTCAACTGGCTACTTCGGTTGCCATGGGCGGAGCACTTGCCGCCGACACGGTGCGCAGGATATTCCTGGATCAATACCACGACTCGGGCCGTTATTTTATCGACCTCGATCAACTCATCAGCGACCGCGATACTCAGGAAGAGGTTTTTACGCCGCAGGAATTTCCCTGCCCGGAACTCCGGGAAGAGGATATACGTAAACAGGCTACAGACCTGAAGGAGAAACTTGGGCTCAGACCCGGAGACCTCAAGGATTCTGACCTGGAAGCGCTGGTTACCGAACTTGGACAAGCCCCTTCGGCGGGTAATAATCAGCCCTGGAAATGGCTGGCTATGGATGGTAATCTCTTTCTGTTTCATGAAAAAGCAAGGTCCTGGTCCTGGACGGACTTCGACAACAGCCTGGCCATGATCAGCCTGGGTGCCGCCCTTGAGTCCCTTCGCCTTGCTGCACCAAAATATGGTTACGAAGCGGTGTGCCAGGTGGTGCATGAAGGCCAGCTGATAGCAGTAGCAGAAATACGGAACAGCCAACTTCAACCCGACCCTCTTGCCGCAGGAATCGGGTTACGCTGCAGCAACCGGAAAAAGGGTTTGGAGGCTTCCATACCTGATACCGATATCAGTAAGATTCGCGAAGCGGTTGAAGCGATCCCCGGACTTCATTTCCATTGTTTCCCCAGCCGGGAAACCGTACTCGGCATTGCCGATGTAGTCGGCAGGGCGGAAAAGCTGCGCTTCATGCATCCGCAAGGTCATTACGAGTTCTTCAAAGATGAAATGCGGTGGAATGATCAGGAAGCCCTGGATACCCGGAACGGACTGGACATCAAAACCCTGGAACTCAGCGAAACCCAACGAGTAGGGTTGGAGGTTAGCAGCGATCCGGCCGTAATGGACCTGGTACGTCGCTGGCAGGGTGGGCGTGCCCTGGAAAAGGTAAGCGGCGATGCGGTGAGAAGCTCCACGGCTGTTGGCCTGGTAACCTGCGACAAAGATATCGATCCGCTGAGCCTTATTCCCGGTGCCGGAGCCTTGCGTGCCTGGATCGCGAGTAATATGCTGCAATGGGCGGTTCACCCCATTTCCGCGCCATTGTTTTTTATAAATCGGATTGAAAAGCCGAATAATTTGCTTTCCGAGCAAAATATTCAAAGCATCGGGCAGTTTAAAAACGATTTGTTTAAAATAATCCCAATATTGCAGGTGGAAAAGGGGGTATTCATGTTTAGAATGAGTAAAGCTGAAACACCCAGCGCTCTTTCCTTACGATTTAATACGAACCAAATTCTGATCAGGGGATAATGTTTACTTTCAAGGCTTTCCGAGCAGTTGATGAGCCGGAGTTGTGTGAGGAATACGCCGAAGGCCATGTTCGGGTATTGCGGGACTATGGGATAGTGAACATCACCTCCAACAACAATGAGTGGGCGCTGCTTGACTGTGTTTACTGTATTGTGGTATACAACGAAGAAAACGAGATGGTGGGCGGAATACGGGTACAAAAGGCCGACGGAGTGAATCAGCTTCCTGTGGAGAAAGCCATTTCCTATAAGGATCCCCGTATCCATGATATTGTCAGCGTCTATATCAAAGAAGGCGTAGGCGAGTTGTGTGCTTTATGGAATGCCAAATCGGTAGCAGGAAAAGGACTTAGCTTACTGCTTTCCCGTGCGGGTATTGCCATCAGCTCGCAGGTAGGTATCTCTACGATGATGGGCATCTGTGCCGACTATACGCTGAAAATGTTCCGTAAAGTGGGTTTTGTGGTGGATGAAAGTCTGGGCAACGAAGGCAAATTCGTTTACCCGAATGAAAACTACATAGCCCGTGTACTGGGTATTTTGAATGCCCGAAACCTGGAAACAGCTGAAGAAGAGGATCGTATACGTATGCTGAATATTCGGGAGAATCCGGATCAGGAGTTCGTTGAATATCAGGACAAGATGCCCATAAAGATCATTTACAGATTAAATATGTCAATAAAATGAATCGGCTAGTCACGTGGATCGTTCTGTTGTTCCTGAATCTGGGTGCTTTTGCCCAGGACAGAACCTTGATTCTCGCTAACGAGGAAAAGGTTGTGGACATAAAGAACAACTGCTCTTACCTGGAACTGAAAACAGACAGTTTGGGTATTGAACAGGTGGCCGGAATGGAATTCAATCCGGTACGTGACGATGTGCCGAATTTCGGGATCAGCTCTTCCACCTTCTGGATCCGGGTTCATCTTGAAAATAAGACTACGCAAACCCAATACCTCCTGCAGGTAGCGCAGCCCATACTCGATTTTATCGAATTCTATGATCCCACCGACAGCGGTTACCGGGTAATCCGGGTTGGCGAGGACCGGGAATTCGGAGAACGCCCCTACTACGACCCCAATTACCTTTTTCCTTTTGACATCCGTCCGGGCAGTTCCAAAACCATTTATCTCAAGGTAAAAGCCAAGGAAAATGTTCAGGTACCTATGTCAGTAGGCGTAAGGCAAGCCATCCTGGAATTCACCAAAAGAAAGGACGTTTATTCGGGCCTTTACCTCGGTATCATGCTGGTAATGCTGCTGTACAACTGCTTTATCTTTATCAGCACAAGGGATAACTCCTACCTGTACTATGTTTTGTATTTGCTGGCAGTGATCCTAACCCAATCGAGCATACAGGGATACAGCTTCCAGTACCTCTGGCCCGGCTTTCCCAAGCTGGCCATGTATAACAGCTTCCTTTTTCCAACGGTGGTGGGAATAACGGGAATGCAGTTCATGCGGGTATTCCTGCATACCCGGCGCCATTTCCGGTATTTCGATTATCTCTTTTACATCATCAGCCTGGGTTACCTGGTAGGCACCTCGCTGGCATTTCTGAACCTGTTTCAGGCCAGTTTTTACCTGATAGAAGTTTGTGCGATCATGGCCGCCGCAAGTATGATGTACGTGTCCGTAAAGATTGCGCGTACCGGCGACCGTCCTGCCCTTTTCTTCTCCATTGCCTGGGCGGTATTCCTTACCGGGATAGGCCTGTACGTAATGAAGGATTTCGGCATTCTGCCTTATAACAACTTCACCTACTACATGATGCCGGTGGGTTCGGCTATCGAAGTCATGCTGCTTTCCTTTGCCCTGGCCGACCGTATCAATATCCTGAAAAAAGAGAAAGAGGCTTCCCAGGAAGAAGCGCTTCGCGTTTCCCGCGAAAACGAACGCATCATACGGGAACAAAACACTTACCTGGAGCAAAAAGTAAAAGAAAGGACCATTGAACTTCAGGAAACCAACGAAGAGTTGGTTGTAACCCTGAACCACTTGAAGGAGACTCAGGCTCAACTGGTAGACGCGGAGAAAATGGCCTCCTTAGGTCAGCTTACTGCCGGGATTGCCCACGAGATCAATAACCCCATCAACTTCGTCAGCGCAAATGTTCAGCCGCTGCGAATGGATATACAGGATACCATAGAGATTGTCGACCGCTTCACGGATGCCGCTCAGTCGGAAAACCCGCTGGAAAAGCTCAAGGAAGTAGGTGCCTTCAAAAAAGAAGTGGATTTTGACTATATCCGCGGTGAAATCTTCGAATTGCTTCAGGGTATTGAAGACGGGGCGGTGCGTACGGCAGAAATTGTCAAAGGACTGAAAACCTTCAGCCGCCTGGATGAATCAGATCTGAAACCCGCTGACCTTAACGAAGGACTTCAATCCACGCTGGTACTTCTGAGGAATTCCATTCCGGATAACCTGGATATTGAGACGGACCTTGATGACCTGCCTCCGGTAGAATGTTTCCCCGGAAAAATCAACCAGGTATTCATGAATATCGTGAGCAATGCGATTCAGGCGTTAAAAACAATGCCACGTGAGGAAAAACAACACATCTGGATTAAGTCGACCTTCGACGACAAAAATGTGTATTTCAGCATCAAAGATTCAGGTCCGGGTATGAGTGACGATATTAAGGCCCGTATATTTGAACCTTTCTTCACCACGAAAGATGTTGGCGAAGGCACGGGGCTGGGCCTTTCCATTGTATTCAAGATCATCGAAACACATTCGGGAAGTATCCAGGTTAATACGGAACTAGGTAAAGGAACGGAATTCATTGTTTCTTTGCCTATAGAGGCCAATATCAGCAACACCAACTAATCCGTAAACGATGAACCGCGAAAGAGTCCGAATCCTTTATATCGACGATGAGGAAAACAACCTCACGGCTTTCAGGGCAGGTTTCCGAAGGGATTTTGAAATTTACACCGTGAACAATGCCCAGGATGCATTCCGTATCCTGGATGAGATCGATATCCATATCGCGCTGGCTGACCAGCGAATGCCCAAAGTGTCGGGGGTGCAGTTTTTCGAAAAAATGCACGAAAAACACCCGGACATCATCCGGATACTGATCACCGCCTACACCAACTCCCAAACGATCATTGATGCGGTAAACAAGGGAAAGATCAACCAATACGTGGTCAAACCCTGGGATCCGCAAAACCTGAAGAGCATTATAGAAACGTGCTACGAAACCTATCGGGCACGGATGGAACTCAAGCACAAAAACGAGGAACTCAGCAAAGCCAATGATGAACTAAGCCGTTTCGTTTACAGCGCATCCCACGATCTTCGCGCTCCGCTTATGTCCATACTCGGATTGGTTGAACTGGCCAGAATGGAAAGGGATCATACCGACCCCTACCAGTACCTGGAAATGATTGAACGGAGCGTGCAAAAACTCGATCATTTCATCCAAAATATCATTGAGTACTACCAAAATGCCCGGGCGGAATACGACTTTGAAAGTGTGGAGTTCCAGCCCCTGGTGGATGATGTGGTAGAAGCCCTCAGCAATACCGACCGCAATGTGAAGTTTGTTGTGAACGTCAAGCAGGAGGGCATTTTCAAAAGTGATGAATTCCGGATTCGGGTAATCCTCAATAACCTCATCTCCAATGCCATCAAATACCAGAAAAGCGAGGACAGCTCTCCGGTAGTTCATATCGACATACAGGCAGATGATAAAAAAGCGGAATTGCAGATACGCGACAATGGCGTTGGGATCTTACAGGAGCACCTGGAAAATATCTTCAAGATGTTCTTTCGTACCAAAACCCAAAACCGCACACCCGGAACCGGCATAGGCCTGTATATTGTTAAGGAAGCCCTTTCCAAAATCGGGGGTGACATCAAAGTGAATTCCGTATACGGCGAAGGCACGACTTTTATGCTCACGCTGCCTAATAAAGACAACGAATGAGTAAACCATCGATCATATTGGTAGACGATAATGAGATCGATCTTTTCCTGCATGAAAAGTTGCTTATTCTCAGCGGGATATCTGATCATATCCTGAAATTTACTATGGCGAGGGATGCCCTGGATTACCTCGATGAGCACAAATTTTCTCCGGATATCATCCTGCTGGACATCCAGATGCCGGAGATGGACGGGTTCGATTTCCTCGAACAATACGAACGTATCGACGGAATTGACCGGGAGAAAATCCGGATATTTATGGTCTCCTCTTCCCTGGATTTCGGAGACATCTCCAAAGCCAAGGCCAACCCCATGGTACAGGAGTTCATTAAAAAGCCCCTGAACATCAAGGAGCTGAAAGATCTTATCTGATTATTTGAAGAGGTTGTACTTCAGAATACACCAGATGGCGCGGAAACCATCCCTCCAGCCTATCTTCTTTCCTTCTTCATAAGTACGGCCGTAGTAGGAAATGCCCACCTCGTAGATCCGAACCTTGGGTATACGGGCAATTTTAGCCGTCACCTCAGGCTCAAACCCGAATCGTTTCTCCCGCAGATCAAGACCCTGTATAACCTCTCTGTTGAAAGCTTTATAACAGGTCTCCATATCGGTCAGGTTCAGGTTGGTAAACATGTTCGAAAGGAAGGTAAGAAACTTATTACCCAGGGTATGCCAGAAGAACAGGATACGGTGCGGATTCCCCCCCATAAACCTGGAGCCGAAAACGACATCGGCCACCCCTTCGCGGAAGGGTTTGAGGATGTCGTTGTATTCGCGGGGATCGTATTCGAGGTCAGCGTCCTGTATGATCACTACATCGCCGGTGGCCTTGCGGATTCCGGTATGCAATGCCGCCCCTTTTCCCATATTCACTTCATGAGAAAAAAATGCGATGGGCATTTCAGGGTGCTCCTTCCGGTAACGTTCTACCGCTTCCACGGTGTCATCTTTCGAGCAATCATTGACTACGATCACTTCCTTCCGGATATCTCCGATTAGCTCGACTTCCCTGACTTTGTCGAGAATGAAATGGATGGTTTTTCCTTCGTTGTATGCGGGAATGACGATTGACAGCGTATGGACCAAAGCAATAAAATTTTTGCAAAGAAAAGGAATTGCCGGCAATCACTCCGCTTCCCATTAAAATAGTAAGTTTGATGTTCATTCATCATGCAAGAGAAAAAACTGTTTTTACTCGACGGGATGGCCTTGATATACCGGGCTTTCTTCGCCTTCAGCCAAAATCCGCGAATCACCAGTACCGGACTGAATACCTCTGCGGTTTTCGGGTTTCTTAACACCCTTACGGAGGTCCTTCAGAAAGAAAAACCTTCTCACCTGGCTGTGGTCTTCGATACGGAAGCCCCAACGGAAAGACATATCGAATTTGAGGACTATAAAGCCAACCGCGAGGCCATGCCCGAAGATCTGGCCAAATCGATTCCCTATATCTTCCGGTTGATTGAAGGGTTCAATATCCCCATCATTACCAAAGACGGTTACGAAGCAGATGACCTGATCGGAACGCTGGCCAAACAGGCAGAGAAGGAAGGGTTTACTACCTTCATGATGACCCCTGACAAAGATTTCGGCCAACTGGTCTCAGACAAGATTTTCATTTACAAACCGGCCCGAATGGGAAATGGTGCCGAAGTAATGGGGCCCAATGAAGTCCGCAAAAGGTGGAGCATTGAACGGGTCGACCAGGTGATCGATATCCTCGGACTCATGGGGGATGCAGTAGATAATATCCCCGGCATCCCTGGGGTGGGAGAAAAAACCGCCATCAAACTCATCGACCAGTTCGGTACCGTTGAAAACCTCCTGGAACATACGGACGACCTTAAAGGAAAACTCAAAGAGAAGGTTGAGGAAAACAAAGAAAAAGCATTGCTATCCAAAAGGTTGGCAACGATAATAGTAGATGCACCGATTGAATTGGACGAAGCTTCTCTTCAGGTTGAAGAGCCGGATGAGGAAACCCTGAAAGCCTTATTTGCCGAATTGGAATTCCGCACAGTTGCCCGGCGCATGTTTGCCGGATCCGGAGAAAGCGAACCGAGTACCGTGAGCAAAGTAGCGGGCCCCAAACAAGGCGACTTGTTCAGTCAGGGTTCCAGCGGACAAGACCCCATAGAAACCGAAGAGCTTCCCGGAGCCTATAAAACCATTGCCAACACCCCGCATGAGTATCTGCTGGTAGAAGATGAAAAGGCCCTTGACTCAATGCTGCAGAGCCTGGGGAAAGCCAAGGAGATCTGTTTCGATACGGAAACCACCAGTATCGAAGCCCTTGACGCCGAACTGGTGGGAATGTCCTTCTCCATCGAGGCCGGGAAAGCCTGGTACCTCCCCTTTCCAAAAGAAAGAGAAGAAGCCGAAAAGCTCCTGGAAAAGGTAAGCGGAATCTTCCGGGACCCTTCCAAAACGCTGATCGCGCAAAATATCAAATACGATATGATGGTGCTTCAGAACTACGGTCTGGAACTGCAGGGCCACCTTTTCGATACCATGCTTGCCCATTACCTTATCGAGGCGGATTCCCGTCATAATATGGACGTAATGGCTCAGAATTACCTGTCGTATGACCCGGTTCCGATCTCGGAACTCATCGGGAAAAAGGGAAGCCAGCAACTCAGCATGCGCGATGTGGATCCGGAAAAGATCAAGGAGTATGCTGCGGAAGATGCCGATATCACCCTGCAGCTGTATGCCCGTTTGCTTCCCGAACTCAAAGAAAAGAACGGAACCAAGGTGCTGGAGGAAATTGAAATGCCACTGGTTCCTGTTTTGGCTGACATGGAAAGAGAAGGGGTTCGTATTGACCGGGATTTTCTTGCCGCCTATTCCAAAGAACTCGAAAAGGATTCCATCCTCACGGAAAAACATATTTATGAACTTGCCGGAGTTCAATTCAACATTGCTTCACCCAAACAGCTGGGGGAAGTATTGTTTGACAAACTCAAGCTGGACGCCAAAGCCAAAAAAACCAAAACCGGGCAATACCAGACCAACGAAGAGGTGCTCAATCGTTTGGCTGCCGAGCATGAAATAGCAAAACAGATCATTCAGTTCCGGCAGATCAACAAGCTGAAATCCACCTATGTGGATTCTCTACCCTTGTTGATTCATCCGAAAACCGGCAGGGTCCATACTTCCTTCAACCAGGCGGTAGCAGCCACCGGCAGGCTAAGTTCTCAAAACCCCAATTTGCAGAATATTCCCATCCGAACGGATATGGGCCGGGAGATCCGGAAGGCCTTTGTGCCACGAAGCGATGAATTTACCATTATGGCTGCCGACTATTCACAGATTGAGTTGCGGATTATCGCTGCCATATCGGGAGATCCGGGAATGATCGAAGACTTCCGTGAAGGTCACGACATCCATGCCGCAACAGCCGCCAAGGTCTTTGATGTGCCCCTGGACAAAGTAGACAAGGAAATGCGTCGCAAAGCCAAAATGGTGAACTTCGGGATCATCTATGGAATTTCGGCTTTCGGGTTGAGTCAGCGACTGGAAATTCCCCGCAAAGAAGCAGCTGAAATTATCGATGCCTACTTCAAGCAATATCCCAAAATCCGGGAATACATGACCCGAACCATCGAAAAGGCCAAGGAGAACGGATACGTGGAAACGATCAAAGGACGCAGGCGCTACCTTAGAGATATCAATTCAAGGAATGCCACGGTAAGGGGTTTTGCCGAACGAAACGCCATCAATGCCCCGATACAGGGCTCTGCAGCCGACATGATCAAACTGGCTATGATCCGCATCCATAAAGAGATGAAAAAACAGAACCTGAAGAGTAAAATGATCCTTCAGGTACACGATGAATTGCTCTTTGAAATGCATCATGACGAAGAAAAACAACTCCCCGAACTGGTCATCCGGGAAATGAAAGAAGCCATTAAGCTGGATGTTCCGTTGGAAGTGGAAGTAGGAACCGGCAACAACTGGCTGGAAGCACACTAAAAAAGCGGCACATGCAGGAGAAAAATTCCTGCGAGGATGAGCCAGAACTCAATCTCCCTGAACCAGGCACGCTTGTCGGGCAGGAAATGATAGCTCATAAATACGGAAACCGGCAGGGATAGCAGGCTAATCCCCGTTTTGAACGATTGATTGCCGGCGAGCACAAACAGCAAACTGAGCACAAAATAAAACACGAGGAACTGCTGCATCTTCCTCACCTTAACCGTATTCCTGAAAAAATTCTGTTGCATCCGGACGAAGGTGAACAGGAACAACAGGGAAATATAGATGCCGAAACCCAGGAAGTAAGGCTCTTGCCAGATCGGGTTATAAACCAGGGAAAAAAGCGGTTGGGAAAAGTAATCCAGCAATAACGGCCATTCTTCCGTTCCGAATACCAGGCTGAAACCCAGTATGGGGAAGAAGGTGTACCCGAACAGGAACTGAAAGACATCCAGCAGGCGTATGGGTTTGAACAGCCAGATACCCAGGATAAAAACGGGCAGGAAGAGCAAGGTGCCGGGAGAAAATAGCAGAGCCAGACCTGCGGCAATCCCGCTATTGATCAAGGCCGGAAGTGCCCTGTCTTTTCCCTGGGCACGAAACAAAGCCATTACCGCAAAAACCAGGAAACAATTAGCCAGCAATTCTCCGTTCCAGATGAGCTGAGAAGGGAACACCATCAGGCTCAAGCCGAAAAACACCACGGGTAGCCAGGTATTTTTATACAAAAGCTGAAGCTTCTCCGCCAGAACGCCGAAAAGCACACTTTGTGTGACCACCAATACCAGCCAAAGGAGAAAAGTGGTCAGGGAATCGATACCAAAAGCCTGATTCATCCCCTCCAGCAGCCACTGCCCAACCGGGTAAACCTTCTCCGGCATTACTACCGTTTGCCCCCCGAAATAGCGCAGGACAAAGGCCCAGACGCTAAGGAATACAATAGCCAGTATGAGCGCCGGGAAGCGGTTGGATTTAAAAAGCCGGATCAAAAGACAAGTTTTACGAAGGCAAACTTCCGATCTTTTGAAGTAGGAATCAACAGGGTGCGGGCATCAAGCTGTGCCGCTTCCGAAGGAACAATGGAAATAAAGGCACTCTGGTTTCCGAATAAGGTTCCCTCATCCAGGCTTCCATCGTTGTGCAGCACAAAATGCAGCACCCCGCCATTGCCTTTGAGTTTGTCATTGAAAAGGATATGGATACGGTCCTTCCGTTTGCATAGGGTAAACGAGGAATAATACCCGTAATCGTTAACGGAGGATTGCCCTTTGGAGATAATACGCGTCCACTCAAGCGCTCCGTTGGGCCCGATAGACACCAGGAAGATCTTGCCGTAATTGTAAACACTGCGGGAACTGACCTGGGCAATTCCGTTGACATAGTAGGTATAGGATTGCTGGGATATGGAAAACTCCTCGCCAAATAAAATATAGCCTCCGTCACTGCGTGCTACAATATCGCGCACCACAAAATCGACCAGCTCTTCTTCTTCCTGCGCGGCCTTTTCGCCGGCAACGTCGCTAACAAAGTCATAGGTCCAGGGAATAAAATTGTGGTAAAGCAGTTTGAACCCCTGTGTTTGCAGGCCAAAATCCAGCACTCCTTTGGCCGTGTTAAGACCATTAAGCGAGTACAAGCCACTTACAATGAGTTTTCCGTTGATCTCGTCAAGACTCATTACCGGGCTATGGATATACGTGTCGTCGAAGTTCAGGTAGAAGTCAAACCAGGAGGCATCATTGGCAAGCGCAAACAAATGAACCCCGATTCGTTCCGGGGAGCCTTTACGCATTTCTCCGTTTACGCCTGAAATCAGGATAAAGGCATTTCCGGCACTGTCAACAACAACCTGCTCAAGGTCGAATTGCCGGTTTTCAAATTCCATCACCTGCCGGGTAGAGCATACGGGGTTCAACTCACGATCAAAAACGCGCACATTGAGATAACTCTGGCCTTTCGGAGCCTGTTCGGTGTTCAGCACCACAAAATGGCTTTGCCGCTGGTTGCTGTGTACCACAAAATCCCCGTCGTCCGAAAAGTTCTTGGGCATGGCATCGCATAGGATCCTATGGCCGTCTACCGGCTCTGCCTCCGCATTGAGATTTTCCACCACCAGCTCTATCCGCTGCCTGTCATTGTTATAGCGGCTTTTCCATAGCATGATCCCCGAAGATTCGGCAAAGGCATTGATCAGCTGGTGTCCGCGCATGTTCGGCACTTTTTTGCTGAAATCCAGCCCCAGCGAGGCGCGGTACCGCTCGATAATGGTTTTGGTTTTGAGGTCGTAATTCCGGCTTCGCAACACATAATACCCGTATTGGTTCGCGCCGATCACCCTGTTATAGGCCGTTTTGTTACGGAATCGTTCCAGGTTCGACCATTCCACCTGTTGGGCCTGCAGGTTCAGCTCCATGAACAGGAGGCTTAACAGAATTAGGTATCGACTTATGTGTTTCATGGGCATACGAGCCGTTCGGAGTGTATCAGGGTATTCCCGTCGAGTATTCTAAGGGTATAGATACCCGGAGCCAGATCACCGGGATCAAATATCAGGGAGTTAATACCTTTCACCAAAACTCCCTTCCATAAATTACGAACCAGGGCGCCTTTACTGTCAAACAATGCGATTTCCACCCGGGCGGATTGCTCCAGGTCTACCCGTATCCGTATGCTTTCCGTTACCGGATTAGGGAATACCCGCACCTCCGGACTAAAAACGAGCTGATCGAGGGTATCCGTATCTCCCTGCAAACGACTGATCACATTGATCCAGTTACCATCCGCATTGACACCGGCCGCACAAACCCAGGCCGCGGGGTTCTGGGGAACAGGATCCGCCGCACCGCCGCAGTAATCACCCCAACGGGCAATGTCGGAATCCGCACTTTCCCGGGAAGCAAGCCCCTTCCATACTGCAATCAGTTCATGTGGGTTAAGGTTGTGGTCCACGAACACCACTCCTACTGAAGCATATTCCGTCTCGGAACAATACACCAGCGACACCAGGGATGAACGATTGTTTTTCGCCCGGGCAAAAGGAATTGGGAAACCATAAGCAAGGTCGCGATCCTGGCTGATCATGCGGTAGGCCAACAAGCCGTTACTAACATCCACCCGACCGTAAAGGACGGCGTTTCTCATTTTTTGCCCGCGGGCATTCAGGCAGAAATGGATGATCCCGTCGCGCAGGTAGGCACCGGTGATCCGGCAATCCCCCGTATTCAGCAAATCGGAGGTGCCCGGCTGTACGGCATCACTTCCTATGGAGTACCGGTCGATTTCCATGGCATAGCGGTAGAGTGTGTTACCCGCCGCATCCAGGTAAAACAAATGAATGCGGTCACCGCCACGGTCTTCGGAACAAAGAAAGAATGTACCCTCGCGCGAAGTACCGTCCGTATCCGTTGCAGGAACAAGGTTGAACACCTTTTTATCCTCCAGCGTAGTGATGGAATTCGTATACCGTATGTTGGTGTTTTGCCCGTTCAACAAAGCCGCTTTGTCTATGGAATAAATACCTGTGTTCCGGTATTTCTGATCGCCATCGGCAAAATGATTGACGGTGATCCACAGCGTATTTCCGTTAACGGTAAGGTGCGGATAATCGGCAAACACCTTTTCTCCCCTCGGGTCGCCGGTGAATTTGTAGTAATGCCATCCGTCGAGCGGGTTTGTGCTTTTCGATACAAAGAGCAGTATCCGCGATTCGGCAGCGGTAATGCCATGAAGCACCGCCACGAAAAAGCGACCGGAAACCGGTTCGTAAAGCACCCTGGGATCAAAAATGCGCCCCCGAAGGGAAGGGTCTGCCGCAACCTGAACAAAGTTCCGGAACAGCAGCCGGTTACCCGAAGTATCGAAAACACAGAGGTTGGCATTCACCACACTCACGATGATCCCCTGAGGGTTCACCGCCATGGCATTATCCATAGGGGTAAAATTCTGTACCGGGTTAGCAACAAATTGTGCTGTCTCGGCGATGCTGTCGGGATCATTTTTATACTGCGTTCCCGCAACCGGATAAAGCTGTCTTTTGATACGGTTGAGTTCGCGTTTTATGGAATCGGTGGTTTCGGATCCTTCATGATGAAAGGGAGGGACCACCCGAAGTACCGGGGACAAGGTATCCGTTTGGGGAATCTGCTCCGCAGCCTGTTGCCAAACAAACACATCTTTCAGGAAGGTGCGGCTCCAGGTATCCGGTACTTGTCCCTTGGCCAGAGAGGATACCATTAGCAAAGCCAGAATACGGAACGTATTTTTGCGGTTCTTTAAAAGCATTGAAAGGCAAGCTGTACGATACAAGACCCAAACAGGAAACCGCCGTTCTGGTAGGCATTGATTACAAGATGCAGCCTAAGAATGAATCGGCGGAACACCTTGAAGAGCTGGAGTTTCTGGCGGAAACCGCAGGGGCTTTGACGTTGCGGAAATTTACGCAAAAGTTAGACCATCCGCACGCTAAAACCTTTGTGGGTGCCGGAAAGCTGGAAGAGATCCGTCTCTATGCAGAGGAGCACAAACCGGATATGGTCATCTTTGATGATGAGCTTAGCCCCAGCCAGTCGCGCAACCTGGAAAAAACGCTGAACTGCAAAATTCTGGACCGCAGTAACCTCATCCTGGACATCTTCGCCTCCCGCGCGAAAACGGCTCAGGCAAAAACCCAGGTGGAACTGGCCCAGATGCAATACCTGTTGCCACGCCTTACCCGCATGTGGACGCACCTTAGCAAACAGCAGGGAGGCATCGGGATGAAAGGACCCGGGGAAACCCAGATCGAGACCGACCGCCGGATTATCCTGGATAAGATCAGCCTGCTCAAAAAGCGGCTCCAGGACATCGATAAACAAAGCCTTACCCGGCGCAGCAATCGCGACGACAAAGTACGGGTTGCCCTGGTGGGGTATACCAATGTGGGGAAATCCACCCTCATGAACCTGTTCAGCAAAAGCGATGTGCTGGCGGAAAACAAGCTGTTTGCCACGCTGGATTCCACGGTTAGAAAAATTGTCTGGGAGAATACCCCCTTCTTGCTCACGGACACGGTAGGCTTTATCCGCAAACTGCCTCACCAACTGGTGGAATGCTTCAAATCAACCCTCGATGAGGTTCGTGAAGCCGATTTGCTGCTGCATGTGGTGGACATTTCCCACCCTTCCTTCAATGACCATATCCGGGTAGTCAAAGAAACCCTGAAGGACATTGGCGCAGACCACAAACCGGTGATCCTCGTATTCAACAAGATCGATCAATACGACCCCAAGCAAAACCTGGACGATGCCTTCCGCTCCGAAGAAGAAGCGGAGCTGGAACCCGAAGCGAACCTCGAACACCTCAAAAGCAGCTGGATGTCCAAGGAGAATGCCCCAGTGATTTTTGTTTCCGCGCATAAAAAGCAAAACATTGACGAATTGCGGCAGAAAATGCTCACAACTATCCGTTCGATTTACGAACTTCATGCTTATGAAAAGGAAATGAGCCCGGGTAGCTGACCCATTTTTGGAAATTTCCCTGCGGAGTTATTTACAGAAATATAATACTGTCTATTTTAGACGACTTCGCGCCAAATCAGCGATTCCCAAAATTAGATTACCCATTCTTTGCCGGATATTCACATTTTTGTGGATAAGCGTTACAAAGCCTGTGTTTACAAGACATTTGGCTGATTGAACTCTTTCTTAGCTTTGCAATACGAGTATGCTGCGCGACCTATTCCGGCAATGGATGAATCACCCCCGTTTCGACAAGGAAAGCTTGTTGAAGCTGGCCCGGCTTGCTGAACTGATTCCGCAAAAACTCAATCATTTTCAGCTGGACGAAAAACAACTGGCTGACCAGCGGCACCGCAGGCAGCTTATCGATGCAGCGGTCAATGTCAGCCTGGAACACGAAAACTTTCGCAACCTGCAAGCCGACGAGCTTTTTAATTATGCCACGCGTCTTGAAGAAAAATATGCCGGAGACATTGGGCAGCTAAAGTTCCTTCAGGATCACCTGTATACGGCCGACGGTTTCTACCCGGCTTTGGAAAGGGCTTACTACCTGTTCCGGCATTTTGACGAACAGGAAGAGGTAATGCGCTTCTTCGAAAAGCAGGAAAGCACCCACGGACTGGAAAACCCGTTACGCGACTGGATGCGGGAACTGGACCGGGAAGCGGGAGAAATGGATGTAAACGAGAAGGTCCTTGCCTCCTGGTTTGTTCATTTCAGCATTCTTTGCAGCCTTCCTGCCCTTAAACGGCATGCGGTATTTGCCCGCTTCGCCCAAACCCTCTTCCTGAACCTCCATAACCTGGACGGGGCTGGTATGCTGGGAATCAGTTACGGAATTCTTCCTCACCAATCCATCTATAAAAAAGCCGGAGACCAGCTGCGTTTCCGGGGTACCGATGACCTGCCACACTGCGACCTCAGCAATCTGCTTTCGCTGGCTATGAACATCCACCTGCAGGCCATGAGGGAAGCCAATACTAACCTGCGCGATCTCTACCAGGACATGATCGAGTACGAAGACATGACTCCCAGGCAGCGCAATATGGTCAATTTCTTTTTTGATGAAGGTTTTCTGTTGCAAAAACCCGATACCGCCTCGCTCAACGAACGGCAGCAGAAGATCATTGACCTCATTTACGAGAACCATTTCGTATCCACCAAAGACCTCAGCCTGATCTTCCGCTGTAACCGGAAAACCATTCAACGCGACTTTACCGAACTCCTGGACATGGGACTGGTGCGTCAGATGGGTAATGGCGCTGCGCTGCGCTATACGGTTTCGCTGAAGAACAACTACTTCAACCCGATGGAGCGGTTGCAGAACATTCGCCTGGGAGAGATTCCCGTTCAGATCAGTTTGTTTGGCGACAGCGGGTCTAACAAAAAAGTCCCGGACGCGCAATCGCAACCGGGACTTTTCTGAAGGCTTAAGGGTATCCCCGAATCAGAGTTCGTCTTCGTTAAAGAAATAGTCTTCGTCAGTAGGATAATCCGGCCATACTTCTTCAATGCTTTCGAAAGGTTCTCCGTCGTCTTCCAACTCCTGCAAGTTCTCAATCACTTCCATCGGAGCACCCGAACGGATGGCATAATCGATCAGCTCGTCTTTGGTGGCGGGCCATGGAGCATCGTCTAAGTAGGAAGCCAGTTCAAGTGTCCAGTACATATTCGTTATCCTTAATTTTTCGCGAAAATAATCTTTTCGCGGACTTTGCAAACTGTTCGCCTGCTTTTAAGGCGAATATTTTCACTTTTCCTCGGGTTCCTTCCAAAACCTTGTTTTTCAAAGGGTTTAATCCAGGAATACGGGTGCCTTGGATTCCAGGCATAAGGCAGGTAGCCAGGAGGGTCCCGTAGTTCAACGGATAGAATATCCCGCACCTGCGGGACTAAACTTTAGATATCCGTTCGATTCCCGTCAAACAAGCATCCTTGTCCCGCCCCTTATTCTGTGAAGAACGCCAGGTTCTATCGGGATAACGTAGTTCCTCCGCATGCTTCCTTACATCACCACGAATCCCTATTTTTGCATCCCTGGTCCCGTAGTTCAACGGATAAAATATCCCGCACGTGCGGGACTAAACTTTAGATATCCGTTCGATTCCCGTCAAACAAGCACCCTGGTCCCGCCCCTTATTCTGTGAAGAACGCCAGGTTCTATCGGGATAACGTAGTTCCTCCGCAGGCTTCCTTACATCACCACGAATCCCATTTTTGCATCCCTGGTCCCGTAGTTCAACGGATAGAATATCCCGCACGTGCGGGACTAAACTTTAAATATGGGTTCGATTCCCGTCAGGCTAGCACCCTGGTCCCGCCCCTTATTCTGTGAAGAACGCCAGGTTCTATCGGGATAACGTAGTTCCTCCGCATGCTTCCTTACATCACCGCGAATCCCTATTTTTGCATCCCTGGTCCCGTAGTTCAACGGATAGAATATCCCGCACGTGCGGGACTAAACTATAGATATCCGTTCGATTCCCGTCAAACAAGCATCCTTGTCCCGCCCCTATTCTGTAAAGAACGCCAGTTCTATCAAGATAACGTAGTTCCTCTGCAGGCTTCCTTACATCACCGCGAATCCCTATTTTTGCATCCCTGGTCCCGTAGTTCAACGGATAGAATAGAAGTTTCCTAAACTTTAGATATGGGTTCGATTCCCGTCGGGACCACGAAAAAAAGATAGCAGCTGTATTGGCTGCTTTTCATTTTTTAAGTGAGCAGCGAGAGTGCCGAGAGCGAAAAAACACTGTTCCCTCGCACTGTTACCCGAGCTTCCGCACTGAAAACTCACACCTCCTTTTTGTCGGGTTTTTACTTGGTAGAGTAGCCTTTCGACCCAAATCCACTCTTTCCGCCTCCTTTTCTCTTTCTTATCTTCATCTTTTCCAATGCTGTATTTCATAATCGCTGATCAGAGAGTCATTTGTGAATTGAATTATCAGTGTTTTCGTTTCAACCGGGTCTATATCCCTGCTATAATCTTCCATTATTATATAGCCAATTGTATTGTTCTCCATCATTTGAATATTTTCCGGATCACCAATCAATTCAATGAGTTCCCGGCGGCTCATGCCTTTCTTCAAATGATTCTGGATCAAATCATCAACCATTTGTTCTCTATACTTATAGATCCCGTCAACAATTGTATTCCAATTTGATCTGTCAAATTCCAACTTCCGCCCTTCACAAGACACGAAAAAAAAGAAACCCAGAATTATTAGATGTTTCATCATTTTAGCTATTGCACTATATGTTGATTCACCGACACAGACAAAGGTCAGCTTGGAGGCATGAGGTCGTTACTTATTTAACCCGCCGATAAACGGCTGGCTCCGTAGAATCCACCGATAGCTGAATGGTGGAGTCATTAAGAAAGCTCAACGCGTATTTATACCATTCCGACTGCTGATAAGAGTAAAGCGAGTCATTGATAATTTTGTATTTGGATGAACGCATAATTTGAGGCTCAAGCCCTCCCTTCATGCCAATAAACACATGGCAAACGGAATCTTCGAAAATCAGGCCCGCACAGGGTTCATCATCTTCTACGTTTTTACACTCCGGGGTTTCGCAGTATAGCCAGAACCCTTTAATGTTACGGTCCGCCTGGAAAAAGGACAAGCAAATAAGGACGGATAGGAGCAGAAAGGATCTGTTGGATTTTTTAGAGCGTCTCATAAAAGGGCATAGGTTTATCTTTCTATAACTAAAGATGCCTTTGTCCCCTGAAATGTTCCTTTACCTTGATCCCGGCCGACTTCTTCTTCTCCCAACAAAATTCCATGTCATACACCCCCCGGTAGGGTATTTTCCTTCCCGGGTGTCTCAGAAGTATGAAAGCAAAATCAATCCTGGGAATATCGCTGCTGGGGCTGCTGGTATTCAGTGCCTGTGAAGCACAGGAATGGAAAAAAGGACAGGGAGATCAACTTACCGAAACCCGGCAGGTTTCCGGTTTCGATCAGATCCGTATCCACCATTCGGCAGATGTTGACATCATCCGAGACACTTTCTTCTCCGTAGAAGTTCGTGACTACGAAAACATCGTTCAGTACACGGAAACAGACCTCAGGGGCAAAACCCTCTACATCAAAAAACGGGATCATGTCCATATCCGCAACTCGCGGCTCTATGTGCGTATTACCATGCCTGATTTGCAGGATGTGCGCCTTAGCGGTAGCGGAAACGTACACCTCTTCGGGAATTTCGCCAACCTGGCGGCCATCAGCATCAGTGGTTCCGGGAATATACAGGCGGATTACCTCAACACACAAAGCAGCCTGAGTCTGGACATCTCCGGGTCGGGAAAAATTGAAATGGCCGGCACGGCTCCGGATGTGGACGCCACTATTTCCGGGTCGGGAAAGCTGAACCTGCTGGACCTGAATACCGACCGCTTTCACTGCCGGGTTAGCGGAAGCGGCAAAGCCTACGTCAATGTCAACGACTACCTGGAAGCCAATATCAGCGGGTCAGGAAGTATCTACTATACGGGGCAGCCCATAATAGAAAGCAAGATCAGCGGATCGGGAAAGATCCGGAAATACTGATACGGAAAAGGTCCGGGTCGCCGAATTCCCTGCAGACGTGTATATTGCATCTGCTTTTGGCAGGATTCTCATGACTGAAATCGCTTACCCGGACCTTATCCGCTTTTGCGACGCCCTACAAGAAGGGTCCGGTCATGCTTTTCATGAATACGCCAAGTCATCTTTGAAGCGACGCATCCTGCGTATTCTCAACAACTACAGAAGTCCTCTCGACCATCTGATCGCCGAACTCCGCAACAACCCGGAACTGGCAGCCACGGTTGCCGGGGAACTGACGGTTAATGTCACGGAGATGTTCCGCGATCCGGCTTTTTATCAAAGCCTGCAAACAACGGTTGTCCCGGAACTCCGGGCGGCTCCCGACCTGAAAATCTGGAGTGCAGGCTGCTCCTCCGGTGAAGAACTGTACAGCCTCGTGCTTCTTTTTGCAGCGCATGGATTGATTGAAAAAAGCTTCTTCCAGGGAACCGACCTCAATGCCAAAATGGTGGAACGGGCACGGAACGGCAAGATCAGTCAGGCCTCCTGGGACAAGTTTCTCAACAGCTATCTTCTGAGCGGAATACCGGGAGACAGCAGTGCCGAGACTTCTTTTAACCCGGTACAGGATGGTTTTATCATGAAGAACGAACTGCTTGAAAGATGCCAGTTCGAAACAGGCAACCTCATTGAAAATCAGTCGGGAGAAACCTTTGACCTGATCCTTTGCCGGAACGTATTGATCTACTTTGACCTGAATTTGCAGAACAAGGTGCTGAACAGCTTGTATCACTCCCTGAAACCGGGTGGCTTCCTCTGCCTGGGAGAAAAAGAAACCCTGCGGTTCTCGGGAATCTACGGCCGATTCAGAGAGGTCGACCACCACCAGAAAATCTACCGAAAAGATGGTTGATTTACAGGCCCCGTTCGTTCAAAAAGCCAAAGACTGCCAGCTGGTGGCCATTGGTGGTTCCGCGGGGTCCTTGCCGGGCATTATCGAATGGATCTCGCTTTCCGCCGGACCTGCCTGGGTGGTGATCATGCACCGAAACCCCCAACAAAAAAGCCTGCTGGTGAAGCTGCTTCAACACTACAGCCGGAAAAAGGTAAAGGAAGCGGAAGAAGGGGAACCCGTTGACCCGGGGCACGTCTATATTGCTCCGGCCGGCAAACACCTCATCCTCCAACCCGATCTTACCTGGCACCTTGAAGACTCGCCTCCTGTTTGGTTTTGTAAACCCTCAATCGACAAACTTTACCGCAGCCTTGCGGGCAGTCTGGGAAACCGCGCCATGGGCATCCTGTTGTCCGGCGCCAATGAAGACGGAGCCCGCGGACTCTTTGAAATTCACCGTAAAGGCGGACTCTGCCTGGCAGAAGACCCTGCCCATGCGGAATACCCTATCATGCCGGAAGCGGCGGTTCGGATGAATGCACATGACCTGTTGTTCCAAAAGGACTCGGTTGCCGGCCTTGGAGAACAGCTGTTCGGTTTATGAGCCTGCCCTGCTGAATTGCAGCAGGTTTCCGGAAACCCTATTGAGTTCCAGCTCCGCCAGTTTAAGGGCAAACAGCGCATCAATATAGCGCGCTTCAGCCTCGGTAGCGCTTAACTGAACCTCCCGGAAACGAAAGGCGTCAATTTTCCCGCTTCTCAGCTGCAAGCTCGCCAAAGTCAGGTTTTCCCGGGTGTTCAATACGTTTTCCGCCTCCAGGCTGACCAGCGTTTTTTGCATGAGGTACTGTTCAAACAAACGGTATACTTCCATACTGAGGGAATAAGATTCCGACTCCCTTTGCAGGGAAGCAATCTCTTTCTGCACTTTTGCCTCTTGTATGGAACGCTTCACCGCATAGCCGCTAAACAGGTTGTATTGAAGCGATACTCCGGCCGAAGGACCAATGCTACGGTTGCTTTGTAAAATACCTACGGCACTTTTGGATTGTACGAAATTGTATTCTCCGAACAGACCCAGCGAAGGATACCGCTGGCTCTGTTGTCTTTTTATCTCATTGACGGCCAGCCTTTCATTTTGCCGCGCAAGCCTCAACCCGGGGTTCTGTTCTTCCGCAGCCCGGAGAACCGCTTCGATCAGTAAATCCGGACCCATGGTAAATGAATCCGGAAGTATCAGTGACTTATCCGGAGAAAACCCACAAAGAGCCTTTAAAGAAAGTGTTCTTGTTTCAATGAGGTTCTTTTCGCGTATCCAGGCGGCACTATCGGCGTTCAGGTCGATCAGACTTTGCAAATACTCCAGCCTGTCGCCAGCGCCAATCCTCATCTTTTTCGCAGCCAGATCATGCCGTTCCGCCGACAGTTTCAAAGCACTGTCATAGGCCTGCAGCATCTGCTTCCTGGCAATGATCTCGAAATACAACATGGCCAGATCATAATGCCGGTTTTCAATCTCCAGCGCCGTATTCAGTGCAGCCTGTTCTTCCAGCAAACGAAGCTGTTCTTTGGTGCTGAGCACATAAAAACCCTGAAACAGGGTCCAGTCCAGGCGTATCCCGGCCGAAGCCGATTGGTTAGCGGCCCCTTTGGCCTCGCGCACATCTCCATTGTAGAATTCCTGCCGAGTATTGAGCACACTCTGCTGAAACCCTGAATTCAGCCCCAATGAAGGCATGCCTCCCGCTGCTCCCGGGCCATTGCGTACGCCGGAAAGATCTTCCTGCATGCGAACCAGGCGGATGGAGTAATTTTTTTCCAGCAGGCTGTCGCTAAGCATTTTCAGATCCATACTTACCTGAGCTTGCGCCAGCCCGACCATCAGCACCATTATCCCAAGGCTAATTCTACGCATCGTTTTCCTCCCTTTTACCAAGATTGACTATCCAGTTCTGCAACCCGCTTATCGATAAATAAATTGCCGGAACCACATACAGCGTAAGCCCCAGTGAGAATAACAGTCCGCCGATGATGGCAATCCCCATGGGAATACGGCTCGTTGCAGCATCTCCGAGAGCCAGGGCAATGGGTAAGGCTCCCAGTATCGTTGCCATACTCGTCATAAGGATGGGACGGAAGCGTTGCACCGCGGCTTCCATAACCGCCTCCTTCAATCCCATTCCTGCCTTTTTCTTCTGGTTGGCAAACTCCACGATCAGAATTCCGTTTTTCGTCACGATACCGATCAATACGATAATGCCTATTTCACTGAAGATATTGAGTGTCTGTCCGAAAAGCCAAAGCGACAGCAGGGCTCCTGTAAGGGCAAGTGGTACGGTGATCATGATGGTCAACGGGTCAAAAAAGCTCTCGAACTGGGCGGACAGAATCAGGAATACCAGCACCAGTGCCAGGATAAAGGCGAACTGCAGGCTGCTGGCACTATCCCGGTATTCTTTGGAAATGCCGGCCAGATCGGTTCGGAAGTTCTCGGGAAGCACTCCCTTCGCCACACCATCCATCACGTCTATGCCCTCACCCAGCGTTTTTCCTTCTACCGGACGGGCAGATACCGTAGCAGAAACCGAACGGTTGTAGCGGTGAAGCTGTGGCGGACTGCTTTCCGTATGGATATCCACCAGGTTAGCCAACTGCACATTGTCGCCATCCTGATTCTTCACATATACCGAAGTAAGGTCCAGCGGTTCATTCCGGTCGTTTCTGCGGGCCTGGCCGATCACCTGGTACTGTTTTCCATCCTTGATAAAATACCCAAAACGCTGACCACTGAAAAGCAGCTGGATGGTTTCGGCCACATCGCGCACGGAAACACCCATCAGCCGGGCTTTTTCCCGGTTTATCGTCAGCTTGATCTCGGGTTTACTGAACTTAAGGTTTACATCGATTACCTCAAACATGCCGGTTTGTCCGGCACTATCTACGAACCTCGGAAGCACTTCTTTCAGTGCGTCGAAATTGGGTGCTTTCAGAACAAACTGAACCGGCAATCCACTCAGGCGGCCTCCACCGATGGTCTGGTCCTGCACCACATAGGTCCTGGCAAAAGAATACGCAGACAGCTTGCGGCTTAGTTCTGCAGCTACTTCCCCTTGCGAACGGTTTCGCTCCTCCGGCTTCTTTAGCGTAATCCGCACAAAGGCGGAGTTGATATTGATGGATGAGCCGAAGCCGGGAGAAGTCACGCTAAGCAGCGACTGCTTTTCGGAAAGGGTATCCGTTAGTTCGATCAGCTCGCTCACATAGCGGTCCATCATCTCAAAAGAAGTCCCCTCGGGGGCAGTGGCCACGATACGCAAACGGCTTTTATCTTCCATAGGAGCCAGTTCTTCCGGAAGGGAGGATAAGAGCAGGTAAATACCGCCCATACAGAACACCACGATCAGCCAGGCCAGCCTGGGCCAATGCATCGTTACCTTCAGGGTACGCTGATACAGGTTGTTCAGGCCATCGAAGGCCGCATCCGTTTTGAGCAGCCAGCCGGGGCGCTTCTTGCTTTTGCGCAGCAGCCGGGAGCTCATCATCGGCGTCAGGGTCAGGGAAACGACCGTGGAAATGATGACGGTTCCGGCCACTACCATCCCGAATTCACGGAACAGGCGTCCGGTAAGTCCCTGGAGAAAAATGATCGGCAGGAATACGGCTGTCAGCGTAATGGTGGTGGAGATCACCGCAAAAAACACCTCCCTGGAACCAACTACACCGGCTTCCTTCGGGCGCAACCCCCGCTCTACCTTGGCGTAGATGTTTTCCATAACCACAATGGCATCGTCAACCACCAGTCCGGTGGCCAGTACAAGTCCGAGCAGCGTGAGGATATTGATGGAATAATCGAGCAGGTACATGATAAAGAACCCGCCTACCAGGGATACCGGTATGGCAATTACCGGGATCAGAGTGGTTCGCCAGTTTCGCAGGAAGAGCAAAATGACGAGTACCACCAGGATAAAGGCGATGAGGATGGTTTCCTGTACCTCGCTGATGGCGCTGCGTATGGATTGTGTGGTATCGAGGGCTACCCCGATTTGGTAATCCTCCGGTATCTCTTTTCGTATCTGATCGACGATATCGTAGGCCGCATCAACAATCTCGATATAATTTGTTCCGGGCTGCGGCGTGATCGCCACCCCGATCATGGGGATGCCACCGTCTCCGCGCAACAAGGTTCTTTCGTTTTCGGGGAGCAGCTCGGCCCGGCCAATATCTTTGAAACGGACCAGAACATCATCCGTTTCTGCAATTATCAGTTCATTGAATTCCTTTTCGCTGCTGAGCCGGCCAAAGGTTCGAATGGTTAATTCGTTCCGGTAACCCTCCACCCTTCCCGAAGGAAGCTCTACGTTCTGTTCCTGCAGGGCATTGCGAACATCCAGCGGAGTAAGGTTGAAAGCAGCCAGGCGGGCAGGATCAATCTGCAGCTTCATGGCGTACTTCTTTTCTCCCCATATCCGGATTTCGCTGACACCGGGGATGGTTTGAAGCCGCTCTTTGAAAACATTGTTCCCGATTTCGGTGAGTTCCAGCAGGCCCCGTTTATTACTTTGTACCGTTATGGATAGAATGGTTTCCGCATCGGCATCCGACTTGACCACGATAGGTGGGTCTGCATCTTCGGGTAGGTTCCTCACCGCACGTGATACCTTGTCGCGCACATCGTTGGCTGCAGCTTCCAGGTTAACATCCAGGTCGAACTCCACCGTAATGGAGCTTCTTCCGTCGCTACTGATAGAAGACAAGGTACGGATACCGGCTATCCCGTTAATGGACTCTTCCAGGGGCTCGGTAATCTGCGACTCAATCACATCCGCATTGGCACCGGTGTAGTTGGTGGTAACCGTGATAACCGGCGCATCGACACTCGGGAATTCACGAATACCCAGATAGGTGAGGCCGATGAGCCCGAAGAGGACGATAAAAATATTGACCACGGTAGCAAGTACCGGTCTTTGTATGCTTAGCTCGGAAAGATTCATGGCCGGCCCATTACTTGTTTAACCTGTACCGGCATACCTGCCCGCGCCTGAAGAATTCCGGTGACCAGCACGGTATCTCCTGCTGACAGCCCCTGGGTAATCTGAATCCGGCTTTCGGTTCTCAACCCTGTCTTCACCTGCGTTTCCTGTACCTGTCCGTTTTTCAGGGTAAACACCTTTTCAGCGTTTAGCTCAGGCACAATCGCTTCGGAGGGAAGCATCACTGCATCGGGAATTTCCTCCATATTCAGAATAACCTTCACAAAGGTCCCAGGGATCAGGGCCTGACCTGGGTTATCGGTTTTAGCCTGTACCTTCAGGTTACGGCTCCCCGGATCGATGGCAGCATCGGTGGCGTAGACATGGGCCTTGAACGTGTCATTTGTTTCCCCGACAACGGCAAGGACCTGCAGGCCCGTTTTGATTTGTGAAGCCAGTTTTTCCGGCACCTCGAAGGCTATTTTGATGGGATCCGTTTGCACCAGGCGAATCAGTTCCTGACCCGTCGTAACATATGCGCCGGGGCTTACCATTCTCAAGCCGGCTTTGGCATTGAAAGGGGCCCGTATATGGCAGCGATCGATTCTCACCCGAATCAATGCAATATCCGATTCCAGTTCGGCTACCCGATTAACGCTTGCGTCATACAACTCCTGGCTCAGTGCATTTTCCCGGAACAAGTCTTCATTTCGTTTCAGTTCGCTCTTAGCCAGGTCAAGCTGTACCAGCAGCTTTTTGAGCTCTGCCTGATATTCGCTGTCATCGATACTGAAGATCCGACTTCCCCTGGAAATAGATTGACCTTCCACAAAGAAAAGTTCCGTAATCCGGCCACTTATCTCCGATTTGAGCATGACCTCTTCGGCAGGCACCAGGGTACCCGTACTGTAATATTTCTCGTTGAGGTTCTCGGGCTGTACCACCACCACATCCGCCTGAAGGGATCGGTTACCTCCATTTCCGGGTGGTTTTTTTGCAGTATCGGTACAGGAAAAAAGAATTATGCTTGACAGGCCGAATAATATCAGCCCCTTGTTGATCTCTGGCATGCGTTTCCTTTTAACACTCCGCAAGGAAATCGGTTTGATTTCCAACGGCGCAATTTAGGTAGAAATAAGCATACCAATTCGGGATGAAAACAGGGAAAAGATTTCCCCACTTTTTGCACGCTTAACGCAAGCTGGATATCCGCTTAAGCAGAACTTCTTCGCTCAAAGTAATCCGGAAATGTACCCGGAAAAAACGCAGCAAAACCGCGCTGGACGTCTTTTTACGCTGAATGGCCTTTAACAGTTGCAGGTTGATAAGATCACTCATAATATAAATCCCCTTTATGTTTCTCAAATGTAAAGCGGTGTTTTCTGGGATAACCCCACTATTGAGGAATTTGTTTACGCATTTGATGAAACGTTCGTCCGAAGATGATTTGCTTTAACTAAATAATTTTTGGAAATTCCATCAACAAAGTATACTTGTATCAAACGATTGTAATGAAAAGAAAACTACACACTTACATTTTGGCTTTGCTGGCCGTGGGTTCACTGAGTTTAGGAGCCTGTTCCAAAGACGATGATGGCGGAAGTGGCTCCGGAAGCGGCGGCAGTGGCGGTGGCGGAACGGGTAAAACCAGCAACCTCGAAGCGACCATTGACAACAAAGCATTTAACTACAGCAGCATGGTTGCCACGTATGAGGCAAGCACCGGATATCTGGACGTTACTGCTTATGACAAAGACCAGGTGACCACAGTGAGTCTGTATATTGATCTGAATGGTTCCACAACACAGACCATCGGTTCCGATGCCTTCGGAAATGTACAGGTTTCCAGCACCACAGAAGGCCTTTACCAGGGCACCAGCGGTATGCTAACCATTACTTCCAATAATAAAACGGCCAAAACCGTTGAGGGCACTTTCGAATTTCAGGCAGTGAACAGCAACCAGGTCAGCATCAATATTACCGGAGGTAAGTTCTACGTAGATTACTCCAAATGATCCGGACCTCCGGGTTCAAAACATTGAAAAGCCCGCTATTGCGGGCTTTTTTGTTCTATTTGATTTCCAGCAAGGTATACATGGGGCAATGATCCGAATGTTTGGCTTCGGGCATGATGCGCGATTCTTTCAGCCAGTTCCGGATTACGTCGGTCAGCATAATATAATCGATACGCCACCCCTTGTTTCTTGCACGGGCGTTCGCACGGAAACTCCACCAGGTATACTGATCGGGTTCGGGATGAAGACTCCGGAAGCTGTCTACATACCCTTCTTCCACAAACTTGTCGAACCAGGCACGCTCTTCAGGCAGAAACCCGCTTGAGTTCTTGTTGCCTACAGGGTCATGGATATCGATGGGCTTGTGACAGATGTTATAGTCTCCGCATAAAATAAGGTTGGGTATTTCCTTGCGCAGCGTATTGACATAATCCAGGAAAAAGTCCAGCCACCTCATTTTAAAAGCTTGTCTGTCTTCCCCGCTTGATCCGCTGGGATGGTAAATGCTGAGAACCGAATACCCGGCGTAATCGGCGCGGATCACACGCCCCTCCCGGTCATACAGCTCATTGCCACAACCGTATTCCACATGCAGTGGCTCCTCCTTAGTGAACAAAGCAACACCACTATAGCCGGCCTTTTCTGCGGAGAACCAGTAATGCTTGTATCCCAGGTGGTCAAAAATGGCCGTATCCACCTGTTCCTTATACGCCTTGGTTTCCTGCAGACAGATCACATCAGGATTCTCTTCCTGAAGCCATAGGGCAAAACCCTTATTCAATGCTGCACGGATACCGTTTACGTTGTACGTTATGATCTTTTTCATGGTCTAATAGGCTAACAATTCGCGCAGGGCTTGTGCTACTTTCTCTCCGTTTGGCAGCATTTCACTTTCCATACCCATGTTCAGCGGAACGGCTGGAACGTCAACAGACCCGAGTGTTTGAACGGGTGCATCCAGGTTCTGGAAGCAATTGCGACTGATCCTTCCTGCCAGGGCTTCGGCAAAGCTGTTGCGCAGTGTTTCTTCTGTAAGGATGAGAACCTTACCGTGCTTCCTGGCTTGCGCGTACACAGCCTCTTCATCGCAGGGATTCAGTGTTCGCAGATCGAGGATTTCCACTTGTCCGGGTAGTTTTTTGGCTGCCGCAAGCGACCAGTATACACCCATTCCATAAGTAATCACTCCCACCGATTCCCCGTTTTCTACTTTTTCTTCTTCCGCTTCCAAAGCAACCCGTGCTTTGCCAAGCGGGATAATATAGTCCTCGTCGGGTTCAATGGTTTTTGCCAGCTCAGTACCCGGCACCTTACTCCAGTAGAGCCCCTTATGCTCAAACATGACTACGGGATTGGGGTCGTAAAAGGCGGCCTTCATCAGGCCTTTCATGTCTGCGGCATTGGATGGATAGACGATTTTAATGCCTTTGATCTGCAGAATGCTGCTTTCCACCGTGCCGGAATGATACGGTCCGCCGCCGCCGTAAGCACCGGTTGGCACCCGGATCAGGGCCTGCACGGGAAATTTTCCCATAGACAGGTAACAGCTCTTGGAAAGCTCCGTAACCAATTGGTTGACTCCGGGCCAGATATAATCGGCAAACTGTATCTCTACTATGGGTTTGCACCCCACAGCACTGAATCCGGCCGTGGACCCTATGATATACGCTTCCTGGATGGGGGTGTTGAATATCCGGTGGTCGCCGTATTTTTTTCCGAGGGTTGCTGCTTCCCGGAATACTCCTCCAAGGCGGCTGCCCACATCCTGACCGTAAAGCAAGGCTTCCGGATGTTTTTTCAGAATTTCATCCATAGCAAAAAGGGCGGCATCCACCATGATCACCGGCTCTTTCCCGGCTGGCGCGCGCTCCCCTTTTTCCTCCGTAACCGGGGTAGGTGCAAATTCATGATCGGTCAGGTTGTCGGGATGCGGTTCTTCAGCATTTTTGGCGGCCTCAAAGTCCTTGGCAATTTTTTCAACGGCCTGTTTCTCCATCTCCTCCAGCTCTCCTTCTTCGACGCCCAGGTCCAACAATACTTTTTTGAGTGCAGGGTATGGATCGGTTTGCGCATGAAGGCTAAGGTCGTCTTCGGAACGGTAAAATTCCTTTCTTACCCCTGAGGTATGGTGCCCGAGCAGCGGTACGGTAGCATGCACCAGAATGGGTTTGCTTTTTGTCCGGGCGTAGTCCAGAGCCTTATTCAATTCATCGTAGGAACTTAAGAAGTTGGTACCGTCCACGCGTACGCGTTTCATCCCTTTGAAACCGGACGCATATTCATAGGCATCCATGGCTCTCATTTCCTTGCCTGTGGCAGAAATCCCCCATTCATTGTCCTGTATCAGATAGACGATAGGCAGGTTATGCAAAACCGACATCTGGAAGGCTTCGGCAACTTCACCTTCGGTAACGGATCCATCCCCAAGCGAGCATAGCACCACCGGTTTGTCTATCCCCTCCAGCAGGTTCATGGACTGCAAATAAGAAATTCCGTGCGCCATTCCGGTAGCCGGAATAGCCTGCATACCCGTTGCACTCGATTGATGAGGCATCTTGGGCATATCGGGCCGTTTCAAAGAGGGGTGAGCATAATATGTTCTTCCCCCACTGAAAGGGTCGTCTTTTTTGGCCAGGAGCTGGAGCATGAGTTCATAGGGAGTCATCCCCATGGCCAGCAACATGCCCTCATCCCGGTAATACGGAGCCGCATAATCAGAGGGTTTTAAAAGCAGGCCGGCTGCCATCTGAATAGCCTCATGCCCTTTGGATGTTGAGTGTACGTATTTGGTGATCTGCCTGTTAGCATCGTATATATCAGCCATAGCTCGAGCTTCACTCATGAGCCGATACACGTGGAGAAGGGTCTTTTTATCTACCATTTTTAAGGAACCTGCAAGTATACGAAAATTGAATTCCCGGCGCAGAATCCGACCCGGGATTCTTCCTCTAGGCATGCGCCTTTACGATATATCCTGCTTCCCGGTAATAAATATTAGGAATTCCTTAACTTGCAAATCCTTCCCTTTTGCCAAATATTTGGAATTAGCTATGACACAATTTGTTCGCTTGGACACCTTTCCTGAATATGCCATAATCTCATTTCAGGGAGTTAGTAATCTGGATGCTAATTCAGCGCTCCGCGTTAAAGCTGAAATGAAAGGCCTGATCGATGAGCAGGTCTCGAACGTATTGATTGACCTGAGCAATGTTTCTTTTATAGATAGTACCGGTTTCGGGACATTGATCTCGGTTTTGAAGACCATTAAAAACAAAAACGGGAAACTGATCCTGGTCGGGGTTTCTCCGGAAGTTCAGGAGCTTATGGACCTCATGCAACTTCTGAATGTCTTTGAGCTGGCTCCGGACACCAAGTCGGCACTTGTTCAACTTAATGCCTGAGCATGCTTTTTATCCGAAGCTTCCCGAACAACCTGGTGCAGACAGAGGCCTTGGCAGAGTGGCTCCAGGAAGTTGCCGTTGCCGTAGAAACAATTCCCTATCACAAACTCCGTTTTGTTATACATGAGGCATTTGTAAACGCCTGCAAATACGGACATGACCACAATGCCAATATTGTTGTGGTGATTCGTAAGCACGAAGACCTGGAAATCACGATAACCGATCCGGGTAACGGGTTCGAAATTCCCAACGCACTTTCCCCCTTTGATGCAGGAGCCATCGGCCTGAGCTGGAACCTTGCCCGAGACCGGGACACCAACGTAATTGCCGAACTCCGGGCACCGAATACCCTTAGCTTCAGCCTCAGGCAGGAAAAAGGACATCAGGAAGTAGAACTGATGGAAAACCATCGTGGCCTGATCAGCATCCTCAAAGCAGCCAAAAATCTCAGCTATCATTTTGTTCCGAATTCCTTCAACTACCTCCATATCACTTGTTAAGGAATGGATCGCCTGATCACTTACGGGACACGCTCACGCATACTGGCTATAGAAACCGGAAACCGCGAAAAAGAAATTATACGCCAGGTAAGTGACACGCTTGGTTTTGACTGTGCATTTGCCCGTGATTCTGCCGAAGCACTCGGGAATATGCAACGCAGGTATTACAACATGATCGTTGTAGATCCCCAGCTGATTTTCGGGAATGCGGCGAACTTCATCGGTAATATTCGCGCCATACGCGGCTACGAGCGTACTCCCGTTCTGGTTGTCACCAATGAACTGCACCCGGAAAAAGCCGCTGCATTTCTGGATGATGGTGCCGACGGGTACCTCCAGAAACCATTGAGCGAGGAACTTCTGTTTTCGCATATCAACCTGTTCCTGCGCCGGCAGATTCTGCAACGCTTCCAGGAAAACGAATACTTGCGCCGCGACCTTAACCTGGAAAAAGGACAAATCCTTCTTTGCAGTACCAGCCGGGAAGTACTGGATATTCCGGTCAATGACCTGAACACGGAAGTGGTGGTGGTCCTTTCGGAAGATGAGCTGTTCCGGGAGCTGTATTCCCGAACCATCTGGCTAGTACTCATCGGTGTAAAAGCCACCTGGGCACAGCCTTTTGTGGGAAAGATCAAAAACGAAGAAGCGTTCAATGTTCAGATCATCCTGCTCAGAAACACCAATGTACTGGACTCGGAAGTAGTCAATTTCTTCAACCAGGGAGGAGATGACATTACCTCTGTCAATAAACCCACCTTCATCCTTTCCAGGCAAATCAACAGCCGTATCGAACGTGAGTTCTATTACAAAGAAAAATACATCAATGCCCTGACCACCGCGGCATCCAAGCTTCCCATACGTTCGCAAAGCCGGCTTTCTTTGCAAAGCGGAAACTGGTCGCTGGAAGCTTTTCACCGTTCTCATGAAGATGTTCCCGGTGGTGATTTTTATGAGACCCTGCTGTTGCCCGACGGAAATCGGGTTTTTCTGGTGGGCGATGTTATGGGAAAAAAATGGGGGGCCTGGTTCTTCTCGTTGGCCTACCTGGGATATATCCGAAGTGCCGTAAGAAACCTCAGTTATAAAGGTTTTGAAGATCCAGCCCAGTTACTGAATGAACTGAACTCTTCGATTTTCAGGGATTTCAGGTTGTCGGAAGTCTTTACTACCCTTACTGTTATCCTGATGCAAAAAGGCGATGGCAGGGTCAGCCTGGCTTCGGCGGGGGGCTTGCCCGTACTTATTCAGCATCATGCAGATGGCACCATTGAATCCGTACAGCCCAAAGGGACTTTGCTCGGATTGGTGGAGGAAGAACAATACAAAAGCAGCTGGCGGGAGCTACAGCCTGGCGACCGTATCCTGCTGTTTACGGATGGCTATGTGGAAAGGCAGGGCAAAGAACGAATGCAGGGCATCCAATCCCTGGCCCTTTGCTTCGAACAATATGCTTCTGAATCCAACCTGGAAAAACTGGATCGTGTGATCCGGGAAGTCTCCGATAGTCCTTTTGATGATGACCGGACACTGGTTAGTATCCGCTATGCCGGGTCAGGAGATCACTGACCCATTGAGCGCCTTTTCTCCGGGTTGCAGAAACTGCAGCTTACCTTCACTTTCCGCCATAAGGATCATCCCCTGTGACTCAATACCCCGCAGCTTTCTCGGAGCCAGGTTCACCAGAACGGTAACTTGTTTTCCGATGATTTCCTCCGGACTGAAATATTCCGCGATACCGGAAACGATCGTTCGCTTATCCAAACCGGTATCCACAAGCAACTGAAGCAGCTTGTCTGCTTTGGGAACCTTGGTCGCCTCCAGGATAGTCCCTACCCGCATATCCAGTTTTACAAAGTCTTCGTATGCTATGGTTTCCTTTTGGGGTTCCGTCTCAGGCTCCTCAACTTCCTGGGCCGCCCGGTTTTCATTCAGTTTTTCTATTTGGGCATTGATCAGATCATCCTCAACCTGGGTAAATAACAGAAAAGACTCGCTTAAACGGTGGCCGGGACCAAACGCCTTTTCCTGCTCCAGGTTCAATTGACGATAGATATTCGCCGACGTTTCCGGAAGGAAGGGTTCTCCACTGTCGGCAATCCGGATGCAAAGCTCAAGTGCTTCACGCAGCAAACCGGCTACTTCCTCCGGATTGGTCTTCCATAATTTCCAGGGTTCGGTTTCCGCCAGAAAACGGTTCCCTTCTCTTGCCAGGTTCAACCATTCGGCCTGAGCATCCCGAAAACGGTACTGACCCAGCAGATCTTCCGTTTTATTGACCAGCGAAGTAACCGACTTCCGCAACTCCTCAATACGGCCTTTAAAAGCGCCTTCGGTATAACGTTCCGGAACCAGGCCGTTGAAGTATTTGTGACTGAGTACCATCACCCGGTTGACAAAATTCCCGAGAATGGCCACCAACTCGGAATTCACTTTGAGTTGGTAGTCCTTCCAGGTGAAATCACTGTCCTTTGTTTCGGGAGCTATGGAAGTAAGGGTATAACGCAATTCGTCGTTACGGCCCGGGAAAGCTTCCAGGTATTCATGCAGCCAGACGGCCCAGTTCCGGGAAGTGGAAAGCTTCTGCCCTTCCAGGTTCAAAAATTCATTTGCCGGCACCTGGGAAGGAAGCACATACCCGCCATGTTCCATCAGCATCATCGGGAAGATGATGGTATGAAACACAATATTGTCTTTCCCGATAAAATGAACGAGTTCCGTCTCCTGGTCCTGCCACCAGAGCTTCCATGCTTCGCTGTTGCCCTGGTCTTTGAAATACTCCCGGGTTGCAGAAATATACCCTATGGGGGCATCAAACCAAACATACAGCACCTTACCTTCAGCACCTTCCAGGGGTACCGGGATACCCCAATCCAGGTCGCGGGTCATCGCCCGGGGTTGCAGACCTTCCTTCAGCCAGGAATTGAATTGCCCCCTGACCGTATTTCTCCATCCTTCCACGCGCTTTGCGTAGCTTTTGAACTCGTCGCTTTCCGCAATTTTATCGAGGGGTAAAAACCAGTTAGTGGCTTTTTTCAAAACCGGAGCGGAGCCACTGAGCGCGGAGCGTGGGTTTTTCAATTCGGTTGGGCTAAGTGAGGAGCCACATTTTTCGCACTGATCCCCATAGGCATTCTCATTTCCGCAAACCGGACAAGTACCGATGATATAACGATCGGCCAGGAACTGTCCGGCTTCTTCATCAAAATACTGGTCTGTTTCTATTTCGCTGAAAAGCCCTTTTTCATACAACCTGAGAAAAAACTCCCTGGCTGTTTCGTGATGTATCGGACGGCTGGTCCTTGAAAAATGGTCGAAATGAATACCGAACTTTTCAAATGAACCTGAAATCATCCGGTAGTATTTATCGACAACCTCCTGCGGGCTGATCCCTTCCTTTTTGGCTCGCATTGTAATGGCCACGCCGTGCTCATCTGTGCCACAGATAAAAAGCACTTCTTCTCCCTTTTTTCTGAGATGCCTCACATAAATATCAGCAGGCAGGTAGCACCCTGCAATATGCCCGATATGCAATGGTCCGTTGGCATAGGGCAGGGCAGCAGTGATAAGGTGTCGTTTCATGAAGCCGCAAAGATAAGAGGCCGGTTCTGCTTTTCCGTTGAATTGACGAGTTTTGCCGGTATGATGCTTCCTCCATTCCTGAAACCCGGTGACCGCGTGG
The DNA here is from genome assembly GCA_964215915.1 of Bacteroidia bacterium. Classification (GTDB taxonomy): domain Bacteria; phylum Bacteroidota; class Bacteroidia; order UBA8524; family UBA8524; genus UBA8524. Next base: position 65,983 of record CAXPEB010000027.1, read on the forward strand.
GGCTATTTGCCCCGGCAAGAAAGCTCAGTATCGCAGAAGCAGAACGAGGTGCGGACATACTTCGCGGTTGGGGGTTAGAACCCGTTTTCGGGGAAAATCTCTTCCGTGAAGCCCATCAGTTTGCGGGTACAGACAAAGAACGGGCAGCAGACCTGGATACTTTTCTGATGGATGACAGCATTGCAGCGGTATTGGCATTTCGCGGCGGGTATGGATGTGTAAGGATACTTCCCTACCTCCGAAAACACTACCCTAACCCGAAATGGATAGTCGGGTACAGTGATATTACCGTTTTGCATCATTGGGCCAACCAGAAGCTGGGTTGGGCATCAATGCATGCAACGATGCCTGTTAATATGATTATGGATGGGCTGGAAAGGAAACTAAGCAATGAATCCCTGCGATCTGCGCTTTTTGGAGAACCGGAGTCCCTTAAACTTCCCGAACATCCATTCAACCGCATGGGGAATGCGGAAGGGATCCTTACCGGCGGGAACCTGAGCGTGATTTACAGTCTTTTGGGCTCAGACCTTCAAACGGATTCCAGCGGTAAGCTACTGTTCCTGGAAGATCTGGACGAATATCTTTACCATGTAGACCGAATGATGCAGGCCCTTATCCGGGCCGGAATCGGGACCCATGCCGCAGCCTGGCTTATCGGGGGCATGAGTGATATGCGTGACAACACCATTCCTTTCGGGAAGCAGGCAGAAGAAATTATCCATGAAGCAGAATCTGCTCTTGAAATGCCCGTGCGCTATGGCCTGGAAGCCGGGCACCTGCCACTAAACCGGGCGCTTATCATGGGCATGCGTTACCGCCTGGAAGGGAACCTGCTTACTCCTCTCCGCTAGCTTTCTCTTCTTTTTCTGCGGCTTCTTTCACACCCATGCCCAAACCGGCAAGGCTGATCAATACCAGCAACACACTTCCCGCCAGAGATATTTTTTCTCCCACGTAGTAGCTGGCCGGATCGAACCGGAACTCGATGGTATGATTTCCTGCAGGTACTTTCATGGCTCTCAGCACAAAGTTGACACGGAAATAATCGCTTTCCTGGCCATCAATGGTTACCGTCCAGCCTTTCGGGTAATAGATCTCGCTGAACACCGCCACCTGATCACTAGTGCTGTTGCTGGTGTATACCAGGTGGTTCGGGGCGTAACTGTCCAGGGTGATGCTACCCTCTCCATTGCCCGCTTTAACCCCGCTTACCTTTTCTTCCCAGCGTGATTTGTCAATCAGTGCGGTTTCCTTGGTGTTTATCGTGCTTAGCTCCAGAATCTCCTGGTCGGCGCTGTCTACCCATTTCAGGTCGCGGATGAACCAGGCATTGCCGTTTGCATGGTCATTGCGCAGCGGAGCGCCATCAGGGTTGATGATGAAGTAGCGGGTATTGAGCATATTCATCACGGGCATGCCGGTGCGCATCAGCGAGTCGAGCAGCATCAGATCACGGTTATTGATCGCCGTGCTGAGCTTCTGTACCTCCGGGGTGATTTGGTATTGAATAAGTTCCTGGTAACGGCGCAGCTTGGCTCCATGATACCCACCTATTGATTTGTGATAATAGGAGGTAGTGGCATCGTTGAATGCGCTGAGTGACATATTAAACACCCGGTAGTCGAGGGCCTTATCCTGCAGTATCTGCTGATCGGCAGTGCTCGGTGAAAACAGGCTCTCATTTTTCATCTTCCGCTTGTAGGTGTCCTCAGCCATATACCGCTTATTCACCATCCATTGGTCACTTAACATCAGGAGTGCCAGAATACCGATGGCCAACGGGGCTTTGATCTTTTCCTTCATCAATGCCCAGAGGGCTGCCCAGGCCAGGGCAATAAATACCAGCGACCGGAACGCGTCGTTGCGCATCATTTTGATGCGGTATTCCTGGAACAGTTCCAGAGCTTGTCCTTTAATTCCATACTGTTCATCCATATTGCTCGAAAAATCGAACAGGCTGGGACCAAGGATGGCCAAAAACAGACAAAGTCCTCCGCTTATATAGAAGGAGTAATTAAGCTTTTTCAATATGCCCGGATCCGATTTGGATTGCCAGAGTTCGTGAAGCCCGATAGCGGCAAGCATGGCAACGGCGATCTGGGTGATTGCCGTGATCATCGTTGGCGTGCGGAACTTATTGAAAAGGGGAACGTAGTCGTAGAACAGGCGGGCAAGGAAGAAATTATCCCCCATACTCAGGAACAAAGCCAGGCAGCCCGACAGGATCAGCCATATTTTTGTGCTGCGGCGACGAGACACCCAAATTCCCAGGATCATCAGGAAAATCAGGATTGCACCAAGGTAATAGGGACCAGCAACATAGCGCTGATCGCCCCAGTAAGTCGGCATATTATCGCTGCGTTGAATGGTTCGCGCCAGCTCCGACTTTTTATCGATATCCATGGTTGAGGCTCCTCCGCTGAAATTGGGAATCAGGAAAGTAAGCACCTCAGCATTGCCATAGCTGTAATCATCAAAGATGTATCCGGGATCCAAACCGTCTTTGCTGGCGGTGGAGTCAATGGTAAGGTCCGTCCCACCGCGGGTGGACTCCTCCCCGTATTCGTAAGTCGTCCATAATGTGCTGGCATTGGTTGCCACCCCTATCGTAACCCCACCCAACAGGACCAATGCGGCGGTTACAAAGGTTTTTAATTCCTTGTCGCGGATTGCAAAAATCAATTTCACCATCATCCATACCAATACCACCAGAAAGAGGTAATAGCTGATCTGATAATGGTTGGCATATACATTTATCGCCATTGCAAATGCGGCAAGAGAGGCGCCGGCCAGGTATTTTTTATCGAAAGCAAGCTTCACCCCAGCGAGTAACAGGGGAGAATACATCAGCGTCCATATCTTGTTCGCATGCCCGGCCTCAATACCAATAATGTTAAACGTGGTAAAACCGTACCCGATGGAAACGGCCGCTGCTACCCAGATATTCACCCGGAAAGCCAGGAGCATCAGGAAGAAGCACGACATCAACAGCCAAAGCGAAGTAATGGGGTAGCGATCGTATCCGAAAAAATAGGTGATTGCCGAGAAGATATACCCCGACCAGTTATTGGGATAACCCGCCTTGATCTGGTAGGTTGGCATTCCCCCGAACATGCTGTTCGTCCAAAGGCTCTGTTCTCCGGTCTCTTCCTCAAAGGTTTCCACCTCATGTGCCATTCCCTGGGCCTGTTTGATATCATGCTGGAACATGACCTTTTTTCCTCCTATCAGGGGAGAAAAAAACAAAGAGGCGATGATCAGAAAAACAAGCAGGCAGGCGAGATGGGGCCAGTAACGGCTGAATAGCTTTTTTACCATGATCTGAAGCAGGCTTAGGCCCCAAATATAGGTTTTTAATGTTTGAATAAAGCCTGTATCAGCTTGTGATCGGAATGGAAGCTCGGGCCATTTTTGTAATTAAAAGTCCGGAGTCCACCGTTATAAAAAATGTAATCGATACGGTAAGAGGGAAACGGTCCTACATAGGTATTCCCCAGGCCACTGCCACTTTCCACAAAGGCGTCTTTTCCATCACGGATAAGTTGACGGTAGGTGTATGAAAGCTGTGTGTCATTAAGGTCGCCGGCGAGGATTATGGGGTAGGGACAATTGTCCATATGTTCCCTGACAAGATCAACCTGCTCCGAGCGTTTTTCAAAACCGGCTTTGAGGCGCTTAATCAGGCTTTTTGATTTTTTCATGGCCTTGTCCTTATCCTGGATATCGCTGGCGTGGATCTGTTCGGATCGGCTAAGCTGGTTGGACTGGAAGTGGCAGGAATATACCCGTACCGTATCTTTTCCCGAGAAGACAAGGTCTGCCCAAATTGCTCCGTTCACATTGTTGTTCCCGAATGAAATATAGCCCTGATGCAAAGGTTTGTACCGGGTGAATATTACGGTGCCGTGGGCTTCTCCTTTGTTGAGGAAATACTTCATTCCACAGGTCTTCTTCAGTTTTATGGAAGTCTTTCCCTTTACGCCTTTGAACTCTTCCTTGTATTCCTGGAAGCAGATAATATCGGGCTTTTCTTCCTCAAGGTAGTCACAGAGGCTATCGACAAACACCTTTCCTTCTCCGTTACCGAAATACTTAACATTCATACTGACGAGTTTTATATGCTCGTCCGAACGCTGTTCATACCGACCGTTCAGTTTGTAAACCTTCGCATAGTGGTTATACCCGAGCAGGAGGCACATTGCCGGGAAGAATAATTTGAGCTTACCCTGAACCAGCCAGTATATCAGAAAAGCCACATTAATCAGGAACAGGAGCGGGAAAGCCAAACCGAAAAAAGCGGCAAGCCACCAAACCAGCGGGTTAACAAAAGGGGCCAGATAGGACAACAACAGCATAACCCCTACCAGGAGGTTCAGTACCCAGAGTATCCTGTTGATCAATCCCATTTAATTGTCTTTACTCGCTTTAAACAGTATTTCGCGCTCGTTTCGTGTGAGGCTGTCGTAACCTGAGCGGCTTATTTTATCCAGGATGGCATCTACCTCGCTTTGATCGGGTCGGCGGGTATCTTCAACCTTCATATGGGTGGTATAAGTCCTGTACATTTTTTTCTCGTCCCGGCGCTTTTTGAAAATTCTTCCGAAAAACCGGCGAACAGCCTCTTCCCAACGATCCAGGAAACTATACTTTTTCTGATGGCGAATATAAAAGTACCCGCTTAGGATACCTCCGAGGTGAGCCAGGTTACCGCCCGGGTTGTTGCCCTGCATGCCGATAAAGGAAGTAACCACCATAAAAAAGGCGATGTACTTCAGCTTTACATCAAAAAAGATGATACGTATCCGGTAGTTAGGCAGAAGGGTTGCTATTCCTACAATCACCGCCATTACCGATGCCGACGCCCCGTGGAGGGGAAAAGGAAAAAACACGCTGTTTCTCAGCACCGGCATCAGGTTCATGAACACCATATACATCAATCCGCCGCTAAGCCCTCCATACAGGTAAAGCATTAGCAACTTGCGCTTGCCCAGGTATTCCTGGAACAGGTTTCCGAGGAAATACAACCAGAGCATGTTGAAGAAAATATGGAAGATGCCCTGGTGGACAAACATATAGGTAAACAACGACCAGGGCTGATAGATAAAGCGGGTGAGGTCTGCCGGCAGGAATATCCAGTGGTTGATTGTGTCGGCTGCGGCAGGGCTTCCGTAAATGAAGTAGGCAAAGACCCGGTTGACATTGATCAGAAGAAACACGGCGATATTGATGAGGATAAGTTTCCTCACCATGTTGTCTCCCTTGTTAAAGGAGTAGCGGATATCGTCTAACCACTTGGCCATGATCAATAAAAGGTGTTGCGGTTGCGCTTGTTCCAGTACCGGATCATAAAATAACCGATGAGCATGCCTCCGAGGTGAGCAAAGTGCGCCACATTGTCGCCGGGGTTATTTTGGATGCCCAGGAAAAGTTCTATGGCTCCATATCCCATAACGAAATACTTGGCCTTGATCGGTATGGCAAAATAAAGGTAGATGTAGGTATTGGGAAAGAGCATGCCGAAAGCCAGCAACACCCCGAATACGGCACCGGAGGCACCTACCACAGGCCCATTGAGAGTAGCATTAAGCTTGGCCAGGGCCGGGTCCGTGAAGTTCTTGCCCTCTTCCCAGGCCTTCCAGCCTTCGTTTTTCACCAGCTCAAGGCCTTCCGGACTAAGTGCCTGGGATAGATGCCACACATCGTACATTTTGGTGAGGTTGAAGATCACGGCCGCCCCTATACCCGTTACCAGGTAATAGAGCAGGAAGCGTTTGGGTCCCCATACATTTTCCAGCACCGACCCGAACATCCAGAGTGCAAACATGTTCGAAAAAATATGGGCCAGTCCGCCATGCATAAACATGTGCGTTACGATCTGGTGAGGCATAAAAAAATGGGAGGTCCAGTAATGGAGTCCCAGGTATCGTGTCAGGTCTATCCCGAATTTCCCTCCAAGCAGGAAGGTGGCCACGAAGAAGAGGCCATTGATAATAAGCAGGTTCTTAACTACCGGAGGTAGGTAATTGAAATGCCCGAACCGGAATTGTTGATTCATTAGCCGTTAAACAGTTTGATTAGACTTTGTTCACTCAGGCGCACAAAAACGCATTTGCCGAAAGGAGAAATCCCGGGCTCATCGCAAACCAGGAGATCCTGCACCAGGTGCTGCATTTCTGAACCTGACAGGCTCTGGCCCTTACGCACTGCACTTTTTCTGGCCAAAGCCCGTGCCAGATGCTCCTGTTTGTTGGTGGTATCAACCTGGGCAGAAGCCTTGTATTCTTCTATAAGCCCTTCCAGCAGTGACTTTGCCTCTGCCTTGTCTGCCGCAGCAGGCAGTCCGTTTATGATATAGCTGTTACTGCCAAAGGCGTTGATATCAAAGCCAAGATGTCGGATTTCCTCCAGGATATCCTCCACCAGGGCTGCGTCTTTGGCAGAAAATTCGAGCACACGGGGAAAGAGTAATTGCTGAGAGGCGCTCTTCTGTTCGCGAACGGAATGCATGAACCGCTCGAAAAGCACGCGTTGATGGGCCAGCTCCTGATCGATGATCAATACCTCACCCGAAACAGGTGCAAGCAGGTATCCTCCAAAGAGCTGCATTACCTCCGCCACGGCTACGCGCTCTTTGGGAGCTGGGGCCTCGGTTTCCCGGAAACGGAGGTTTTCCTCCGGCCTTTTTACCTCCGGGGTGGCTTCTTCCATTCCATGAAACAGCTCCTGCCATTTCCCAAGGTTTTTCTTCTCCTGCCGGTTTTCCTCCCGAAAGGGGTTATAGCCGGGGCTTACCTTTACTTTAGGCGGATTTGGAAATTCCGGACGGTCTGCCTGAGAATTCAACAGGTTCTGAAAAGACTGATCATCAAACAGGCCTGCTCCTCCGTCACCAAGGTGATGCTCTGCCAGTATCTTTTTGACCACCGATTTGAGCAGCGCATACAAGGTGCGCTCATCTTCAAACTTGATCTCTGTTTTGGTGGGATGGACATTGATATCGATATGGGAGGGATCCAGGTCCAGAAAAGCCACATAGGTGGCATGGTGTTCTTCGGGCAGGTAATTTTTGTATTCCTGCTGAATGGCGTGGTTGAGGTAGGGGTCCTTGATATAGCGGCCGTTAACGATAAAATACTGGTCGCCGCGTGTACGTTTGGACAGCGCCGGAGCGCCCAGGAACAAGCGGTAATCTGCCGCCGGAGAATGCTCTTCCCCATAAAAAAGGTCTTCTTCCTTACATCCTAAAATCTCGGCAATTCTTTGTGACAGGCTTCCTGCTTTGAGGTCGTACACGCAGTGGTCATTATGGTGCAGGCGAAAGCCGACCTCCGGGTTGGGCATGGCCACCCGGATAAAATCATCCACAATATGCCGAAACTCCACAGCATTGGATTTCAGGAAATTCCTTCTTGCCGGGATATTGAAAAAAAGATTCTTAACGGAGATGCTCGTGCCTTCGGGAGCCACACAACTTTCCTGTTTTTTCACCTCCGAGCCTTCAATCTGAATGTAGGTGCCCACTTCATCCGTAGCCTGCCGGGTCTTCATTTCCACCTGGGCCACCGCTGCAACAGAGGCCAGTGCCTCACCACGAAACCCAAAGGAACGAATCTGAAAGAGGTCTTCGGCCTTCTTTATTTTTGAGGTTGCATGCCGTTCCCAACATATTCGGGCGTCCAGGGGGTTCATGCCCTTTCCGTCATCAATGACACGAATAAGGGTTCGCCCGGCATCTTTTACGAACAAATCAATTTTTTTTGCCCCGGCATCAATGGCATTTTCCATCAACTCTTTTACAACAGAGGCCGGTCGTTGAATGACCTCCCCAGCGGCAATCTGATTTGCGATGGAGTCGGGAAGTACCGAAATGATGTTTCCCATTAACTAAAGAAAAAATACCAGGCCAGAAAAGAAAAGGAAATGATCAACATCATTAGCAGGCGGCGGCTTTCCTTATTGCTTTTGGAAACCCGGTTCGACCTTCCCCAACTTTCCTTCAATGACCCTCTGCGAATCTTGGTGCCCTGAATACTTCCCCCGTCTTCAAGCTTCCCGACGCGCTCCATAAGATCTTCCTTAGCCTCGTCGTAATAGATGGGAGTATAGTTGAATTGCTTGTGACGCGGTAATTTTATTAACAGTCGAATCATACTCGTCTCGAAAGCGTCCTTCAAAGATAGCGTTTTCTTATTGTATTTTCGCTTCGATATGCCGCGCTTAACCCTTCTGTTTCCGCTGTTTTCCTTCCTTCTGGCCCTGCCCTGGCAAGCCAGGGCGCAGGTATACACCTTTCCTGAAAATGACTGGGTGGATTCCGTATACGAGAGTCTTAGTCCGGAAGGTCGTATTGCCCAACTGATCATGGCGGCAGCATATTCCAGTCCGGAGAAGGATAATGAAACGGAATTGCAGGAATTGCTTCAGCGTTACCCACTCGGAGGCGTAATCTTTTTCAAGGGCAGCCCGCAACGTCAGGCTGAAATGCAGAACAGGCTCCAGGAACAGGTTTCGGTTCCGCTCTGGGTTGGTATCGATGCCGAATGGGGGCTCAATATGCGCCTTGACAGTACGATCAAATACCCGCGACAGATGGCCCTGGCCGCTTTTGACGACGACAGCCTGATCTATGAAATGGGCAGAGAGATCGGCCGGCAATGCAAACGTCTGGGCATCCATGTGAACTTTGCTCCGGTGGCAGATGTCAACAATAACCCCAACAACCCGGTTATCAATGACCGTAGCTTCGGGGAACAAAAAACGGTAGTGGCCCGCAAAGCCCTGGCTTACATGCGTGGATTGCAAGACGAGGGTGTTATTGCCTGTATCAAACACTATCCGGGGCACGGAGATACCGAAACCGATTCTCACCAGGACCTGCCGGTATTGAAGTTTCCATACGAACGGCTTGATTCTCTGGAACTATATCCTTTCCGGTACCTTATCGATTCAGGGGCTATGAGTGTAATGAGCGCTCACCTCTATATCTCCACACTTGACCCCATGCCTAACCAGGCTTCCTCATTATCACAGAGAATCATCAAATACAAACTACTTGATTCTCTTGGATTTAAAGGAATTGTATTTACGGATGCCCTTAACATGAAGGGAGTCAGTAAATATTTCAAGCCCGGGGAACTGGAAGTAAGGGCTTTGCTTGCCGGTAATGACGTGCTGTTGTTTCCAGAAAACATCCCGGCATCCATCCGAAAAATCCGGGAAGCCCTGGACAGCTGCTTGTTAGACAGCGTGGCTTTTGAGCATTCGGTAAAAAAAGTGCTGGCTGCCAAATACGTTACGGGGGCCTGGAAGAAAACACGAATCGATACGCAAAATCTGGTTCAGGACCTCAATAACGGTCATGCCAAAGAAATACTCCACGAAGCCAGCGCCCGGCAGCTCACCCTGGTGGAAAAAGAGAAAAAGAGTATTCCGCTTCCGCAGAACAAAAAGATTGCCTGCGTGGCTATTGGTGACCAATCCTGGAATGCGTTTCACCGCATGATGAACAATTACGGGCGTTATGAATTCTTTGGCATCGACCGGGATGCGGGAGAGTTGGCTTTCCGTCAGCTGAGGGACTACCTGAAACAGGAAGACTATGATCTGGTTGTAGTCAGTCTCCACAACACCAACAGGCTTAAAAGCAAAATGTACGGCCTTTCCGAAAAAGGGGTTCAGTTAGTGAAGGAAGTTAGCCGTTTTTCAGAGGTCGTTCTTGTCAGCTTCGGAATACCATACAACCTGCAGTATTTTGATGAACAGGACAATATCCTTGTCGCCTATCAGGACATTGATATCAATATGGAAAAAGCGGCTATGGCTCTGCACGGAGCCATTCCCCTGGAAGGCCGCTTGCCGGTAACCGTTGACAAAAACTTTGAGTATGGCGAAGGAATCTCTCAACAGGCAGACAGCAGTTTGCTTCGTTATTCTCTTCCGGAAATGCGTAAACTGCATAGTGAATCCTTTCTACGCATCGATTCTGCCGTGCAGTTCGCCCTGGATAAAAAAATCTTCCCGGGTTGTCAGGTTCTTGTTTCACTCAAGGGTGAGGTAATCTATTCCAAATCATTCGGTTTCAGCGACTACTCAAACAACACGCCTGTACAGAGTTCTTCTTTGTATGACATCGCTTCGGTAACCAAAGTAGCCGCCACCACACTAGCGGTCATGCATTTGTATGATGACGGAAAAATCGACCTGAACAAAAAAGCCTCCCATTATCTGAAAGAGTTGCGGAAAAGCAATAAAGAGGATATCACCCTCCGTGAATTACTGACCCACACGGCTGGTTTGAAGAGCTGGATCCCCTTCTATATAAAAACCCTCACTCCCCAGGATTATGGCACCCTGTACAGTTCATGCAGAGATGAAGAATATACCATTCCCATTGCCGCCAATATGTACGGGCATCATTCCCTTGAAGATTCCGTCTGGAAATGGATACGGGAAAGCGAACGGGGTAAAAAGGGTGAATACCTGTATTCGGACCTCAGCTTTTATATCCTGCAGAAGGTGGTAGAGAAAGTGAGCCGCATGCCCATGAACGAATACCTGGAAAAGCATATATACCGTCCACTGGCTTTGGGAAATACGGCTTTCAGACCTACTGAGAAATTCCCGAAATCACGCATCATACCTACCGAAAACGACACCCTGTTCCGGCAACAGTTGATACAGGGTTTTGTGCATGACCCGGGTGCCGCCATGTTAGGGGGGGTAGCCGGCAATGCCGGTTTGTTCAGTAACGCAAATGATCTTGCCGTATTGATGCAGGTGTTGCTGAACGGGGGACAGTACAACGGGAAACGCCTTTTCCGCGAAGAGACCATAACGCTTTTTACTGCATACGCTTTGCCGGGTAAGGCACGACGCGGACTGGGATTTGACAAACCGGAAACAGATCCCAACAAAGGCACTCCCTGCTCCAAATGCTGCAGCGCCCTGTCTTTCGGGCATAGTGGCTTCACCGGAACCTATATTTGGGTAGACCCGCAATACGAGTTGGTATATGTCTTTCTCAGCAACCGTGTTCACCCCGACGCTTCCAACAATCAGATCAGCAAGCTTAACGTACGAACCAATATCCAGGATATGATTTACCAAATACTCGGTGTTCCCTGCGAAATTAATGAGTAAGCATTCGAACCCTATAGCCCGTTTCTTACGTTTAATGCCCGTGAAAGCAGGCTTACTCATGGGATTGCTATGCCTTTTCCTCAAGGCTCATGGACAAGCCGGAGAGCGTTGGTTCTTTACTTTCGGGCCTTCCGTCAGTGTTTCTCCTACTTTTGAAGGAGGAAGAACAAGTGTCAGCCTGCCCGATGTTACAGGATCCCACCATATACAAGGTATGTTTAGCCCGTTGTGGGGATTTCCTAATCCGCAATACTCGCGCTTGCAGAACCTGGGGCGGAAAATTCACCTGGGGTTTCAGTATGAGCGCTTCTTCAGCCGAAAATTTGCCGTGGTAACCGGACTGGAACTGGGTGCCCGGGGGTATATCATCAAATCCGATTTCAGCAATGACCTCCTGGTAAGCTACCGCACCGTTCAGCTTCCTCTGCAGGTGAGCTTCAGCCCGTTTCCCGGAAACTTCTGGGCTTTCCGTCAGAATGTCGGGATCCGTCTTATGTACGCTTCCTCCATTCCGGAAAGAATAGAACGAAATATTGAGATCTGGCAGAAAAAAAGCATCACCCCGCAATTGTATTTCGGGCTTGAGCTAATTCACCATTCCTTTTCAGCCCCATTCAGCTTTGAAGTAGGATACAGCCATGGATTCTATAATGTGGTTCGGCATGGATACCTGGGACTTGACTATGTTAACCCGGTTCCCATACGCAGCACCGGGTCGGCGTTTAACTTCACCGTTAAGTACCTGTTTAAAGAAAAAATCTTCCCTGCGAAAGCCACGCCTGTGGATATCACCACGCCGGACATTTACGATCAGATGGCGTACCGCAATGTCAAAGACCCCGTGGAAATACAGGTTGGCAGCGATACCATTCTTCTTTGCCTGCATGATGACCAAACGGTTGACGGGGACAGTGTGGCTATCGAATTCAATCAACGAATCATTCAAAAGGGTCTTCTGATCCAAAGGCAGGAATACTGTTTCAACATTGTGATGAGCCAGAATGGAACCAATACACTGGTAGTCCATGCGTTAAATGAAGGCAAAATTCCTCCTAATACTTGTGTGATGCGGGTTCAGTGTGGAGACCTTGACAAGGAAGTCAGGCTGAAATCAGACATGAACAATTCCGGGGCAATACGCTTTTACCGTTAATCGTAGCATTCCATAAGCATGAGCTTCCCGGATTCATAGCGTATCTCCACCCATCCGTTTTCATCCACACGGTTACTGCTCCCGGTGCGTACTCCGGGCTCAAGATCGAGCTGTTCCAACGGGAATACCAGCCCACTGCTCCATACTGCCTTTACCTGGCCAAAGGGAATCAGGGAGAGGTTCGTGCCGGGGGCGTATTTCTTTTTGAATGAAGGAGGCAGAGGAAATAGCCTGGAGTAATCATCCAGCATTACCAGCTTGATTTGCCGCTCGTATTTGAAAAGGGTCATAAAGTTGTTGGCGGTATGGTCCGCTCTTCGGCCGGTTGCCCAGACAAGATTTGCCGCTTCGTACCCTTCCTGAATTAACCATTCAATGGCCTTTTCAAGGTCTGTTTTATTTTGATCCGGGGTATGGATGACGCGAATGGGCTGCTGCCTTTGGGTGATTGCATCCAGATCCTGCACCCCGTCAAAGTCACCGAGGAGTACATCGATCTTGATACCCAATTCCTCCACACGGTTTGCAGCCCCGTCGAGCACAATTACCGTAGGACTCCACTCCAGGAGTTCTCCGAGTAATTCCAGGGAGCAGGATTCCCCGTTGGCAATAACCAGGGCAGGTTCCTGTTTTTCCCTAACTACATGATGGGAAGACATTTTATTCTACGGTCACCGATTTGGCGAGGTTCCGGGGCTGATCCACATTACAGCCTCTCATAACGGCAATGTGGTAAGATAACAACTGCAGGGGAATGGTGGCAAGAAGCGGGATCATGGCTTCATCGCAATCCGGGATTTCAATAACGTAATCCGCGATATTTTTCATCATGGTATCCCCTTCAGTGGCGATAGCAATGACCTTTCCCTTGCGGGCCTTGACTTCCTGAATATTGCTCAATACCTTTTCGTAGTTGCTGTGGTTAGTAGCAATAACCACCACCGGCATCTCTTCATCAATCAACGCAATAGGACCATGTTTCATCTCCGCAGCAGGATATCCCTCTGCATGGATATAACTGATCTCCTTAAGCTTCAGGGCTCCTTCCAGTGCTACCGGAAATCCGTACCCTCTTCCCAGGTATAAGAAGTTCTTTGCGTCCTTGAATTCCTCGGAAATGTACTTGACAAGATCGTTGGACTCCAGGGTCTTTTCTATTTTGGAAGGAATGGTTTCCAGCTCATTCAACAGGGTGCGCACGCGTTCACGGGTAAGCGTTCCCTTGCGCTGTCCGACCGCAATGGCAATAAGGAGCAGCGCGGTAACCTGTGCCGTAAAAGCCTTTGTGGAAGCAACTCCGATTTCCGGACCAGCATGCGTATAGGCTCCGGCATGCGAAGCCCTTGGAATGGAAGCGCCTACTACATTACAAATCCCGAATATCGTAGCGCCTCTTTGTTTGGCCAATTCAATGGCGGCAAGAGTATCCGCTGTTTCACCGGATTGGGAAATGGCTACAACCACGTCGTCTTCACTTACTACGGGGTTCCGATAACGGAATTCCGAAGCATACTCTACTTCCACCGGAATCCTGGCCAGGTCTTCAAACAGATATTCACCAACCAAAGCAGCATGCCAGGAAGTCCCACAGCCTACTATGAGAAGTCTTTTGAGGTTGACCCATTTGTTCTCATACTGCTGAACACCTGCCATTTCAACATTCTCTTCGCTTCGGTTAATCCGACCCCGGATGCTGTCGTAAACCGAGCGTGGCTGTTCGAATATTTCCTTGAGCATAAAATGCTCATAACCCCCTTTTTCAATGTTCTCCAAATGCATTTGAAGCTCATGGATATAAGGGGTCTTTATGTCGTTATCAATGGTTTTGATCACAAGCTCTCCGTGATCAATGATTGCCAACTCGCCATCGTTCAGGTAGATGACGTTTCGGGTATACTCAATCAAAGCGGCGGCATCCGACGCGATGAAGTGTTCGTCTTTGCCGATACCGATTACCATTGGGCTTCCTTTTCTTGCTCCAATAAGCAAGTCAGGCATATCTTTATGCAGCACCACTACGGCATACGCGCCGATAACCTGGGAAAGTGCAATCCGGACGGCCTCTTCGAAAGCGATCTCCGTATTGTTATCGAAGATGTCTTCAATGAGGTGCACCAGCACTTCGGTATCCGTATCACTTTTGAATACATGCCCCCGTTGCTCAAGCTCCACTTTGAGCGAGCTGTAATTTTCTATAATGCCATTATGGATGATGGCTATGTCCCCCTTCTGAGAAAGGTGGGGGTGTGCGTTGATGTCATTTGGTTCTCCGTGGGTGGCCCAGCGGGTATGACCGATTCCAACTGAAGATTTTAGTGATTCAGCTTGTGCAGCATATTCTTCCAGAGCACTAACTTTCCCTGCCTTTTTGTAGACCTGTATCCCTCCGTTGAGAAGTGCTACTCCCGCGCTGTCATATCCGCGGTATTCCAGTCTTTTTAGCCCTTTGATCAGGACCGGGAAAGCCTCCCCGGAACCTATGTATCCGACAATTCCACACATTTCGCTATCCGATCTTACTTAATGGAGGTAAAATTAATGGAATTCTTTTCGAAATCAAACAGGCGAGACTTCACATCAAACAAGGATCTCCCGGCTTTCAATAACTCATCGAAGTCGCGGAAATTGAGGGATTGTTGCCCGTCTGAAAGGGCTTCATCCGGGTGTTCATGAACTTCTATCATCAAACCGTTGGCACCCGCTGCCACAGCGGCCAGGCTCATGGGTTGAACAAGGCTCCTAACCCCGGTTCCCTGACTGGGGTCAGCGATAACGGGTAGATGGGATAGTTGCTTAACGAGGGAAAGGGAGGCCAGATCCAGTGTGTTCCGCATTTCTGTCTCAAATGTCCGGATACCCCTTTCACACAGTATCACTTTTTCATTTCCACCAAGAAGTATGTATTCCGCTGCCTGCAGCCATTCTTCTATCCTCGCACTGAAACCGCGTTTGAGCATAACGGGTTTGTCAACCTTACCAAGCTCGCGTAACAGAGTGTAGTTAAACATGTTACGCGTGCCTATCTGAATAACATCTGCATGGTCGTAAATCTCCTCTAGCTGACTGAGGTCCATAAGTTCCGTAACGATACGAAGTCCGTATTCGGAAGACACCTTTTTAAGAAGCCGCAGCCCTTCCAGTTTCATTCCCTGAAAGGCATAGGGGCTGGTGCGGGGTTTATATGCTCCACCCCGCATAAAGCGTATTCCACGTGATTTCAGGTATTCGGCAATGGTGAAAATCTGATCTTCCGATTCAACCGCACAGGGTCCGGCGATGATACTAACTTCGTCTCCTCCTATTCTCGCCCCTTTGACATCAATAACCGTTGCCTCTTTTTTCCACGCAGATGACGCCAGCTGGTAAGGAGTTCCCGTTTCCATAAACTGAACATCGGAAAGAAGACCGCTGATATTAGAACGGTGGAACGGATCCAAAGGCGTTTTGGTGATAAAAACGGTTCTGGCCTGGTTGATGGCCATTTTAAATTGTATGCCCTGTGAATGAAGAAACTCGGAGACCGCCTTACTCTCCTGATTGCTGAGCACCGTGGTGAATGAAATAATCACTATTTGGTCTTTACAAGTTTGACTACAAATCTCACTCCTTTAGTTGTGTTTTTCCGGGTATCCAGCAAGAGGTGTGACGCACTTACCGGATTATCCGTGGGAGCAATGACATAAAAGCCGGTATTCCTGTTCAACCCGTTTATCCGGTAATTGTTCAGAATATCCTGTATCTCCCGGGTAATATGGAATTCATAATAATGGTCCGTGCTGTTCAGGCTCCCTCCATAATAACTGGCATTGAGCAACTGATCCGCAACAAAATCATTGGCGCCGGAGCTGTCTCGCTTCAGGAGTAGCGTACGGCTGAAAGCAGGAAAATCATTGTCATTTGCCGTTTCGTCGTAGTAAAAACGGAACATGGCGTCGCTCACGGCATATACCCCATCATCCAGCAAATCAAAAAGGGTTGGAATATCTATCCGGGTTCGTAAGCCCGCCATACTCTGAACGTAGGTTTGATCAAAATTTCCGTCAGCGCTGTTAAGCTGTGTCTGTATATCGATGGCCTGACTGAAGTCATGACGGAACGTGTTCACGGTAACACCCGCTCCTGCAACCGGAAACAGGTATTTTCCGGTATCGTTGAAATAAACGGCCAAACCCGATTGTGCGGAATTCAGGTTGAGGTAAACAATATTTCCTTCTCCGCTGGTGCCTATCGGAGCTGCAACACGGATACGCAAGCCATTGAAATACTCCTGAAAAGCGGAATTGGATCCCAGGTTAGTACTGCTGGCATTCGCGATATGGTTGACAATATCCTGCCCCATTTTCAGGCGCAGGTGCGGAGCATAGGTGTTCTGCACTCCATTCTCCACCAGTTTTACGGAATCCTGAAGGTTATGGACAATACCATTTAGCTGCGACGGGGAAACGGTGGCAAAAGTTCGGTTGGAATAGTAGGAAGAATCACTGCTCAGGTATTCATCAAGCTGAGCCACTTCAAAATCCATCGGGGTGGCAAGGTTCCCGTTATACTGATCGGTGCCCGTATAGACGGCCTGCAGAACGATAGAGTCAATGGTGATTCCTGCAGGGAAGGTAAACCCGGAAGTAGGTAAACCGAAGCTCATAGCCACTCCGGCCTCGTTATACCCGAATTCAGCCGTCTTGGTTGCCCCGAGCAATTGATAGCTCAACCCTTCGGCCCTTACCGAGTCCATAAGTACGGTGCGGGTTACCAGGGTGAAGGTATCGATTTCGAGAGGGTTAAGCGCTGAGTCCCCTGCGTCCAGGCCTATTGAACCTGTTTCCTTTTTACAGGCAACGTGGGTGATCAGCACCAGGCCCATCACCCACGTTAAAAATGAGAATTTCTTCAAAATACTTAGCTGGATAATAAACTGTCGTACAGCTGCGCGTACTCGTCGGCGTAGTCATCAACCTTGTGCTGAAGAACCGGCTTTTCAGTAGAGACATTGGCAATGAATTGCTCCACTTCCGGATCAATGTTTTCACTGGCTTTAACCACGGCGTCCGCGTGCTGAATAGCTCCTTTGTATAAGTTGCGGCAATCTCCGGCATCGTAAACGGCAAGCTGCCCTTCATCGATATTGTTCAGGCAAGCCTTGCGGGCAAAGTCTTCGCCCAGGGTTTCCTCGAACTGGTTCTCAAACACCGAGAATACCACTTTTGCACTTCGGAATACCGGCTCATCTTTATACATGGTGCGCAGGTAAATGGGGATGAGGCTGGTCATCCATCCCTGGCAATGTATAATATCAGGAGCCCATCCGAGTTTCTTTACGGTTTCCAAAGCGCCTTTACAGAAAAAGATGGTGCGCTCGTCGTTGTCCGGAAAGAAGTTGTTCTTTTCGTCGGTATAGACAAACTTGCGGTGAAAATAGTCTTCGTTGTCCAGGAAATAGACCTGCATTTTTGCATCCGGAAGGGAAGCCACTTTGATGACGAGCGGATTGTCATTGTCATCTATAGTGATATTGATCCCGGAAAGCCTTACCACTTCATGAAGCCGGTTTCGCCTTTCATTGATCACGCCGAAACGCGGAACCAGAATCCGGATCTCATTATCTTTTTCCTGAATGGCCTGTGGTAATTGTCTTGCAATTTCAGCAACTGAAGAACCTTGTAAGAAAGGGTTCATTTCGGAAGAAATGAAAAGAACCTTTTTTCTACTCATATGCGGAAAATTTGGGTATGCAAAGTTACTAAAAAACTTCAACTTTGCCAAGATTTCCCAAGTACTGCATGTGGCTATTCCATCGATCTGACGAACTTCACGCACATCTTGACAAATACCGGCAAGCCGGAAAGAGCATTGGCTTTTTCCCCACTATGGGAGCGCTGCACCAAGGCCACCTATCCTTATTAAAGGCTGCAAAAAAACACTGCGACATTGTCGTTTGCAGCATTTTCGTGAACCCCACACAGTTCAATAACCCGAACGACCTGGCGCATTATCCGCGCACTCCTGAAAAAGACACCCTGCTGTTGGAAAATGCCGGCAACGATGTGCTTTTCCTGCCACAGGAAGAAGACCTGTACGGGAAAGAACAACCCCTGAAAATCGATCTGGGAGACCTGGCGGTACATTTCGAAGGCTCCTCCCGGCCGGGCCATTTTCAGGGTGTTGCCCGTGTAGTGCGTTTGCTGTTTGATGCGGTTCAACCCGACCAGGCCTTTTTCGGGTTAAAGGATTATCAACAATGCCGCGTGGTGGCAGAGCTTGTTAAACAATTACATCTACCCGTTCGCCTGCACTTTGTGGCCACGGAACGGGAACCTGACGGACTGGCGATGAGCTCTAGGAACCAGAGGCTCACACCCCGGCAAAGGCAGGAGGCCCCTGTCATCCATAAAACACTGGAATTCGTAAAAGAGGCTTATCCCCCGGAAGACCTGACCTTGTTGGTTGAAAAGGCCATCGAACGAATCAATGCCAGCCCGGAACTCCGGGTTGACTATTTTCAAATCGCCGATGCGGAAAACCTGCTTCCCCTCACACGGCCAGACGGGACAAAAAAGGCGGTAGCCCTGACTGCCGTTTACGCAGGAGAGGTCAGACTGATCGACAATCTGGAACTAAATTGATTACCTTTGACTGCAGCCGATTCCATGCCTTCCTCTGCAGAAAATAACACCGGTAGAAATTCCCTGGCATTCGACTGGGACGTGGCCAGGAAAAGAGCCTTCCATACACGAAGCAAGGCCATAGAGCACCTGGACAAACACCTGATCGATTTCGAAACGCATTTTACCCGGCATAACGGGAAAATCATCTGGTCTTCCTCCCCGCAGTACGGACGGCAGGACCTTCTAAACCAGCTCAAGGGCCAACGCGTCTATACCTACCACCATCCGCTATTGACCGAACTGGGCTTACAGGAAGAGTCGGGTTGGGTGTATACCGACATTCAAAAGGCCAATTTTGATGCTGACTTCACTGCCCTGGTATTCCCGCAGTTTTATATCAGCGAAAACGGTGGCTTTGCACTTGCCTCCTACGATACACAAACCGATCGTCTTCTGGCACTTTGTAAAAAACTGGTTCTCGTATTCGGGATTGAGCAGGTTTGCCCGACCATGAACGAAGCGGAAAACCTATTGGTATTGCTTGGCGAAAGCAGCGAAACCAAAAGGGAGTTCTCCTCGGTGCACTTCAGCTTCGGAAACCGTCAGTTTCGTGAGAAAACAGGCCCAACGGAAACACATGCCCTGATGATCGACAACGGCCGAAGCCGGATACTTGGAGAGGTTCCTCAAAGGCAATCCCTGTACTGCATCCATTGTGGAGCCTGTGCCCGGGCAAGCAATTTCAGTGAAAAGCCCCATGAAACGGTGATCGACTGCATCAAGGCTCCCTATGTTGAAGGGGACAAAGCTTTTGAAAGAAGCTTCTTCTGGCCGATGAGCGGAAGGGCAACCGCAGTTTGTCCGGTAGGTATCGATCTAAAGACGCTGATGCTGGAAAACCGTCATGCCGCTATTGTTAAAAAGCTTGACGGAAAAGGAGATGCCTTGGCCTGGAAGGCCTGGAAGACTGCTATGCTTAGCAGAAAATGGATGAACCAGCGCAGCGGGATGAAAAATTTCACGCTGAAAAGTTTTTTTAAAAAACAATGGGGCGAAAACCGCGAGTTTCCCAAACCGGCAGACCGTTCGTTTAACGAATGGTGGGTTCAGGAACGCGGAAGAGGTGAAATTTAACGAAGGGCTAAATCAGATTCGTTTCAATCTTATTTACTTTGCAGCGTGTTAAAGCATCTGGTATGGATTTTCCTGTTCTGCGGAGGGTATTTGAACGCTCAGATACTGCCTTCATTCGGTAACTCCAGAACGGGAACGGCAGGCATGCAGTTTCTAAAGATCATGCCCGACGCCCGGGGAAACAGTTTGGCAGGCAGCTACACAGCAGTAGCAGATGATGCACTCAGCATGCTTTGGAACCCTGCCGGCATTGCCCAGATAAGTAAAGAAAGGTTACACTTGCAATTTGCACAGACCCGCTATTTCGCGGGGATCAATATAAGCGCTGCAGGCGCCGTATTCCGCCCCCGTCAGCACAGTTTCTGGGCTGTTTATACGCAGGTGATGAGCACCCCTGACATGGAAGAAACCACCGAATTCCAGCCCGAAGGAACCGGCAGAACATTCCGCAGCCAGTCTACCCTTGCAGGTTTTACCTTTGCACGGGAGCTGACCCGCTCTTTTTCCTTCGGCGTAAATACCAAGCTGGCCCGGGAAACGTATGGCGATGTTTCCGTAACCAATGTGCTGTTCGATCTTGGGTTGCGCTATAATGTAGATGTAAAGAACATTCGTTTTGCCGTTACTCTTAGCAATTTCGGGGTGAATGTGAAACCCAGCGGCGAGGTAACCCGACTGCATTATAACGGAGAAGAAACGGTTACCGATTTCGAGCAGGTTTCTGTTCCGGCAGTTTTCCGTATCGGGGCGGCATTTGATCCGATCGATAAAGAAAACCATCACCTTTGTATCAGCGGACAGCTTAACCACCCTACGGATAATAATGAAACCGTTGCCCTTGGAGCCGAATACACCCTAAGGAAGGTGCTGTTCGTACGGACCGGATACGAATTCGGGTCCGATGTTCCGGGTTTTCCTCCTTTGGGAATGGGCATCAAACTGCAGCGGAAATTCGGATCCCTGCGTATCGATTATGGCTTTACGCATAAACAAAGGCTCGGACAGATACACCGGGTAGGAATAGGAGTAGCTTTCTTATGAAAAAGTTGATTCTCGCCAGTCTCTTGCTGCCCCTGGTCTTCGGGTCCTGCAAAAAATTCTTCGGGTCCAAGGATGACCCCACTTTGGATGAGATCTTTATCCAGGGGAAAATTGATCCTAACCTGATTCCCGCCGGGGTGGGCTATGTACCTATTCAGCCTTTTTTCACTGGCTTCTCCAACCCGGTAGATATCTGCGCCGGATATGATGAGATGCTGTATGTTGTGGATGATGTCGGGGTGCATGTCCTGGACCAGGCCGGACGTCGCTTCCGTACCATACCGATACCCGGAGCGCAAGAAGTCGTTCAGGACAGAAGACTGCATACTTATGTTTCCGGAAGGATAAACCTCAATATCGGGGGTAATGACTATAATGTTGCCGCCGTCTATCACCTGTCCAATACGGCAACGGCTGACGGGCCGTATTTTATCGATACCCTTATTCAACCCTTCTGCGATGCCAGTCGGGAATTCACCTCTTTCCGCGGAAACCCCGATGAACGGGTGCAATTCAACGGA
Organism: Bacteroidia bacterium; assembly: GCA_964215915.1. Taxonomy (GTDB): domain Bacteria; phylum Bacteroidota; class Bacteroidia; order UBA8524; family UBA8524; genus UBA8524. The sequence goes on from CAXPEB010000027.1 coordinate 87,576, forward strand.
CTGACAATTCTCCACGACAATACGCTGATGATCGGGCGGACAGGCCCTACCAATTCCCAGAATTCTGTGGTATTCCCTGACAATACGGTTCTATTCTTTGATCAGGACGGGGTGAATACAGGTAACAGCAACGGGCTGATCTCCAACAGCGCCAGTATCAAATCAAGCTATAAGATCCAGGGGCTGTGCGGGTACGCAGGGCCTCCGCAACGGGTTTTCGGAATCAGCAACAGCCGCGATTTCTTCCTGGCCCAATACGATTCCCTGAATCCGGTGGAGTTTGCCTGTATCGGAATTGCATATCAATATGATCCTGATCTCGGTGTACGCTATGACGGAAAACCGTCCTTTCTGAATTACGATACCAGCAAGGCAGACCGGTTCCTATATGAATCTTACCGTTTCGGAAGGATCACCGACCTGTGCATGGCGGCCGACGCAACACAATACCTATTTGTTACGGATAGCGATAAAGACAGCCTCTTTCAGTTTACCAACGAGGGTTTTGAGGGCGTCACTCCTCCGGCCAATTTCCCGGCAGACAAGTTCATCATCACCTCTTTCGGAGGAGAGGGCAGCAGCCTGTTCCAGTTCCGCGACCCAAGCGGGGTGTGTTATCTGAAGCGTATTGTTTATGTGGCTGACAAAGGCAACGGAAGAATTTGCCGTTATATCCTGAGTACCGATATCGAATAAAAAAAGGGGCCGGAATTCCCGGACCCCTCTCATGTGATATAAACCAAAAGCGGAGAAGAGCCCATCAAATTGCCAAGATTAAGAAACCAACTCCTTCTCTGCTGGTTCAAACCTAATTCACCCTTCCTGGTACTGCATCATACTAATCTGTACTTGCTTATTTAAGTATGGAAAGGGAGCGCTTTCCCTCTTCTATAAACCATACACAAAAAGAAGGGGCCCGGAAACCGGACCCCCATGGTTATGAACCGAACCACTATTTGCTTTCTGGATCTTTAGTGAAGGAGGCATTGATATCCGTTTGCCTTCCACAGAAGCAAATGTACACGTTGTTTTACATTATTATACGCGTTTAAGCTGGCTCGAGAAAATTTTACAGAAATCTGACAAACAGCATCCGGAAACCCTATACCTATACCAAATCTACCAAATCTTCCACCAGGGGTCCTTTTTCAACCCAATAAATACGCCTTCTTCCGTTTCCCGGATAGGATAAGTATCCACATAATCGCCTTGCCCGGGCGCTCCCCTTCCCGTTTCCATATCATACTTAAAACGATGCACCGGGCACACCACATGATTTCCGTCGCACCAACCCTCGCCCAGCCAGGCACCGGCATGCGGACAACGGTTATTTAGAGCAAAATAGCCTTTATCCGTACGTGCCAGGCAAAAGCGCTTGTCATCAATATTGATCACGCGAACACTTCCCCGTTGTTGCGGTTCGGGGCCGTGAGCGGAAAAATCGTAGATCTTGATCCAGTTCAAAGCCATCCCGCGCAAGTTACACATGCCCGAAGGCCTTTGGCAGTACAGTGCCCTCTTTTTCGCATCAATTTGCGGCAATGGCTTAATTTCGCGGCATGAAAACCATCGACAGCTTTTCGTTTGCGGGCAAGCGGGCCCTGATACGCGTGGACTTCAATGTTCCGCTCGATAAGCAAAGCCTTACCATTACCGACGACGCCCGGATGCGTGCGACATTACCTACGTTGAAAAAAATCCTTGCAGACGGGGGTTCCTGTGTATTGATGTCGCACCTGGGAAGGCCTAAAGAAGGTCCGGAAGACAAATACTCGCTGCGTCATGTGGTGGATCATTTGAAAACGCTGACCGGTGTTCCCGTATATTTTGCGGACGATTGTATCGGTGAAGAGGCCTTCTCCCTTTCTGCTTCACTTAAGCCGGGTGAGATCCTTTTACTGGAAAACCTGCGCTTCCATAAAGAAGAGGAAAAAGGAGATGCTGCGTTTGCCGAAAAGCTGGCTGCACATGGTGATATCTACGTGAACGATGCTTTCGGAACAGCACACCGGGCACATGCTTCTACAGCGGTAATTGCCCGGTATTTCCCGGAAAACAAATGCTTCGGGTATGTTATGGCCAATGAACTGGCCAATGCGGAAAAGGTCATGAAAAGTGGCAACAGGCCCTTCACGGCAATTGTAGGTGGAGCCAAAGTATCCGACAAACTGCTTATCCTGGAAAACCTGATAAACCTTGCCGATAATGTGATCGTTGGCGGAGGAATGGCTTATACTTTCGTGAAAGCTATGGGGGGCCGAATAGGAAGTTCATTGTGCGAAGACGACCGGCTTGAGCTGACACAAAAGCTGTTGAGCCAGGCCAAGGAAAAGGGAGTTAATATCCTCCTTCCCCAGGATTCGGTTATTGCCGATGCATTCAGCAACGACGCCAATGTCAAGCAAGCCGAAAACGTCGATATCCCTGACGGCTGGATGGGGTTGGATATTGGCCCAAGAGCTGCCGAAGAGTTCCGGAAAGTGGTGTTGAACAGCAAAACCATACTTTGGAATGGCCCCATGGGTGTGTTTGAGATGAGCCAATTTGAGAACGGCACCAAAACCATTGCTCAGGCAGTTGCCGAAGCAACCGAAAAAAATGGCGCTTTCTCGCTCATCGGAGGCGGGGACAGCGCTGCGGCTATCGCCAAATTCAACTATCAGGATAAGGTAAGTTACGTATCCACAGGCGGCGGAGCCCTTCTCGAATACTTCGAAGGGAAAACACTACCCGGTGTTGCTGCCATTGAAGACTAATAAAAGCAATCCATACGCAATCCATACAAAAACCCCGACCAGATATGGCCGGGGTTTTCTTTTATTCTCTCTTACTCTTTTATTGTTTTCTATAGCTTGTATGAAATTCCGATGGAAGCACTTACACCGAGTTTGTATTCTGCTGTAATGTACTTGTCTCCTCTGAACGTCTGGTATAACTGGTAGGAGTAGTTAAGGATGTTGTTCACCTTAACGCTCATTTCCCAGTGCTTGCTCAGGGCTTTTCCCACAACCAGGTTCAGGGTAGGAATCGGACGTTCATAGATGTCCGGTGTTCCCAGTGTTCCCACCTGCGCCAAACGTGGCCCAAAGAGATTAAAGGAAAGGGTGGCGTCCAGGCCAATGCTATCGTTGTCATACGTCAGGGCAGCATTCACAAGATAAGGAGACTGTCCTTGCAACGGACGCCAGTCCGGAAATTCCGGGTTGTTGTTACGGGCCGCTGCCAGCTCTGTTGCATTGATCTTGGAATAGGAGTAGATATAGGAAAAGTTCGTGCTGAACTTAAACTGTTTCAGTTTCGGGCTAATGGCCTTCAGGTTCTTTCTGAATTCCAGTTCGATTCCATATACCTGGGCACTTTCCACGTTATCGAAACGAATAGTCGGGTTTGGTTTCAGAGGGTCAAACACACGGATGATGGGGTCTTCGAAGTTTTTGTAGAAACCACTCACGGCAATGATTTCTCCGGACTCGGGATAGATTTCATAACGTAAGTCAATATTGGTGATATGCGTACGTTTTACTCCGGGAGATCCCTCGAAGATAAATCCACCGATAAAATCCAGGGCGGCAAACGGCGCCAGCTCCCTCATGTTCGGACGTGCCAGGGTACGACTTCCCGCAAAACGAAGGTTGCTCTTGCTGTTGAGTGCGTAGATCAAGCTCAGGGAGGGAAGCAGGTCAGCGCCTTTAATCTCTCCCGTTATGTTTTTTCCTGCGGTATCAAGGGCATCGGAAACAACCTGGATATCGGTGGTTTCCAACCTCACGCCACCAATAACCTTCAGGCGGTTTGTGAGATTATAAACCCCCATTGCGTATGCCGCACCGATATTCTCATGCCCGGTATACAGGTTCTGAGGACGGGTTTGGTCGTAGATAAAGTTGGAGTGCAGGTAACGGATGATCGTGCCGCTGCCATCGGTTCTTACATCCACAATCCCGAAGTTGTCTGACTGGAAGTATCTTTCCGGAGAGCCGGCATCATGGATGGTCATGGCATTCGGTGTATAGTTCGGGCTATTCGGATCAAAAGAAACACCGTCCATTGCTACCCGGTAACGCAATTCGGAAAACTCCCGGTTTTTGGCGGAGTAAGCTACCCCGAATTTCAGTTTATCTTCCAGCTTGCTATTTTCTCTTTTGAATGGGATTTCGTAATCCGCCTGTCCGCTGTACTGTATATCCTTCAGGTCACGATAAAATATGGAAGGAAGATCAAACTCGGACGGGGCGATAATCGGGAGGGAATCGTTCGGATCAATTTTATAGGCAAACAGCTTCATATCCGGCTGTTTCATTGCGGAAACGGTATTACCGGCTACCCAGGTAAGGGTAGAACCGCGCTTACCGAATTCGTGTTTTCCACTTAGCTGCGTATTGAAGAGTGAGCGTTCCTGCAGGTAGTTTACAGAAGTAAAAAATAGTGCGTCTGAGTTGGACAATACCTGAGGAGCCCGTCCTACCTGCTGGCGGGAAACTTTATCCCCATCGTGATTATACATAACGTTCAGGCTGATCTGGTTACGGATATCCCACTGATAGGTCACATTGGCCAGCCCGCCAAGGTTGGTGTTTTCAGACGCCCGCCGATCACTTAACTGGAAGAAATCGATCAGGCTTTCCGAGCCCCCTCCCAAAACCTTCCAGGAATTGGAGACCCCATTGCCATAATAACTGAAATTACGGGAATAGCTGATACCCGCAATGTATCCCAGTTTTTTCTGCTTACCCCAGATATGGCGGTTTCCGTAAGTGGCATTAAAACCGTGATCCATGAAAGAGTTGGTTTGTTGATTTACAAAACTTTCCGGTCGTATTCCCTTTGCTGTTTTGTTAAAAATCTCCCTTTCGTAAACATTGGCGGGATTACGTGCCTTCAGGTAAAAGGCATTATTAAGCAATTCTTTGTTTTCAGTATAAACGGGATCAAGCTTGCGGGTGCCGTCATCATAACCCAGCCAATCCAGTTTGCCTCCCGGAGCACGGAGAAAACTGCTTTGGAAAGAACCGAGAGAATTGTACCCGCCGCTAATCCCCACAGTAAAGACCCTTTTGTCCGGAAAGGCTTTGGTAGAGATATTCACGTTACCGCCTGTAAAGTTCCCAGGCTGGTCCGGGGTAAATGTCTTTGAGGTAATGATATTATCGATCATTCCCGCCGGAATCAGGTCCATACTGGTACTATTCCGGTAAGGATCTGTGCTGGGCAGGGTCACCCCATTCATTTGCGTGATGGAATACCGGTCGCCAAGACCCCGCATCACCATATATTTTCCACCTTCCAGGGAAGCTCCGGTTACCTGTTTCATGGATTCCCCGGCATTGCTTGACCCAAGGCGTTTGATTTCCTGAGAAGAAATGTTGTCTTGTACGGAGATTGCCTTTTTCTGAAGGTTCAGCACGGCAACTTCCGAATTCCGGATGGCTTCTGCCTGTACTACGGCTTCTTCCATCACTTCAATGTTTTCCTGCAAACCGATATTGATGGTGGTTACCTCTCCGGCTTTGACCACCACCCCTTCAACGGTTTGTTTTGCCATCCCCACATAGCTGTACTCCACGGTATAAGATCCGGCCTCCAGGTCGATCTGATAATCGCCCATGAGATCGGTAACGGTACCTTGTCCGGTTTCCTTAACCAGTACGGTAACCCCGGTAAGTTCGTCGCCCAGTGCCTTATCGATCACCCGGCCTTTCAAAACTCCCTTCTCTGCATTTGCGAGTAATACCGCAACCAGCGCAGAAAACAACAAAACACTTCTGTGGAAAAGCATGAAATTAAAGTTGGTTGTTAAATAGGAAAAGGTGGTGCTGTAAACACCACCTTTATCCCAAGCAAACTTATTAATGAGTCTTATTGTACAATCAGTTTAACAGTCAGCTGACCGTTGGTGCCTTTTACATTTACGAAGTAAGCACCTGCAGGCAGCGTATTGATGGTAACGGTGTTCTGACCGGCCTCTACGGCACCCAGGTCTTTAACCATTACTTCCTGACCGGCAACATTTACCACGTTCACCACGATGTTATCGTTTTCGTTCAGGGTGAAGCTCAGGGTAGAAGTTCCGCTGGTCGGGTTCGGGAAGATGTTGGTTTCAGCAATATTGTTAACCTGCTTAGCAGAAGTCAGGGCAGAAGACAAGTGATTGTTTCTGGCCATGGTGCTCCATCCGTTGATCCACTGAGGACCGGTTGTGCTGAAAGCTCCTTTGTAGTTCACCTGAGTGAAGAAACCGTCATTAGGAACGGTAGCTACATTGGAAGTAACATCGGCATTGGCAGCAGGGCGAGGGTCCAGTTGGTTGTTTTGCAAACGGTCGATGCCTTTAAGGCCCGGATCAGCTACTTTGTTGTTTCCACCGGTAAATTTAGCGAGCATGTTGGTACGAACCACGGTGGGGTCATCAGAAGTGCTGGCAATGTTGAACAGTCCGAGAGAACCGGTATCCAGGGTGTTACCTGCACCGAAGTTCCAAAGCAGGTTACTTTCCCAAACGAGGTTTCCGTCTACCAGTTGCTGGTGAGAATCGATTCCTTTGGAAGCAGCCAGGTCTTCTACTTGCCAGGCCCATTCTTTTCCGTCAACGAAGATGGAGTTTTTGATTTTACCGGCAGTAGCGTCACGCTGAAGGATCATGATAGTTTGTTGTGCCTGTACACCGGCACCATTTCCAGGTCCGATACCGGTCCAGTTGTATACCTGGGGATCGGAATAACGAGAACCTCCGTCAGGAATAGCTCCGTCAAGCTCACCGATACAGTCTCCGATTCCGGCAGATTGGATAGCAAACCAGAACTGGCCTTTTCCGCGGTAACCTTCGTCCCAGTCAAACGCGTCGTCACGGCAGAAAGCCACGATCGCATATTTTACATTCACACTTCCACCGAAGAATTCCATACCGTCGTCTTTGTTGGCATAAACTTCAACATACTCAACGACAGTACCGGATCCCACTGCACAAAAAGAGATTCCGTTCAGCTCATCACCAGATCCCAACTCAAATCCGGCATGACGTACGGATACGTAACGCAGGGTTCCACTGTTGTCGTTGTCATCGGTTCCACCGTAAAGAGCGCGGGGCTCTGTTCCGGCAACACCTTCAGCCTGAGCTTCAGCCAGACCGTCTTTTTCGAAAGGAGCTTTACCGCAGATAACCAGTCCACCCCAAAGGCCGATATCATCCGGGCTCAGGTCAGTAGGATTCGTTACATCATCTGCTTCGGCAGTAAAGATGATTGGCTCCTCTGCAGTACCGATAGCGTTGATTTTTGCACCGCGAGAAATGGTAAGAAAGGCATCCACACCAGCTTTTCCTTTGATTACAGTTCCGGCTGCGATGTTAAGGGTTGCACCGGTTTCTACGAAGACAGGTTCTGTGAGCAGGTAAACTTTGTCTTTTGTCCAGTTTACCGTTTCTCCTGCATTGATTGAGGCGTCTGTTACATTCACCACCGTCTGCGCATTAGCAGATGCAGCAAACAGCGCACAGGCACCTAAGATCCAAAGTTTTGTCTGTTTCATGTTCTTAGAATTTGGTGCAAAGCTGTAGGCACGCATTAAAGACTACGTTACCCGAACGTTATGTTATTGTTAAGCGGCTCGGGGGTTTTCCAGGCGCCGCGGATAGCCTGCGTTTTTGCAGAAAATGAATACCGTCGAAAAACCGGGACCCGAGTCGTTTTCTCCCGGAATTCCGAACAGGAATAATTCCTTAACGGAAAGATTAATCCGGCTTAATTTTACATTCAATCCGGCTTAACATTACGCGCAGTCCTTTGCGTAGCATTTCTACGAACATTTTATGAAAAAGAGACTATTCCTTGCGCTGGCAGGAAGCAGTGTAATGGGGCTTTCTATGGCCCAATCGCCCCTTTCCCTGCCATTTACACCGAAGGACACGGTGTATGCAACTACAGAATTCAAGCAGAGCGGAACCGTTTCCGCTAAAATTCTTTTCTCCGCTGACCTCGATTATGTTCATAACCTGAACAGCGGCGACAGCGCCCTTGCCAAAGGGAACCATGACTTTACCGGTTTCTACCCTATCAACGGAAGCAGTGAGCACGGCTACCTGATCGTAAACCATGAAATTACCAACAGCCGCAACGACATTCTCGGAGACGGTGGCGGTATGACGGTTTTCGAAGTAAAACGCGACCAAAACGGCGAGTGGCAAGTTATTGGTAATTTCAACAACGTTGATTTTACCACAGTGGGAGGCACCAACGTAAACTGTGGTGGCGCAACTTCTTACCACGGCACTTTCCTGACTGCCGAAGAATACCCTCAAAGCAGCAATGCGGGCCTCTATGCCGGAGGTAACGGGGTTCAGGACACTTCCGATTACATGATCCCTGCCGGTAACGGAACCTATAGCGGAACGGTACTGAAAAAATTTGAGAACTATGGATGGATGGTGGAGGTTGATCCGCTTTCTGCCACTGCCCTGCGTAAAGTATATGCCATGGGCCGTTTCTCTCACGAAGGCGGATGGTGCATGCCCGACAAAAAAACCGTCTATCTCACTGACGATTTCACTCCGGGAGTATTCTTCAAATTTGTCGCAGACAAACCTGGAGATTACCGTAGCGGACAGCTCTATGCCTATAAACAAGGTGCGAACGGAGTGGGCGGTTCCTGGATCACGCTCCCCATGGACATCAACTCCCTGATCAATATTCGCGACATTGCCATCAGTATGGGCGCCACCACCTTTATCCGCCTGGAATGGATCGTGGAAGCCAATGGAAAACTGTATATTACAGAAACCGGACTGGACAATACCGGAACTGCTCTGAAAGAGGCCCTTTTGGCCGGAGGAAATATTGCCAAGCACCAATGGGACCTGAACCATAACGGAGATACTACCTTCACCGATTATTACGGCCGGGTTCTGGAGCTTGACCTGAAAACGCTGACCGTACGTCCTTATATCAACGGAGGAACCTCTACTAACGGAAAATACAACCTCTCTAACCCTGACGGTATCGCCACCGTACGTCAAAACGGTAAACGTTACCTGGTCATCAACGAAGACCTGAACGGACGCAGTTTCAACCGGATGCCTGCCGGGGTTAACTACAATATCTGTGAAATCTACTATGTGGACCTTGGTCTGGAAAACCCGACCGTGGACGACGCCAAACTTTTTGCCAGTGGCTCCCCCAATGCGGAAACCACAGGTGGGGTCTTTACCCCGGATGGGTCTACCTATTTTGTTAACAACCAGCATCCGGCCAGCAGCAATCCGGCACCCTGGAACAAAGCCGCTACCTTAGCCATTACCGGCTTCGAGATCCCTGCTGCCGTTGATCTTCAACAATGGTCTACCACCCCCAGCCTGGTTAAAATAGACCCCGCCTTCTCTAACGTAGAAACTTTTGGGATCATCAGTTCCGATGACTATATCGAAAACAACCCGGATTATGTGTTCGGTGGTTCTGCCGATGGTGCAGGCATTTTGAAAGACGGAAACGGAAACTATACCGTAGTGGTAAACCACGAGGACAACTTCTCCGTTTCGCGCATTACCCTCGACAAAAACCTGAAACCCATCCAGGGAGAGTACCTGATGAACTCTGATGCCGGTATGTGGCGTCTTTGCTCCGGAACACTGGCTACTCCCGAAGAACATGGTTTTGGGCCCGTTTACCTCACCTGCGGAGAATCGGGAATTGAATCCAGGACACATGCCGTACCGGTATTCGGACCGGTTTATTCCGATTCTCTTGCCGAAGTGCCCAACCTTACCGGTTTCGGTCGTTGGAGCGCTGAAAATGCCGTGCCTCTTCCGAAAAACACTTACCCGGGACAAACTATCGTGATCATCGGTGATGACGACAGCGGCCCCGACGGCGGACAGGTTGCTTTGTATGTTGCCAACCAGGGAGACCTGAAAGGCGGAAAACTCTATGTATTGAGAAGAAAAGATCTCAACCAGATAGAAACCGATATCGTTGCCGATGGTTCCACTTATGATGTGGAATTTGTGGAAGTTCCCGGACACCTGTTCCTTACCGGAGCTCAAATCAATGCCTACTCCAATGGTACTGCCAAATCCATCCGCTTCAACCGGGTAGAAGACCTGGATTACCGGAAGGGTAACGCCGAAGCCGGAAGAGAAATCTACTTCAATGCCACCGGTAACTCAAACACCTTCAATGGTGAACGGACCAAGTGGGGACGGGTTTACCGCCTCGTTCTGGACGAAAACAACCCGCTTGAAGGCAAACTGGAATGTATCCTTGATGGAGACGTGCAAAATGCCAATAACCCTGCCCTGGCTCTGATCCAGCCGGACAACATCTGCGTTACCGAGGACTATGTTTATGTACAGGAAGACCACAACGGCTACTCCACAACCAACGGATCAGGTGGAGCAACCGAACCACAAAGCTTCCTTGATAACAAAAAACACGACGGCCAAATCTACCAGTACGATATCGCTACCAAACAAATGGTAGTGCTTATGGAACTGGATCACCGCCGCAATGCTCCCGATAAAGAAAAATTCAACAGGAACAGTTCCGGGACCAGCTACCAGAACAGCAATCCCGGATCCTGGGAATACGGTGCAATGATTGACCTCTCTGAAGTTACCGGCCAGGAAAACCTGTTCCTGGTTGCACTCCAGCCTCATACCTGGAGAGGAGCAAAATATCAAGGGGTTGACGGTGGAACCGTTCGCCCGAATGAAAACCAGGCTTCCATGCTGATCGTAGCCAACAATGTTCCCCGCGTTAAGGCTGTTGCCCCGAAAGTGGCCGGAATGACCATTTGTGCCGGAGAAACCGCTACCCTGGAAGCAACCGAAGGATCCACCTTCTGGCAAAATAACGGAACCACCTATAAGTGGTACACCAATGCAACAGGAGGAACTGAGATTGCCATGGGTTCTGCGTTCACTACGCCTACCCTGAATACTACAACGACTTACTATGTGTCTACCTTCGTAAGTGGTATGGAAAGCCCGAACCGTACTGTGGTTACCGTTAATGTGGAGAGCATTCCGGCTCAACCCGCCATTACCCAGAATGGTAAAGTACTTACTTCCAGCGCAAGCAGCGGCAACCAGTGGTTCCGCAATGGTAAAGCCATTTCCGGTGCTACCGCACAAAGCTATACCGTTAGCCAGGACGGGTTCTACTCCGTTCAGGTAAGCAGCCCTTCAGGATGTAAGTCGGTAATTTCTTCCGAAGTATTTGTATACCCCACTTCCGTAGAGGATATCGTGAAAAACGAAGTTGCCGTCTTCCCGAACCCGAACAACGGAAGCTTCAAGCTGGCCTTCAACCTGGAGAACAGCGGTGAAGTAATGATCCGTGTTGTTTCCCTTAACGGACAGACCGTATACAATGAAACCCTGGCGGGTGTTGCCGGCAATTTTACCAGCACCATCCAACTTGGAAATGCAGCACCCGGAACGTATATCGTAACCGTTCTTGCAGGTGACAAGCTGCTGACCAGCAAGATCAATGTAGAGTAATCTTTATTCTGTTCACAATGTCTGAAAAGGGGGGCCAAAAGCCCCCTTTTTCCATTTTGGTAATCTCCGCCTAACCTCCCGGTAACACGCTGTTCTCAGCTTTGTATTTCCATGATTCTTTCCGACCGACCTATTCTTTTTTTCCGCCTGATTGCCGTATTAACCGGTTTTGGCCTGTTGTTCGGAGCCATGATGCCTTCTCCGAAGTCAGGGAACCCGGAAATACAGGCATGGTTTACGAATAAAGCCGCAACACTTAAATCAGAGATGCAAACCCTGCTTGAGATGAGCGAAGCCGCAGAAAGCAACAGGGAAGCCCTCAAAACGCAGCACACCCGTTGCCGGATGCTCTACAAACAGCTGGAAGTTTTTGCCGGTTACTTCACGGATGTTACGGAAAAAGAGCTCAACGGACCTCTGCTTTTCGAAGTAGAGGAGGCAGACCCGCTGAAACAGGAAATCCCGCCTCAGGGGCTACAGTATATCGAAGAACTGATCTGGGAAGGAAACGACTCCTCCCGTCCTGTGTTACAGGCCGAAATTCGGCGTAGCATTCATGCCGTAACCAAGCTGCATCAGCTTTGTGCCAGCCAGCCTATTGCCGCCTGGCAGCTTTCCGAAGCAATGCGTCTGCAAATTCTCCGGTTGATGAGTACAGGGCTGAATGATTTTGATTCGCCTTATGCCGGAAACGGGTTAAATGAATCGGCAGCCAGCCTGGATGGGATCAAAGAACTCTGCAGCCTAAGCGAAAGCCAATGGACTGAATACGGGTTCAGAAAACAAAAAAAGCTGATTCGTTTACTGGAACGATCCATCCTGAAACTTAGATACACCAAGGATATTGAAGCATTTGACCGCCTGGATATGATTCGGAATTACCTGGATCCCGTTTACGGGTTGCTCCAGGAGGCAGGGCAACTTGTCTCTATGGATGCCGTAATTCTGCCCTCCGCCATCAATCCTTCAGAAACCAGTCTCTTTGCAAAAAATGCCCTGGATCCTTACTATTTTTCCAGCGACTACGGCAACACTTCCCGGAACAACCCGAAACTCACGGAACTGGGCCGCTACCTTTTTTTCGACCCGGTATTGTCCGGCAACGGCAAAAGGGCCTGCGCCTCCTGTCATAAACCGGAACTGGCTTTCAGCGATGGCATGGCAGTCAACACCACCTTTAACTTCGAAGGGGAGTTGGGCCGGAATACCCCCAGCCTGCTGAATGTGGCCTTTCAGCGCAGTTTTTTCTGGGACGGCCGGGTAAGCAGCCTGGAGGAACAGGTGCATGACGTAACACTCAACCCGGATGAAATGCACGGCAATTTCGATTCTCTGGTGTATCGTTTGCGCCAAAGTCCGGAATATGTTCAATTGTTCAAGGAGGCATTTCCGAATAGCCGCATGTCGGACATTACCCCGCAAGCGGTTCAAGCGGCCATCGCTGCTTATGAAAAAACCCTGGTTGCCCTGAACAGCCCCTTCGATCAATACCTGAGAAAAGAACGAAAAGAGCTGCCCCGGGAAGTAAAGGACGGGTTTAACCTTTTTATGGGAAAAGCCCAGTGCGGCACCTGCCACTTCTTTCCGCTTTTCAATGGCACTGTTCCGCCTCATTTCCGCAAAACCGAAACTGAGGTGCTGGGAATAGCCTCCGACACCTCCAACATGGTTTTGGACCCGGATGAAGGAAAATACAAGAAGACCCTGGCCAACCTGCACCGGAATGCCTTCAAAACACCCGGCGTGCGCAACCTGGCTCGCAGCGGCCCCTACATGCATAATGGAAAGTACCCGGACCTGGAGTCGGTGGTGGCCTTTTATGATGCCGGGGGAGGTGCCGGACTTGGCTTCCCGGTTCCGAACCAGACCTTGCCGGAAGATTCCCTGGAGCTTAGTGATTATGAAAAAAAGGCGTTGGTGAGATCGGAAGA
>CAXPEB010000028.1:0-5477 GCA_964215915.1 Bacteroidia bacterium
AGTTAATTGGTTTGACAAAAGGGCCGCCTGAGAAGGCGGCCCTTATTCGTTTTTATCCGGCTTATTTATTTCCGCAGGATTCGTGGGGACTGTTTATGATTGCATCGAATTCGGTTTCCGATAAGTATTGGGGAGTATATTGACCTCCCAGTTGACTTACAAAAGCACGCAGGTGGTTTCTGGATCCGCAGGTAAGGTTATCGTATACCGAGATGAGGTCTGACTTTGTCGTATGAAGAAAAAGTTGTTTGATATCGTTGATGTCCAGATCTTCAATGGTTGCTCCAACTTCAAGCGCGTCCGTCTGGGATATATCAACTTTGGCAATCAGGTTCGTATAAAGTTCCTGAAGTTCCGGAATGGTGAAAGCACCTTCCTCCAGGTTGGCTGCCGGGTCAGTAATTCCGTACTTTGACAGGAGGTCTGCCACACTGGAAATATGGCGGGATTCACTGCCTGAAATATTGGAAAAGATTTGCAGGCCATATAGGTCAAAGGCATATACATAGACGTCATGCGCCAGCTTTTCTTCTTCACGGAGAAAGAGCAGATCGGATTTTTCCTGTTCAGTGAGTTGAACCAGGGCAGGAGCAGGATTTTCTTTTTTGCAGGACAAGGCCAGCATGCCCACCAGGGCAATCAGAAGGATGAATGGCAGCTTTTTCATGGTACTTATCATTTGGTATACTCAAAGATGTCCCATGTCGGGCTGGTTTCCAGTGATATGGGTTACACAGCACATTGCTCAGGAATAAGACCGTGTACCGGAAGGGTAATGGTAATTTACACGAGGTATTCGGTACTTGTCAGGCAGCACTATTCGTAGATAAATAGGCCTTATGAGTGCGTTATGAAAATTGATTCCGTTCAGCCTTTAACCAGCAGGTCTTTCACCACGGCAAGCTCAAACAGGGTTTCTGTTTTTTCGCAGCACTCCCGCATTTGCTGACGTAAGGGTGCGGCATCCTCCGGCAATTTGTTTCCGGAATTTTCCCAGGTTTCCCGATCGGGCCACTGGGCATAGGCCAGGTAAGTGTTTTCTTTCTCCCGGTGCAGCCTGGAGCCCATTCCGCCTGCATAGTCACGTATCAGTATGGTCAGTGCCTCCCAAGCCCTGATAAAAGCAGTTTCCCGGTCCTTTTTTACTTCAAAGCGGTAAATGACGGTGAACATGAATCGGGTATTGCTACTGGATAATGACGGTAGGGGATTCGCGTTCGAAAGTTTCGCCATTGTCCAGTTCCACAATTACTTTTACGCGGTATTCCGGGTTCGTTTCCGGAGCTTCCGAAAGTCCTAAAGTAAGGTTCTGGTATTTGATCAGTTCATTCCGGGTCGATTGCAGGTAACCCTCAAGGGGCTGTCCCTGAAGGGTAATAAGGTCATTCAGGGTATCCCCGGCGGAATACTGAGTATTGAAGTCATTGAGCGTAATAACCGTAACAGACTTTAGTTTTTCTGTTTTGGCACCGGCATCACCGTTGTTCACACAGGAGCAGGCCATAAGCTGACCGGAGCTTCCGAAAAAGGGTTTTTCCTGCTTACGCTGGCTGATATAATCCAGTTGGTAGTTGATCAATACGCCGTAATATTCATCGAATGGAACCGTTTCCCCATCTCCCATTGGCGGAGCTGAGTTGGTGTTGGGTATTTTCCGGTGATGGACAAGGCTTTCTATGCCCCGGATATCAAAATAGACACCTGTAACCGGCGGACAATTGCAGTCATCATCATACAAACCACAGTTGGAAAAGGTGAGACCGGTAAGAAAAAGGAAGGTGACGAAGATCTTTTTTCCCATCATAATTAATCGTGCAGAATACGTAATTGGTTAAAGGTACAAAATAAGCGGTTATCATGCAGCATCTCCCTTGGACAATGCCGGTAATAGTTAGGGCCTGATCGTATAATGCAGTTGAATAAGGCCGGTGTCAAAGGATTCGGAGGAAATGAGGGCAAGGTTCTGTTCAGGGAAACCTGTTTGAAAGAGCCGTGTGCCATTACCTAGGAGTACCGGGATGATGGAAAGAATGATCTCATCGATTAGTTTTTGTTGCAGAAGTAGGTTGACGATTTCTGCACCTCCGTCGCAGAAAATATCCTTTCCTTCTTTGGCTTTCAGCTCGCCAATCAGGCTAGCCAGGTCGCCGGAATGATAATGGAGTTTCCCTTCCGAAGGTTTTTGTGTCCGGGTAATGATATACGTTTCCTTGTCTTTGTGCGGAAATTCGCTGACTTGGCCCATAACCCAGTCGTAGGTCTTTCGGCCCAGTATCACGGTATCGATACCCGACTCGAAACGGGCATACCCATAATCTTCCCCCTCTTTGTGAACGGCATTCAAAAAGCTCAGGTCGTCATTGGGCTTAGCAATATAACCGTCGAGTGAACTTGCGATGTATAGGATTACCTTTCGGTCAGACATGGCACAAATATAGGTGCCGGAAACAGTGAAGGAAAAGACCCCGTTCCAGCCAGGGTCTTATTGTCCATACTTGCCAAGTCAATCCCTAAACCGGTGAAGCTCCCGTCGGAAATCAGATTACCGTATGATCTCCCAGTAGTTCGGAAAGGGGCATTCCCCATCCGGGGATATTTCCCCCGAGGGTACGGTACATGGTTTTAAATCCCATCTTCAGGAGGTAAGGGGTATATCCCATCTTGAGGATGCTGGTTGATCCGCCCCACCATTCGTCGGTATGCATGTAAAAACCTTTGTGATTGCCCATATCTCCGAAACAAACCACCTGGGGTATCAAGGGGTCCACGTTTTTCTTTTCGCCAAGAACCTCATTGGAAAGTACCCGGGCAGCAATTTCACATTCCATATGTCCCAGTGAACCGAGTTTCGGTACGGTCAGGGAGGCGGCATCGCCTACGGCAAAAATCTCCGGGAAATCCGGGTTTCTCATATAGAGGTCGGTAACGATAAAGCCCTGATCGTCGGAAAAGGGTTGATTTTTCAGGAATTCATGCGGTTCCCAGTTGGGGAAGATGATCTTCATTTCCGCCTCAAGGCTGCTGCCATCTTTGAAGTCGATGCCGTCTTTATGGATCTTTCGGATACCGATAGTATTGTTCTTATAGCCGTATCCCATATCGGTCATCATGGGAAGTAGTTGCTTCAGGATGGTTTCACCGGCATCTTCCGCGATCACTTCGGCAGGGGTGAACAGGGTAATATTCCGAGCATTTCCTTTTTCATTCCGTTCCAGCCAGTCGGCAAGGGAGAATGCCAGCTCAACAGGAGGTCCTTCGCAGGCGGCCAAAGCCTCCGGGATAGGCGGAAGTTTGGGGTGCTTACCCTGCAGGAAACGGTCTGAACCGATAGCGATCGGTCCGCCCCGGTATTCGGAATGCAGGTATTTGCGGACCTCATTGCCGTAAAAGGTGTCTGAAAAAGTATGGCCGTATTCGGCAAACCCTTCTATTTTATCGTAGGCCAGTTTGCATCCCAGGGCGATTACCAGGTAATCGTACTCAATGGATTCCTGTCCGGCTCCGCTTCGTTCGTTCGGAGTGAACAATACCTTTCTGTTCACGGGGTCTATCTCTTCCACCTCTGCCTGGATAAATTCACTTCCGTCGGAACGAAGGAATTTCTGGAAAGGAAATTCCAGGGTGTCTGCCGGGTTATGGTCGTTAAAGACTTCAATCGGGATATTCGGGATGAAGTTGATGTAGTTTTTCCGGTCGATGACCGTGATACGAATAGCCTCACGAGCTTCTTTATGCAGGTAGCGCGCGAATGTCAGTCCGGCAAAATTGCTGCCCAGGACGAGAACGTGTTTGGGAGTTGTATTCATAGGGAGAATAATTTCAGAGCCGTCAGGATAAAACCGATGGGCAATTCAAAGTTATTTCTCTCATTCTTCGCAGAGTATGATCTAAATCAGGAGAAAAGGATTTTGGTTGGCAGGGGAGATCGTCCATGGTCGATAGTCGATAGACGATAGTCCATAGCACAGGATTCACTGTTGATGCGGTTCCATACCATGGTCCATCCGCCATCGTCCATGGTCGATAGTCGATAGACGATAGACCATAGCACATGTTCACTATTGATAAGGTTCCATACCATGGTCCATTAGCCATCGTCCATGGTCCGCCCAAAAAGAAAAGCCACCCCCGAAGGAATGGCTTTGTAATTTTTTTGTGGCTTGAAGTTTATTTGGTCAGGAAACCAAGCTTGATTCCAGCTGTGGCAGAAAGAGGGAGTCCACCGTTTTGTCCGCCGACCAGCGCCCCGAAAGTACGGCTGGAGAAATATATCTCGTCGGCGTTATCAGGGATATTGTTTCGGGTAGTGTTGCGGAACCCATATCCTACTCCCAGATAAAAGTCAACCAGGAAACGGTTGGAGAAAACACTTTGTTTTCCGACTGTCAGCAGGAAGGAACCGTAGGTGGTGGTTTGTCGGGATGTTACATAACCTGTTACCCATGTTCCTGTATTAAAGGTACTGTAACTGATGTCGGAACTGAATGCTCCGAATACCACCTGGGGTTGCAGGTAAGCTCCTTTTAACACATGATAGTAGCGCAGCGAGCTTTTCCGGTAATCCGGGGTTTTCATAAAACGCGGTCCGAAACGCACATACGCTCCCCAGGGGTTAGAATCATCAAGCACGTTTTTGTAGCCTACTCCGATGAGTCCAAGGCCACCTTCCAGGGAAAATCCCGGTTTCATGGAACGCTCGTAATACAGTCCGAGATGCCCCATTACCGGCGACAGAAAGTCCATTTTCCAGGCTGTTTTGTTGTTGTCCGTGTACAAATTCGGGTCTTCCAGCTCGTCCCGGTATTCTTCGACCTTGCCATTGGCAAATTCAATACGGAGCACGTCAATTTTTTTGATGGAGATTATTGCAGCATCTTCATCGGTACTCAGCTTGTACTTCACCTCTTCGATTCCTACCTCCACAACCTTACATTCGATGGTCTCTCCCGAACGGGTGAAAATTTTGTCCTGAGCATTGGCTGCCAACCCAAAGGATAGCAACACAAAAAGTAAGAGAAATTGTTTCATGACTTTCGGTATTAGTTCGAATTTACGACAATTCAGATGTAGGATTACCCCTACATTATTTTTTTACCGAAATTCAACAGTGGTGGAAAACCCGATTGCAGATTTAAACAGACAAGGCCTATACTTGAGTGATGATTGACGCCAAAGAGCTGAATGCCATGGTTATGCTGCTCGACGATACCGACGAGGAGGTGGTCAGGCTCGTGGAAGAACGTATCCTGTCTTTGGGCAATGAAGTCATTCCGATGCTGGAAGACCAGTGGGGAGCGGATTTCAGCATGGAACACCAGAGCCGGCTGGAACAACTCATCCATCAGATCCAGTTCAACAGCCTGCTGGAACAACTGGCCCGTTGGCGGGCTTCCGACGAGCAGGATCTTTTCGATGGAATTATGATCCTGAGTCGCTACCAGTACCCCAATATCGATAAACAGGAGATCAGTAACCGC
>CAXPEB010000029.1:0-11220 GCA_964215915.1 Bacteroidia bacterium
ATGGAAAAGATTCCAGCGATGGCCAAGCTTTTGTTGCGGAGGGAGGCCGGTGCGGCGGGAAGGCGCCTTCAGGAAAACTGTCCTTTTTTCGCCCATTTTTTACTTGTCTAAAAAATGCGCGAAAAAAGGACCCTTTTCCTGAAGGCGCCTTCCTACCGCACCAGCCTCCCTCCGCAACAAAAGCCCGCCATCGCTGGAATCTTTTCCAGGACAGTATTCTTTTAGAGAGCATCCGTTTTCAAAATAACGGAATAGACAACTCCCTGTTTCGTAAGAAAAGATTAAGGCGATTTGGCGCACAGACTCCCACACGCTTTTGTTGCGGCACGCGCTGCAGGAAAACGGCCTGAGAGCGGAGAAGGGCTACTTTGCTTCTATATAACCAAATGTACCCACAGCATTTTGGCTTGATCCCAAATTAGTCCGCCTCCGGCCGGTGCATGAGTTGCACCTTGTATTTATGCTGGAAAGCCTGACTGAACAGCGCGGCATAGTACGCCACCGTATCAAGTGCTTCGGTTATGGCCTCTGCCGTGAGGTAATGAGAAAGCGTACGGATCTTCACACAAACCACGCCTTCATCCTGGCGCATGGCCAGACAGGCATTGAGCAAGCCGATATTGATATCCAGTAACTCAGCCATGAACTCGTCCTGCCGGTCGGCGGGAACAAAACAAAAAGGAGCCAACACCTGGAAGATGGGCTGATCTTCCGCCTGGTAATAATAAAACGGGTGCTGTTCATTACCCGATCCCCAAACATCGATATACAATTCCAGGTTATCCCTGTAAATCGTCCATTGACCGGCTTCCTCATTCCTGGCCGATTCCGGTGCGATGTCTAACAATCTAAGGGCTTGTTCTACAAGTGCTCTGGTTTCTTCCGTATTTCTCATATTCTTCAGAAACGTTTTGGTTTTTTACCGCCTCCTTTGGGTTTCTCCCAGTTCCAGCTATCATCAGACTGCTTCTGTTTTGGCTTCTTTGAAAAACTTTTTTTGGCGTCCCCGAAACCGTCTTTTTTCCGGAATCCTCCGCCACTTCCTTCGCCTCTTGGTTTCCGGAAAGAGCGTTTTTCCTTTACCGGACGGTCGCCGGAACGTTCTGCACGCAACTGCCTGCCGGAGTATTCGGTACTATTTACGGCTTCCAGGAACTCTTCCACCATGCTGCTTTCCACCTGAAGGAAGGAGTAAGAGCGTTTGATCTCAATACGTCCTATCTCAATACGTCCGAGCTTCAGGCTGTTCACCAATTTCAGCAGGCCTTGTTTATCTACTCCATCCAATTCTCCAATGCTGACAAAGAGGCGCTCCATGGTCCGACGTCCGTCTTCTCTTCCTTCCCCTCTTCCTTCTCCTCCCTGGGTATTCAGGTCTCTGGCACCGGAATAATACGCAAGGAAACGATTGAATTCTATGGATACAAATCGTTTGATGATGTCTTCCCTGCTCAGGTCATTCAGCTCATGAAAGATATGAGGCAGGTAAGCGGCGATCTGGTCTTCATTCACTTCCACCTGATGCACCCGTTCCACAAGATGGAAAAGCTGCCTTTCGCATATCTGCTCACCGGTAGGAATTTCCTTTTTCAGTATGGTTGCCTTAATGAATTTTTCCAGCTGCCTGATCCTTCCCTGCTCCTTACTATGGACAATAGAAATGGAAATACCGCTTTTTCCGGCTCTGCCTGTCCGTCCGGAACGGTGGGTATACACTTCCAGTTCATCGGGCAGCCCGTAGTTGATCACGTGGCTCACATTGTCCACATCAATCCCCCTTGCTGCCACGTCAGTGGCAATAAGCATTTGCAGGCTTTTCTCCCGGAAACGGGTCATCACTTTATCCCGCTGAGCCTGAGAAAGGTCTCCGTGCAGGGCATCGGCATCATAGCCGTCGCGAATCAGTTTTTCCGCCACTTCCTGCGCTTCAACCTTGGTTCGGGTAAAGACAATCCCAAAAATATCCGGATGCAGATCGGCAATACGCTTCAGTGTTTCGTAGCGGTCACGGGCACGCACCAGGTAATACTCATGGGCAATATTGGTATTGGCGGCATTCTTCGTCCCTACGGTGAGTTCGAAGGGGTTATCCATAAAATTCTGGGCAATGGCCTTGACACCTGCCGGCATGGTAGCCGAGAACAACCAGGTGCGGTGTTCGTCATTCCAGACATTTTCAAGGATGGTATCGATATCTTCCTTGAACCCCATGTTCAGCATTTCATCTGCCTCATCCAGAACCACTACTTCCACGTTGCCAATGCTTAAAGCGCCACGGTCCAGCAAGTCAATAAGACGACCGGGTGTGGCCACAACGATATGTGCTCCGCGTTTCAGGGCCCGTATCTGGGTATCGATACTGGCACCGCCGTAAACGGCTACTACATGTAGACCAGGAATATTGGCCGAGAAGTTTTCCAGGTCGCGGGCAATCTGGTTACAGAGTTCACGTGTCGGGGCCAGAACAAGGCCCTGAATACGTTTTTCTCCAAGATCGATGGATTGCAAAAGCGGCAAACCGAATGCTGCCGTTTTCCCGGTACCGGTGGATGCTAGGCCGACAAAATCACGGTCGGCAGAAAGGAGTACAGGAATGGATTTTTCCTGTATCGGTGTGGGTTGTACAAAACCCATGGCCTCCACCGCAGCTACCAGCTCGGCGGATACGCCCAATTCAATAAATGGATTCATCAAAAAAATTGTTAAAACTCAGCCAGTCAACAATTTCCTATTATGATGAACCGGCTAAAAACCGCCGCAAAGGTAGTCGTAATAATTCGAATAACAACACCATCCAATTTTTCCGGTGAGACAACTTATTTTCTGAAATTGTGTCCAATTAGCAGAATCTGCCCCCAATGAAGAAACTACTACTAACCCTTGCTGCATGCGCAGTAACGGTATCGTCCCTTAATGCTCAGACCGCCAGAAACAAGGCTCTGGAACTCCGTGCAGACGTCAACGCCGGGGCCGGTGATGTGAAGATATACTGGCCTCGTGATACCACGGCGGCATCTTATGAAGTCTATTTTAAACTCAAGGAAAGTTATTCCTGGAACCCAATCCAGACTCTTCCGGGAAGCGACAGCAGTGTTCTATTGAGCGGACTTTTCCTCGATCACGGCTTCGGAAAGGATTTCTGGGTCAAGAAAAAATGGGCCAATGACTCGGCCAGCGGATACCTGCACCTGTCTCCCGACCGGTATATACGGAATAATAAATCACAGATACTCCTCCTGGTGATCGATACCAACCTGGCATATCCCCTTGCAGCAGAGACACAGCGGTTTATCAAGGACCTAGAACAGGAGTATTGGGAGGTTCATACTTTATATGCCCAGCGCAACGACTCCGTGCAAAAGATCAAAGCCTGGATAGAGAACGAGTGGTTCGCTGACTCCAACCGGGTAAAATCACTATGTCTGCTTGGTCATGTTCCCGTGCCCTATTCCGGTAATATCAACCCGGATGCCCATTCCGATCACCAGGGTGCCTGGCCATCGGATGTGTATTATGTGACCTTTGACATGAACTGGACCGATAACCAGGTCAATACCACTTCGGCTAGCCGCAGCGCCAACCACAATGTTCCCGGCGACGGCAAATTCGACCAGGATTATATATGGCCTTCTTTCGCCAAAATTCCTGTCGGTCGTATTGATCTGTATGACATGCCGTCCTTCGGAAGCGATACTATGCTAACCCGGCGCTATCTCGATAAAAATCACCGGTTCCGTACCGGACAGCTACAGCCAAAACGCCGCGGATTGATCGACGATAATTTCGGGTATTTCCAGGGAGAAGCCTTTGCAGCAAACGGCTGGCGGGTATTTACCCCGATGTTCGGCGACGAAGTTTATTCACAGGATTATTTCGGCTCTCAAATGGATTCGTCTTTTCTTTTCAGCTATGGATGCGGATCCGGCACATATACTTCAGCGTCTGGAATAGGCAGCAGTAACGATTTTGCTACCGACAGTCTCCTGAATCCGTTCACTATGCTGTTTGGCAGCTACTTCGGTGACTGGGACAATGCGGACAATTTCCTGCGGGCACCCCTGGCGTCGAAGGGATGGGGACTGGCTTCCGCATGGGCAGGCCGGCCTTTCTGGATGTTCCATCATTGTGCCATCGGTGAGCCCATCGGAATGGCTGCTTTGCAAACCCAGAACGCCTGGCCGTATTACGATGCCGGATATTCCGGATCCTATGTTCATACGGCTTTGATGGGAGACCCGAGCCTGTTGCTTCATTACATCAAACCGCTGGATTCAGCCTGGACAGACCAGTACTGTGCTGCCAATGCCTTCACAGTGTACTGGAGCGGAGACAGTCTCAATTCCGATTCGGTGCTGATTCAAGTCTATACCTTGGACGGCACGCTGATCAACCAATTCAAGCCCCGGTTCTCAAATAGCCAGATGACTCTGAATCTGAATCAGGGTGGACAGTACATCATACATGTTCGCGCCCAAACCTGGCTGGAAAACCCATCGGGGAAATTTGAGATTCATAGTCATGCCAAAGAATTACTGATCAATACCCAACCCACTATCCTGGTTTCCATAGATGCCGGTCCGGATACCCTTTGTTTCGGTGACACTTTGTTTTATAGAAATACCAGTACCGCATCCGGTCCCTATACCTGGGTATGGACCCTTGACGGAGATACGGTGAGCACCGCCGATTCGGCCTGGTATCGAAATACGGAAGCAGGAATGCATATGCTGACTCTGATGACTCTCGACAGTGCCGGATGTGTCTATAGCGATAGCCTCCCGGTATATGCTATCGGAGAGCTTTCCCTGGATTCCTGGGTACTGGAATCTGCAGACGGAAAACCGTTGTGCGATTCGAGTAACCTGACGGTAAGGTCCACTTCTCTCAGCTCCCCGGCCAATGGACTATATACACTTTTTTGGGGTGACGGGAGTCGCAGTTCCGGTTCAACCACGAATGGCGAGGCCAATGAACTTTACACCTTTGCCCAAAGTGGTAACTACACGGTAATGCTGATCCTTTCCGACTCTACCGGTCGGTGTAGTATCTCGGATACACGGATATTGCCTATCGGTCAAAACCCACCCAAACCGGTGATCACTCCGGGCTTGCTTAATTTCAGTGATTTCCATAAAAAAGACACCTTACGGGCGACCTATTATCCGAACCTCATTTACAGCTGGTATCACAACGGTTGTCAGTTGCTAGCGACTGATTCGGTTCATAAAAAGGTCCTTGACTGCACCGGTGAGTGGAGCGGGATATATTCGGTAGCCCTGATATTGAAAAATGCCGACAGTTGCCAGAGTAAACCAGGTCAGGCCATTATCAACCTTCAGACCGGTATCCATACCCCGGACCGTGCCTCCTGGAAATTGTATCCAAATCCCAGCCAGGGACGAGTTGTGCTGGAAGCGGTAGCCGGAGAAATCCCCGAACAAGTTCGTGTTCTTGATCTGCAGGGGAAAGTAATTATGGAAATCGGGAATGCAGATAAATCTGCGCTGTTGGAACTAAACCTGAGTAAGCTGCCACCGGCAACCTACCTGATCGGAGGGAAAGTTAACGGAATCTGGAAATACCAGCGGCTTATCCTGGAGTAAGCACCGCAGAAAGTGCATAGACCATGGGAAGTTTATTCCCATGGCGAGCAATGCGGAATTTTCCCGGTTCAAACTCTTCCATACCCTGAAAACAATCGTGGGGAGAATAATCGAATTCCCGGAACTGCCTGATCTCCAACCCGGCATTGATCAGGGGCTGCATAACCTCGGATAGGCCATGATTCCAGGATATCTCCTTACGTCGGATTGGGGCATTGCGGTCGGCATAGGTACCGGTATTCTCTTCCACAATGCTGTCGCTTTTCAGGTAAGGGTATTCCAGGTAATTAAAACCGGCATCGAACATCCATACCACCGGGTGGAATTCGGCGAATACAAGTTGCCCGCCCGGTTTCAGAAAGTGGGCAACCACCTTTGCCCAGCGATCCATATCCGGAAGCCATCCCACCACGCCATAGGTGGTAAAGACCATATCGAATTTTTCATGGAGTATCTCAGGGGTGGAATAGACATCCGAAGCATAAAAACGGGCATCCAGTTGCAGGTGTTCGTTAAGGTCCCGGGCGGCCTGAATGGCTACCGGTGAAAGATCGATACCCGTAACCTTAGCCCCCATCCGTGCCAGCGACAGGCTATCCTGTCCAAAATGACATTGCAGATGCAAGATGCTTTTTCCACGGACATCGCCCAGCAAGTCCAGCTCTATGGATTTCAGCGAAGTCTTGCCTTCCAGGAAACCCGGCTGGTCATAAAACTCCGATTCCAGATGGTATTGGGTACGGTCGTCCCACGACTTCCGGTTATGTTCCAGGTAATCTTGTTCCTCAGCCATGGCACAAAGCTAAGGAACGGCGCTTATTCGGCGGATAAAGAAATACCGAGATCGGCAAAGGGAACGGAAATCCGGTTACGTCCGAAAAATTCCCCTTCTGTGCCAGGGTAGACGATCAGTGAATCTTGCGAAAAGCAAAAAGGCAATATTGTATGCACTCCCAATTCATAGGCAGTTTCATTGAACGCATCGGTTTTTTGCTTATAGATACCCCGGAGTTTCCTGCGATCAAAGTCGGGCCACAATTGTTCGGGGGTAATCGCAATTGTTCCTTCCTTTTTCAGGATGATCAGGGGATAAAAGGAAATGCTCTCGTTATTTCCCGATTTTCTGATGAGCCTGTATTCCAGGGCCATCAGGCTGTCGTTTTCAAATAGCACCTGTCCTTCCGATTCAATGAGCAGACCCTTTTCGTATATCGCAGGATCCAGCAGATCAGTTTGAAGTTCGCGTGTGGGTTCGGTTCTTTGCCGGAGGGTTTTGTTCCATGCCCGCAAAGAGGAATCGGCCGATTCGGAAAACTGGATATAGCGGCTCACCACACGGACATTCTGAGAATCGATCAATACATCCTCCACCATGTGCCAGGTTTTATTCTCCTTTTCCGGCTCTTTGCAGCCAGGAAAGCAAGCATACAGAAAAAAGGCAGGTACTTGTGCATATTCGAAGCTTTGCGAGAAAGTACGAAAAATCATGCTCATCTGCCGGGCCTGCAGTTCCGTTTATTCAAATGAACAAGTTATTGATCCGATGGAGGAAGTCACTTCATCCAAGACTCTATTCCTGCAGATCGGGCAGTTGCCGATACTTTGTCCATTTCCCTCTTCTCACCCTCCTCCGGGCCTCACTCCTCTGCTATCCAGGCTGTCGCGGATAGCGGTTTCGTAAATAGCGGTACTAAAGGCATAGCGGGCACCGGAAAAGGGCAGCCTTATCTCCATCACCATGCCCGAAGGTCCGCAGCGGGCAGTGCCGGTCTCTTCCCCGACAAAGACGGCAAGTTGGTGCTCCTGCATCAGGGTGCAGAATACGGCAGCACTGGAACGGGTCATTCCGTCAACCAGAATAGTGACTTTCCCCCGGTAACGTCTTCCTGCTACCGGCATGGCAATAAGATTCGGGTAATTGGTCCATAGCCGATATTCTCCATAAGGTTGCCAGCTACTGGTATCCGGATACTCCGGCATACGAGTAATCAGCGGAGCAAAAGGATACGCTTTTTCCTGCCAGGTATAAACCCGACGCATATAAGGGGTTGGGATATCGATAAACCAGGAGAAAAGGTGCATGCCATTGGCCGTCCAGCCGCCGGTATTCCCCCGAAGATCGATACATACCGAATCAATGCCCTGTTCCAGTATACTCCCGAACACCGAATCCACGAAACCGGTGAATTCCTGTCCGCCGGCTGCAATCCTTTCATTATTAAAGCTCCGAAAGTCCAGGATGGCGAAACTGCTATCCGGATGCAACGACGCCTGCAGCATAACGGACGGCATTGCCTGCCGCTTCAGGTGCTTCTGCCTTTCCGGGCGCAGCACCCCCTCAAACTCCTGAATACGAATAAAGGAATCATCCGGCGCCATCCACGTTACACGGTACACCTGACTGTCATTGAAGAAATTGGCATATGCATTCGCAAATCTTTGTTCCAGATCCAGGCGGGAGTCGGGATCGCTATTACCATCGCGGTACATATGCCTCCTTAAACGATCCAGAATTTGTTCAACAGGCACATCGTTGATAGCCAGTAGTGCTGCATGATCCGGGAACTCGTACTCCGTCATGGACTCCGCAATCTCCACCCGCTCTTCATTAAATCGTATGCCAAAAGGCAGGTACCGGGTGTGGGCATCCCGGAAAGTATAGTAAGCCGGATGGTGGCTCCAGGCGCTATGTCCGCAGGCCACCAGATGTTGCAAGCGGGCCAGGATACGAATCATCTCCGGGTAACTCACAGAATCGGATAACGCTGTGGTTTCAGCCAGGAAAAAAGAATCGATCTGATAAGGTTGACGGTAGCGGTAAAGCGGGGTATGGGCTTTTTCCAGGAAATATTTAAATACCAGTAAATCCATCCGAGCCTCTTCCCTGCTGAGTTTAGGGAACCAGAGGGAGTCACGGTGTTCTGCTTCACTCAATGCAGCCAGCCTGCGGATACTGCCTTCCGGGTCCCGTAAAAAGGTACGATCTCCGGGAATGCGCGGGTTCTCCTGGCTGCATGCACCCATAATCGATCCGATAAACAAAAAAGGAAGGATTTGTCTGAACTTCATTCTGCCTGCGTGTTGCCGTTCAAAAATGGAAATTTCCCGAAAATTCATGATCCGGACAGTACCGGAACGGACACTTTCGACCAAGCAGCAGAAAGCAAACAACCATTTAAGGGGTTATAGCATCCGGGATATGGCATCGTCTACCTAATATCCCGGTATGCCGAAAGCAGTTTCCGGGTATATTCATTTTCCGGCTGAGCAAAGAGTTCGGTGGTGGGTTTTATCTCCGCCACCCGGCCTTTGTTTAACACCAAAATACGGTCGCAGATATAGCGGGCCACAGCCAGATCATGGGTAATGAACAGGTAACTCAACCCGAATTCCTTTTGAAGTTCCTTCAGCAGGTTGAGCACTTGTGCCTGTACTGACACATCCAGCGCCGATACGGCCTCATCACAAACGATAAACTCCGGGTCTGCGAGCAGGGCCCGGGCAATAGCGATACGCTGCCTCTGTCCTCCGCTGAACTCATGCGGATACTTGTTCCAGGCGTCATCATCCAATCCGACTTTGCGCAGGAGGCTTTTTCCCTTTTCTTCTCCGTATGGAATTCCATGCGTGGTGCATATCTCTAAAAAGGCCTGTGAAATACGGTAACGCGGGTTAAGTGAGGAATAAGGGTCCTGGTAGATCAGCTGAATACGGCGAGCCAGGGCTTTGCGGCCACGCTGACCGGCAGGAAAAAGACGTATATCACCCATCCATACCTCTCCACTATAACGGATCAGCTGAATAATGGCCCTACCGGTAGTCGATTTGCCGCTTCCCGATTCTCCCAAAACTCCGAGAGTTTCTCCGCGATGAATCTCCAGATCCAGGTGCTCGATCACCCGGTTGTCGGATGCCTTTCCCCATAGGTTTTCGCTTCGGTAACTGACTTGCAGATCCTTCACACGTACCAATACTTCTTTTGTCTCTGGGGTTTCCGGTTCTGATACCGGTTCCTGCCGACCTGAGGTTTTTTCTATCAGTGCTCCATCCGGTCCCACCACGAAAAAATCACTCATGACCGGCAAACGACCGTGCAGGTTGGCTGTGGGGCGACAGGCGATGAGAGCCCGTGTGTAAATATGTTTCGGTGCATGAAACAGGTGTTCCGTCTCCCCCTGTTCCATTTCCCTGCCGCGGTACATGACCAGGGTCCGGTCGGCAATCTCCTTCACCACGCCCAGGTCGTGGGAGATGAAGACAAGTGCCATACCCCGCTCCTGTTGCAGCTTGTGGAGCAGCTTAAGTATGGATGCCTGTACGGATACATCCAGGGCGGTGGTGGGCTCGTCGGCAATAAGCACCTTGGGATCGGCAGCAAGGGCCATGGCAATCATCACACGTTGTCGTTGTCCCCCACTGAGTTCATGGGGGTAGGAACGGATCATACGCGGAATATCGGGGAGTTGGACCTCGGCAAAAAGTTGTTCGAGGTGTTCCCGCACCTCTTTTTTGTTCCTTCGGCTGTGCCGACGGATCACTTCGGTGACCTGGTCGCCGCAGCGCATCACGGGATTGAGAGCGGTCATGGGTTCCTGGAAGATCATGGCCAGCTCGCGTCCGCGGATGTCGGTCCAGTTGGTTTTATCCGCAAGAAGGTTGATGCGCCCCTTTTCGCTTTCCAGCCAAGCCTCACCCTGGATACCGGCCAGGCTGAGCGGGTCAAGCAGTCCCATAATGGCCCGCATGCTAACGGATTTCCCCGAGCCCGACTCCCCGACGATGGCCAGGCTTTCACCCGCCTTCAGGGAGAAGGAAAGGGATTTTACGGCTTCAAAAGGTTTTTCCGCCCCGTGGAAGGCGATGGAAACGTTGTTCAGTTGCAGCAAGGGCACAGGCAAAAGAATGAAAAAGGAAGGGATTATGGAATGAAGAATTTAAAATGGAGAGTGGGGTCATCGTATTACCAAAGCCTTCAGAGTTTCTTCTGCGTGTTTAACGGTGGATTTGTCCTGGCTGTTAGGGAGTAATAATGAAAGTCAAACCTAGAAGACGTTACGTTTAGAATCTATTCGTTTTCAATTGTGGGTTTCATTCTGTCAGACGGATTTTCCTATTTTCGGGTATTCCGATACTTGTTATGATTAGGACATAGGGCTGATTCCGTCTCCAAAATAACTCATGAATGGATGACCGGTATTACGTGAATTGTATGAAATACCTGAAAATAGTAGTGCTGCTGCTTGTATTCGGCTTTCTTAGTTCCTGCTCTTGTAATTATGATGCGGAGTTTGAAAGCTACACAAGGATACGGATTGACCAACGATATAGTATTATCAGTTGTTCGTGCCTTGATGCAATCGGCGAAGGAGGAAGCTCCAGGGAGTTTATTATCAAGAGTCCTGAGGACTTGAAATCCGTCTTACAGGAACTGAGAATACGGATCAAGATCAAAACCTGTGGGCATAGAGACACTTCAATCCGGTTGAATGCCTTTCGTTTGTTGTGTTCTTACTTGGATGCCCATTTTTTACTTGTCTAAAAAATGGGCGAAAAAAAGACAGTTTTCCTGAAGGCGCCTTCCTGCCGCACCAGCCTCCCTCCGCAACAAAAGCCTGGC
>CAXPEB010000030.1:0-106382 GCA_964215915.1 Bacteroidia bacterium
CAGACGTGTGCTCTTCCGATCTATATCGGCATTTATAGTATCCTTGTTTGGATTATCTAGAGATGTTTTTATACACTTTATTTTCATAGATATAACTTATGGGAATTTTGTTTCGGCAACATCCCAAACCGATCTGAAGTACTGGTATACACTATAGCACCGTTTTCATGCACGAGGTAATATTCCAGATAGCACCCCATTCCCTCAAACTCATAACTCTCAAGCTGAAACCCGAGGGTTCTGTCATTATTAAAAAAACCGGAACTGTCCAGCCATCCGGAATTCAAGCGGACCGACACATTCTGCCCCACAGCGGATGATGCCTCCAGAAGACCGATCACCACAAACAAGTAAACAGAAAATGACTTCAGCATCCGGCCAGAAACTGATCGATCTTTACTATCCATACCATCCGGAAAATCCAGCAGGCAATTCTATCAAACAAAGACCATTCAAACAAGAAATTATCCTCTCTTAATGATAATATTACCTACTGTAAGACGAGTATTTTTCACTTCTTAGTATAACATTCTATAATCTCGATCCGGAACATATTGAAAAAGAAGACATTCGGCACATAAGCGGAAAGACGGATATTGGGATTCTTCAGATGCGGATATTCAATCATTACATGAAAGCCCTATGCATCCTAAACACCTGAATATAAAAGAGTTTATATAATTGAGACAATCCAGCTACTTATTTTTACTCACCATCATCCGCTTCAAACCCGATAGCCCCTACCGCGAAACGGTTTACTTCTATCCGAAAACGGATTTCCCAAAAACGACTGGACTTGGGCACAAAGACCTGAACGCCCTTCTGAGATAATAACGACGTCCTGCTGGTTAGCTCCGTATACCTCTCAGTCTTCCAACCGGATCAGCACGGCCATCGGTCCCTGCCTGCTGTTAAGGATCAGGTAATAGGTGCCTGCCGCCGCATGACGGAAACGAATCTCCTTGCATGACGCACAGTCCGACTGCTCCAGTACCTGCCCCTGCAGGTTGCGGAGTTCATAACCGCTCACTTCCAGCTCCTCCGGGTAATTCAGTACCAGATGACCCCTGGTCGGGTTGGGATATACCTTCAACCCCGAATGGGTCTGCATGGCAATGCCGGAAGGGTCAACAGGTGGCGGTGGCGTAGGCAACACCTCAACATCCAGCCGTTCGCTGAAACCTTCGCAACCTCCCGGAGTGAATGTGTTAACGATCAGCTTACCATCTCCTTCCGGACCCCATTCCACGGTGATATCACCTGTAAGGCTATCCATAGACAAAATTGTCCCACCGATACAGGTCCAGATAAGTCCATCGCGGTAATCCTTCGGAGCACTGTAGGTCTTCACCAAAAACTCCGTACTGGTGTCGCTGCCTGTAATAGCCGAGGTCACCGGCATTCGTAAAACGGTAACAAAGATGGAATCACGGTCGGAGATACAGCTTCCGATGATCACCCTGCTGGAATACCAGCCCGTTTGCATAGTGTCCGTAGCAGGAATTACCGGATTTGCTACCTGACTTTGAAAGCCTTCCGGTCCAAGCCAGTCGAAAGTGGCACCGGTTACCGAAGTCCCTTCCAGGAATACGGTATCTCCCTGGCAGATACTGTCATTTGACATCGTAGACAGCACCGGAATCTGGGGAGGCGGATAGGTATACAGCACAGTGCTGTCCGTATCCGAAACACAATAGGTATCGTAAACAAAAACCGAATAGGTCCCAACATCATTGGTATCCAGGGAATAGAACACAAAACGGTCGCTGTTGTCGGTAAACCCATTGGGTCCCCACCAACGGTAAGAGATGCCCGGCGAAGGTGAACTCGCTTCAAACACCACACTGTCGCCCACGCATTTTGGACCGTCATTAACAGCCGTCGGCTTTTGCGGAGTCTGACGAATGAGTACCTCCGTGACACTATCGACGGATTTACAGGTCATAAAACTGACACTCAGGTAATACTTACCATTCATGGAAGTATCACTTTGTGGAAAGACCAGGTTTTGATCGGTGCTGCTAAAGGCATTCGGGCCTTTCCAGGAATAACTGACTCCCGGAACCGTGTCCGCAAATATCCGTAGCGTATCCCCGCTGCAATGCGGGCCGTCATTGCTCGCACGCGGAGGTATGGGCCGGTAAGGCACCACCTTATACGCATAGTCCACGCAACCTACCGTCCATCCATACATGGTATCCCTCAACGTCACCGTATAAGGAAGACGCTTCTGATAAAGGTGGGTGGCATCAATGGCGTAAATCTTACCCGTGGTATCGCCGAAATCCCATTGCATCCCGAACTGCGGAATGCCGTAATACGCATACCGGTTATAAAAGGTATTGCGCAACAATGGAGAAGAAGTATTGGTGAAGTTAAACGAAGTATTGCCCTGGTTACAGCCGCTAAAGGTGAAATCCGCAACGAGGTCGTAGGAAACATTCGGCATGAGGATAAAATCCGCATTAAAAGGGTATGAGCCCACGTTTACCTGGTAGCCCCTCTGCCATGAACCATTTATCTTCACACCACTCAGGTACTCCGCATCTCCGTCGCCATTCACGTAGTTGTTGCAGATTACGGAAACATTAGTGCTGCTGGAAGTTTCCAGGGTGATGATATACGGAGCATTAACCGTAATAGGGTTGGGAAAACTGATATGCTTCCGCAAAACCGAAAGCAGGCCACCGCCAAACGTGGAATCGATCTGTATGGTGGTACTGCGTGCCGGACTGCCTAACGGCATGGAATCAGCCGTGCTGAGGTATAAATTACAGGTAATGGTTACCGTGGCACTGGTCCCTGTACTCTGATAGGCAAAAAAGTCAAAACCGCTAACCGTTACCGGCTGCTGAGG
This sequence comes from Bacteroidia bacterium, assembly GCA_964215915.1. GTDB lineage: Bacteria > Bacteroidota > Bacteroidia > UBA8524 > UBA8524 > UBA8524. The sequence goes on from CAXPEB010000030.1 coordinate 2,858, forward strand.
AGCCGGATAATACTGCGAAAAGGCACTGCCGCTGGATGCGGTATTCAGGGTAACCGCATAAAATGCCGAACTTTTGTAATAGGGGTAGTACAGCGTATCCACTCCACAAGAGCCCGCTTTGCCAAGTCGTTGCGGGGAAAAGTACTTAGGAGATGGATCCGGCAGGTCATCGATTATGGTCGCAGACTCCGGACTGATCTGTCCCGAGGCGGCACTTAAAAAAAACAGACAAAAAAAGAGGGAAAGGTACTTGGTTTTCATGGCGGCTTTTTGGTAAGCTAGCTGAAAACAAGAGGAATAGCAAGGGGATTTCGTCGAAGGGTCGGTTCGAACTTCTGACAGACAGCGAGGTATTACCGTTCTTTCAATCGGGAATAAACCCTTTTCGGGCTATACCCATTCACGGAAATACGCAGTAACATAACGAAGAAGCCTTCAAAGAGGCTATTCCCCTTTACTTATCCGTGCTTTTGTATCGATTCCGCTACTTCTTCCAACTGCCTGCGTATTTCCACATTACACAAATTGCCCAGGCTACCCTGGTGACTGTGACTCAGTTCCCGGTTCCAGGCAAAGTCTCCCTCTTCTACCTGCTTCCCTATTTCCCGGTATGCTTCCCGAAAGGACATGCCCTGCATGACCTTCTCATTCACCGCCTCCACGGTAAACAGCCAGGTATATTGGTCTGCACCGGTCACTTTGTCTTTCACCTCTATCGCCTGCATCATGGTATGTGCCATCTGAAAACAGGCCTTAAGGTCATCAATGGCAGGAAACAAGGTCTCTTTGAACAGTTGCCAGTCGCGGTGGTAGCCGGAAGCCAGGTTAGCCTGCAGAAGGCTCAGCTGATTGGGCAGAGCAATGAGCCGGTTACACCGGGCGCGGATCAGTTCGAACACATCGGGGTTCTTTTTATGAGGCATGATACTGGAACCCGTGGTATGGGTATCCGGAAAACTCACAAAGGCAAAGTTCTGTGAAAGGTACAGCACAAGGTCCTGACACATTTTTCCCAGTGTAAAAGCGAGGGTAGCCAGGGCATTGGCCACGGCCTTTTCCGTCCGGCCACGACTCATCTGAGCATTGACCACATTCCAGTGTAAATCGGCAAAACCAAGTTCCCCGGTGGTCATTTCCCGGTCAATGGGAAAAGAAGAACCATATCCGGCCGCTGATCCGAGAGGGTTCTTATCCACCAGCTTCATGGCAGCAAAAACCGACCAAAGGTCTTCAGCCAGACATTCGCTCCAGGAAGCAAACCACAACCCAAAGGAAGAAGGCATCGCCACCTGGTAGTGGGTATAGCCGGGAAGCAGAACCTCCCGGTTATTTTCACTTAACTCCAACATCAGTCCGGCAAATTCCTGAACCCGTTTATGGACTTCCAGCAATTCGTCTTTCAGAAAAAGTTTAAGGTCTACCAACACCTGATCGTTACGCGAGCGGGCGGCATGGATCTTTTTTCCGCTCTCTCCCAACCGCTGTGTGAGCAGGTATTCCACCTGGGAATGCACGTCTTCCATCCCTTCCTCAATCCGGAAACCGCCCTCCTTTACCTCTTCCAGCAGCCGCTGCAGTTCCGGCACCAGAAGCTCCCTGTCGGATTCGCTCAGAATACCGGTGGCTGCCAGCATATTCACGTGGGCAATGCTCCCCCGCAGGTCATATTCCGCCAGTCGCAAGTCAAGGTGTCTGTCCTCCCCGGCTGTAAATTCATGGATCTGCCGAACGATCTCCGACTCCTCTCCCGATTCCTCTTTACTCCATAATTTCTTCATCTTTCCAGGTATTGATCAGTTTCAGGTATAGAGACAGCGCCTCTTCCAGTTCCTGCCTCAGAATATATTCTCCGGCGGTATGCGAACGGGCAGAATCCCCGGGACCGATCTTCACTGCCGGATAGGGCAGCAGAGCCCAGTCGGAAAGGGTCGGGGAACCGTAGCCGGTTATGCCCAGCTTGTGCAACGCAAACAACACCGAATGGTTTTCCGGAGTAGCGCTGGCCTTGAGCCTTTCGCTACGCAGTTGCAGCTCTGCATGGACCTGTTCCCGAAGTATCTCCAGCACCTCGCTATGGGAATAATGCTCGTTCAGGCGGATATCCACCGTATAGCGGCATAGGTCCGGAATGCTGTTGTGCTTTTCTCCGGCTCCTATCACAGTCAGATTCATGCTCACCGGTCCCAGCATACCCGATTTTTTTTCGAAGCTGTAATCCCGGAAAAAGGCCAGATCATCCATAGCCCGATAAATGGCATTCACCCCTTCGTTCCGCGCCGCATGGCCCGCTACTCCTCTTACCAGGCCATCTACCACCATCAACCCGCGTTCTGCAACGGCAGCCCGCATACCGGTAGGTTCACCCACCAGTACCAGATCAGCCGGAGGCAGGATACGAACCATAGCCTCCATCCCTCCCGGCCCGGAATTCTCCTCTTCGGCACCCGCCACCCAGATAAGATTCATTGGGAAACCGGCATCGGCCAGGGCACGAAAGGTAGCCAGCATAGTCACCACTGAAGCTCCGGCATCATTGGCTCCGAGAGCCGTCAAGCGCCCTTCCTGCCAGTGTGCGGCAAAAGGATCGGTCTTCCAGCTTTCCGCAGGTTTTACGGTATCGATATGCGAATGCAGCCACAGGGTCTTTTTTGCTCCCTCCATCCGATGTTCCAGCCAGATATTGTTCCCGGAACGTTTCGGGGAATACCCCCGGGAAAGGAGCCATTCTTCCAGGAAAGAAGCTTTATCTGCTTCTTGTCCGGAAAAGGCCGGAATATGCAGCATCTCCTCTAACAGAGAGGCTGATTCCTGTATCAGTTGCTCAGGCGATAACATGGGTAGCACTTTCAGGTTGAAACATGAGGGCCTCCTTCAAACGGCCGGAAGACCCTATCAATACCCGCTTTACTCCATGCCGCAGAGCCGTGGCAGCATTGTGCATCTTGGGTAACATCCCTTCACTGAGTACCCCTTGCTCTTTTAGCCGGGGGATATCGGCAAGCCGTATCTCCGGGATAAGAGAAGCCTCATCCGATACTTCCCGAAGCACCCCCGCCTTTTCAAAAAGGTAGAGCAAGTTCACTTCATACCGTTCGGCCAGTCCCGCTGCAATCGTCGCGGCCATGGTATCGGCATTGGTGTTCAGCATATGCCCCTTGCCGTCATGGGTGAGCGCACAAAATATGGGGGTCAGCCCTTGCTGCAGCAACAGATCCAGCAAACCAACATTGAGATCCCGGGGGGCCGGGTCGCCGACCCAACCGAAGTCGAGCGGAACGGGATTCCTTTTGACCGCCCGCAGCATATTCCCGTCGGCACCGCTTAGCCCGATTGCATTGCAGGACCTGGCCTGGAGCGCGGCGACCAGCTTTTTGTTCAGCTCTCCTGCATAGGCCATCAGGGCGATATCCAGGGTGGCATCATCGGTGATACGCCTTCCTTCCACCAGGGTCTGCGAAACACCCAGGGCTCCGGCCAACTCCGTTGCCCGACTTCCTCCTCCGTGTACCACGATCACAGGACCAGGTACCTCTGCCAATTCATCCAAAAGACGCTCAAGCGCATCGGGAGCATCGAGGACCTTGCCCCCTATCTTAATAACCCGAAGGATTGCTTGCTTCATTATGGATGGATTCAATCATTCTTTTTAACACGACCTGGGCAGACCACAGGCGATTTTCCGCCTGGGCCAGCACCAGTGACCGTGGAGAATCAAGCAACGCACCGCTCAATTCCACGTTTCTTCTTGCCGGAAGACAATGCATAATCCTGGCATTGGGTGCAGACGCCAGCTTGGCCTCGTTCAGCATCCAGTTCTCGTCTTCCTTATGCAATTCCCCGTATGGATCCCCTTTGGACCAACTCTTTACATACACAAAGTCAGCATCCTTCAGGGCTTCATTCTGATCATGAGTAATGTTGGCTCCCCGGGTATATTCCTCATCCAGCTCCAGTCCCGGAGGATGGGCTATATGCAGGTCGTAGCCTGCCGCAAGCACCCACTCGGCAAAAGAGTGCGAGACGGCTCGTGGCAGGGGCTTCACATGCGGTGCCCAGGTTAGCACCACTTTCGGGGTTTTCTTTTCTTTATGCTCATGAATGGTGATCAGGTCGGCGAGGCTTTGCAGGGGATGCCGGGTGGCACTTTCCATACTTAACATAGGCCTGCCGCTATAACGGGCAAAAGCCCGGAACACCATTTCCGAATCATCCTCCTCCTTATTCTTCAGCCCCGGGAAGCTCCTCAGGGCAATCAGATCGAAATAACGACCCAGCACACCGGCGGCTTCCTTGACATGTTCGGGTTTGTCGCCATCCATCGTCACATCCTCCGCGAACTCCAGTCCCCAGGAGTCGGAAGTCATGTTGAGCACCTGAACCTCCATACCCAGGTTTTTCGCCGCCATTTCCGTACTCAGCCGGGTACGCAGGCTGGGGTTGAGAAAGACCATACCCAGTTTTAACCCCACTCCGAGGCGGTTTACGGGCAACACCCCCCATTTCATGGCCAGGGCTTCTTTGACCAGCATATCGATGGAGCCGGCATCGGTAACGGAAATAAACTGTTTCATGCCGTCTTTCCTTTCTTCATTACACTGCCCAGAGCGTCCGCAAACTGACTCAGGTCGTTTTCCTTAACATTAAGTGCGGGAAGCAGGCGGATGGTATGACTATCGGCTGCCGATCCGGTGAAGATGCGGTGTTTTTCCAGGAGGGTTTTGCGCACTCCCCCCGCCGGTACCGGAAGGCTGATCCCCAGCATCAGACCGGCACCACGCACTTCGGTCACTCCGGGAATCGCTTTCAGTTGCGGAATCAGTTGGGATCCCATCTTCCGGGCATGTTCCACCAGATTTTCTTCCCGGATCACATCCAGAACCGCCATAGCCGCTGCACAGGCCAGGTAATTTCCTCCGAAGGTGGTACCCAGGAGGCCATGCCTTGCTTTAAAAGCCGGTGACAACAGAGTTCCCGCTACCGGGAAACCGTTGCCCATACCCTTTGCTATGGTAATGATATCCGGACGTACGTCGCAAAGCTGATGGGCGAAGAAGGCACCGCACCGGCCGTATCCCGATTGCACCTCATCCAGGATCAGCACAGATCCGAAACGGTCGCATAGTTCCCGGGCCTTTTTCAGGTAGTCCGCCTGCGGCATATAGATACCGGCCACACCTTGTATCCCTTCGATCATCACTGCCGCCACACTATCATCCATAACCGCTTCAAGCGCTTCAGCATCATTCAATGGGACGAACTCCACAAGGTCGCTGGCATTGATGGGAGCGATTATGGATGGGTTATCCGTTGCCGCAACAGCCAGGGAAGTCCTTCCATGAAAGCCACCCTGCATCACCACCAGTTTTTTTCTTCCGGTATGGAAAGAGGCCATCTTCAGGGCATTCTCATTGGCTTCGGCACCGGTATTGGAAAGAAACAGCCTGTAGTCCGGATAACCGGAAATCTCGCCAAGCAGCTGCGCCAGGATTTCCTGCTGCGGAATCTTTACCGCATTGCTGTAAAAAGCGATCTCACCGAGTTGAGCACGAAGACGCTGCACATAATGAGGATGGGAATGGCCGATGGATATTACGGCATGCCCGCCGTAGAGATCCAGGTACTCCTTCCCGTTCCGGTCCCAGATACGGGAACCCAGAGCCCTTACGGGCGTTATGTCATATAGGGGGTATACGTCAAACAATTCCATCAGTAAACACTTGCTTTGAGCTGAAGACCGGCATCTTCCGGCAGGCCGAACATGAGGTTCATGTTCTGAACAGCCTGGCCGGATGCTCCTTTCAGCAGGTTATCGATAACAGAAACTACCAGCAATTGCCGGCCTTCCTTTTGCAGTCCGAGGTAGCAGAAATTGGTGTTGACTACCTGTTTGAGGGCAACTTCAAAAGGAGCAATACAGGTGAAAGGGTGCCCGGCGTAATACGATTCGTACTCCTGCCGGATCATGTCTTCTTCCGCCTCTGTCTCCAATACGGCAACAGCCAGGATGCCCCGGCTGAAGTTGCCCCTTTGAGGAACAAACACCGGTTCCGGAAAATGTGGATTCAGGCTCCTCAGGCTTTCCCCGATCTCTTTCAGGTGTTGGTGGGTAAAGGCTTTATAGATAGACAGGTTATTGTCTCGCCAACTGAAGTGGGTGGTTTGCGTGGCTTTTTGTCCGGCCCCGGTAGAACCGGTGGTAGCCTGCACATGTACGGCAGTACTTTCGGGCAGTCCGGCAGCCAGGGGCAGCAACGCCAGCTGAATCGCGGTGGCAAAACACCCGGGATTGGCAATATTCTTAGCATTATGGAGTTTCTCCCGGTTCAGTTCGGGCAATCCATACACAAACTCCCGATCACCCAGGCGGGCATTTTCCTGGTCTCGGAAATCCGTACTCAGGTCAATGATCCGAATGGAAGGATTCAGTTCATGCTCTTCAAGGAAGCGGCGGGCTTCACCGTGTCCAACGCAGAGAAACAGTACATCTATATCCTGGGAAAGCCCGGCAGTAAAACCGCGTTCCGTAATACCCAGCAAATCGTGATGTACCTCGTACCATTTTTTTCCCGCCGCACTTTTGCTGTGGGCAAAAACAACTTCAACGTGGGGATGACGAACCAGCAAGCGGAGCAGCTCCCCACCGGTATAGCCCGCGGCTCCCGCAATTCCTGCTTTAACCGATTTCATAGGGGTTCTCCTCCTTATTTATCTGGTAGTACATACTGTTCTGGTTTCCATAGATCCGGGTAAACCCTTTGACATCCCCGGCAGTCCACGCCCGGTTCATCTCTCCGTAGGTGCCGAAACCGGAATTCATCAGGTCGTGAGGGGATTCGATCCCTTCGGCTTCAAAGCGGTATGGATGAAGGCGCACCCGAACTTTTCCCGTCACGTATTTCTGGCTGTCGAGCAGAAACGCTTCCAGGTTACGCATGACCGGATCCAGGTACATGCCCTCATGCAGGTTGTTCCCGTAGAACAGGGAGATCTGATCCTTCCAATTCAACTGACTGCGGGTGAGCACATGCTTTTCGAGCAGGTGATGTGCTTTGATAAGGATCATGGGCGCAGCCGCTTCAAAGCCTACCCTTCCTTTGATACCCAGGATGGTATCGCCTACATGGATATCGCGACCGATACCGTATGGTGCTGCCAGGTTCTGCAGGTCGCGGATGAGTTCAGCGGGGTGGCTGTAATTCTGTCCGTCAAGTTGCCGGGGCTCTCCCTTTTCAAAGGTGATCTCCACGGAACGCGCTTTTGTTTCGGTTGCCGGAACAGGCCAGGCGGCTTCCGGAAGGCTTCCCATGGATTGCAGGGTTTCCCGTCCCCCGACGGATGTTCCCCAGAGTCCCTGATTAATGCTGTATGCTGCTTTCTCTGCATTGACGGTTACACCGTGTTCGGCAAGGAAAGCGATCTCCTCTTCGCGACTGAGTTGCCGGTCGCGGATGGGCGTGATGATCTCCACCCCGGGCAGCAGGTTTTGCAGGATCATGTCGAAACGCACCTGATCATTCCCGGCACCGGTACTGCCATGGGCTACGGCATCCGCACCGATCTTACGCGCATAAGCTGCCAGGGCTGTGGCCTGTGCAATTCGTTCGGCACTGACCGATAAAGGATATGTATCGTTCTTCAGAACATTCCCGAAGAGCAGGTAGCGAACAACCTTGTCGTAATACCTTCGGGTTTCTTCCAATGCTTCAAAAGAGGCCACACCCGCATCGAGAGCTCTTCGGCGTATGGCTTGTAAATCTTCTTCACTGAAACCACCTGTATTGATGGTAACGGCATGGACTTCATGGCCGGGTTCCCGGGCCAGGTATACCGCACAGTAGCTGGTGTCCAGACCGCCACTGTACGCGAGCAATATTTTCTTCATGTTATCTTCGGATGGGGGTAAGAGGTTTGGAAAAGAGCCGCAGCAAACGGCTTTTTTTAATACGCATATACCTTTCGTATAGCTCGGAATTTTTGGAAAAATCCAACCTTCGCCCTTTCCATTTTTTGACCATACTTTCCTCTGGGTCGTATAACATGGCGGTACAAAGGCAATTCTTCCTTTCCCTGGCCATCAGGATGTCGTAATTCACACAACTCCTGCAGCCGTTCCAAAACTCCTCATCCGTTGTAAGTTCCTGGTATGTGACGGGTTCATATCCGAGATCGGAATTGATTTTCATCACAGCCAGTCCGGTTGTAAGCCCGAATATTTTGGCTTTCGGGTACCGGTTACGGGATAACTGGAAGATACGTTCTTTGATTTCACTGGCCAATCCACTTTTTCGGAATCGGGGATTGACTATCAGGCCGGAGTTTGCCACAAACTGACCGTGGCTCCAGGATTCTATATAACAGAAGCCGGCCCATTCGCCGGAAGTGGTTAAAGCGATGACGGCTTTACCCTCCAGCATTTTCTTTTCGATGAATTCCGGGGTTCTCTGAGCGATCCCGGTGCCTCGCACTCTGGCTGAGGCTTCCATCTCATCGACGATGGTTTGAGCGTAGGGAAGATGACTTTCATCTGCTACCCTTGTAACAAATCGTGGTTTCTGTATTTTCATCGAAGGAGCTAGGTGTAGTTCAACATATCGGCCATGGATTGGATGCATTCGAAATGGCGCCTCGCCTGGCGTGGCGCCTGAAGTCGGAAGGTGTTCATTGTATTCACTTGCATAATGATGAAAGTTTGAATTTTAGAATTTGCGCAAAAGTATACGAAATAACCTTTAGTTATTCGGGAAGTTTTTCGTTCTACCGATTTCTTCCGTCGAGAATTTTGTTGCAGGAAGGAATTTTTCCGAAGTTCGTTCCCGGATTATTTCTCCCTTTGTCGCCTGCATATGCCTGTTAACATTGGGCTGAACACCAATCCATAAGTCACAACACCTATTGCCTTACTACCAGGTGTTACCACGGATACACTAATTTTGCCTCTGAGTAATATGTCCGAAGCATACAGGCACTTAGTTCTCAAACTGCTCCTCCCCGCCCTTCTCGTGCTCGGGAACAGTATGCGGATATGGGCCCAGGGACAGAACCTGATCCCCAACTCCAGCCTGGAGTATGCTTCTGAAGCCATTCGGCTGGACACCCAGGCAAGCTCAGGTCTGCTTTGCTGGGACGCTCCCAATGGTATTGAAGGACTGGTACTAAGTCAGCGTATCACAGACACCAACGGAGTAAGCTCCCCGGTGGTGTACCAATCGGTTTTTCAGGGGGCACGAAGTGGTACCAACCGGATAGTTCTGTACCAGTACTATGCCCAGTATACTAGCGGGGTACAGGATACCAGTCTCCCGGATTCCCGCAGTTATGCACGGGTCAGGCTAAAAGAACCACTGGACAGCGGAAAGGACTACACCCTGCTCCTCCGGGTGAGTTCCGGTTTCCGTGTGCGCGGATGCCTCTCGCAACACGAAGCCTATTTGCAAAACCTCGGTGTTTGTTTCGACAGTACACGGGTATCGTACCCGAAGGGAAAACCCATCCTCCGTAATCCGGATATTCGTCTCAATACGGAAAACCTGTTTACCGATTTCAGGACCTGGAACACCCTGCAACTTCAATTTACGGCAAACGGAAAGGAGCGTTACCTGCTCCTTGGAAACTTCGACCCCATCGATTCTTTTGTCTATCCCTATTCTCTCAGTGACCTCGGTTCGTGCATGACACAGAGCTTCAGCCTGATGCACACGATGGCTATAGACGACCTGGTACTGACCGAAAACGGTACCGGTTCTGTTCCGGACACGACATACCTGAATACCGCCCACAACACCCTGCTATGCGATACTTCTGCTTTCCCCTATACGGTGCGGGTAAAGGGCGATTACGATTCACTGGTATGGCAGGACGGAAGCACCTCCGACTCCTTTGAGATCTCCGGGCCAGGCACCTACGGGTATTCGGTATACCTGGCATGTGGTATGGCCACCGACAGTATCCTAGTAGAGACAGAAACAGCCGATTTATTGGACTTTACGAAGGATACGACAATCTGTTCGGATTGGGAGGTGACGTATGATAGCGGTATCGAATGGAAGCCCTATTATACCTGGGCGGAAGGAGATACCGGCTCGGTATTGCAGGTGACTCGAAGTGATACTTTTATCCTGGAACAGGATAAGTACTGCCGCACCTATTACGATACGCTGCGTGTAACCCTGCACCCGCTTCCACCCGGGAACTCTATTCTCGACACCCTGTTTTGCCTGAATACGGCTGACAGTTTCCATCTGCCGGAATCCAACGCATACCGCTGGCGCTCTGTCTCAACAAACGACACGCTCTACCTCCCCGGACCTGTTGTCGTAGCTTCCGACAGCCTTAGGCAACACTCTTCTTTTGTCTATAAAGTATATGACGGGACCTGCCTGGGACCGGAAAACACGATCCACGTTCTTATGGATTCCCTTCCTTTTTTTACCCTGATGGACAGCTTCGCTTGTCCGGACTGGGAAGTATGGATCGGTCCGTCCGAGCCCTGGAACTATTCCTGGTCGGATGGGGTAACCGTATCACCCCGACTTTTCGACACCAGCGGGCGATACACCCTCATTGCTTCAAATAGCTGCGGAACTCACTCGGATTCACTGCAATTCCGCTACCTGCTCTGTGATTCGGAACTGGAGAATTGTTTCACCCCAAATGGCGACGGACTGAATGATTATTTCAATCCGCAGATCTACCCCTATGAGCGCGTGTCTATGGAGATCTTCAACCGCTGGGGAGAGCGGGTGTATTTGGAAGGTGTCGGTGGACAGGGCTGGAATGGCTGGTTCCGTGACAAGCCAGCCCTTCCCGGGCCCTATTTGTATTTTATCACTTACCAATACCCCGGAGGAGAAGAGCTGAAACTCCACGGATGGGTGAGGGTGTTGAGGTAGAATAAGAAACTGATAGGCCTGTTTCCCTATAACCGTTTGACACCCTGGGCAACTTATCACTGATTTCAGGGACTTGATTTCCCCGGACTGAAGTCCAAAGCAAAAGATTCTTATACTCTAACCTGCAATCCCGATTCAGGCACTCTGTTTCCCCGGACTGAAGTCCGGGGCTAAGCATTAACCCCAAATCCTTTTCTTAATTCCCCTGTTTGAAACCCCGGGCAAAAGGCACTCCTATTCTAACCTGCAATTTTGGTTCAGGCACCTATTTCCCCGGACTGAAGTCCGGGGCTAAGCATTAACCCCAGATCCTTTTCTTAATTCCCCTGTTTGAAACCCCGGGCAAAAGGCACTCCTATTCTAATCTGCAATCCAGATTCAGCCACTCTGTTTCCCCGGACTGAAGTCCGGGGCTAAACATTAACCCCAAATCCTTTCCTCAATTCCCTGGGTTCAAGCCCAAAGCAAAAGGCTCTCCTATACTAACCTGCAATCCCGATTTAGGCCCCTATTTCCCCGGACTGAAGTCCGGGGCAAAAGGCACTCCTATTCTATTCCGCAATTTTGGTTCAGGCACTCTGTTTCCCCGGACTGAAGTCCGGGGCTAAGGTCCGGGCAATTACTTATCCGGGGATTTAGGTTGTACCCTGGAACTTAAAATCCCCGGGTTTAACCTTGGGACGAGCATTCATTCATCCAAAACCATTACCTGTCAATCGGCTTCCCTGACCAGCTTTCCTGCATAGTGCTTACCGCCGCTATCCAGATAGAGGAAATATACCCCGGGCTTCCAGTTGCGGGTATCAAGCTCCTGCTGTTCATCCGCCCCAATTTCTCCTTCCCAAACCAAACTGCCCGTTGCAGAATAAATACGGTAGGTGCCGGCTAGCGGACTCTGAAGCTGCAGCACCTTTTTAAAGGGATTGGGGAATGCTAGAAGCTCGACGTTACCGGTGTTCTCCAACCCAACATGAAACATCACCTGCAGGGTACTGCTGTCCAGGCAACCGGTACTCCGGTCGGTGACCAGAAGTCTTACAGAATAAGGGCCATTGGCGTTATAAGCATGGCTCACTACCATTTGTCCGCTGGTGGTTCCATCTCCGAAATCCCAGCTATGAAAAGCATTCCACTGATGGGTGGGGATGAATAACACATTACGGTCCATTAGGGTAGAGAAGGTGAATGACGGGTCGGGTAATTCGTTTACCACGATGTCAAAAGGATAGTCTACCCGACAGCCTTCCCTGGTGGTAACAAAAGCAACTGCCGCTCCTCCTGAATCGGGTAACACGTAGTTCCCGGAATCCCCGAAGGAATAATGAATCTGCATACCAGTGGTGTCTCCGGAAAATAAGTGGAAACCTTGTCCATAACACACGGTATAGCGATTGGAATCCGGTTCGGGCAATTCATAATTGGCGGTGAAAATGCTGTCACTGCTCCGGCAGGCGTTGGCATCGATAACCTGCAACACACTCCATCCCCCGGTGCTGGTTACGGACGATTTGGTGGACGAATCCTGCCACAGGTAGGAAACCGGGTGCGATGCTATGACAAAAGCAGTTACCACAGTGGTATCCCCCGGGCAGAGGGTATCCGGAACCGAGAGCGTAATATCAGGAAGAGGGTTCGCCTTTACCTCCAGAGAATCCCTGAATTCACAGCCAGCAAAATAGGTAGTGTTCAGGAAATACCAACCTGGTGTCACCACAATGCTGTCGCTCTGCTCACCGGTACTCCATTGGTAGTCGTACCCAGCTTTCGGATCAAGGATAGCAAGCGAGGTAGAATCATCCGCACAGATGGCTGGGACAGAAAGGGGCAACTCCCTCCTTGGATGCCAGACACGGATCAGACTGGAATCCGATACCTGGCAGTAGTCGTCCCACTTCACGGTAAGGTACAAGTAATGACTACTGTCAGCCAGGTAATACACCTGATCCTGCTGAAAGGATTGCACACTGCTATCCTGCGGGTTAAACCAATCATAAGTGAAATTATGGTTCTCCGAATTCAAAGCTTTCACGCGGATGGTATCCCCGAAACAGTACAGGGTATCCACCGCCAAATCGAGCTCGTTGTAAGGAGCTACGACAAATGAGTCGTAGTAGGTTTGCGTACAGGGAGTACTGGTGGAAATGGAAAATGCCGTTCGGTATTTCCCGCCTCGAACCAGGAAGGTATCGATGGCCCGGTTAGAACTAAAAACGGTATTCCCCAGGGAATCCCAAACTTTCCATGAGGTGTGCATGCCTGTATAACTTTTTTCCGGCACCCCTGTAAGGATGACCCTTCCGCAATTCTGCACCTGAATAGCGGTTTGCGCTTTCGGCGTTTCTCTCACAAACATAGAGAACGCCCGTACGTTAGTACCGGGCAGGTTGCAGTAATTGTCTTTAGCCTTAACCGTGAAAGTATAGGGGATGTTACTTATGAAACTGCTATCGGGAGTCCAGCAAACCTCAGCACGGGCATAGGGAGATTGGCTGTGATTGATCTGGTAAGTCAGACCAGGGAGGTCCGAATTGATACTCAAAAACACGGAATCACCGGTATCGTCGTCGTCTGTCACTATAGAAAAACAATGTTTCTGCCCGGCACATACCTGTGCCGAGAAGGGCGGCAGGATCTTGGGAATGTGGTTATTGGCCTGTACAATTTGTACGGCATGTTCCCTGTAGAGTACCGAAGCGATTTGCTGTCCATTGCTCCCTCTTTTCCACAAGGTTATTTTCAACACAATAGGAGCAAAACAAATTGACCCCGGACGAAATGCCACCTGTCCATTCAAAGGGTCCAGGTGAAAGCCTGCCGGCCACTGAAGGTTGTTATTGGGGAAACCCCAGCTCGGCGAAAACCCGAAATAGCACACTGGCCTGGAGGGGGTGTAGACATTATAGGTCATATTCCCATTTTCAGAAATTCTTCCTGCTGCCGCCTCAAAACTTGCGGAGTCAAAACTTCCGTACCCAGTGAGGCCATAATCCAGAAATACATCTTCATTCCGAAGCAGGAGATAGCTTTCATTCGGAGAGGTCATACCTGGAGAAGAACTCCCCGCTGCCAGGCATTGATTCAACCAGGAATCGATATAAAACACCTGCCCTGCAGAACCTGTGGTAACACCGGCATCCCTTTTTGCTGCTACTGCAAAAAACCGAACCGAACAATGGGAAAAAGTATCCAGGTCGAAGCGCCGTTTCCAGATTATCCGCTTGACCCCGTAAATGGCTGCCGTATCACCACTGCAGGAACTCTGAATGGAACAATGCGGCGGAATGCCGGTCACGTCGGTTTCCCGGATAAAAACCAGGGTATCTCCCGACAGGGTGTCATTACCCACTTTACACCCGATATAGGGTAGAATTTCAGTATTGGAGCAGGTTAAATAGAGACTTAACTCGGCTTCGTAGGAATGGTTACCGAGATAGGTATACTCGATAAAACCACCCCGCACCAGCGAATCCTGGGCAAATAGTAGCCCTGCTGTCCACAGACAGAGAACCAGTGAAACAATCCTTTTCATACATCGGAAAGAGCCCCTTCACCTCCGAATTGTTGTCTCAGGAGTTTTACTTTCACACTTTTGCCTATAGTCTGAAGGGTGTAATTAAGGCCTTTATTTCCCCGGACTTAAGTCCGGGGCTAAGCATTAACCTTAAATCCCCCCAGGTGAAATCCGGGGTAAAAGGCTCTCCTACCCTATCCGGCAATTCTGGTTCAGGGACTATTGGGTTCCCCGGACTGAAGTCCGGGGCTAAGGTCCGGGGCTAAGGCTCATTAACCTCACTTCCCTGGCTTAGAACCAGAGTTGTGTCATCAGGCCTATCCAGGAAGATTTGGCTCCATTCAGGTCGGAGGTGGTATAATTCAACTGGAATTTCATGGCATTCTTCATCAGGTAGCGGGAAAGTCCCACATCAATGCGGTTGGCATCCTGAATAATTGAAGCGGTATTGTTCGCGAACTCGGGGGCTACCGCTGCATAGCGGAGGTCCAGACCGATATTCCACTTGCTCACGTATCCCGCATGAATGGCATACGAATTCCCAAGGGACAAATACTGGCTGATCACTGTGGGTAACAGCGGATTGGTTCCGGTATTGTCCACATACAACCCTTCCAGGCTGGTAGCCGTAGCCACCATGTACTCGCCCATAAGCGACAGCCCCCTGTATTTGAACAGGAAATCGAAACTCAGCTTGCGGTAATCGGGGAATTGCTGGGCTCCGATACCATTGTACAACTCCAGACTGTTATGCCCCTCTCCCACTTTTTCATTTGCTCCGTCATTATACGATCCGGCAACACCCAACGCCAAACGCGGCTTTTGCTCCCGTTCCAGGTCGGCAAACTGGTACTCATTCCCGTCGGCAAACATCCCGAAAGGCAGGAAGTCAAAACGAAATCCATACTTAAATCCACCCAAATCCACATCACGGGAATCCACCCCGAAAGAGTTTTTGCCATCCCCGGAGGTGGCTGAAATTTGGGGCCGGAATCCCATCCCCGCCAAACCGAACTCATACGAGACAAACACCCCAAACTCGCGTCCCAGATTGCTATAAGACTGGCTCAGCAGGCTCCTGTCGGGAAATTGCAGCTTGGTTTCCATGAAGTTCATCTCCCGGTTATTCGCCGGATTCAGCTTCTGTCCCGCACTCAGGTTGAATCCCCGGAAAGGTTGGTAATTCACCCAGGCATCCAGCAGGGGCTGGCTGTTGCTGAAATCCAGCTGAAGGAAAAAGTTCACCTTCTCCTGAACGGCTTTTCCTTCCAGGCTGAAATAGGTCCGTTTCACATACAGCATGTATTCCGGGTCTTCGTTTGCCCGGCTCGCAACCCCAAAATAGGGCTGGATCATGCCTCCCAAGCGGAAATTGTAATTCCCGTTGTCGTAGCTGAGATTGAGACCGCTGCCCAGCTCAAACCGCGACGTGTTCGGCTGCTCCTGAGCATTGGCGAGGCCTGCACATAGAAGAGCGGAACAAATGCTTACAAGGTATTTTTTCATGGATCTAGTTTTGGGATGGATATCGATAATAGGGTAAAACGGCGCCGCTTTCGGTCACCACAATGCTCATACTAACAAGGCTATTGGGGGCTTCGGGTTCCAAAAGTTCTATGGCAAGATTGGCCCGGGTCTGACTCATGTCCAGCACCACAGTGCCTTTGGTAAAGGTCTTTTGCAGCTTCACCAGTCGGGTTTTGGTATTTTGTACGCTTACCTGCTCCCATTTGATGGGCTCAACTTCATAACCCTCAACCTGGTACTGGTCCACCCAGATGGTGGAATCGTTTTCCAACACTCGGGTTTCCAGCCCAAGCACACGGATGCGGTCGAGCAGTTCCGTTTGTGCAGGATCAATCAGGTAGGCTTGCGGACGCGAACGGCTCAACATCGAGGACGACTGCGAAGCATCGTGGATAGTAACCAGGATATTGACCTTACGGTTCTGCCCGAGTTCGATCACTTCGATGCTATCCTGATAAACCGTTCTTTTTTGTTTTACCACAGCCGAATCACGCTGGCTCCCTGACTGCTCCAGCTGCGAGCGAACCTCATCACCGTGCTCACTGGCTGTTTTCAGAAACGACAGCGCCACCAGCCAGGTACTGTAAACCCGGCGTTTGTAAGAGGTGCGCCCAAGGGCAATACCCCTTACTTCCAGCAAGGTGGAGATACAGTTGGTGAGTGCTGCCGAAGTAGCGGTGGAACGGGCATGGATGGATCCCTGGTTCAGCTCCACATTGCTGTTGTATTTTGCTGCGGTGAAATAATCGTGGTAGGTCATGCCATGCTCATCCAGGCTGGCCCGGGCATTGGCCACAAACCGGGTTTCTGTATAAGCCCGAAGGCCGGCAGGGACATTGAGGTTACCGGAATACAGGAACATCACGTCGTAGCTGTTCGTGATCCCGAATTCACTTATCTGCGTAAAATCGCGGCGGTAGGGTCGGTATTCATGAAGATCCAGGCATACCTGCGGCGCAAAAGCCGCAAAAGCTGTTTTGATGGATCGGGTTTCCGGGGCAGCAATCTTGGTCTGATCCCGGTTAAGGTCCAGCCCGTTAGCGGCATAGCGGTCGAATTTCTCACAACCATCGATATTGGCCATGGGCAGAACCCGGATATCCAGGTTGGCCAGCATGTCCGCATATTCCGGTTTACACAACTGATCCACCAGGTATAACATCGCTTCAGTCCCGGCGGGTTCGTTTCCATGCAAACCAGCCTGCAGCCACACTCTTACCTTTTCACTACCGTCTCCTTTTTTAATGGAGAGCATGGGAATTTGCAGGCCCTTCTGACTGTTCCCGATGAAAGAGAGGGAAAGGAGTTCCGGATGGGCTTGCACCCGGGCATTCAGGTAATCCATCATCTCTGCATAGCTGGTAAAGCCCTTGTCTTTATTAAAGGCAGGTGTTTCTATGCTGACTTCAGGATCCGGGAAATAGTTCCGGGTAATGTCCGGGGTTTGCGGAACCAGTATCGACTGACAGGCTTCCGTCACCACAAACAATCCCAGGAGTATGTAACTGAACAAGCGCATCGGTTAGAAAGCGAAGGTGGTTATGAGTCCGAAAATCAGCTCCCTGTCTCCCGAATAGGGATTGCCATAAATGTCATTGGAACCCGGCTTCACCTTAACATAGGTAAGGTCGCCCTGCACTTTGAACCCGTAATTGCGGCCCATGTATTTGCAAATCCCGATCGTGTAGTATTCGGGGCGGTTATAAAAAGTTCCGTTGTTCAGGAAGGAATGGGTATCGGCATTCAGCTTTACGTAGCGGGCATCGATGGACCAATGCGAACGAAAGATATAACCGGCCTGCAGGTTGAAGCCGGAGCCGAGCATCATTCTTCCCTTCACATAATTCTCCACATCCTGCTTCCCGTCCACCTCAAAAGTATTGCTCGTGGTCCCGTCATTTCGTACCCGGGTGGTAATATCCGAAGGAACGGTTGCCTGGGTCCTGACCCATTCACCGATCATGGAAAAGCCTCTGAATTTGAACATAAAGTCAACCCCGAACTTGGTATAATCGGGCAACAACTCTTTTCCATCTTTATCCAGGTAGAGAATGGCCCCGCTTTCCCGACCGCGCCGGCTGCTCATTCCCTGGTTATAGCTGTACACAGCACCTACCACCAGTTTTGGCGTAAGCTCCCGTACCAGGTCGGCCTGGCGGTACTGCCCGAAATTGGTAAAGGTCCCTAAGGGTAAAAAGTCCAGGCGTCCTCCGAACTTAAGCCCGCCACGGTCGCGCTGGAACACATTCGGACCATCGCCATTGGTCACCGCAATGCTCGGTTTCAGGTAGGCTCCTCCGGCAATACGGTAGGTTCCGTCCAGGTACAGACCGAATTCACGGATGGAAGCAAAGGCGGAGGTGATTTTGCTCCTTTCCACCAGTTGCAGGGTATGCGAACCCATCATCATCTCCCGGTTATCCGTCGGGGTGTATTTCTGCCCGATGGTAAGGCGGAGATTTTTATTGAAACTGTAACGCACCCAGGCATCAAGGAGATAGGCATTCGCCTGGTCTCCGTCCTCGGAGTTACCACTAAGATCAAGCTGCAAACGGTAATCGATACGTCCATCAAGAGCGTCACCGTTCAGGCGCAAACGGGCACGGCGGATACGGAAGCGGGTCCGGTAACCGTCCAGGCTGTCACCCGAATAGAACCGGGTATCCATAGCCGGCTGTACATAGCCTCGGATATTGAGGGTATACCCGCTTTTACCGCTGAAAATAAGGCCATCCCCGAATTGGTAGGCATTCATTTCAGCACCCTGTCCATAAGCCCTTTCTCCGAAAAACACGAAGAGAAGTACCAGAAGTGACAGGCCGGTTTTGTTGGTTATTGCTGGCTTCATTGGGCAAAATGATCTTGAAAAGTGAGTTTGGAATGCAACATCTTCACCACCCCTCCCGCAATTACAGAGGAGAGCCGGAATTCGTCATCCAGCAGGCAGAAATCCGCATCACCCCCTACCTGTATCCTTCCCTTCTGTTTTAGTCCCAGGTTAATGGCGGGGTTAAGTGTCGCCGGACGAATGGCATCGGAAAGCGGTAAGCCTCCCTCGCGATGCAGGGCAATGGCCTGGGCAAGGTTCTGATCGATAGGTGCACGACGGAAACCGATCACATTGCCGTTTTCGTCTTTACGATCCAGGCCCGCATTGCCGTCGCTGCTGAAGGTCATTTTACCGATAGACACCCCCTGATCCAGAGCATAAACTACCGACTTCCAGGGGTCGGTGTATTTGGAAGCTCCGGTGGTGATATCAATCATACCCCCCTTTTTGGCAAAAAGGATGGCCGCTTCGAAAAGGTCTTTGGTGCGTCCGACATGCGTCGGACTGATATGTTCAATGGGAAATGCGTACTCTTCCACCAGGCGCATGAGTATATCCATCTTCGAATCCAATGCACCCAGGTGGATGTGCAGGATTCCCTTTTTGGAAGCGATCATGCCCCCGGTACGAACCTGTCTGAGCAAGCGAACCAGCTCCAGTTCAGTAGGATAAGAGGAACGGATATCGCTGATGGCGATCTTGCAGCCCAGTACTTTATGGATGAAAATCATCTCATCCTGCACATTGTCTAAGATGTGTACGGGATCGATACCATAATAACCGGTATACATGTAGGCGCTGATACCGTCTTGTTCCAGGGCCATTACTTTGGCATAGAGGCTTTTGATGCTGCGTGTGGAACCATCGGTGCCCAAAAGACCGACCACCGTAGTGGTTCCGCAACCGATCAGTTCTGAAGCGGTAATCTCTGGAGTCATGGAAGCGAAACCGTGTTTCCCTCCGGCACCGATTACGTGCATGTGCTGGTCAATAACCCCGGGGATCAGTTTCTGTCCACCGAAATCCAGGGTGCGGGTAATCTGCGGATGCGGATCGATACGGTCTTCGACCGCCATGACCTTTCCACCGGCTACCAGGATATCTTTGGTACCCAGGTGCTCCGGCGCATATACATCCGCATTGCGTATTAATAACATCATCAGAGAGCGTAGTAAAGAATTAGGTAAACTAATGCGGACCCGATTGGGATCAGGTTCCGTTTGACAATATCAAAGGTGGTAACCTTCGCGATGTCTGCCACGGCAATCAGCACTCCGGCCACCGGGGAAACTGTCCGCCCCATGGAGGCTGCCATATTCATGGGCAATACCAGCTTGGTGGTAGCCACCCCAAATCCTGAGGAGATACCCGGAGCCAGCGGTCCGAAGGCAAAGAAAGAGGCATTGCCGCTCCCCATCAGCATGGAAGCCAGGAAGATCAGCAGGGACATCACAATTCCGATCCCTATGGGACCAAAACCGAGATGGGTGGAACTGTCCACCAATCCATCGATAAAACCCAGAGAGATCAAGCCCTGGGCAAAGACATCGGCTGCCACCACCAAGGTAACTATGGTCTTAAAAAACGAAGCCATACCGGTCCAGAACACATTGATACCTTTCATCAGTGCGCGGAAATCCCGAACACGAATGCCTTCGAAGATGACAGCCACAAAAAAGCTGATGAACATCGCCGTGGTGGTATCCAGGTGGATCTCAGCCGGGAAAATGTGCCAGAGATCGGAAAAGACCAGCAAAAGGATCAGCGGGAACACCGGAAGCAAGGCAAAAATACCGGGCGCCTTCCGCTTGGTTTTTTCATCCTTCTCCTCCTCTACCACTTCTTCTTCTTCCCTTTTCCGGTCGAAATAGCGGTTGGTAAACAGGTAGGCTACCATCAGAATGGCATTCAAAGGACCAATCACCGGAAGCTGGTACTGGATGAAGTAACTCAGCAGGTCCATGTCTGTAATGCTGGCGGCACTGGCCGTAATCGCCGATGCCGGGCCTACTCCGAACGCCGTAGTTGCAGTGATCACGGAAGCAGCAGAAAGCCGACTGACTCCCAGCCCGGTTAGAATGGGAAATACCGTTACCATAAGCAACAGCGCCAAACCGGCGGCAGAAGGAATACAAATGAACAGCAGCTGGCCGAGCGGAATAACCAGTACGGCAGTCAGGTGCGGATGCTTCCTGAACAGGGAAAGTGGTCGCATGGCGGCATGCACCAGTGCCCGGGAGGCTCCCAGCTCATCCACATAGGCTACAAAGCCGCCTATGGCCATGATCATCAACCCGACAGAAGCGTTGGTTCCGGCAAAGGACTCACTCAGGTAGCGAAACAGGTCAAAGCCTTTGGAGCCGGTTGGTTCCTTGATCTCCGGGAAATCAAGGCCCAGGATCCAGGCTATGACAAACATAAGCAGTCCGCTTACCAACAGGGTCGCCTGGGCATTGAATCCCTTCAGCAGCATACGCGCAACCAGGACTACAAAAACCAGAGAAATAATCAATCCCGGGGTCATGCCGTCTATTTAGAATGGGGTACCGTCTACGCGGGTTCCCGGTGAGAACAGCAATGGGGTATTGGCACTGTGTTGTTCAAAATCACCGGTAAGGTCCGGGTTACGGGTATACGATTCGTTGGGGTTATTGGACAAAGGCTCAATATCATAGCTGATGATCACCGTTCCGTTGGGATCAGTCAGGGTGAACACATCGCCGGCATTGTTGAGGTTCAGGTCGCCGCTTGTAGAGGTCTGAACCGTGGCTCCACCGAAACTGCCCGTGGGGGTCCCGCCACCGAATACCACCAACGCCTTACCGGGCGCAATGATGGTATTGGCGGGAATTACATGGTTTGGTGTTCCGGCAGTCAACCCTTCGGTATCATAAATCTTATACCCGGAGAGATCCAGGGGTTTTGTTCCCATATTGATCAGCTCCACAAATTCGTCTTCATTCTGAGCATAGCTGCCGTCGCCATTCGCGTCACCATCCAAAGCGTTGTTGGAGGGGTCGTAACAGATCTCATTCAGCAGCACATTAGGTGCCTGGGGCACATCGTCGTCTTCAATGGTTATCGTCACCGACTGCACACCATCACTTACCCCACCGGTAACGGCGAGGATACCGAGAATAATGGTTTCATTTCCTTCCTTGGACGTATCCTGCACGCTGTAAATCCGATATGCCGCAGAGGTCTGCCCCGTTGCAATGGTCAGAGGTGTACCGGGACCGGTATAGTCCACGCCTCCGTCGGCAGTGCCGCTGAAGTTCAGGCTCACGGAAACGTTGGCTGTGGCCACTTTATCCAGAGTCAGTACCAGGTCGGTGGAGTCACCGTCTTCCGAAATAATCAGCTTGGAAGAACTGATACTTACCCGCGGGTCGCCCTGTCCGGGTGCATTGCCCTCCACGTCATCCGTTTTACAGGATGAAACTCCCAGGATAGCGGCTGCACATATCACGAGACTGCAGCCTGTAAGGAAATTCGGTATTTGCATGATGGATCTGTATAACTTGGCTTATCGATTCACTTTTTGAACCCGTTGAACGGAAGTCCCGTTCTCCGTTTGTATATGGATCAGGTAAAATCCGGCCGGCAAGGTATCCATACTTACATATTCCGTCACATTTCCGCTGCGGAACACTTCTTTGCCCTGCACATTGACAATGCTCACGGATTGAATTTTATAGCCGGTTCCAAGATACAGCTTATCATAAACCGGGTTAGGATACACCTTAACCTCACCCACTGAAGCGGCATGAATACCCGTCTCCTGGTTGGTGATGGTGATATCGGTTTGCCCGCTGATCCCTGATCCGTCATTAGCGGTTGCCGTTACGGTAACAGTTCCATTGGCTACTGCGGTAAGCAATCCGTTGGCATCAATGGTTCCGATGGAAGTATTGTCTACGCTCCAGGTTACGCTGGGGTCAGTGGCATTGGCCGGCAGCACGGTCGCCTCCATTTGCAGGGTTCCGGATTTGGTATCGATACTGGTAGCCCCTCCTGTTCCCTGTACGGTAATGGAGTTAACCTCAATAAGGCAGGCTGCACAAGATTCATGGCAAACTGGCTGAACGGTGGCATCGGCAGATGCGGTATAATCACGGTAAGCCACACCATTCACATCCACGGCACAGGGTGCGGTAACGCTGAGTTGCTCTTCGGTACCGTTCACGTAAAACAGGTAATTGACCGAACCGGAATCTACCGTCAGCATGATGTCCCAGATATTATCGCTATTGCCGTCCTGCAGGGCATCGCAGTTGGTGCAATACTGGTTCATGCTTCCACTGATATACACATCTGTAACCGTTCCACTGTATTGGGAAAGGTCCAGCTGAAAAGTAACGGTGTATTGGGGAAGCGGGATAAAGGGCTTATCGAAAGGCGTTCCGTCTACCTTGGTACCCGGCGAGAACAATACGGAGAAATTATCGCCATGCTGTTCGAAAGCACCCGTATAATCCGGGTTACGGGTATAGGATTCATTCGGGTTATTGGAAAGAGCATCGGTATCAAAGGTGAGGTAAGTATTACCACTGGCATCTTTGATCACGATCACCTCTCCGGAGTTATTCAGGTTCATCCCATCCACACTTCCTGTCACTACCTGAACGATCGCATTGCCAAAAGTTCCTACCGGGGTTCCTCCCCCGAAAACCACCAACGCACCGCCGGGTGGTATTTTGGTATCATTGGCAATAGTATAACGAAGCTGGCCGTTAACCGAGTCGTCCCAGATCTGAAAGCCACTGGCATCGAAGCTGTCGAGCCCGATATTCAGAAATTCGATAAATGAGTCCTCTTCCTGGTCATAGGCCCCGTCTCCGTTGGCGTCTCCATCGAGTGCATTGTTGGAGGGGTCGTACAGTACTTCGTTGATGATCATCTGGGCTTCGGCATTCCAAAACAAGCCCAGCATAAACAGGCAGGTAAATATCCTCTTCATAAAAATAGGGTTTTCGTGAATAACATTCTGGTCGAATTACGCCAGAGTGAATGGGACACATACAGGCCAATTCATTACTTTTATGGAGACCAATTATTCATTTTGAAGCCGAAAAAGAGCAAAGAAGAAGGGGCCGAACACCGAAACGCTGTTATTACGGAACGCATCCATACCGCCTTTCAAAAGGCCATACAGGCCGAATCGGAGAAGCAGGAATCCATACCCAAATACCAGTCGCTGTACCTGGTAATGAAGAATCTGATTCTCCATCACCGCATCCCCGACGGGTACAACCTGCCACCGGGAAGGCTGCTCGCCAAAAATCTGGGCATTGCCCGCAGCACCCTCAACAAAGCCCTGGAGCTGGCTTCCATGGAGGGACTGATTGAAAGCCGCCAGGGTTCCGGAGCGTATGTGCGGCTCCGCCACCGCGAAGGACCGCGTATTTCCAGGGAAAGCCTGGGAGAGAATTTTCCGGAACTGTCGCAAACGGGTAAAGCCTTTTCGGGCAGTGTGAGCCTCATCAACAGCACCGAGGACAAGAGCATCGGGTTCCGGCCCGGTATTCCTCCGCTCGACCTGTTTCCGGTAAACCAGTGGAAGAACCTGTCGAACCAGTATTGGCGGCATGTAAGGACTTCGGAAATGATCTATTCGCCTTCGGCCGGACTCGTCAATGTCAAAAAGAGCATGGCCAGCTACCTGAACATCTCCCGCAACCTCCGCTGTGATGCCGATCATGTTATGATCGTGGCCGGTTCCCTGCAATCGCTTTACCTCGTGGGCAATGTGCTGATCGATCCCGGCGACGGGGTATTGCTGGAAAACCCGGTATTCCCGAATGTGCGGGCCATCTTCCGTGGCTTAAGGGCCAATTGTCTTTTTTCGGAGATAGATAATGAGGGTATACAGATTCCGGAAAGCCTCCCGAAGGACTTCAATCTGAAACTCATTCATTGTACGCCCTCCTGCCAGTACCCGCTGGGCACCCGAATGAGCCTGAAACGTAGGATGGAACTGCTGGAATTTGCCCGAAAACACAAGGCTCTCATTATCGAAAATGACTACGAACACGAAATCAATAATTTCGAAGACTCCCTGCCATCCCTTTACGAACTGGACGGCGGAGAGCGGGTGATTTACCTCGGAACGTTTAACCGCCTGCTACACCCTTCCATACGCATCGGGTATATGGTGGTGCCGGAATACCTGATCTCCGCCACCGAGTCACTACTGAAGCATTCCCACCGCTTTGTTCCCCCGTCGCTGCAGGTGGTGATGAGCCAGTTTATCGACAAAAAATTCATCTATAAACACAGCAAACGTGTGGCTCATGCCGCCGATGAACGCCGGGCTCTTTTTATAAAAATCCTGCAGGAGGAACTTTCCGGATACCTGGAAATCGCTCCCTCTGAGGTTAAAAGCCTGCACCTCGTCACCCGGCTAAAAAAACATCCTTCCGACCTGAAGCTCGCTCAATACCTTGGCGAACACCACATCATTGCCCATGCCCTGAGCCGGTGTTACCAGGCGGAACAGGCAGAACAAGGCTTGATCTTCGGTTACGCGTCAGTACGCAACCCGGTAATCCGGAATCGCCTGCTTTCCATGGCGAGGCTGATGGGTGAGTTCCGGTAATTGGACTCTTCTTTTATCAATTATTGGACTGCAATTATGGATACCGGCCCAACGTATTTAGCATTGGAATGAAAATCAAGCCCCTTCTCCTGGTCCTGTTGGCCCCGCTTTTCTGGGTATGGACCTCCTGTGATAAAAACGAGCATATCCTTCCTCCTGACCAGGGAAGTGACAGCATACTGGTCAGGGGATCGGGGTCTTTTGTCTTCAGCGGCTTTGCTCCGCTCAAGGCCAAGCCCGTGCGTGTATGGTACCATATTCCGGAAAGCAGCGGCGTTGAATCGCCCCTGCTGATTGTTTTTACCGGGGCAAACCGGGACGCGAAAGAATCCAGAGACGCGCTGATCCAGCTGGCTAACAAAAAGAACCTCCTGGTTTTTGTTCCGGAGTTCAACGATTCCCTGTTCCCCGGAGGCAACCAGTACAACCTCGGCAACTTGTTTGTAAACGGAGAAAAGCCCGGTTCTTCCGCTCTGAACCCGGAGGACCAATGGACGTTCTCCCTCATCGAGCCCCTGTTTGATTTTATCCGGCAATGGACCGGCTATTCAGGGAAGGAATACGATGCCTTCGGCCATTCTGCAGGAGCTCAGTTCCTGCACCGGTTCCTGTTCTTCAAACCGCAGAATCGCATCCGTAAGGCGGTGGCCAGTTCCGCCGGATGGTATACCCTTCCGGATACTACAGTGCAGTTCCCATATGGGCTGCAGCTGGCTCCTCATTCCGAAAAAGACATCCTGAACTATTTCAGCTTTCCGCTAACCGTATGTGTCGGCGACCAGGATAACGACCCCAACGCGGCCTCCTTACGGCACACTACTGCTGCAGATACGCAGGGATCGAACCGCTATGACCGCGCTTTTTACTTTTTTAATGAAAGCAAAGCCCTGGCAGCATCCCGGCCTGCCCTGTTCCAATGGCAGATAAGGGTTATTCCAAACGCGGATCACGATTTCAACCTGACCTCGGCCTACGCTGTAAACCTGCTTTATCCCTGATGAACGAAAGCCTGAAAAAGCTGAGTTTCTGGCTGGGACCTGTGGCTTACCTCGCCATCAGTTTTTGGCTGGAACCGAAAGGCCTTACCCCGGAGGCCCGGCAGGTATTGGCTACCGTAACCTGGGTAGCTATATGGTGGATCTTCGAATCCATACCCCTGGCGGTGACCGCCTTACTCCCCATCCTGCTCCTGAATATCGGAACGGGCCTCGGCACCAAAGAGATTACCACCGGCTATGCCCACCCTTATATCTTTCTGTTCCTGGGTGGTTTTGTGTTGGCATTGGCTATAGAAAAATGCGGGCTGCACCGAAGGATCGCGCTTCAGATCATGATGCTCACCGGTACCCGGCTGAGTTCCATCGTGCTGGGTTATATGCTGGCTACGGCCTTCTTGTCTATGTGGATTTCCAACACCGCCACGGTGGTGATGATGCTTCCTTTGGCCCTCGCCAGCAACCGGCTGCTGGAAGCCCAGACAGGCATCGATCCGGCGAGCAGCAGTCGGTTTAAGACGGTGCTTCTGCTGGGCTTGGCCTATGCCGCCTCCATCGGGGGGATGGCGACTCTCATCGGAACGCCACCCAACCTGATCCTGGCCGGAATTATCGAAGAGTATTTTGACATCAGGTTGGAGTTTTTTCAGTGGTTCCGGTATGGATTTCCGGTATCCATGGCCTTGCTGACTCTTTGCTGGTTTTACCTGACGCGCAGCGGAATTAACCTGAACAAGCTCGGTTTCCCGGGTGGAAAAGCGCCGGTACGGCAGCAGTTGGCGGAAATGGGAAAGATGAAGGTTTCCGAAAAACGAACCCTCACCGTATTTGTAAGCACTGCCTGCCTCTGGATGTTCCATTCCCTGCTACCGGAGCCGGTTTCGGGCTTTCTGAATGATACCAATATTGCCTTGCTGGCAGCCGTGAGCCTGGTGCTCATCCGCGACCCGGAACTGGAAAAGCCGTTGATGAACTGGAACGACATTGTAAAACTACCCTGGGGCGTATTGCTCCTGTTCGGGGGTGGAATTGCGCTGGCCAATGCCTTTGACAAAAGCGGACTGGCTGTATGGATGGGAAATGGTATCCGGGATATGGAAGTGTTCCCCGTCTTTGTGATCCTCATCATCCTGGTAGCTGCGGTTAATTTCATCACGGAGATCACCTCCAACCTGGCTACCTGTGCCGTGCTGCTTCCGGTACTGGCTTCATTCTCGCAAACCCTGGGGTTGCATCCTTTTGTATTGATGATCCCGGCTACGCTGGCAGCTTCCTGCGCTTTTATGATGCCGGTTGCCACCCCGCCAAACGCGATCGTTTTTGGGTCGGGACAAGTGCAGATACGCCAAATGGTGCGCATCGGGGTGGTGATGAACCTCTTGTCTATCCTGGTGATCAGCCTTTTTGCCATCCTGGTGCTGAGCTAGCGATAAACCCATTCCCCGAATGGTGGCCTTGATTATTTCAGTTTCTGTGCATCGACAGGAAGCTTGTAGGTCGGGTCTTCGTAATAATTCACTTCGATAATGGCCTCGGCATTTTCCAGCAGGCGGCGGCAGTCTTCGCTCAAATGCCGCAGGTGAACCTTTTTGCCTTGTTTCGCATAACGTTCGGTGAGTTTGTTCAGCGCTTCAATGGCCGACATATCCACCACACGACTTTCCGCGAAATCGATGACCACCTGCTCCGGATCATTCAGCACATCAAACTTCTCATTGAAGGCACTCACGGAACCGAAAAACAGAGGACCGTATATCTCATAGTGTTTGACTCCTTCTTCGTCGGTATGCTTTCTGGCCCGGATACGTTTGGCATTGTCCCAGGCAAAAGCCAGCGCCGAGATCACCACGCCGATGATCACCGCTACGGCCAGGTTGTGAAACACCACCGTAACGCCCGCCACCAGCACCATCACAATTACATCGGTGAGGGGCATTTTGCGAAACACCCGGAGGCTGGCCCATTCAAAAGTGCCTATGGCCACCATAAACATCAGCCCGACCAGGGCAGCCATTGGGATCTGTTCAATCAGGGAAGAACCGAACAGGACGAACAGCAGCAGGCAAACCGAAGCCACGATCCCCGAGAGGCGAAACCGTCCGCCGGAAGAAACGTTGATGATACTTTGCCCGATCATGGCACAACCTCCCATCCCACCGAAAAAACCGGTAAGCAGGTTAGCGGTACCCTGGGCGACACATTCCTTGTTCCCATTGCCGCGGGTTTCTGTCATCTCATCGATAACCGAAAGCGTCAACAAACTTTCGATCAGTCCAACCAAAGCCATGATCAGCGAATAGGGAAAGATGATCCGCAGGGTTTCCAGGTTCAGGGGGATCTGCGGGAGATGAAAGGCGGGTAATTCTCCGGCTATGGAAGCGATGTCCCCTACCCTTTTCGTCGGGACCTGCCCCACAATTACAATAGCAGAAACAACCAGGATGGCTGCCAACCCGGATGGGAAAGCTTTTGTCAATTTGGGAAGGAAATGGATGATCAGCATAGCCAGAAGCACCAGGCCCAGCATGATGTATAAAGGCTGTCCGCTCAGCCAGGATTCCTGGCCTGCGTCGGTTATTTTGAACTGGCTGAACTGACTCAAAAAGATCACGAGGGCCAACCCGTTGAGGAAACCGAAGATCACGGGTTGGGGCACCAGCCGGATAAATTTCCCCAGCCTCAGAAAGCCGATGGCCATCTGGATCAGTCCCATAAGGATCACTGCCGCAAACAGGTATTCCACCCCATGCCGGATCACCAGCCCGACAATAACCACCGCGATGGCGCCGGTCGCTCCGGAGATCATTCCGGGCCGTCCGCCAATCAGGGCCGTAACCAGGCCAATGATAAATGCGGCATACAACCCGGTGAGCGGACTGACATGCGCAATGATGGAAAAGGCAATGGCTTCCGGCACAAGCGCCAGGGCTACGGTCAGTCCGGACAATACTTCGCTTTTGGGATTGAATCCCTTGTTTTTCAATTGGTCGATAAACGTCATAAAATCAATTCAGCTGAATCTCCTCTCCTGAAGAAAGAGGAGCCGGTTCCAACGGGGTCAATGAACCCGGAATAAACCGGTTTCGAAGGCTTACGAAGCTGCAAGTATACGGAAAAGCTAAGGATCGGGATTAAAACCATGGTGCAGGGCAATCATCCATCAAAGCCACAACAATCCGGAGCCATTAACTTGTTATTCCGATCGGTTTGGTCTTAATATTGCACCGCCAATAAGGCAAGGATAACACAGAGCAAAAATCACAGGTCATTCTGAAACCCAGTGAAAAAGCGAAAATTCTGATGTTCCGGAAAAATAAACTACTTCACTATTTTCTGTCACTACAGGTTCTCCTGGTTAGCGGACTTTTCCATCTGCATGCGCAGATCGATCTGAGTCTGTATACAGAAAACACCCCGGAACAGGTTCAATACATTCAGGAGCGTTTATCCGAATCTCACCCGGCAGGCCAGATCCGTTCCGAAGAAGCGGAACATCCTCTTCGCATCAGCATCCCAGTTCTGGAGAACGAAGAAGAAGATGACAGGCTTGTCACTCAGAAACCTTTATCGGGCCCCGGGAGCAATCCTGCAGCCCTCACTGAATCCAGACTCCCTTCCTTCTTTGCCGTAACAGGAGCCAGTACCTGTCTTTACCGGTGTGTGGTCAGTGCCCGCACCGTGAGGTACATCCTGTTCGAGGTTTATCGGCTATGAGTTTGACCGGGCCGGACGGATCTGTTCCCGGTTCTTAAATCCCTTTTCTTTTTCAATTTATTACCACATGTCGGGGATTCCCGCACATGGCCTGTGTTCCAGGCAATTCAACCAATCAAACTCATAACCCCCTAATAAACCAATTCAATGAAAAATATATTCATGCTCTCAGGCCTGATCGCGCTGTTATTCGGATCGAGCTGTGAGTCTGCCAAGGAAGCCGAATCTCATGATACCTTTTCCGTAACCAGTCCCATCCTGATGGATACGTCCACCACCAAAGAATACGTTTGCCAGATCCATGCGATCCAGCATATCGAACTAAGAGCGCTGGAAAGCGGCTATCTCCAGCATATCTATGTGGACGAAGGACAATACGTGGAAAAGGGTCAGCTCATGTTCCAGATTCTTCCCATTCAATACAAAGCCGAACTTCAAAAGGCCAAGGCAGAAGCCAATTACGTGGAGATCGAATACGAAAATGCCAAGCTACTCGCCGACAGCAATGTGATCTCCCCCACCCAACTTGCCTTAGTTAAGGCCAAATATGAAAAGGCCCTGGCCGAACTGGAACTGGCCAGTGTTCATATGGGCTTTACCGAGATCCGGGCGCCGTTCAGCGGACTGATGGACCGTTTTCACGTACGGCAGGGAAGTCTGCTGGATGAAGGCGATCTGCTCACCACCTTATCCGATATCAGTTCGCTTTGGGTATACTTCAACGTACCTGAAGCCGAATACCTGGATTACAAAAAAAGCCTTCGCAAAGACAGCGTCATGAAGGTGAGCCTGCGGATGGCCAACGACGAAATCTACCGCCATATCGGGGAGGTAAAAACCATCGAAGCCGACTTCAATAACGAAACCGGCAACATCGCGTTCCGGGCTACTTTTCCCAATCCGGACCAACTGCTCAGGCACGGCGAAACCGGGAACGTAGTAGTGAGCGTTCCGCTGAAGCACAGCCTCATCATCCCGCAGAAGGCCACCTTCGAGGTTCTAGACAAAAAGTATGTGTATGTGGTGGACAAGGACCATATCCTCAAAGCCCGGATGATCACCATCGATACGGAAATCCCCGACCTGTATATTCTGAAAGACGGGTTGAATGAGGGGGATCAGATCCTGCTCGAAGGGTTGCGTAAGGTGAAAGAAAATGACCACATCGAGTTTGTGTACCATGACCCGGCCGATGTGATCGCGCACCTTCAATTACATGCTGAATAAGCACGGTTTGGAATTTTAAAGAACATCAGCATGTTTAAAAGATTCATTCACAGACCGGTGCTGGCCATCGTGATCTCCCTGGTAATCATTTTTATGGGGTCACTGGCCATCAAGACACTTCCCAAATCCCAGTTTCCGGATATCGCGCCCCCTATGGTAATGGTCTACGCGTCATACCCGGGAGCCAGCTCCAAAGTACTGACCAATTCGGTGCTCATTCCCCTGGAACAAGCCATCAACGGGGTTCCCGGGATGAAATACATGTTCTCCACGGCAGCCAGTTCCGGAGAGGCCAATATCCAGATCGTGTTCCATAAAGGCAGCGATCCGAACCAGGCCGTGGTAAATATCAATAACCGTATCGCCCAGATGAAAAACCGGCTACCTCAGCTGGTACAGCTTGAGGGGATACGGGTACAGCGTCTGCAGCCGAATATGCTGATGTACGTGAACCTGTACAGTAAGGATACGTCCAATGCCGACATGAAGTTTATCTTCAACTACGCCTACATCAATATGCTGCCTGAGTTGCAGCGTATTCATGGTGTGGGGCAGGCGCGTATCCTCGGAAGCCGGCAGTATGCCATGCGGGTTTGGCTTAATCCGGACAGGATGCGGGCCTACAATATTTCTTCCGAAGAGGTGATGGAAGCGCTTAACCAGCAAAGCATCATCGGTTCGCCCGGGCGACTGGGCCGGGCCGACAGCAAACGCTCCGAAGCCATCGAGTATGTGTTGTCTTACCAGGGCCGTTACAGCGACCCGGATCAGTATGAGAACGTGATCATACGGGCCAACTCAAAAGGAGAAGTGCTTCGACTGAAGGATGTGGCTGAGGTGGAACTGGGAAGCGAGTATTACGATATCTATTCCAATAAGGACGAATACCCCTCGGCAGCTATCCTGCTCAACCAGACTTACGGCAGCAATGCCACGGAAGTTATTGAAGATGTCAAAGCCAAGCTGGAGGAGCTCAAGGGCGGTTTTCCGCAAGGGATGGAATACGAGATCAGTTATGACGTATCGAACTTCCTGGATGCCTCCATCGAAGAAGTGATCCATACCCTGCGCGACGCCTTTATCCTCGTTGCCCTGGTGGTATTTATTTTCCTTGGCGACTGGCGCTCTACCCTGATCCCTACCCTGGCGGTGCCGGTATCGCTGATCGGGGCCTTTTTCGCCATACAGGCCTTCGGGCTCACGGTGAACCTGATTACCCTGTTTGCCCTGGTACTGGCTATCGGTATTGTGGTGGACGATGCCATTGTGGTCGTCGAGGCGGTGCACGCCAAGATGGAAGAGGAACATATCGGGCCGTATGAAGCGGTGAAACGGGTATTGGGTGAGATCAGCGGGGCCATTATTGCCATTACGCTGCTGATGACCTCGGTATTTGTTCCGGTGGCCTTTATGAGCGGACCGGTGGGAATTTTCTACCGGCAATTCTCGATCACCATGGCCTCCTCCATTGTCATCTCCGGGATCGTGGCCCTTACCCTTACTCCCGTGCTCTGTGCAATGATCCTGAAGAATCCGCATGGAAAACCCCGGAAAAAGACAGTATTCAATCGTTTTATCGACTCCTTCAACCGCGGCTTTGACGGGCTTACCGGCAAATACTCCAAGTTGCTCCGGCTCATTGTAAACCGGAGGATGGTGACCTTCGGTATTCTGCTGGCTTTCGGGGTCGGTATTTTCGGCATCACCCGGAACCTTCCTTCCGGCTTTGTGCCCTCGGAAGACCAGGGGATGATCTATGCCGTATTGCAGACCCCTCCCGGTTCCACGCTGGAAAGGACTTACGACAACAGCCGCATGCTGCAGGATCTGGCCCTGAAAATAGAAGGGGTTAAGTCGGTATCCGCATTGGCCGGTTATGAGATCCTTACCCAGGGAAGGGGTTCCAACTCAGGCACCTGCCTGATCAACCTGGAGCCCTGGAACAAGCGGAAGCATACGGTGCGTGAAATCATCCTTGAGCTGGAAGAGACAGTAAAAGAGATCCCCGGAGCCAAGATCGAGTTCTTCGATCCGCCTGCCGTTCCGGGTTATGGTGCTGCCGGAGGTATCGCGCTGCAATTGCTCGACAAGAATACGGATATCAATTACCAACGGCTGGGTCATGTCACCGAAGATTTTATGACCGAGCTCCAGAAAAGAGAGGAGCTGACCGCTTTGTTCACCTTCTACCGTACGGATTACCCGCAGTATGAGCTGGAGATCGACAACGAGCTGGCCATGCAGAAGGGGGTATCGATCGGGAAGGCTATGGATAATTTGTCGCTGCTGATCGGGAGTACCTACGACCTCGGCTTTATCAAGTTCGGGCGTTTCTTCAAGGTCTTTGTGCAGGCAGACCCCTCCTTCCGAAGGCTGCCGACGGACCTGCTGAAGCTTTATGTGCGGAATGAATCGGGAGAGATGGTGCCTTATTCTTCTTTTATGAAGATCAAAAAGACGCAGGGCATTTATGAGATCAACCGGTATAACATGTACACCACGGCTTCCATCCGATGCGCTCCTGCCAAGGGATACAGCAGCGGAGAAGCGATCAAGGCCATACAGGAGGTGGCAAAACAAACGCTTCCCAAGGGCTATGACATCGACTGGTCGGGGTTATCGAAAGACGAAGTCAGCAGGGGAAACGAGGCCGTGTACATCTTCCTGATTGTGTTGGCATTCGTATACCTGGTGCTTGCCGCCCAGTACGAAAGTTTCTTGCTGCCCCTTGCGGTGGTATTGTCTCTTCCGGCAGGGGTCTTCGGTTCTTTCTTCTTCCTGAAGATGATGGGGCTTTCCAACGACATCTATGCCCAGGTGGCCCTGGTGATGTTGGTGGGACTACTGGGTAAGAATGCGGTACTGATCGTGGAGTTTGCGGTGCAGAAACACCGGCAAGGAGCCACGGTGCTGGAGGCTGCCCTCGAAGGCGCCAAAGTACGTTTCCGACCTATCCTGATGACCTCCTTTGCCTTTATTGCCGGATTAATTCCGCTGGTAGTGGCTCACGGACCGGGAGCCATCGGTAACCGGACCATCGGATCGGCGGCCCTGGGAGGCATGTTGTTCGGAACCGTATTCGGGGTAATTGTAGTCCCCGGCCTCTATTACATCTTCGGCAAGCTGGCCGAAGGAAAATCCCTGATCCGGGATGAATACGACAGTCCTGTAACCGAAGAAATAAAATAACATGAAGACGAATCGAATTTATAGGTATATCGGAGTGGCTTGTATAACCGTGTTCTTTGCAGGCTGCTCCATTCCCGAACTGGTGAAAAAATCCCCCCGGGAAGATCTTCCCCAAACGTTCCGGAATTCACCGGATTCGCTGAATACGGCAACGATCCAGTGGAAGCACTTCTTCAACGATTCCAGCCTGATTGCCCTGATCGATACGGCCCTGATGAATAACCAGGACCTGAACATCACGCTTCAGGATATCGAAATCGCCCGCAACACCATACAGTCGCGTAAAGGAGAATACCTGCCCTTTGTAAGGCTTGGCGCGGGTGCCGGTGCTGAAAAATCGGGGCGTTATACCCGGAAGGGTGCGCTTGAGGCCACAACCGACGTGAAGCCGGGCACTCCTTTTCCGGAGGTGCTTCCTGACTATACTTTCGGGGCCAACGTTTCCTGGGAGGTTGATATCTGGAAAAAGCTCCGCAATGCGAAGAAGGTGGCGGTGTATGATTTCCTGTCGACCACCGAAGGACGGAACTTTATGGTGACACACCTGGTGGCCGAGATCGCTTACTCCTATTACGAGTTGATGGCACTGGACAACCAGCTGGAAATATTGAAGCAGAATATCGATATCCAGAAGAATGCCCTGGAGATTGTGCGGCTGCAGAAAATGGCCGGAAAAGTAACGGAGCTGGCGGTACTCCGGTTTGAAGCCGAGGTGAAAAAGAACCAGAGCCGGCAGTTCTATATCGAACAGAAGATCATAGAAACCGAAAACCGGATCAACTTCCTGGTGGGCCGTTTCCCGCGTCCTATCGACCGGGATTCCCGGGACTTTGCGAATAGGATGCCCGACAGTATCCATGCGGGTATCCCTTCGCAGCTCCTGGCGAACCGCCCGGATATCCGGCAGGCGGAGTACGACCTGATCGCTGCCAGGCTGGATATCAAAGTTGCCAAGGCTAATTTTTATCCTTCGCTGCGTATCACGGGCGGACTGGGTTACCAGGCTTTTAACCCGCAGTACCTGGTACTGACACCCAAGTCCCTGATCTATAACCTGGCCGGAGAGTTGATGTCACCCCTCATCAACAGGAAGGCAATAAAGGCTACTTACCTGAATGCCAATGCCAAGCAGATACAGGCCATCTACAATTATGAGCGGGCTGTTCTGAATGCGTTCGTTGACGTAACCAATGGTATGGCGAATATCAGCAACCTGAAAAGCAGCTACGATTACAAAGCCGGACAGGTAGATGCATTAACCCGATCCATTTCCATTTCCACCACCTTGTTCAAATCGGCAAGGGCCGATTATATGGAGGTGTTGCTGACCCAGCGCGATGCCCTGGAGTCAAGGATGGAACTGATCGAGATCAAACAGCAACAAATGAATGCCGTCGTCAATATGTACCAGGCACTGGGTGGCGGCTGGAACTAGCATAGGGGGTTAGCAGAGTGCTTGGTTGTGTCCCTGCCCGGAATATTCCGGGTGGGGATTTTTTTATACGCAAAGAATGGAAAACGCATTTATTCCGAGCCATTTACCCACCCAGAAGAATCCGGCAGAGCAAAAAATAAAAAGGAATGCCTACTATAATATTTACCGGAAAGGTTATTCCCAGCGCCATCGGCAGGTACAAACCCGGATTAGCCCCGGGCACCGCATTGCGCATGGCAGCAGGAACGGCAATGTACGAGGCGCTGGCACCCAGAAGAGCAAATAGCAGGATATTCCCTGCAGAATCCGTAAACCGGCTGGCCAGAAGCAAGGCCAGGGTCCCGTTAAGAAAGGGTACGATAACGGAAAAACCCAGGACAAACAGGCCGTTTTTCAGAATACTCTGAATCTGCCGGCCGGCTGAAATCCCCATGTCCAACAGGAATACCGACAGGAACCCCTTAAAGATATCGGTAGTAAAGGGTTTTATTCCTTCTGCCTGCTTTTCACTGGCCAGGAATCCGATGCATAAGCTCCCGAGAATGAGCAATACACTGGCATTGGTAAGAGCATGCCGAAGAATCCCGGAGAGCGATGGCCGGGATGCCTGGGTTTCCCGGGTGTACAGGTTAATCATTAGCACTCCGATTACGATGGCCGGAGCTTCCATCAGGGCCATTACCGCTATCATGTGCCCACTGTATGCCTGACCCTGCATTTCCAGAAATGCAATGGCCGTTACAAAGGTTACCGCGCTCACTGACCCATAGGAAGCCGCTATGGCACCGGAATTCTCCACACTGAATTTGCGCTTCAGAATATAAAAGGTGTACAGGGGGACAAAGAGGGCCAGTCCAACACCCAATACCATGCTCAGGCCAATCTCCATTCCTGCACTGGAATGTGCTAGTTCCTGTCCGCCTTTGAACCCGATGGACAACAACAGGTATATGGAAATAAACCGGGAAGATGTTTCCGGTATCTGCAGGTCACTTTTCAGTCGGGCACCCAGTATTCCCAACAGGAAAAATAACAGGGCTGGATTGGTAAGGTTTTCTATAAGTCCGTTCATGGATACACTTGCCGGTTAGCGGGTGCAAATCAACACAGGTCATTCGATAAGTTTTTATTTATTGTTTTTATCAGGTTCATTTGCATTCTTTATGGATTATACGTTTCACCAGCTACGAATCTTCTGCAAGGTGGTAGAGCTGCAAAGCATTACCCGGGCTGCAGAAGCGCTGCATCTCAGTCAGCCTGCGGTATCCATACAGGTAAAAAAATTCCAGGATCAGTTCACCATTCCGCTCACCCAACTGGTTGGGAAACAATTGTACATTACAGACTTCGGGCAGTCGATCGCCGCAATAGCACAGTCAATACTCAGAGAATCGGATGCCCTGCTTTACAAAACCCGACAATATGCCGGATTACTTACCGGCAAGCTCAGAATATCTTCCGCATCAACAGGGAAGTATGTCATTCCTTATTTTCTTACAGAATTTCTCAGCCGCCATCCGGGTATTGATCTTGTGCTGGATGTCTCTAACAAAGAATCGGTATTGAATCATTTGCGGCATAACCGGATTGATTTTGCTCTTGTGTCGGTGGTTCCGGAAGATTTGGATACGGAAGAAGAACTCCTGTTGGAAAACAAACTTTACCTGGTAGGTAACAGCCCTTCGCCCGAAAAGGACAAGCCACTGATATTCCGTGAAAAGGGCTCCGCCACACGTTTGGCTATGGACCGGTATTTCCATACGGAAACAGACAGGACCAAGCTGGAGCTTACTTCCAATGAGGCGGTGAAGCAGGCCGTGATAGCCGGACTGGGGTACTCCATACTTCCGCTTATCGGCTTGAAAAACGAACTACACAATGGCGAATTGTTTATCCTGCCTTCAAAAGGACTGCCTATCGAAACAACCTGGAGGCTGATCTGGCTGCGAAAACATTCGCTGTCTCCAATTGCCCGGGCTTACCTCGATTATGTGCGAATCAGTAAAGCTTCGATTATGGAAAAGCATTTTTCCTGGTACCACAATTTCTGAATGTATAAAATTCAGCCGGTGACAGGCAATAACAAAATGCTGACAATAGTATCTCTAGGTAGCCAGACATCCGTAGAAAAAAACAAATAAGCATTTGATTCATTAATTCGGTGTCCGTAAATTAGGAAGGGATGACCAAAACCAAAGGAAAGCACCCCAGAATAGTGTCCGGACCCCTGCCCGGAATACCTCTACCTTTTTAGTATCCGGGCAGAAATTCTGCCCAATTCCGTAGCCGGATAGTACTATTCCGGGTGAATCCTAAATTAGGGTCTCACTTAGAAAGTGAACTGATTTGTTACTAAACCAAACACAAGACCGGTTTTTGTTAAAACCGCGGCTAACAAATGCCCTTTTATTCTTCCTGATCTGTAAATTATCCTACAGTGCCCCCCCTATGCTGAAGTATGAAAAAAAAGAGGGTTTCAAAACCAATATGTATAATTTTCATCTTCTTGAAGACTCCAGGGGCTATATATGGTCAGCTTCCCAAACGGGAGTAATTCGATATGACGGCCATACCTACACCTATTTCGGTCTGGCGGAAGGGCTTCCGGATTGGCTGAGTCTCCGCTTTATCCAGGATCCCCACAACCGGCTATGGGTACAGACTTTTGGCGGTTATGCCATTTTTAACGGAACTTCATTCGTCCCCTACGCCCACAATGAAAGGATCAAATCCCTGGCATACCGGGATCAGACCTGGCATTTTCAGGTAGACCGTAACAACAGCTTATACCTGGGAACAACCCGCAGGGGTCTCTGGAAAATCGACGACCGGGGGAAGCTCACCGAGGCAATTCCTGCAAACAACACCTGGAAAGGGATCGGGATATGGTTACCGGATTCTTTGCCCCCGGTGGTCTTCGGGTTAATGGATACCCTGGATAACCGACTCCTGGAGGAAGAGCTGCATCTGTTCGATTCCCGGTTTAACCACATAAAAACCATACCGGCCAAATTTTATCGTAACAAACAGGATTGCCGACCGTTTTTCATCAGTTGTAAAGACGGTACACTGGTTCTCAGCTTCGGACATAATCTTTTCAGAATTAACCGGGAAGGGATCACCCAATACATTCAGCAGCCGGGCATGATCAATTCTGTCTGGGAAGATCCCTGGGGAAATCTATGGGTAGCCACGATTGATAACGGTATCCTTATCTATCCCGGGGGAACACTAAGTCCGGATAACGAGAAACGGTATTTTGCAGGTGTAACGGTCAATTGGATCACTCAGGACCATGAAGGCGGTATCTGGCTTAGTGTCAGAAAAAACGGGGTATGGCACCTCCCGGATCCTCCTTTTACCGGTATGTATCCCTCCGATACGGCACATGGGTTAATTGCCCTCCGCAAGTATCCTGCTCGTCCGAGCATCCCCTTGCTTCCCGTATTCCTTACAGGCCTTCGCATCTCAGGCCGGGATACCGGCATACTCTCCCATTATTCCCTGGATCACGATGAAAACACCCTGACCATTGCCTACACCGGTATTTCATTCAGGCCCCGCAAGATTTTATTCCGCTACCGGTTACGAGGCTTTGACCCGGAATGGCAAAGTACGGAACAGCGGACGGTTGAATACAGGGACCTTCCTTCCGGGAACTACACCTTTGAAATGTATGCACAAGCGGATGGAGGAACACGAAGTGTTCAGCCGGTTAAATTCTCGTTTACCATCAGGGCGCCGTATTGGGAGTCGTGGTGGTTCCGTACCCTTTCCGGGTTGACTTTTGTTATGCTTATCGGCTTTATATGGTGGTTGCGCCACCGAAAACGGGCGGCAAAACGGAAGCTGGAACAGCGTCTTTTGCAACTGGAAAGCACGGCTCTGCGGGCCCAGATAAACCCGCATTTTATTTTCAATGTCCTCATAGCCATCCAGGATTTTATGGCCAGGGGAGACAAATCGGCATCGGAGGTTTACCTGGTGCGGTTTTCACGCCTGGTGCGCCTGATCCTGGAGGACTCGCGGGAAGGGCTTGTCCTCTTGTCTCGCGAACTGGAGACCCTGGAATATTACCTCGAACTGGAGAGAGTTCGGTTTGACCACCGGTTCAGTTACGCCATTGACCTGGGACCGGATGTCCATCCCCAACAGATTCTATTACCTCCCATGCTGATACAGCCTTATGTAGAGAATGCCATTATCCACGGAATAGGCACAGAAAATGAGAGTGGACATATTTCAATTGGTTTCCGCATGGAAAATAAGGATCGGCTTTGCTGCACGGTAAAAGACAATGGGAAAGGTTGTTTGGAAAACACTTCTGCAGACCGAAAGCCTGACAGTCACAGGCCCCTGGGACTTCTGCTTAGCCGTGAGCGACTTGAACTCCTCAACAGAAGTTTTAACGAACTACCCAATGTGGAGGTAAAGGATCTGAAGCAGGAAGGTTCTGCAGAATCGGGAACGCAGGTCACCATCCATATCCCCGTCATCCATAAACAAAGCAGCGGGCAATTATGAAAACACTGATCATTGAAGACGATACCGGAGCTTTGAACAGGCTGCGTGCCTGTGTGGACCATTTTTGTCCGCAGCTCAAAGTTGCCGGAGAGGGAAGGTCGGTAGCCGAAGGTTTTCGACTTATCCATGAAAAAACACCCGACCTGGTTTTCCTGGATATCCGCTTGCCTGACGGCACGGGCTTCGACCTCATCGACAAACTGGATTCCGTCAACTTCCACCTGATTTTTATCACCGCCTATGATGATTATGCCATTAAGGCTTTTGAGTACAATGCCGTCCATTATATCCTGAAACCCTTTCTTCCGGAAGACATTGTCAAGGCTGTAAGTCGGGCGGAACGGCAGGACCCTGTCGGGGTCACCATCAAAACGCTGATCCCTTCGCTGAGGCCCTCGGTGAAGGCCACTAAAATTGCCATTCCCTCCGTTACCAAAATCAACTATATCCATACCGCGGATAT
Source organism: Bacteroidia bacterium (assembly GCA_964215915.1). GTDB lineage: Bacteria > Bacteroidota > Bacteroidia > UBA8524 > UBA8524 > UBA8524. The sequence continues at coordinate 43,760 of CAXPEB010000030.1, forward strand.
TCTTCAATGCGAATCCGATGGCCCGTACACCGTGTTGTACCTCGAGGATGGTTCACAACTGATTTCCACCAAGCCGCTCAAAGAATACGATACCCTGCTGGAGCCTTTTGGCTTTTACCGTATCCACCGGTCTCACCTGATCAACCTGGACAAAGTCAGCGAATACCGGAAGGGAAGTATGGATGCCGTAATCCTTAAAGACGGCACTGTCATCGAGGTTTCCCGCAAAAAGAGAAAAGGGTTTCTGCTGGCGATGTCCCTGCATTAATCAAAACCTGTGGGTTTTGAGGCACGTCCTGTTTTTCGATCGTCGAGTTCTTTTCTGATTGCCCATTTTTTACTTGTCTAAAAAATGGGCGAAAAAAGGACCCTTTTCCTGAAGGCGCCTTCCTGCCGCACCAGCCTCCCGCCGCAACAAAAGCCTGGCCATCGCTGGAATCTTTTCCATAACCTTATTCATTTGGTAAACATGCGTTTTCAAGATAACGGGAATAGAACTCCCTGTCTTGATTCAGGTGGAGTGGCTTACCGGGCGCAGCGGCACCTTGTAAAGCGGAGCACGGGACCCTGAAGAAAGCGCAGCATTCTTCAGGGGAAGCCCCAACAAATTTTCTTCGTCGCTACCCTGATTTTTCTACCTTTGCAGCAAATTTTCAGCGCATGCAGGTATCCGTAGAAACGGCCAAAGAACTGGGACTTCTCCCTGAAGAATTCGACCATATCAAAGAAATCCTCGGCCGTGAGCCGAACTTCACCGAACTGAGTATTTTTTCGGTGATGTGGAGCGAACACTGCTCATACAAAAACTCCATCGTCTGGCTGAAAACCCTGCCCCGCGAAAGCGACCGCATGCTGGCCAAAGCGGGTGAGGAAAATGCAGGACTGGTAGATATTGGCGACGGGCTGGCCTGCTGCTTTAAGATCGAATCGCATAACCACCCATCGGCCATTGAACCTTACCAGGGCGCGGCTACCGGAGTGGGAGGCATTAACCGCGATATTTTCTCCATGGGCGCCCGCCCGATTGCCCAGCTCAACTCCCTGCGTTTCGGGAAACTGGACACCGATAGAACCAAATGGCTGATGCGCGGTGTAGTAAAAGGTATTGGCGACTATGGAAATGCTTTCGGCATCCCTACGGTGGGAGGCGAAGTTTATTTTGAAGATTGTTACCATACCAATAACCTGGTGAATGCCATGTCGGTGGGGATTGTGGAAGTGGGAAAAACGGTTTCCGCCTCCGCCGATGGTCCGGGTAACCCGGTATATATTTTCGGGGCAGCAACCGGAAAAGACGGCATCCATGGGGCGGCCTTTGCCTCCAAAGATATTTCGGAAGACTCGCATGAGGACCTTCCATCCGTGCAGGTAGGCGACCCCTTCTGGGAAAAGCTGATCCTGGAAGCCAGCCTGGAACTGATTGAAACCGGGGCCGTGGTAGGCATGCAGGATATGGGTGCAGCAGGTATCACCTGCTCTACCTCGGAGATGTCGGCCAAAAGCGGTACGGGGATGGTCATTCACCTGGATAAGGTGCCCATGCGCCAGCCGGACATGAAAGACTGGGAGATCCTGCTCTCCGAATCGCAGGAGCGTATGCTGGTGGTGCTGGAAAAGGGACGGGAACAGGAAGCAGAAAAGATCTTTGAAAAATGGGACCTGACCTACGCCCAGATCGGGGAAGTAACCGATAGCGGCCGGGTTCAGTATTATATGAACGGAGAGCTATGCTCGGATATTCCGGCCGAATCACTGGTGCTGGGCGGCGGCGCTCCGGTATATCACCGTGAATACCGCGAACCGGCCTATTTCAACGAGATAAGGGCTTTTGATGCGAACAAGATAGAACCGGCTACCGACTTGAAAGCGGTAGCGAAGAAGCTGGTCAGCCTTCCCAATATTGCCTCCAAACGCTGGATATACCGCCAGTACGACAGCATGGTAGGTACGGTAAACCAGGGAACCAATGAGGTTTCTGATGCGGCTGTTGCCCTGATACGCGGTACCGACCGTTCCATTGCCATGAGCGTGGATTGCAACGCCCGTTTTGTTTATGCCGACCCGGAAACCGGCGGTGCCATTGCGGTGAGTGAAGCTGCGAGGAATATTGTTTGTACAGGCGCGGTACCGGTAGCCATTACCAACTGCCTGAACTTCGGGAACCCCTACAACCCGGAGGTTTATTACCAGTTTGTTCACGCCATCAAAGGGATGAAAACGGCTTGCGAGGCGCTCGAAACCCCGGTAACCGGCGGTAACGTAAGCTTCTATAACCAATCGACCATTGACGGTACGGCGGTATTCCCCACCCCGACCATCGGGATGGTAGGTTTGCTGGAAAGCAGCAAAAACCGGATGACCCTGGGGTTCAAAGAGGAAGGGGATGTGATCCTTCTGGTTGGCCCCATTACCAATGATATTGCCTCTTCCCAGTACCTGGTTAACTGGCACAAGGTGGAAAAATCTCCGGCTCCGTATTTCGACATGACCACGGAGAAAAACGTGCAGCAAGCGGTATTGAATGCCATTCGCAGCGGACTGGTTGAGTCAGCGCACGACATCTCGGAAGGCGGCCTGCTGGTTTCCCTGCTTGAATCGGCTTTTGTGAAAGGACTGGGCTTTGAGATCAGCACCCCGAGCGAATTGCGCAAGGATGCCTTCCTCTTTGGCGAAGGGCAAAGCCGTGTGGTGCTCACCTGTAAAGCCACTTACGCGGAAGCGTTGAAAGACCGCATCCATGAATTGGGTATCGATGTGATGGAAATCGGGGCCGTACACGGTGATTCCGTAATCGTAGACGGGGAGAATTTCGGAACCGTAGCCGAATACGGTGAGCCCTACGATACGGTTATCGAAAAAGCCCTGGCAGGTTAATCCCGCAACTAAAAATACCGGATTCCCATTATCTTTTTTCTATTCGCCTTCGTACCTTCGGAGGGCTAAAACTTTGACTATGAACAGACTCATACTCTGCCTTCTTTTCCTGTGTCTGAACCTCAGCCTGCTTCAGGCTAAACCTATTAGCCCGGAGACGGCTCAAAAGGTGGCCAATCAGGCATTTACCGAACTCAGCCATTCCCAGGGACTGCTTCAACTGACTATGGTCCAGGTGGCTGAATCCAACGGCGGTCCTTTGTATTATACCTTTTCCTATAACGGATCGAATGGCTTTATCATCATTGCCGGCGACGATGCTTCCATACCGGTACTGGCCTATTCCGTTGAAGCGAACTATACGACCAACCCTTCTCCTTCCTTTGTGAAATGGATGGAATGGTACAAGCTGCAGATACGGGAAATACGCGAACAAAACCTGGAAGCGGATGACGCAATCCGGGAAGACTGGGAACATTACCTGAACCCGGTGCCCAGTGCACCCATCCCTACCATCAGTGCTGTAAATCCTCTCCTTTCTTCCAAATGGAACCAGGGCACTTATTACAACTCCAATTGCCCATATGACAATACTTACAACCAACGTACGGTGACCGGATGCGTGGCAACCGCCATGGCCCAGCTGATGAAGTTCTGGGAATATCCCGCACAGGGAACCGGTAACCACTCCTATAACCACAGTTCTTACGGAACCCTTTCAGCCAACTTTGCCGCCACCAGCTACAACTGGTCGGGTATGCCCAATACGGTAAGCAGCAGCAATAGCGCCGTGGCCACACTTATGTACCATTGCGGAGTATCCGTGGACATGAACTACGGCGTGGGTTCACAGGGCGGCAGCGGTGCGTATGTGATCAGCTCCAGAAGCCCGGTAACGCATTGCTCGGAATATGCTTTCAAAACGTATTTCGGCTATGATCCCGGACTTAGTGGTGAGGAACGGGCCAGCTATACCCAGACCCAGTGGATACAGAAAATGAAAGACGAGTTGGATGCCGGCCGGCCTATGCTCTATGCAGGCTTCGGACAGGGTGGTCACGCTTTTGTTTGCGATGGGTACGACAACAGCAGCTACTTCCACTTCAACTGGGGATGGGGCGGTTTGTATGATGGCTATTTCAGCATCAATTCTCTGAACCCCGGAACCGGTGGTGCCGGCGCTGGGGCAGGAACCTATAACAACGGACAGCAAGCTATTTTCAACCTCAAGCCCAAAAACGGCGGAGGCGGAAACGGCTCAACATCCACTCTGGAACTTTATTCCAGCATTACTATTTCTCCCAACCCGGTGACTTACCTGGGCGCATTCTCCGTGAGCGTTCAGATCGCTAACTCTGGAAATGCAGCTGTTACGGGCGATTTCGGCGCTGCTGTCTTCAACAGCGATGGTGAGTTTATCGATTTTGTGGATGTAATTGAAGACGGAACCCTTAATGCCCAATCCTATGCCAATGCCACTTTCAATACCAATGGCATGTCAGACCTCATCCCGGGTCAGTACATAATGGGCATCTACTTCAAACAAGGCAGCGGCGACTGGAACGCCATTGACGAAGGCAGTTATACCAACTTCATCAATTTCAACGTGGTGGGGACACAGGGTGATATCCGCCTTTTTGCGGCTGTAAACATCAACCCGAACCCGGTGAAGCAGAACCAGGCTCTCACGGTTACCTTCGACATGGCCAACTACCATGCGAGCAAAACCTTCAACGGCTCAGTAAGCATCGACCTGCATAAATCCGATGGCACCTGGATACGGGAGCTGGCTATCAAAGACAACCTGAGCCTCCCTCCTCAAACCCATTTTACCAACGGGCTCACCTATTCCATCTCCGGCCTGCCTGAAGATCCGGGAGATTATAAGCTACAGATCTGGTACCTGCCTGATGGCGGCGACTGGGAACTGATGGGCAGCGGAGCCTACAGCAATCCGGTGGCGCTTACCATTATTACGCCCGGACTTAACCCGGACAGTTACGAAGCCAACAATACGGAAGGCAATGCACGCTTGCTGAGCATGAATTTCTCAGGTAATACGGCCAGCCTGAAAACCACCGGTTCCAATATTCACAACGGTACCGACCTGGATTATTACAAGCTGGAACTGGACCCCGGATACGATTACACCATTACCGGCCGTGTGCATGATGCCTATAGCTCCGGAAACGGGCAGACCTATACCTGCGACGTGACGCTGGCTTACCAGCAAGGAGGAAAATGGTCCGATTACTACGACGATATCCTCACGGGAACAATTACCGTTCAGAATGGCGGCTCCCTGCTCTTTAACGTTTCCCCCTACTTTACCGGACAAACCGGAACCTACCTGCTTGATCTCACCATCAACCGGGTAAAACGGAACAATACGTTTGTCTCAATACCGCTCAAAGAGGTTGGATTGAAGGCCTATCCCAACCCGGTACAGGCAGGTGAAACAACAAGAATCGAAACAGACCGGAATATGGACATCAGCGCGCTGCAGCTCTTTACTGCTGAAGGAAAGGCTCTCGTCGCCGATTGGAAATTAACGGATGATGGACGGGTAGAACTGGGCACACGCCTGGTACCGGGAATTTATTTTGTCAAGGTGTTTCACAGCCAGGGCTGTTCCAGCCTGAAACTGGTGGTAGAATGACCCTGAGACTCGTTTCCATCCTTTGTTTACTCTTTGCCGCCTGCCGCTGTCAGCATAATGTCGTGCAGATACAGGCACAGGCCCCGCTTATCGTATTCCGCCTGAAAGGCGATTACCGGAACCTTGTTCCGGTTACCATGAATGCGGAACGGACAGCCATCACCTCCTATCCGCATCCTTCCGATGTGAAGTCGGAAAAAGGGCTGCGCTATCCGCTGAAGCTTAAGAAAAACTATTGGATGGATAACCTGGGTATTGGCCCCGGTGTAGCTTACCTGGACTACAGCCTGGAAGAGTATTCCAAAATGGAAAATGCTCCGGATAGGGAAGATTTAATGGCCCATATTCGCGACAAGGATCCGTTGGAAAGTATGTTCCGCTGCGGCACTGTCGGGGATTATGAAGACCCGGTTAAAACGATCAACGAGTGGATCCGGAAGGACAGTCTGGAGGCAAAGGCCACCCGCCTGCGTTAACCTGACTTGATACGGATCCACCCTTTGGAAATTCCGAGGTTCACCAGTTGGTTGGCGTTCCTGCAATCGCATTTCTGAAGAAGGTTCTGCCGGTGCTTGAATACGGTATGCTGGCTAATAAACAAGGCTTCTGCCATTTCCTGGGCACTCAGCCCTTCATAAAGCAGCTGCAGGATCTCGCGTTCCCTCCGGGTAATCTGGATATCGTCTTCCTCTTCCCGGATATTTCTTCGGCTGATCACGTTCACCACCTCGTCGGAATAGTATTTCTTTCCTTCGAATACCAGTCGGATGGCTGAGTGCAACTCCATATGGCTGGTGTTTTTCAGGACAAACCCATGGACGCCCATATCGATCAGGGGAAGCACATATTCCGGGGTCTGGTGCATGCTGAGGATGATAATTCGGGTATCGGGGTAACGGCGCAGGATTTCTGCCGCCACCGATTGCCCGTCGCGGTCGGGCATGGAGATATCCAAAAGCACGATATCGGGTTTTGCTTCCGGTATCTTCTCCAGGAGGGCCACTCCGCTTTGTTCCTGGATCACCACCCTGATCAGGGGATCCTGGTTAAACACGGTAACCATCCCTTCCAGCAGAAGGCTATGGTCATCGGCCAGTGCAAGTTTGATAAGGCTCATAATGGTATCTCGATCATCACCGTCATTCCGTGCCCGGGAGTAGAGTCCAGGTTATAGGTGCCATTCAGCATATTGACTCGGGTATCGATATTTCTCATGCCGATGCCTCCGGACTTTTCCAGTTCTTCCGTACGGAAACCCGTTCCGTTATCTTCATAGCTAAAATACAATACTCCTCCCGAAACGCGGAGTTGCATATTCACCTCGGTGGCGCGTGCATGTTTGAGGGTATTGCCCAGTAATTCCTGTATGATGCGGTAAAGGGGCTCCCCGATCTTGGCGTACAATGCGGGATCGGTGCGGTTATCGATAAAATGGATCTCCATTTCATTTACTTCCGTGATCGCATCGATAAGTTCCTGCACCGCCTTTTTTAACCCGAAGCGTTCCAGGGTGCCGCTACTCAGGTCGTGGGATATCCTGCGGACTTCTTCATAAGCTTTATCGATCATTCCGAGCATCCCGTGGTAGGTATTACGAAATTGTACTTCGATTTCGCTGAGTCGTCCTTCGAAATGACTGAATTGCAGTTTGATGGTGGATAGAAGGCTTCCCAACCTGTCGTGCAGGTCGCGGGAGATACGCTGGCGTTCTTCATTCTGACCCTGCACCTGGGCATTCAGGCTGTTCAGCTCCTGTTTGCGGAGGAGGTCATCCACCTCCAGCGATTTCTCTCTGAGCCGGACGGCAGCCAATCTCTGCTTCTGCAGGCTTAGTCGGCGGTAAAGTACAAATACGGCCAGGATCAGCCCCAGGAGAATCAGCAAGCCTGCGATGAGCAGCTGACGTTGTTGCAATGCCTTTTTCTGTGCTTGTATTTCCCGGGTTTTGGCTTCACCGGCATACTTCTGTTCGGCATCGATCAAGGCCTCAATGCCGGCCTGATTAAGCAGAGAGTCCTGGAGGCGTTTGGATATGTCCAGGTAATGATAGGCTTGAAACGTATCGCCCTGATCCAGCCAGAATTGCTGAAAGTCATCGGCTATTTCTGTGATCAGCACCGGGTCTTCCATCACCAAAGCCGAGTCAAATGCGCTGTTGAAATACAGGTTTGCCGAATTCCATTCCTTAAGTCCCTGGAGGCAAAGGGCTTGGTTATGGATGGACTGGACAACGCCGGTTCTTACTTTATTTGCCGAAAACAGCTGTTGAGCTTTGGCAAAACTCTGTAAGGCCTCTTTGTATTTTTTCTGTTCAAGCTCGATCAGACCCCGGAAATGAATGACGCTGCCATCGTCTTCTTTGTTAACGGCATCCATCGACTCCAATGCCTTTCCTATGCAGGTATGAGCTTGTTCCAGGCTGTCGAGTTCAAAATACAGCTGGGCAGAATTCTGGTAACCTACAATCAGCAATTGCCCGGAAAATTTTGCGTCCGCCCCCTCACTATCTTCAACCAGTTCCAGCATCTCGCGGTAAGTAGTCAGGGCCTTCGGTAACTGATGAAGGGCATAATAAACATAAGCTACGTTGTTGAGTGTGCTGGCCCGGCCAATTTTATTGCCCGTTATCTCCTGAAGCCTGGCAGCCTCAACAAGTTGGAAAATTGCACTGTCTAACTTCCCTCCCCGCGAATAAACCACTCCGAGTCTTCGGCGCGTATTGGCTTCGGTTTCCCGGTCTTTTTTGGTTTGGCAACGCCCGATCAATACATGCAATGCAGATTTGTACGCTTCCTGACCGAGCATCACCTTTTGGCTGTCCAGTCGGACCAACTCATGTTCCAGCGCCTTGTTTTGTCCATGACAAAAGGAGACGATTGAAACCAAACAAAGGAAAGCCGGGAGCTTATACATCTATTTTTATCGTACCATGTTTGATATAATATTTTCCAGATTGGACTTCCGTATCACTAACCACAATAGCAATTTTCTTATTTAAAAAGCCGCTGAAAGCAGTTTTGGTAAAAGAAACCTCTAATGGGGCAGGAGTCGGAGTTGATTTGACACGAATCAGAAAATATGCATCATTTCCAGTTGAGTATATCTCGGTCGGGTCTCCTACAGGGCTAAAATCGAGCTTATAGTATGGACCTACTAACCCTGGCTGCAGGAACTTCAGGTAAAGCACTAAATTGGATCCATCCCATTGCCATTTTAAGGTATCCAACACAAGCGCAATTGCAATACTCTCATTCACCTTACTTACATCTATCTCATCTTCTTTACGAGCCGGAGGATACGTTGTGTTATGTATGACCAATCCCCCTTTTTTATGCGTCTTACCATTTATTTTTACCTGGATCTGGTCATGCTCATCGGCTAAATAGTTATCGTAATTTGCATCTGCCGTTCCCTCATAACCGATGCTTGCATCATAGCTGGCAAGGTTGACTACCAAAAGCCTGTTGGTGCGGTCATGCATGTAATTCTGACTTACCGTTTGGGTCGGATACTGACTCGCTTCCGTGAGTTTGATGCTCAGGTCGAATTCGTCACGGCCCGGATTTCCATAGTCTCGGGAAGCTATCAATTCACAAATCCGACTGCTTTGCACGGTCTCCGGCGATTTTTGTTGTTTTGAGTTTTTCATAGGTTACTTTTTTCTCAAATGTATCGGGATAATTATCCGGGAATCTACTTAACAATCAGTATTTTTCTCGTGCCGGGTTGGAATTCTCTTTCATACAGAAGCCCTAACTTCGCGGTATGCTTAGCATTGTTCCCGGCGAAGTTTCCACACCGAAACTTCATGCATACATGCTCGGAGCCATTGCCCCGAGGCCCATTTGTTTCGCTTCCACCGTTGACAAAGACGGCAACCGCAACTTAAGTCCCTACAGCTTTTTCAATGCCTTCGGAAGCAACCCCACCACGCTGATCTTTTCCCCGGCCAGGCGGGTGCGCGACAACACCATCAAACATACCCTGGAGAATGTCTATGAAACCATGGAGGTGTGTATCAATGTGGTAACCTATGACATGGTTTGGCAGGCTTCCCTGTCGAGTACGGAATATGAAAAGGGGGTGGATGAGTTTGTCAAAGCTGGCTTTACCCCGCTGGAATCCGACCTGATTCGTCCGGCCCGGGTGGCCGAATCTCCGGTACAGATCGAATGCCGTGTTCGGGAGGTGATTGAAACCGGAACGGAAGGAGGAGCGGGCAACCTGATTGTCTGTGAAATCCTGAAAATGCATATCAGCGAATCGGTACTGGATGCCGATCAGCGTATTGACCAAAATAAGATCCGACTGGTAGGCCGCTTGGGTGCCGACTGGTATTGCAAGGCTTTTGATGAGGCCCTGTTTGAGATTGAAAAACCGATCCGTAATAAAGGGATCGGGATTGACAGGCTGCCGGAATCCGTACGGAACAGCACGGTACTTACCGGGAACAACCTGGGTCAGCTGGGGAATGTGGAATCCCTCCCGGATTCGGTCACCTTGCAGGAATTTGCCGACTCTTCCGAAGATATCCGGAACCTTCGTACCCGTTTCGGTCATCATGAGGAATCCTTTGAGTACGAAAAACATTGTCTGGCACAACGCTATCTTAGTCAGGGAGATGTGGAAACAGCCTGGAATATCCTGCTGGCCCCGTAAAATAAAAAAAGTGCCTCCGCAAGGGAGGCACTCCTGTTTACACGCAAGTATGTAGGATGAAAAGAACTAGCGATTTCTATCCTCCGAAGGAAATCCCGATGGTATAGGGATAAAGCTCCGGACGGGTTGCCGAATTCTGGAACATCTCCGTCATGGCATAGCTTGCAAAGACGGTGAAGTTGCCGTAACCCAGCCTGGCCTGAGCGTTCAACCGGAATGGGTTCAGGTCGTAATCGCTCTTGGTATTGGTTTTCACTTTGGTATTATCGGTAGTGAATTTTTCTTTGGTATAGGAAGCAAACCGTACTCCCCCAACCACACCCAATGCAAGGTGAAGTCCTTTTTTATCCGGTTTGCTGAAGTCAAAGCCAAGCATAAGTGGCATTGTGGCATAGAACGTTTTCAGGCGGTTGGTGATGTAATCTTTAGTGGCATAAGCACCCGTACTATCCGGTTGTGAGAAAGGGTTGTAATCCGCTTTGAAACGGTAGTTGTTGTAATCGATTCCCAATCCGGTTACGAGAACCACATTATTGCGGTAGAGCGGAATTCCCAACTCGTAGAGGTTAAACCCGAAGTAGGTGGATTTTCCAAGGTCTGTCTCAAACCGCTCAAAACCGGTGGGCATCGCGGTTCCCATATCTTTGTTCAGGTATCCGTTAAACCCGAAATCAATACCCGACCAGAAATCTCTGGGTTCGTCTTTTTTGGGTTTATGCTCTTTTTGTTTGGTGGAGTCTTCGTTGGGATAGAACCGCAATTCGATCTTTCCACTTGAAGAAGGGAAGGTGATGACTTCTACATCATCCTTTTTGGTACTGTCCGGACCGTTTTCTTTATCGTCTTCTTTATCTTGTGCCATCAGGCCCAGGGACGTAAGGGTCAGTCCGAGAAACAACATGCTGCGTAGTGTGATAGGCATAGTTTTCATGACTTATTCGCTTTTGGAGGTAGGACGTGGAGTCCGGGATTTAGTTACAGCAAAAAGAATTTTTTTTACTGTCTTGCGGTACGGCGGTTGAATTCCAGCCCACCGATACGGATCAGGTTTCCGTTTCGGTCTTCGGAATAACCAATTACCGGGGCCACTTTGGCCAGAACCAGGTTCAGGGCATCTTTGGGGATCTCGTTTTCAGGGATCACAATCTCTTCGGCACCGGCTCTTTTGCGCACCTTTTTATAGGCCCACTGCCAGATACTCTGTGAGTTTGTTTCTGCCATAGCCGTTGGTTCGGCCTCGGGCAGGGTGATAGTATACTTTTCTTCCAGAGCAGGAGTGGCTTCCCAGGTAGATTCGGGGCGGTCAATGCCGGATGGCGTTTCCGTGGGGATGGTCAACGTTGCCATACGGGGTTTAGGCGTATGAACAAACTGTTCTTCGTTTTGTCCGGGCCGTGAAAGAACCCCGGCATAAGGATCGCTTGATGCATTTTCCGCCGGGAGCCCGCTATTTTTATCTTTACCGGCATCGATAAGCACCGGATCCAGAGTATAAACGGGCACTTCTTCCTGTGGTAAACCGGAAATTACCGGCTTTTCAACCGGGGCGGAAGACCGGAACACAAGGAAAGCCAGCAACAGGGCAGCAGCCACTCCGGCAGACCATCTCAGGTACAACCCGATAACCGGTTGTTTTTTAAGATGCGATTTCCCTTTGTATCGGATGGATGTATCGGCTTCCAGCCGGGTAAGCGCATACAGCGCTTTGTCTTTTTCCAGTCGGGGATAATCCTGTACGAGTTTATTCAGTTTTTGCCGTTGCCCCGGATTCAGGTCCCCTTCCATATCGGCAATCAGCAATTCGTCGGCATTATCAATATGGATGGGGATCTCCTTTTTTAAGCCTGCTTTAAAGCTGTCTGACAGGGTGCTGTAAAAACGGTCGTCAAGTTCTTCGCCTTCCAGGATACCGGGATGCGCGTCCAGGAACTCCACAAAAGCAAGTTCCATGGCTTCGTCGAGCCTTCCGGCTACGAAGTCATCAAGGAAAATATGGTAATTGCTTTCGTTAATCATCCGAGTACGGCCTTTAATGAGCCCAGGTAGTTTTTCATGGCCATCCGGGCCCGGTAAATATATACTTTAACCTGAGAATCACTCAGGTCGCAGATCTTTCCGATCTCTGCGTAATCATACCCCTCATAATCTCTGAGCAGCAGAACGGTTCGCTGAACCTCAGGTAATTTATCAAGGGCTTTGTTGATCACGGGTCTTAGTCCCGTATAATGGTTCGGTTCGTAATGGTGTTTTTCTTCCAGATCTTCTTCTTCTCCACGGAATTTTTCTCTCCGCCAGAAATCGACCATGGCATTATACGCTGAGGTAAAGAGGTAGGACCGTGCTTTTTCAAATACGATACCTTCCTTTTTGATCCATAGCTTCTCGAAACAATCCTGCACGATATCCCGGGCATGATCCTCGTCTTTCAGGCTTTTCAGCGCAAAACGATAGACTCTGTCCGAGAATTGATCCACACACTGATTGTATTCGCTTACGGTCACTCAGGTAGCTTTTATATCTGCCAGACGCACGATTCTTCCGAAAGTTACAGTCTTCCTGAAATTTTTTCACCTTTTCGGAATACGGTACTTTTGCAGCTCCATGAAACACACCATTCTATCCGGTTCTTCCCGGAAAAACAGCACCTCCCTGAAAGTAGCGCGGGCTATCGAACGTACCCTACGGGAACAGGGAGAGCGCGATATTGAGCTGGTGGATTTTGAAGACTACGACATCCCCTTTTTCCATACTCCTCTTGATAGCCAATCACTCAGCCCTTTTCAGACCCGGCTCAGTGAAGCCATGAAAAGCGCAGACTCCATCATCTTTGTCACACCGGAATACAACTGGTTTCCTTCTGCCGAAATGATCCACCTGGTACACAGGCTAGCCGATACCCCGTTCAAAGGTTTATGGGACCATAAGGTTTTCTCCTTCGTCGGGGTTTCCACCGGTCGCGGGGGACGTATGCCTACCGTTCAGCTTGGTTATGTGATCGATAAGATCATCAATGTATTCGGGTTTGAATCCCTCACCAACCCGAAGAGTTTTGAGGTACAGTTTGCCAACCAGGTTCTGGGAAAGTTGGGTGAATCATTGGGTAATGCCGAATTCGACAAGGGCCTGAATACCTTCGTACGCTACCATTGCCGTTTGGGGCTACGCTGGAAGGCTTCCGGGTCTGAAGACTAATTATCGCCCTCTTTCTTTTTCTCCTGCTCCTTCTCCTCTGCTTCTTTTTTCTTCCGCTCTTCTTCTAAGCGCTTTTTTTCTTCCTCGCGTTCACGCGCTTTGCGTTCCTTTTCTTCTTCACGCTTTTTGCGTGCTTCTTCTCTGGCCTTCTCCTTGGCTTTCTTTGCCTCCTCCCGTTTTTTACGAGCCTCTTCCTTCGCTTTCTCTTTTGCTTTCTTCTCTTCCTCCCGCTTCAGGCGCTCGGCTTCTTTCTCTTTTTCCTTAGCTTCCTTTTCTTTCGCTCTCTTTTCGGCTTCCTCAGCCTTCTTTTTCTCCTCTTCCGCTTTCAAACGGGCTTTCTCCCGCTCTTCCGCTCTTTTATCCCTTTCCCGGTCGATCTTGTCGTAATTCGGTTCCTCGGGGTCCAGATTCTGCCCTAGTTCCATCCGTAAGCCTTCCCCATAAAACCACTTGTTGTTCAGTTCTATGATCACAAAGTGCAGCGCGTAACCCTGGTCGCGGTAACGGCAATCCAGTTTGACATAGGCAAAATGATACCCTTCCGTGTTCTGCTGTACGGTGTAATGCCGCTCTATGATTTCCAGCCGGCCCAGGTTCAGGTCATTGGACTTGGCCCATTTTTTCAACGACTTCATGTCGCGCTTGGTCTGAAATTCCAGCTCCTTTTGCCTCAGCCCGACCTGGTAATTGAGCATATCCATATCACTTGAATCATAAACCGTTTTGAGGTCGGCATATTGCGGACACAAATCCTGAAGCATTCTGTGGCTTTCCTCCTGAACGGCATGCAGCACGGAGTCACACAGGTAATCCAGGTCCTGTGCCCGGGAGGAAGAAAATACCAGAAGGCCAAAAAAACCAAGAAGCAGATATTTGCAGTTCCGTATCAAGTGCAGTAAAATTAAGTCTCATGAATGATTCGCCCAAGTTTACCAATGACCTTATCCATGCGCAAAGTCCATACCTGCTGCAACATGCTCATAACCCGGTTGATTGGCAGGAATGGAACGAAAAAGCCTGGCAAAAAGCCCGGACAGAAAACAAGCTGGTTCTGGTAAGTATCGGTTATGCCTCCTGCCACTGGTGCCATGTGATGGAACACGAGTCTTTCGAAAATGAGGATACGGCCGCCATTATGAATGAGTTCTTCGTTTGCATCAAAGTAGACCGCGAAGAACGACCCGATATTGATCAGATTTATATGGATGCGGTTCAACTCATTTCCGGACACGGAGGCTGGCCGCTTAATATGTTTTGTCTCCCTGACGGCAAACCGTTGCACGGAGGCACTTATTTCCCCAACAAACAATGGAATCAGCTGCTTTTTCAGTTGCAGGACCTATGGACCAACAAAAGACAGGAAGCGCTGGATTTTGCCGAAAAGCTCACCGAAGGGGTACGTAACCTGGATTTGATGAAAACGGCCTCGCACCCTATGCCCGACGAAGCCACTTTTTTCAAGGTACTGGAAGACTGGTCGAAACAATTTGACCGTAAAAACGGGGGAATGGCCCGAAGCCCTAAGTTCCCGCTGCCGGTCGCCTATGCGTTTCTGCTCAGTGCCGGCAACCTGTTGCACCACGAAGACGCACACGCTATGACCCGGTTGAGCCTGGAACGTATGGCTCGCGGAGGCTTGTATGATTCTTTGCAGGGCGGTTTCTCCCGCTACTCGGTGGATGCCTTCTGGAAGGTGCCCCATTTTGAAAAAATGCTTTATGACAATGCCCAGCTTATTTCCCTGTATGCGCGGGCTTCGCAGGTGCTAAAAGAGCCGTTCTTCGAAAAGATAGCCCGGCAGAGTATCGCCTTTATGGAAGAAGAATGGAAAAGTCCGGAAGGGCTCTATTATTCCTCGTATGATGCCGACAGTGAAGGAGAAGAGGGCACCTATTATATCTGGACGGTCGAAGAACTCCAACCGTTTCCGGCCATCCGTGAATATTACGCCGTTAGTAAGGAAGGCAACTGGGAAAAAGGGAAAAATATCCTGCACGCCACCCTCAGTCCGGAAGCCTTTGCAAAGCTGAAAGGGTACTCTAAGGAATGGATAGAACAGCTTGAAAAAGAGAAAGGCGAACTGCTGGCTATCCGGTTGAAACGGGAAAAACCGGCACTGGACGATAAGTGCATTCTCAGCTGGAATGCCCTTGCTCTTGGGGCGCTCGCTGATGCCGCTCTGTGGTTTCAGGACGAAAGCCTGACAGAACGAGCCATGAACCATGCTGCAGCCCTGGATCAGTATTATAATAACGGAACGCATTTTAACCGCATCGTAAAAAACGGGCACTCATCCATACCGGCCTTGCTGGAAGACCTGGCGTTTCTCATCGAGGCCCGGATCAAATGTTACCTGCTTGATTACCGGGAAAACTACCTGCTGCAGGCCCGGGAACTCTGTGAATACGTGATCGATCATTTTTATGACGAGCAAAGTGGGTTCTTTTTTTATGTCGCTCATGAAAATGCGGGACTTATCGCCCGGAAAAAAGATCTCGCAGACGACGTTTTGCCAAGCAGCAATGCCACAATGGCCCTTAACCTGATCAAGTTGTATCATTATTTCGGGGAGGTGCGCTACAAAGAAATCTTCGACAGGATGCTTTCCGGAATGGCGGAGACTTTTGGGAAATACGCCCCCTGGTATGCGCTATGGGGCCAGTGTTACCTGTTACAGCACAAAGGAGTTTACCAACTTTGTTTCACAGGCCCGGGCGCCCGGGAAGAAGCCAATCTATTTGCCCATACTGACTACTCCAACCTGCTTGTAGCGGCAGCGGAGAGTAGCAGCCGGTTGCCACTGCTGGAGAACAGAATCGGTAAGGAGCCGCTTTATTATTTGTGCCGCAATGAAAGTTGTTTCCCGCCTGCCGGCACCTGGGAAGAGGTGATGGAAAATTACAACTGAACGGGAACAAAAAAACCCCGGTCTTGCGGCCGGGGCTTCTTTAGGTAAACCTTATTATCAATCGTAGTTTTTATCGTCAGCGTCACGCTTCTTGGTAGAATAGGTCAGCTTCAGGGCATTGGCTTTCCGAAGCTCCTGTTTAACGTCAGTCACCACCCCCATTTTGGTGTCAACATCCGCTTTGATAGATACGATCATTTTTCCTTTGTCGTATTCAGGCAGTTTGGCGCGTTCATTCTCCACAAACTCACGCACGTCTTCTTTTGATTTAAAGGCATCATTGAGCTGTATCCGGGTAGCGGTACCGTATTCTTCTTCCAGTTGTTTGATCGGGGAACCGATATAAATGAAGCTTACAAGCGACTTCTTTGTCAGTTTTTCGATCTCACTGGCAGAAGGAGTGTTATTCTTTACCTTCAGGGTAACCTCACGCATGGTGGTAGCCACCATGAAGAAGAACAGCAGCATGAACACGATATCCGGCAGGGAGGCTGTGGAAATTCCTACGCTGCTGGATGCTCTTTTCTTTTTGAATTTTGCCATAATCAGTTCCCTCCTTCTATGTTTTCTGGTTCCGCTTCGGAAATCTTCTGCGGGTACTTGTCGCTAACCTCATCCTGTTGCTGTTCACTGAGGTTTTCAAGCTTTCTGCCGTAAGTACGCAGGGAATATTCTTCCCGCACCTCCCGGTAAGCCGCTTTCAACTCGTTCTGCACAGCGATATAGGTCTTGTAACTCGTACCCCGGTCATTCTTGATCGATACCACCGCTTTGTGTGGATTATCCGAAGAGTTCGGGTCTTTGCCTTCGTTGGTGATAAACGCTTTGGTAATGTCACGCAACTGATCGATACGGGTCAGCCTGTCTTCAACCAGCAACTGGTTGTTGGCATTCACCAGGATTTCCAACACATTCTTTTTCTTGATAGGTGGGACATCTTCTGGTTCCTCAATATACGGAGGCAATTTGATCGTGATACCGGAATCCGAATCCATGGTTGTGGTTACCAGGAAGAAGATCAGCAGCAGGAAGGCGATATCCGCCATGGAGCCTGCATTGATTTCCGGTATGGATCTGCTTTTTCTAGCCATGATAACTTACTTTATTAATTTTCTCACTTCAGAGAATATGGCGGAACCAATTACCGCCGCGATGATGATGTACATCATCTTCAATGCACCCCCTACAAGCTTGGAAGCACCCGGATCGGTGAATCCTACTTTCTCATAGGTGATGAGTATTTCGTCGCCTGAAAGGGCGTATCCTATCCCGAACAATACCAGGATCACTCCCACACCAATCAGGGCATTAATGGCGCTTTTCGGGTGCGAGATCATATATACGATCGGGAAAATAACGGAAGCAGCGATGGCAATGATGGCCAGTACCAGTGTGAATACCAGCCCTGCATTGGCACCACTTTCTACGCTGGTACTGCTGATGTATACGGCGTATGCCACATAGAGACACAGCAGGGTAACCAGGATATAGAATATGGGCCTTACAAATTTCATGTGTTTCTTATTTAGTAGGTGCTACTTTGTTTTTCACCAGGATGTCAACCAGGTCAATGGAAGCTTCTTCCATGTTGTTTACCATTCCGTCTACTTTGTTCACAATGTAGTTATAGAAAAGCTGAAGGAAGATGGCAACGATAAGACCGGCAACGGTGGTCAAAAGGGCTACTTTGATACCTCCTGCCACAACGGTCGGAGAAATATCTCCGGCAGACTGGATCGCGTCAAAGGCACCGATCATACCGATTACCGTACCAAGGAACCCGAGCATCGGGGCCAGTGCGATAAACAGCGACAGCCAAACCATTCCTTTTTCCATTTGTCCCATTTGCACGGAACCGTAGGATACGATTGTTTTTTCCACTACTTCGATACCTTCATCGGAACGGTCGAGTCCCTGGTAGAAGATGGAAGCGATCGGTCCGCGGGTTTTGCGGCAAACTTCTTTTGCTGCGTCAACGCCACCGCGTCTTACCGCTTCTTCGATCTCCAGAACAAATTTGTCTTTGTTGATGGAGAAAAGGCTCAGGGTGATGATACGCTCGATGGCTACAGCCAAACCAAGGATCAGACAGAGCAATACGGGAGTCATCCAGACAGGATCACCTTCGATGAATTTCTCTTTGATCACCTGATGAATTCCTTTATCACCGGTATCCTCTTTTGCCTCGGCAGCAGGAGCTTCACCCGGGTTTTCCTGGGCGGTGGCAGGTTGATCCTGTGCAGCCTGAGTGGTGTCTTCGTTAGATTGTTCAGTTGCCGCGCCGGTTGAATCCTGAGCAGTAACCGTGTTCGCGCTGATGCTCAGAATCAGTCCGAGAGCGAGGAACAGAGCAAAAAACTTTTTCATAATCACGTTGATATTAAGGTCTATTATGGGTTGTGGCAAAAATAGAAAAATTCTGTTTATTGCAACCCGGCGCTTGTCTTTTCTATTTTTCATAACGATTTCATAAAACGGGAGGTTCAAATGGCAAAAAGAAATTTTGCCTTCGTGTGTCAGTCGTGCGGCTACCGTCCCAGCAAATGGTCGGGGAAATGCCCTTCGTGTGGGGAATGGAACACCATTGTCGAAGAAGCCGTAACTCCCGTTACCCGCGCAAAAAGTCGTGGCAGTGCTGCCGTGACTCAGGCAGCCCGGAGTATTCTGCAGTTGGAACAACCGGAACTGATACGCATCCAAACGAACGACGGAGAACTCAACCGGGTACTCGGAGGCGGCTTGGTTCCGGGATCGGTTACCTTGCTTGGCGGGGAACCTGGCATCGGTAAATCAACCCTGCTGCTGCAGCTGGCCATCCGGATGCCGGGCACCTTTTTATATGTTTCCGGTGAAGAAAGCGAGAGTCAGATCAAAATGCGGGCAGACCGCATCGGTATTCGCAATGAGAACTGCCTGGTGGTTTCCGCCACTTCCCTGCCGGTTATCCTGGAACATATCGATACCTCCAAACCTGATGTAATTATCATCGATTCCGTGCAAACCCTGCAAAGCGAGGAAATCGAGTCGGCTCCGGGTACGGTTTCCCAGATACGTGAATGCACGAATGAACTGATCCGCGTGGCCAAGAGCCGGAATATCCCTTTGTTTCTGATCGGCCATATTACCAAAGAAGGATTCATTGCCGGCCCCAAGGTATTGGAACATATGGTGGACACCGTTCTTCAATTTGAAGGCGACCGCCATCATAACTACCGGCTTCTGCGCGCCAACAAGAACCGTTTCGGTTCCACGGCGGAGATCGGAATTTACGAAATGCTGCAGGATGGACTCCGGGAAGTGGAGAACCCTTCGGAAATTCTCATTTCCCAGAAAAATGAAGCGTTAAGCGGTATCTGTATCGGCACCGCCATAGAAGGGAACAGGCCCCTTATGGTGGAAACACAAGCCCTGGTATCTACCGCGGTGTATGGCACTCCGCAACGGAATGTCAACGGGTTTGATCTCAGGCGCCTGAATATGCTCCTTGCGGTATTGGAAAAACGCTGTGGCTTCCGGCTTGCACAGCAGGATGTCTTCATCAACATCACCGGCGGGCTCAAAATCGAGGATCCGGCACTTGATCTTTCCGTTGTCTCGGCGATCCTTTCTTCTTATGAAGATATTTATGTGCCGTATGAATATGCCTTCTCGGGCGAGATCGGGTTGAGCGGAGAAGTGCGGGCCGTGAGCAAACTGGAACAACGGATCGGAGAGGCAGAAAAGCTGGGATTCTCCAAGATATTTGTTGCTGCTTCAGGGAAAAGCGGAAAAACAAAGAACAGAAAAATCGAAGTCTTTCCGGTTCATAAAGTGGAAGAGCTTTTCCAGCATCTTTTCGGCTGATTCTGCCACTTTGTAATATGCGTATTCCTGACTATTTTCGCGACACTTTTTGATTTAGCAATGCCTTATTTATTTACCTCAGAATCTGTCTCAGAAGGACATCCCGATAAAGTAGCTGATCAGATCAGCGATGCCCTGATCGATCATTTCCTTGCCTACGACCCTAACTCCAAGGTTGCCTGCGAAACGCTGGTAACAACCGGACAGGTAGTCCTTGCGGGCGAGGTAAAATCCACAGCCTACCTGGACGTGCAGGAAATTGCCAGAGAGGTGATCCGCAAGATCGGGTATACCAAAAGTGAGTACATGTTTGAAGCCCATTCCTGCGGGGTCTTGTCAGCCATTCATGAACAATCTCCTGACATCAATCAGGGAGTGGAAAGAAAAAGCCCGGAAGAACAGGGTGCCGGCGATCAGGGAATGATGTTCGGCTATGCCACACGCGAAACCGACAACTACATGCCCCTGGCACTGGACATTGCCCATAAACTGCTCCAGGAGCTGGCTGCCATCCGGCGTGAAGGCAAACAAATGACTTACCTGCGCCCGGATGCCAAAAGCCAGGTAACTATCGAATACAACGACGATAACAAACCCGTAAGGATCGATACCATTGTAGTATCCACCCAGCATGACGATTTCGATTCCGAAGAAATGATGCTGAATGTGATCAACAACGACGTAAAGAAAATCCTGATACCGCGTGTTAAGGCCCTGCTGAAACCGGAAATCCAAACTCTCTTTAACGACCAGATCACCTATCACATCAACCCTACCGGAAAGTTTGTGATCGGTGGACCACACGGTGATACCGGCCTTACAGGACGTAAAATCATCGTAGACACCTATGGTGGAAAAGGAGCTCACGGCGGTGGTGCTTTCTCCGGAAAAGACCCTTCCAAAGTTGACCGCTCCGCGGCCTATGCTACCCGGCATATTGCCAAGAACCTGGTAGCAGCAGGTTTGTGTGATGAAGTACTGGTGCAGGTTTCTTACGCCATTGGGGTAGCCAAACCCTGCGGAGTTTACATCAATACCTACGGTACTGCCAAAGTTGATCTGACCGATGGTGAGATTGCCCGCAAAGTGGAACAAATCTTTGACCTTCGCCCTTATGCCATTGAGCAGCGGCTTAAACTCCGTAACCCGATGTATGCGGAGACAGCTGCTTACGGACATATGGGAAGAGATCCGCAAATGGTGACCAAAACCTACAACAAAGGAAAAGACAACGAAATCAGCGTTGAGGTGGAACTCTTCACCTGGGAAAAGCTGGACTACGTTGACCAGGTTAAAACTGCTTTCGGCCTTTAAACCTGTATACTCCGAATGAACTTGAGCGGGCTCACTATGGGTCCGCTTTTTTTGTGTGCTGTGATCGAAAGCAGGCTACTCCTCCGCTTCCTATTAGGGCCAGGGTACAAATCCATAGGCAAAGAGGCGCATCAGCCTTTTTGAATACCTGTGGGCATAGAGACACTTCAATCCGGTTGAATGCCTTTCGTTCGTTGTGTTCTTACTTGGATGCCCATTTTTTACTTGTCTAAAAAATGGGCGAAAAAAGGACAGTTTTCCTGAAGGCGCCTTCGTGCCGCACCGGCCACCCTCCGCAATAAAAGCCTGGCCATCGCTGGAATCTTTTCCATGACCGTATTCCTTATGCCGGTGGGCATCCTTTTGATTTGTTGGATAGGGTTCTCTTCTTTTGAATAGCTAAAGTCCCCACAACTTTTGACTTGACCCCTTAATCCTTGGTTCCATCTCCCATTTAAAGATCCATAAAAAAGAGGCTGCTCCGATTGGAACAGCCTCTTTCTATTTGTTCATATGTTCCCCGCACTAACGCAGCAGGGTGATCGTTCCGTAATATTCGAATTCTTTACCGGCGAGCGACGTCACACGCACCACGTACATATATACGTCTTGCTGTGCTTCCGTGCCCTTATACATGCCATCCCAACCTTCTTTGATATTGTTGGAATAATACATTTTCTCACCCCAACGGTTGAAGATGGTAATCTCAAAGGTCTCATATCCGTCGGCAAACACATAGAAGCGGTCATTCATGGATTCCCCGAAACCATTCGGTGTGAAGGCATTCGGAATGAACACGGTAATGTCCGGGCCAATATGGATATACTTCGTGATCGTATCCCAGCAACCGTCAGGGGTTGCTACCCGCAGTAATACCGGGAAGGTTCCGGTATCGGTCGGGTCAGTGATAGGATACTCATGGAACGGGTTCTGTATATTGGAGGTAGCATTGTTCCTGTCGCCAAAGCTCCAGGACCACTCCGTAATGGAGCCTCCTCCGTTTATGGTCGACTTGTCTTCGAATTGAATGCCAGGCAAAGCAACCGTTGTATTGAACCTGTTGGCAGTGAAGTTTGCACTGGGGGTCGGGAACACGATCACGTCTACCGGAGTTGCATCGCTGCGGCATAATCCAAAGGCCGTATCCGACTGTACCGTAACATTGATCGTATAGGTATTCGGGTCGGAATACGTATGTGTTGGGTTCCAGAGATCAACTCCGGCACGTGTAGCCCCATCACCGAATGACCATTCCATACGGTATCCCGGTGCGGCATCTGTAGTTGCCTCGAAGTCTATCTCAAGCGGTGCACAATCATCCAGGGGTTCAGCAATGCTTACAACCGGAATCGGGAATATCTTCACGTTCTGATTGACCCTGGCCGGCTGGCAGAATCTCGGGTTGGTTGTTTCTCCCAGGATGGTGAACCCTTCGGTATTGATATCAACCGGTCCGGGGAAATATTCCGTATTGACATTGGTGGAAGTGGAACTACCACTGCCCTGTGCGTCAAACTCTCCATCTCCCAAAGTAGTCCATCGGAACCCTATTGCATTTTGCAGGGTCACATCCAGCTTAAAGGACTCACCGGCGCAAGCGGCAGGTGGTGACTGGAACTGGAGATCCGGTTTAGCCTGAACTTCGATACGGAAGCTATCCAGGTTTTTGCATCGCGAAACAGGATCCTGATAATTATATACCAGGAAATGGAAGCCCACTCCGGCATCTGCCGCAGTAAACTTATTGCTTTGCACACCAGGGCCACTCCAGATACCTGCGCCCAGAGAATAAGGGGTTGCCCGGTTATTCAGGTTGATCGCCAAACTGTCTTCACAAATACCATTCAGCGGATTCATCTGGATATCGGGAATTCCCTTGATCACCGTGGCAACATCATCACTCTTGGTACAGCCTTCCTGCGTATACTCATACGTGAAGGTCACCGGTGTAGAAGGCACGAATTTCTGACTGGCTCCGACACTGGAGGGAACAAAGTTGGATCCGTTAAGCGTACCCATATTGGTGGTCCAGATTCCTCCGGCCGGAGTCGGGTTCGCTTCGTTATCCAGGTCAATAGGAGCATCGTTCCAGCAATACTGAGGCAATACCCCGGCATCGGTATTCGGCACCGTTTTGACTCTCACATATACGGTATCTTCTCCCGAGCAGCCAGTAGAGGTTTGCGTAAAACGATACTTGATCGGATAGATGATTCCCTGAGGCAGGTTGGAAACCTTCAGTTTCTGCTGTGTAGCAGGCGTTTTGACAATATTGGCGTCAACGGTGGGGTTGCCATTCAGGCTGGACCATACCGGAGTTCCCAAAGTTGGTACGGGTTGATGATTGGATAGCAGGTTTGAAAGGATCACATCTGCTGCATCTCCACACACTGCAATGGAATCCTGAAGGGTGAAAGTAGGCAGGTTGCTCACTTTTACATAAGTGGTGGATTCGCGGGTACATCCGTTATTATCCGTTACCCGATAAACCACAGGATGACCCGGGTTCGGGTTCGACCCGGAAACACTGGGGTAGAAGATTCCGTTCTTCACATAATCCGAGTTCACATCGCTTCTCCAGGTACCCGTAAATAGCGTGGGGAACTGGATATACGTCAGCAAGGCAACAGGCCCGGCATCCGGACAATGCGGCCCTTTCGGACTGAACACAATATCCGGTAACGGATTCATATTGACTTTGACCGAATCAAAGTTTGTACAGGAAACCCCCATATAGGTTTGCCTTCCTTCCACCAATAATGTTCTGGTTTGGGAAACAATGTAATCCAATGAAGGGTTGGTACCGATTGGGGTATTGGTTCCGTTCGGGTTATACAGGTCTGCGTAATACCATTTGTAGGTATCGGCACCGACGGCTGTAAGCGTAATCGTATCTTTTTCGCAGCGCCATTGATCCGGACCCAGTTCGGGTATCGGGTTATTGACACGGAATTGCAAGGTGTCGTAATTATAACAGCCCACCGTATCAAGCACTCGGATCGCATAGTTGGCCGAATCCTGCACCCAGATCTTCCGGGTAGTATCACCTGTTGACCAGAGATAGGATAAGACTAAGCTATCATTACCTCCATCCAGCTGCACGGCAGTGCCCGAACAAACTCGTTGGTCAGGCCCAAGGTTCACCGGCGGTAATTCGTACCAGTTAACATCAACGGTATCGTAGTTAAAACAACCGTTATTGTCTTTCACCTGTATGGCAAAGCGCTTGAAGGTGTCCGGGTTGATGGTAATGTTTTCTGCGGTGGTCAGTACCGAATCAGCGGTATCGCCTACCATTCGCCACTCGTATTCATACGGGGAGTCTCCGTTGGTGGTTACCGAATTGATGGTAATCGGTATTCCCGCACAAATCACCGTATCGGTTGGCACATCAATACGCACGAACTCGGGAATCACAATGGAATCCACGGCGATGTTCAGGCAGGGTGTTGACGTCCTCATATTGAGGTATACCATGTAGACCCCAGGTTGAAGGAATGCCGTATCCACCTGCTGATTACTTGCCCAGACCCCTTTATTCAAGCTGTCG
Organism: Bacteroidia bacterium; assembly: GCA_964215915.1. Lineage (GTDB taxonomy): Bacteria > Bacteroidota > Bacteroidia > UBA8524 > UBA8524 > UBA8524. The sequence goes on from CAXPEB010000030.1 coordinate 68,759, forward strand.
CGTATGACATAATTGAACGTGTAGCCCGCATAGGATTTCTTGGGGGTGTGGTTGATTGCTACTTTACCGCAGGTTAGCACCTGCGCACTCAGATCAGCATGTGGCGTCTCCCTGACAAATATGGAGAAGGCCCTAACCCCCTGGCCAGCCAGGGGACATGCATCATCCCTGGCCGTTATCGTAAACGTATAGGGAATGTTGCTGATATCATTTTCATCGGGTGTCCAGCAAACCTCTCCGCTGGCATGCTTCACCGTTCCATTGTTATTGGTGAAGGTGGCATCCCGTATACCTCGGTTCCAGGTTATTCGCACCGTATCATCCGTATCGTCATCATCGGTGGCGATCGTAATACAGGTTTTTTGACCGGCACAAGCCTGGACACTATATGGAGGTAATATCTTAGGAGCTTTGTTGTTTGGACATGGAACAATGATGATCTGCATGTCCCTTCGCGTTCGCCCGACCACCTGCATCGTTCCGTTTACCTTTCGCCACTCTTTCACCTCGATTACCACAATGGCAATCTGGTTTTGCTGAGTTGGCCGGAACATAAGGTCACCGGTCAGCGGATCCAGGTGGAAACCTGCAGGCCACTGGAGGTTCTGGTTAGGGAAACCAAAAAATGTCAGCGGACGTGTCGGCGAGAAGTTGCCGGAATAGGTCACGGATTGATTCAGGCCCTGCAGGCCGTTTACCAGCTCATAACTCAGCGAGTCGCCGGAATCAATCGTATCCAGGGCTCCGTTGTTAAATACGAAATCCTGGTTGTGACATACGATGGCAATGGGAGGGTTGGTGAAGTCCGGAGAACTGTTACACGGTGACACACACTTGTTCAGTGTGGCTGTGGTGAAGAAGTTCTGGTTGGACTGACCCGTGGTAATGGCACCGTTACGGCAGCACTGCTCCCAGCTTAACGTCCATTCACAACAGCTGTAGCTACTCAGGTCAAGGGTCATTTTCCATACGTGTTCTTCAATCCCGTACTGGAAATTGGTACTCTGACAACGACTTTGAACCGGACAATTGGGGTCAATCCCCGTAATGTCCCTTTGAGATACTTTGGTTTGGCTGGAAATGGTAACGGTGTTGGAGCTACAACGAGCCACCACATTCGATTGGGATACCTGGATACCATTACAATCCCGGTATACCCGTACGACGACCTCATACTTACCGTTGCCTAAACAACGATAAACGATATCCGAGCCCATAACGTGAGACGCTTGCGCCTCATTGGTTACAGCCCAGGCCGTCAGTAGAAAAAATAAAAACAGTAAGGCTTTTTTCATACGCGCTTAATCATATTCATCAACGAAACAATTCCCCGAAGTTAAGAAATTCACAAATTTTTATCAATAACTATTTCGATCAAAACCGGCACAGAATCTGGAAGTTGCGAACTATTTAAGTGTTTTACGCCAGCCGGAATTCTTAACCCCCTATTAATAAGATCCGTAAAACAATAAAAGTGTTGCCTAAATCAGGTTTCCCAGATACGGGTACCTTCACTACAATTGCGGCATATATCGATGTTTGAGCGGCCTTTGAGAACAGCCTGCCGGAACCCGTTATACGCTGCTGATTTCCATATTTCACGGAAAGGCTTATGCCGGAGTTCGCCGATACGATGGGTGGCATCCTTATCAAAACAACAGGGAACCACTCCTCCATCCCAGGTAACCACACAGCTCTGCCACATTCTCCAGCAGTGATTGAGCAATTTGTTTTTGATCACAAAACCGGCCTCCACCTCGGTGTAACGGCGGTATTTCTCGTTGGCCGGAAGCAGGTCGCTTCCCTCTGCAAAGTCATAAATCTGGGCGGTTTTAATCCCCAGCTCATCTACCCCGTATTCTTCCGCCAATTGCCTGATCTCATCCAGCTGATGTTCATTATGAGCAAATACGATAAACTGCCAGATGATGTGCGGTGTCCGGCTTTTTGCCGCCCTTTTCGCTTCGGTCAGGTTCCGTGTTCCTTCCAGAACTTTCTGCAGATTTCCCCCGACCCGGTACCGGGAATAGGATTCCTGATCGGTGCCGTCTATGGATATGATCAGCTTGTCCAGACCGGATTTTACCGTCTCCCGGGCAATTTCAGGTTTCAGGTAATGCGCATTGGAACTGGTTGCCGTATAGATTCCATTGCGACTGGCATACCCGACCATGTCTAAAAAATCCGGGTTCAGATAAGGTTCTCCCTGAAAGTAAAGGGTTAGGTACCAAAGCGTGTGTTTTTGCTGATCGATAAGCTGACGAAACAAATCCCCCTGGAGCATTCCTGTAGGGCGGGTAAAAGACCTGAGCCCACTAGGACATTGAGGACAACGCAGGTTACAGGAAGTGGTAGGTTCAATACTCATGCTTACGGGGTTTCCGCGATGCCAGACGCGGCCCGTTTGTTTTGAAATGAGGTAGGACAAATAAACCCACAACGCATTCCATCCCTTACGGAAGGAGAATTTCCGCAACAGATTGATCGAATCCTGCATAGGGGGTGACATCAGTCGTAGAGTTCAAACTTAAGCAGTTTGCGCGAGAAACCGAGTTCCTTGAGCCTGTTCTTGGCTTCGCGAACCATATTGGACCAACCGCACAGGTAAAACTGATACCCGGGGTTCTGTTCTGCCAGAGGCAGATAATGTTCATGCACATACCCTTTACCCCCCAACCAGTCGGTGTCCCGGGATAACACGGGAATGAAGTGGAAGTTCGGGTCTTCCCGGGCCAGAAGCTCCCATTCCCCGCGATATAGGATATCACCTTCATAGCGGTTCCCGAAAACCAGGTATACCGGGAAAGGAAGTGGTCCGGATTTACGCCAGTTCCGGATCATAGACCTGAACGGGGCAACCCCCGTACCCGTGCAGACGAACACTTTTGCCTCCTCGTGGAACTGATCCGCCACAAATTTCCCATTGGGTGGTGAAACCCGTAATTGAGTGCCGACTCCCGCATGCTCAAAAAGCCACTGACTTCCGGCGCCATCAGGCTTGAGGACGATACAAAGCTCTATCCACCCCTCCTCATTGGGTGCGCTGGCGATGCTGTAACTCCGAGTGGTGAATTCCGATTCTATTGGGAGGTCAAGCATCACAAACTGTCCAGGCACAAATGAGCCCGCACAGGAGTGAGTAATCCGGTATGACCTTACGGTTTCCGACAACTCTTCCACCGACAAAATGGTCGCTGTTTCAAAATCCTCCACACCGCGAAATAAACCTTTGCTACTCTATTTCGAAAATGAATACTTTCGCCTTATGAGGAATCGAGGACTTAGCTCCCTGCTCCTGGCCACACTGCTTGTGGTCTCTTGCGCTAAGGTGTCGGATTATGATCAGTATTCTGCCTACTACCCGGACCTGATGGAACACAAGTATCTCCGGGAATTTCCCTTCATCGGATTTCCCAGGAATTCAACCCACGAAACCCAGATGGAACTGGTAAACGGGGTGCTCTATATTATGGATGCGTACGACGGCATCCATGCACTGCGCAATACCGACAAACGTAAGGTCTATTTCCTCATAGCCCCGGGATGCACACAGATGACCCCTTATTCATCCGGTATCGTCAGCGATCGTACAGTTGACCTCATCACCTTCGGAAAGAAGGGCAATCAGACCGTGGATTTTGTGGGGCAGCAGCTGGACGTACTGGACGAACTTGCCCCTCCCGATGGAAAGGAGATACCCCCGATCTTTCAACGACAGAACCGACAGAAAAATACAGAGATCATCCGATGGGAAAAATAACCCGCTTGCTTAGTATCAGTCTGCTTGTCTTGCTTGCAGCCTGCAGAAGGGACACCCCTTTTTCGGAAACGTCTGTGAACGATCCTGTCCATTTCTACCCGGCACGCTTTTGTGTGGTGAATGACGAGGCTTTGCCTATTCGTTCCAATGGCATCTTCCGGAACAGCACCCTGCTTTATCCTTTGAGGGATCAACCGGCTCACGTGAGTTTTGACAGCCTGACACAGCGCCTCTGCCTGCTTTATGGCACCCGTGTGGAACTGGTTGACGTAAACAACTGGGAAATGGTCTATTCAGCAGGCCTGCCTTTCCGGTCGGAAAAGATTAAATCCAAGGCAGGCAAAGCCGTTCTCATTTCCTCTGACGCCCCGGGAACCTGCCGCATTCTAGACCTGGCTCATCCTGAATCCTTCCGGGAAACCGCATATGACTTTATGTTAACGGACATGACCATCGATTCGGCACATGTCACCCTGCTTGGCAAAGAACAATTGCTGCTCTGTGATAGGGAACTGAAAATCCTTTCCTCCGTAGAGGTGAAAGGAGGAAAAGCAGTAGCCAAAAGTGGTCCGGACTTATACGTACTTGATACCGATGGTCTGTGGTATTATTCCATTCAAAACAACTCTTTCCATGAGAAACAAGCTGTTCACTAACCTGTGCCTGCTCCTTATCACGCTGCCATTTTCTCTGGCAGCACAGGAGGAAAAGCCAGAGCCCACACGTTCCTTTTATCTTGGTGTGAACCCCCTGGATCTTGCACAGGGAAACCTGCGGCTTGAGCCTTCGGTTAACCTGTTGAACCTGCGCATAGGCTTTCCGGTGAATATTTATTGCCTGCCCGAACTCAGCAGCAGGATCACCAACCGCTACAGCAGGCTGAAAAATATCGGAAGCAACCTGAAGGTGAATGAACAGGGCGATTTTCTTACCGGTATCGGGGTGAATGTGCGACCAGTATTTCTCCTGAAAAAAGATTACGGGCCCATACAGGACACCCGCTACACATTCATCTCATTTTCATTCGGGTACCACTTCATCCATACACAAACAAGGGGGCTCGGCTATGTCATTCAATACACCCCGGATGGCAAGGCCTATTACGACTTCGGAAAGTCTAAAGTAGCTCACAATGTACAGCTCATCCCTCTTCGTTTCCAGGTAGGAAAAGAACAGGCTCTCGGCAAATCGCTGCGCATCTCGTACTGGGTGGGGATCGGTTATAATTTCTTCTTTAACAAGAAAGAATTTATCGAAGGATACAGCAAAGCCGGATCCATCAGCAGCATCTTTTATTCGAAGAGCCCCTTTCCGGTGATCGGGTTACAAATCGGGAAGAACTGGTTCTAGTCCGCATAAAGCGGGAAGCGGGCCATCAGCGAGTTGACCTTCTCTCCTGTTTTGGCGATACGTGACTCCTCTTCATGATTCATCAATACCTCATCGATAAGTTCCACGATCTCACGCATCTCTTCTTCCTTCATGCCGCGGCTGGTGAGGGCTGGTGTACCCAGGCGCATCCCGGAGGTCACAAAGGGCGATTTGTCGTCAAAGGGCACCATATTCTTGTTGATGGTTATATGAGCTTTAACCAGGGTATTCTCAGCGATTTTGCCGTTCAGGTCCTTTGAGCGGAGATCGATAAGCATCAGGTGGTTGTCCGTTCCTCCACTTATCACTTCATAACCCTTTTCCACGAATGCGGAAGCCATAGCCTGAGCATTACGAATGACCTGTCCGCAATAATCCTTGTACTCGCCTGTAAGCGCTTCTCCAAAAGCCACGGCCTTGGCGGCAATCACATGTTCGAGGGGTCCGCCCTGCGTCCCGGGAAATACAGCCCCATCCAACAGGGAAGACATATTGCGGGTTTCGCCTTTCGGGGTTTTGATGCCCCAGGGGTTTTCAAAGTCTTTACCCATCAGGATCACCCCGCCTCTGGGTCCACGCAAGGTTTTATGGGTGGTAGAGGTTATGATATGACAATACTGCAGGGGATCATTCAGGTATCCGGTAGCAATAAGCCCGGAAGGATGAGAAATATCGGCCAGAAGCAGCGCGCCTACCTCATCGGCCGCTTCCCGAAGAAGCTTATAATCCCAGTCGCGGCTGTAGGAAGAGGCCCCGCAAATGATTAGCTTGGGCTGCTCTCTTTTGGCAATCTCTGCAATCTTATTGAAATCGATGCGGCCGCTCTCTTTTTCCACCCCATAGAAGGACGGTGTATAGAGTTTACCCGAAAAGTTGACCGGAGAACCATGTGTAAGATGTCCTCCGTGCGAGAGGTCAAAGCCCAGTATTTTATCCCCCGGTTTCAGTACGGCGAGCATCACAGCGGCATTAGCCTGTGCTCCGGAATGGGGCTGCACATTAGCCCATTCCGCACCGAACAGCTGCTTCACCCGGTCGATGGCCAGTTGCTCTACCTCGTCCACCACTTCGCAACCGCCATAATAGCGTTTGCCCGGCAAGCCTTCCGCATATTTATTGGTGAGTACGGAGCCCATGGCTTCCATTACCTGTTTACTCACAAAATTCTCGGAAGCGATCAGTTCGATTCCCTGTTCCTGACGCTGCTGTTCACGCCGGATCAGCTCAAATACCTGGGTGTCTCTATTCATGATTCGCCTGCGAAAATAATCATTCGGAACTACCTTCCGCGATTTCCTGCTTTTTGTTCTCCAGGTCCATGCAGACGATCATGGAGATGAAGGCCCAGAAAGGGACGGCAATCTTATCATAGTCAAAATAACTATTGAGGAAGCCGTGTACGAAATAGGTCAGCAGGGCGAGGAACAAGGCAAGGGTGAGGTAACGGATTCGTTTATCGATGGCATTGTAGATCAGGTAGAGTGCCCGGATGAACGTAAAAACAAATACCGCAAACCAACTCAGCATCCCTATCAGGCCAGATTCCGCCAAGGGTCCCAGCCATTCGCTGTGGGCGTGTCCAAGTGTATGGAAATTGGTGCTGATAACGGTCTTCTGATAGCTGAGCTGATACGGCGCATATTGAAACATATAGGTACCGGGACCAAAGCCCAACACGGGTTTGTCCTGGTACATCCTCACCGCACAACTCCAGCGGTTGATCCTTTCCAGGTTGGAAGGGTCATTCCGGATATTGGTGGCAGACTGCAGGTGCTTTTCCATGTTCTTGGAGTTGGATCCCGTTTTGTTCCGCGAAAGTTCCATCAGGATATCTCCCTGGTAATACAAGAGGCCGAGCACCGCTACAATCACTACCGTATAAAGCAGCCGGAGCCTTACCCGCATCAACAGAACCGCACATGCTACCGCTGCGGCCATCACACTCAGCCAGGCAGCGCGGGTATACGAGAAAATTACTGCTGCTATGAGCACTGCACAAAAGAAGAACAGAAAGCTTCTTCTCAACGGACTATAAAAGAACTCCTTGCCTTTGAAGGCCAGCACGAAGAATACCGGGATCAGCAAAGCCACCATGGCGGCATATACCCCATGTATCCAGAAGAAGGGCTGTATGATCCGGAAAACCGCATCACGGCTGAAGCCTTCGGCACTGTGCTGCACCATAATGAAGGTCACCACCAAAATGGATGCATACAGGAAGAGCCAGATAAAGCGCAGGCGGTTCTTCATCTCCATAAATAGGTGCGAGGCAAAGAAGTAGAATACAATGATGTACCACATCCTGGAGATGAAGTATTTGGCAGAGATCAGCGGCATGGTGCTTCCGATACTGCTGATCAGCAGCCAGGCACAATGGACCAGGATAACAATGGTTACGGGATGCCGCATGAAATCCATGCTGTAAAACCCTTCATAAGCCAGCTTGAGGATGGCCACCAGCATCACCAGAATGATGATGGGTTCGGTGGGCACATTGAGGCCGGCTCCGAAGCCCAGGTCCTGCACGGTAATGGAAAGAGGAACCAGGAAGGCCGAGGCATAGATCAGGATATCGGCCCGAAAAAGCGCCAGCAGAATGGTAAGCAGCAGCAAAGGCAGGAGGTACACGTACAGTATACCGTACATTGCTCCCACGATCCCGGCTGCAATAAAGCCGATACCCAGGGCGTAGAACCAGGAAACGGATCTGCTGCGGAGCAAATTAGTCCTCCTTTTCGAGTTGAAGTTTGCGGTACGATTGCCGGATCCGCTCAAACAGGATGATCATGATCAGCGAAAGGAAAAACGTACTAAACACCGAAATCGCCACAATCATCCAGCGCACCGGGTAAACCTTCTTTTCCGCCGGAGAAGCGGGTGTTACCACAAAGTGGTGCGGAATGTACTCTTCCAGGTCGACCTTGGCTTTTTCGTATTTCTTCTGAAGCATATTAAGTTGCTCCACCTGCAAACTCAGCGATTCGGTTAGGGTAAGCAGAGTCCCCAGGTTTTCTCCGCTGCCCATTTTATCAATGTTCTGCAGCGCATCCTGACGGGCGGCACGTTTGTTTTTGCGGTTGAAGGGGTTGGTGATCAGTCCGGTTGCGCCGGTACCGTTGCTCAGTTCATTGATGGCCTTTTGAAGCTCTTCCACCTCATTGAGCTTCGACTCATATTCATTTTCAATGATCTGAAAAGCTTTGAGCGCCACCTGGCGCTGAATCTCGGTTTTGGTGGTGTCCAGCATGGCCGAGATATAATTGGCGATCTCGGCAGCCATATTCGGATCCCGGTCACGTACCTTTACTTCTATGGAAAGCAGCTCGGTACGTTTGAAGGAAATATTCGACTTAATCTCCCGGTCGAGCTTGGTATACGGAAAGGAGCCCTGGGGATCAATGCCGTAGTGTTCCATCAGGTTGAAATGTTCCACAACCTTAGCCATCAAAGGGGCCGAACCCAGGATCTGAAGCGCGTATTCGGCTTCTTCCTCTTCCCCGAATTCCAGGGCATCTTTATCCTGGAACTGGTTCTCAGACAGTACGGCACCGGAGATTGAGTTGATGGTAGAGGGATAGAATACCACCATCGATTCAAATTTCGGGGTAATAAATTTTGGCCCGCTGAAAACAGCCGCAGCAATTCCTGCCAGGGCGGTAAGGATCAAAACATGCCATTTCCAGCGGAGTGCGAAACGGATCACCTCGGTGAGGCTGAAATCGTACGCATTCTTAACTTCGTTCATCTTGGTCAAATTCGGGGCAAATTTACGTTTTTAGGTGGCTTCAGGAAGCTAGTTCCCGGATCGAAGCAATTCTCTCAGGTCCTTCAACCGGATCAGGCGAAACACCGGTACCAGAACCAGGCATAGGACCACCGAAAGCAGCAGGGCTGCGAAAGATCCATCCATCCATCGATACAAAGAATAAAATACTCCCAGAGAAGATGCGGCATACGCCAGCACCCTGAAACCAAAAAATTCAACGAAGCGTAACCGGAAATAGTGCAGGGAGAAGTAAAAAGTCGACGCAGTAACCAATCCCTGTGTGGCAATGGTGGCATATACCGCCCCGAGTGCCTCCCAGCGGGGGATAAAAAAGGAATTCAATACCACATTCAGCAACAAGCCTCCCACACTGATCAGGTTCAGCAGGCGCAACTCACCCTTGGCCGTAAGCAGGGTACCGAAAATGTACCCCAGAGCCATAGGAATAAAATTGAAGAACAGCAATCCGAAAACCTGTGAACCGTATTCATGATGCTCTGCGTACAGCCTCGGATAGATCAGGTCTGCATAAAACCAGGTGCCAAGCGGAAGCAACACGGCTACGATCCAAACCACATGAAAGCTTTCCCGGGTAAGGGGCAAAACATCCCGGTTTTGGGCAATAAGCCTGGAAAACATGGGCAGCAGGAGGTTGGAAAGCAGGACGGTAAAAATCACGGCTGCATCCAGAAGCCGAAAGGCGGAAGCATAGATGCCCACCTGGAATTCCCCATCGGGGAGCATCCGTCCGAGCATTACCGAATCAATGCGGGTATACATGCTCATGAGCAAAAACAGGATGGCAAAGGGATACGATTGTTTCAGTATGGAAGCATAAAGGCCCCGGTCAAACACCGGCCGGATTCGCCCACCCTGCCGCAATACCACCATTAGTGCAAGGGTAAGGCTTGCCGCATACCCGATCAGTTGCGCATACAGGAATGCATCCAGATCAAAGCGCTCACTAAAACCCGCACTCCATAACAGGATGGCACAAATAGCGCCCATCACCAGGCGATCGGCTACGGAAAGCACCGCATCCGTTTTGAACAGGTGCAGGGCTGCCACGTTGCTGCGGAAAAAAAGCATCATGGACATGATGACCTGGGTCAGCCCGATGATCATCACCACTTTGCTGTGCTCCGCATCGTACCCCATCAGACGGGTGGCAACAAACAATACCAGCAGGTAAGCCATTGTTAGCAACAGCTTGAGGCTGAAGATAGAAGAGAACAGAGTGGGAAATTCTTCCGGTTTACCGGCAACCGTACGGCTGGTATAATTGCTGAGTCCGAGATCCAGCAGGATATAGAACAGGAAACTGAAGTTGAACGATTCGAAATAGGTTCCGTAAACCTCCGTGCCCAGCCGGTTCTGCACGGCTATCTCGATCACAAAAACCCAGAACAGCTTTACCAGCAGGTTCAGCACCACCGTAAAAGAAAAATTCTTCAGGAAACTGCCGGTCATTAATCTTCGAAATTAGGAGAATAGTCGGAGTGGCCTGCAATTTAGCCATACCGCCCGGCGTTCGATACCTGAAACAGGAAAAATTAGTTCTTTTGCAAACAATGAATACGTGGATTAGCATCTTGTTTCTGGGCACCCTCCTGATCGGAAACGGTCAGTCAAAGTACTTTCCCGACGCCTTTCATAACGTGTATATCGGGATGCAACGCGATTCCCTCGAGCTAAAAAGAGGGAAGGTTTTTGAACAATCGACCGCCTTCAACGGGGCTCTCCAATACAAAGAGGTTCCTCCACGCGATACGGTCATCCTGCATACCCTGTACCTCTTCGATCAAAATGACCAACTCTATGAAGTTATCATCGAATACCGGGACCATTTTGATCTTTACCGGTACATGCGCGACCTGTACGGAGAACCCAACCTGAACGGAGAAGAATGGGTGTTCCGCCTGGATGACGGAGGGGAACTGTATATTTGGCAATACCAGAACCGCCTGTGTATTGCAGACGGGAAACTTTATCGATAACGCAGCAACAATGCGGATTGCCGTAAATGCCCGTTTTTTACTGAAAGACCGACTGGAGGGGCTGGGCAGGTTCAGCCATGAGGTTTTGAAACGTATGGTGCTGGCCCACCCGGAGCACGAATTCCTCTTTTTCTTTGACCGGCCTTATGCCCCTGAATTCGTTTATGCGGAGAACGTAACTCCAATAGTGGTTAATCCCCCCGCCCGGCATCCTTACCTGTATGTTATCTGGTTCGAATACCGGCTTCCGGCGCTTTTCCGGAAGTACGGTGCGGAGGTTTTTTTCTCTCCCGACGGTTTTCTCAGCCTCAGGAGCTCCATACCGCAGGTTCCGGTAATCCACGACCTGGCATTTGAACATTACCCGCAATACGTTTCCAAAGCAGGTGCCCGCTACTACCGGAAATATTTTCCCCGCTTCGTACATAAAGCAGCTCGGATCGCCACAGTTTCCGAATACAGCAAGCAGGATATCGTACGGACCTATGGTGCCGATCCGGAGCACATCGAGGTGGTGTACAATGGCGTTTCCTCTTCTTTCGGAAGTATGGAAGAGGCAGCCCTGGATCGGTTCAGGCAGGACGAAATGGAGGGAAAGCCCTGGTTTGTGTACCTCGGATCCATGCATCCCCGAAAGAATATCTCCCGGCTCTTACGTGCTTTCGATCACTTCAAAAAAAACGACGACAGGGGTTACCGCCTGGTGCTGGTTGGCCGGAAGGCCTGGCAGGTTAAGGGTATGGAAGAGGTGTATGAATCGATGGAATACCGGGAATCGGTGATCTTCACCGGAAGAATTCCCGACGAGAAAGTACAGCCTTACCTGGCCGGAGCAAGAGCTTTGGTCTATGTTCCCCTTTTCGAAGGATTTGGGTTGCCCCTTATCGAAGCCTTTCAGTGCGGAGTACCGGCCCTGACCTCTTCGGTCAGCTCCCTGCCCGAAGTTGCCGGAGATGCCGCGCTTTGCGTCAACCCGCTCAGTGAGGAGGAAATGGCGAAAGGCATGCATACACTGGCAGACAACGAAGAAATCCATGCCCGGCTCAAATCCCGGACGAAAGAACGGGCATCGGCATTCTCCTGGGACGATACCGCCGGCCGATGCTGGAATTGTCTGGAAAAAGTTATCTTGGATCGTGCTTAAACCCTGTATTGAAAGAGGAAGGCTGGAGGCTGGCTGCGACGAAGCAGGGCGTGGCTGCCTGGCCGGACCTGTTTATGCCGCGGCAGTGATCCTTCCCGACGGGTACCGGAACAAATGGCTCAACGACAGCAAAAAGCTTAACGAAAAGGCAAGAAATGAACTCCGGCTGGAGATTGAAGAGAAGGCTCTGAGTTGGGCTGTAGCCTCGTGCAGCCCGGAAGAGATCGATGAGATCAACATCCTCTGGGCCTCCGTTAAAGCCATGCACAAAGCGCTGGACCAGCTGAATCCCGAAGCCCAGTTTGTTCTGGTGGACGGCAACCGCTTCAAACCTTACCTGGATATCCCATTTGAGACCTTCGTCAAAGGCGACGGCCGTTTCCTGAGCATTGCCGCCGCATCCATACTGGCAAAAACCCACCGCGATGCGTACATGGAATCCATCGATCCCGAGTTCCCTGAATTCGATTGGAAAGTGAACAAAGGGTACCCCACCGCTCACCACCGGGCTCTGTTGATTTCCCAGGGACCTACCCCCTATCACCGCAAATCCTTCCGGCTGAAGGAACTTCAGCAAATTCAACTAGCCCTTTAGTGCGGATACTTCTGTTATATAACCCCGTAGCTGGCGGTGGCCGGTCGCTAACCGTATTGGAGCAGGCCAGGGCTTTTTTGGAAAAGGAGGGGATTGACACCGATAGCAGAACCACCGCCAATTCTGCCTCCGATACCGAACCAAACTGGCAACATTATAAGCGGGTATGGCTGATTGGAGGAGACGGCACGCTGCACCGGCTACTCAATACCTGGGGACCTCCCCCGATTCCGCTATCGCTCATTTCAGGTGGAAGCGGCAACGACTTCTCGCGCCTGGTACAGCATGACACCCGGCAAGAGGTACAGTTCCGGCAGGCACTTAATGGAAAAGAAGAGCGGATTGATCTTGGCACTTGCAACGGGGTTTGGTTTGCAACCGGAGTGGGCATGGGCTTTGACGGCAGCGTGGCCGATATCCTGCAGCGAAATTTCCGCATGAAGGGCTTTCTTTCCTATTACCTGGTGGTAATCCTGCAGATATTCCGCTACCGGGAGAAACATATTTCCATAAAAGGTGGAGCCTTCAATTGGGAAGGGAAGAGTCTCTTATTTACAGTAGGAAACGGCTCCGATTTCGGCGGTGGGTTCAAAGTCACTCCCGACGCGAGTTTCCGGGACGGAATCTTCCAGTGCTGCCTGATCACGCGGGTGCCCCTTCTTTCCAGGATATTGCACCTGAGCAAGGTGCAGAAAGGCAAACACCGTCAATTGTCTTTTGTCCGCTTTTTTGACAGCGGCAACCTGAATATCCGCTGTGAGACGGAACTTGTCTGCCACATGGACGGTGAAGTCTACCGTTGGAAAGAGTTTGAGATTTCTATGCAGGAAGGTGCCCTGCTCATCAGGGTTTGACGGGGTATTTCTGTTTCCATCTTCTCCACAGGATCACACTGCCTATCAATACAAAAATGGCAATGAACTGGGAATGCGTAAGTATCCCGTCGATGATATAGCCGCGAGCTTCATCGCCGCGGTATATTTCGGTTATGGTTCTTCCCACCCCATAGATCACTGCATATAGCAGCATAAGCTGTCCATGGAACTTTTTGCGGGAATAGAAAAACAGCATGATCCCTACGATGCTGAAGATCATCAGCGCATCATAGATCTGAGTGGGGTAAAGAGGGGTATTGAGCGGCTCGGCAGAAGAACGGGGATTGGTAAACGTTATGCCCCAACCCGATTCACAGACTTTTCCATGACAGCATCCCGCCAACAGACAACCTACCTTACCGAAACCGTGTACCAATGCCCCGGCAATGGCAATAACATCCAGCATGGGCATCACCGGCAGTTTCATTTTACGGAAACGCCAGAGCAGCAAGGGTACGGTAACGAGGAAGGAGCCATAGAACACGAACCCGGAACCAATGTTACGGAACATTTTTGCGGGCTCCCTGAGGTAGAGCCCGATATCTTCGAAATAGAAGAATAGTTTCCCTCCGACAAAAACCCCGATAAAGGCCCAGATGAACAATTCCGAAATCTTGTCGTGATTGAGATTCAGCTCTTTCCGCCGGGTCCAGACGAAGAAGTAGGCAGCCACCACACCCAACAGGATCATAAAACCGTAGCTGTATACGGTGATGTATTCCGGAAAGAGGCTTTGCAGGAAGCCGGGAGTTTTGAAACGGAAAAGGACTGGGAACATATCAGCGTTTTTTCAATTCATCCATCAAATCAGGCAAACGGCTTACTGCTGCCATTTCCCGCAGTATCTTCCTGTTCTCCCTTGCCGGCGCTCCGAAATACACCTTGCCGCCTTCCAGGGATTTGGAAACGCCTGAGGTAGCCATTACCACGGCCCCTTTGCCGATCACGATGTCTTTGGTAACCCCTACCTTGCCCCAGAGGATCACTTCATCTTCCACCCGGGTCACCCCGGCAATACCCACCTGGGCGGCAAAGATGCAGCGTTCTCCCACCACAGTATCGTGCCCGATGTGCACCTGGTTATCGAATTTGGTATGCGCACCGATCACCGTATCTCCGGAAACGCCGCGGTCAATACTACAATTAGCGCCTATCTCCACCCAGTTGTGCAGGATGCAACGCCCGCAGCTGTGCATTTTGCGGAAGTTGCTGTAGTAAAAGGCATCCGATCCGATGGTACTGTTGGCATGGATGATCACATTGTCGCCGATTTCCGTATCGTCATAGATCACTACATTCGGATAGAGGATACAGTTCTTCCCGATCTTCACCCGGTTTCCGATCACCACACCAGGGTGGATAAGCGTCCCCTCTCCAATTTCCACCCCTTCCCCACTATCGAAACGGGAATTCTGCGGTACCGGAGTCGGACGGAAATATTTGGCCAGGAAAGTATAATCCCGGAACGGGTCGTCAGACACCAGCAACACCTTACCCTCGGGAGCTTCCACCTCTTTATCGATCAAAACCGTGGTAGCGGCCGAACCGAGAGCCTTGGCGTAGTATTTTTCAACGTTTACAAAGGTCAGGTCTCCGGGCTCCACCATATGGATCTCATTGAGCCCGGTAACGGCAAATGCGGCATCTCCCACCGGTCTTGCACCGATCAGTCCGGCAATTTCCGCCAGGGTATAGGTTCTAGGGAATTTCATCTTCGGGCTCAAATATCTTTAAAAAACAGCGTGATCGGTTATTTTTGAAACCCCAAAAGAAAAAGCATGACGACAGAATCTTTGAAAACTACGGCACTGAATGAGGTGCATATAGGTCTCGGAGCCAAAATGGTTCCCTTTGCCGGATATTCGATGCCGGTTCAATACAGCAACCTTATCCAGGAACACAACCAGGTAAGGAATGCTGTGGGGATGTTTGACGTGTCTCATATGGGCGAGTTCTGGCTGGAAGGTGAGAAAGCGCTGGACCTGATCCAATGGGTCACTTCCAATGATGCTTCCAAACTGGTTGACGGGAAAGTGCAGTACTCCTGCCTGCCCAACGACAAAGGCGGAATTGTAGACGATCTGCTGGTATACCGTTTCTCCGAAACCCGTTACCTGCTGGTGGTCAATGCCTCAAATATTGAAAAAGACTGGAACTGGATCGCTGCCCAGAATTCCTTTGGGGTTAAGATGACCAATGCTTCCGACGATTATTCCTTGCTGGCCGTGCAGGGCCCTAAAGCCGAGGCTGCTCTTCAGAAACTGACGGATGCTCCCCTCGGAGAAATGGAGTATTACAGCTTCAGGGTAGGTACTATTGCCGGAATCCCGGAAGTTATCATCTCCGCAACCGGATACACCGGCGCAGGTGGTTTTGAGTTGTATGTGAAAAATGCCGACGCGGCAAAACTCTGGAATGCCGTAATGGAAGCCGGTGCCGAATTCGGCATACTGCCCTGCGGACTGGGTGCACGGGATACCCTTCGTTTGGAAAAGGGCTTTTGCCTGTATGGAAATGATATTAATGACGAGACCTCTCCGATTGAGGCCGGACTGGGATGGATCACCAAATTCACCAAAAAATTCATCCATTCCGATTATCACCTCAGCCTGAAAGAAAACGGAGTTAGTCGTAAGCTGGTCGGTTTTGAAATGATCGATCGCGGCATCCCGCGTCAACACTACCGCATCTGTGATTCAGAGGGGAATACGATCGGAGAAGTAACTTCCGGTACTCAGAGCCCGAGCCTTGGAAAGGCCATCGGAATGGGTTACGTTAGCAAAGAATTCAGTAAGCCCGGCATGGAGTTATTTATCGAAATACGCGATAAGCAGCTGAAAGCCGAGGTAAAAAAGGTACCATTTTTATAACTTAGTAGTATGAAAACTATCAAGCAGTTACTGATCCTAACAATGATTGTTGCCGTAGCCGGGTCATGTACCAAGCTCAAAGAAAGCCCGGAACCGAGTTCTTCTTCCGGAAGTTCCGGAGGTGGAGGCGGCGGCGGAGGCGGCGGTAACCCGGATGTATATGTCGGCCTTTGGAAAATGAGCGACCGCAAGGTAAGCGGTGTTTCCGTATATGGTACGCTCAGCGAAACCTATACCGTTCAGCTTAATTCCGGCGGACAGTCTACCTGGACCACCATTGATATCGCATCGGGAAATATTACGGGCTCCGAAAACGACCCCTATAGCCTGACTCTCGGACCTCCAACTATCATTAACTTCAGCACGCACGGTCCCAAAGAAGTGGTGAACAAAACCGGTTCACAGATCATTTGGAAATACACCGACCCGGATTCCGGAGCTGAGTTTGAGGAAACCCTCGATAAACAATAAAGAAGATTGCTTATTATACTTAAAGCCTGTTCATCCGGACAGGCTTTTTTATTTTCCATGCCCTGTCTATCCAGCTATCCAGGTTTCCGGTCAGAAAATCCAGCTCCGCTTCATCCATAGCTTCCTGACCAGTGCGCTGTACCACCCGGTTTAAAGAACCGGCGATACCGCGGTTGCTGGCATAATGACGAAGGAACTCCGCTTCCCGGAAACCTTCGAACAGACGATGGAAGGTTCCTGGTTCCTGTTTACCTGAATCCAGCAGGAACTTCACCAGGCGATCCGTTTCCACCTGGTGCAGGTCCTGATAAAAATGATCTACTGCCGAAGCCTCCTTTTCCAGGATCAGCCTGTCAAGCAGCATCTCACCCAGCAAATGGGCCAGGAACCACTTCCTTTGGCGGTAAAACAGCCCCTGCTCCCGGGCTTTTTCCAGGTCTGTTTGAATAAAAGCGGAAAGCGAGACGAAGTATTCACTCTCATGGAACCAGTCATCTGCCTCATAATGCTTGAGGCAACCCATCCATATCTGATGATCCTCAGGATCAGGTTCCTTTCCCTGCCAGAGGAGCTTTCGTCTCCCCGGGGCCGCCCGGGAAAGATCCGGTAAGATCAGGCCCGTATTGTGCCAGGGATCCTCTTCGGCATAAAAGAAATGGTGAGCCAGGTAATTCATAAAAAAACCCCGGGAGTGCCGGGGTTTCCGATTAAGCCAGTTTTTTCTGAAGGTTCTGATCCAGTTTGTCCAGGAAGTCCTGCGTATTCATGTACTGGTCAGAGGTCACCTTGCTACCGTGGATACATACGGCAAGGTCTTTTGTCATGGAGCCACCTTCTACCGTTTCGACACATACCTGCTCCAGTTTCGAGCAGAAATCGATTAGGTCCTGATTCCCGTCGAGCTTACCACGGAAGGCAAGTCCGCGGGTCCAGGCAAATATGGATGCGATGGGGTTGGTGGAAGTGGGTTTTCCATCCTGGTGCATGCGGTAATGGCGGGTAACGGTTCCGTGAGCTGCTTCTGCCTCCATGGTCTTCCCATCAGGGGTAACCAGGGTAGAGGTCATCAGTCCGAGTGAACCGAATCCTTGTGCAACGGTATCCGACTGTACATCGCCGTCGTAGTTTTTGCAGGCCCATACAAAGTTCCCGTTCCATTTGAGGGCAGCGGCCACCATATCGTCGATAAGGCGGTGTTCGTAAGTAATACCCAGTTCATCCATCTGTGGTTTGAAATTCAGGTATTCTTCCGCAAAGATGTCTTTGAAGCGGCCGTCGTATTTTTTGAGAATCGTGTTTTTAGTCGACAGGTACAGGGGCCATTTTTTCATGATGGCCTGATTGAAGCATGCACGTGCAAAACCGCGTATGGACTCGTCGGTATTGTACATGGCCAGCGCCACTCCGTTTCCTTTGAAGTTATAGACTTCGTGTTCGATAACGGTGCCGTCTTCTCCTTCGAATTTGATGGTGAGCTTGCCTTTGCCGCTGGTCAGGAAGTCGGTAGCCCGGTACTGGTCTCCGAAAGCATGACGACCGATACAGATCGGGGCAGTCCAGTTGGGCACCAGGCGCGGGATGTTTTTCATGACAATGGGCTCGCGGAATACGGTTCCGTCCAGGATATTCCGGATGGTACCATTCGGGGATTTCCACATTTGTTTCAGTCCGAACTCCTCTACGCGGGTTTCGTCCGGGGTGATCGTAGCACATTTGATCCCGACATTGTATTTCTTGATGGCTTCCGCAGCTTCTACGGTAATCTGGTCATTGGTCTCGTCGCGTTTTTCCATACCCAGATCGTAATACTTGATATCCAGATCGAGGTAGGGAAGGATGAGTTTGTCTTTGATAAACTTCCAGATAACGCGCGTCATTTCATCGCCATCCAGTTCCACAACGGGGTTTTGTACTTTGATTTTCGCCATGCTTATAAAAATGAAGGTTCAAAGATAGCCCAAGCAGGCAGTCCCTGCAAAAGTATCAGTGTCCCGACTGAAAATTGATGAATTTGCGTTCGAAGCGTGCTACCACTTCATCGCGGTCAATCAGCCCGAATAAGTTTTGCGTGTAATAGGGGAAAGGTTCCTTCATCTGGTTAAAGCGGGCATCATACACAACCAGCCCAAAACCGCTGCTAGCTCCGAACGCTTCAGAATGCGGGCTACCGAATTCGGCGATCAGAACATCGAAGTTATTTCCCACTGCCGTATCGATGTATTCTCCTTCGGCATTAAACAGTTGGCTTTCATAGCGGGCCTCGGCAACGGCCCTGCTTGAGGTATCGTAAAAAAAGTACACCGGACAATAAGTGAATGAACCATAAAACGCCGTTACCGTTTCCTTATTTTCTTCGGCAACTTCCTCCCTCAGGTCTGCGGCTTCACGGTGATAGCCGGCGGCCTCCAGTGTTTGTATCTTCTTATGTTCCGTTTTCAGCCTGACCAACAGCACCAGGCGTTCTTTGTCAAAAGGCCTTATGACCGGCTCTTGCTCACCTTTAACCACCTCCTGCTTTTCGGGGGCTGTGATACGGAAGCCCAGCCCGATGCCCAGGCTTGAAAACCGGCCGGTATTGTATGCGACATTCTGCAGGCTGGTCATGGACAAATTATACCTGGCAGAAACATACCAGCGCGGACTGATACGAAGCATGGCGCCGGCGTGGAGCATCAAATCAAACCGCCCGGGGGAACTTGGATCGGGGGCGAGGTTATAGGGCACCGTGGATTCGTTTCTGCTAACGTACTTATGGAGGAGTACGGAGGGAGTGAGTCCTGCAAAAATCCCCCAGCTCTTTGCCCCCGTTCCGGGGTAGTACATGATGGCCATCGGAATATCCAGGTACCATTCCGTGCTTCTTTGCAGGAATGTTTCATTGGAATCAATGGCTTCACGGGTATAACCCAATCCATTGGCAAACAGCCCACCGTAAAAATCCATACGTGAACGAAGCCGGTAATTAACCATTCCTCCGGCCCCGGCTATGGGGTTTGCAAAATAGATGTCCCGGTATTTATTGATTTGTGGAAGGTTAACTCCTACTTGTGCCGAAACCCCGAAACGGTCTTCTCCCGAATCCTGCGCATGCAGCCGTGAGGCGGCAAAGGAAAGAAAACAGGCCATTGCCGTCAGCGTTAAGCGGTGATAAAATTTGTTCACGTTATCGCAAATATCCATAAATATTCAAGCGGGCTCTGTAATTTAGCTGGAAAATTTCTATCATGGCCTTTATTAAACGAATTCTCGTACCCACCGATTTTTCAGAACCTGCAAACAATGCCCTGAAGTACGCTCAGCTCCTGGCCAAACTGACTGATGCGCAGGTCAAAGTGCTGCATATCTTTAATGTACCTGTTGTTGACCCGTATATGCCCGGGGATACGCTGGAACTGCTGATGCAGGAGTTAAAAGCGGCTTCGGAAAAGAAGATGAGTGATCTGCTTTCCGGGTTTCCCGGGGTGGAAGGCGAGTGCCTGCATGGCTTTGTGGTGGATGATGTCTGCACGTATGCGGAAAATTATTCAGCCGACCTTATCGTTATGGGAACCACCGGCGCGAGCGGTATGAAAGAGGCCTTTTTCGGCAGCAATGCCTCCGGGGTGATCTCTCAATCGAATATCAAAGTGCTCAGCGTGCCGGCCACCTATACAGAACATGAAGCGCCGAAAATCATTTGCTACGCATCCGATTTTACCGGCAAAGAAGAATTGCCCTTTACCATTTTTGTGGACCTTGCCAAATGCTGGAACACCCGCCTGGATATCCTTCATGTGAAAAGCGATGAGCCGGTATTCACTTCGGAAAAGGCTGAGGCTATCTTCACCAAACTGGCTGCGCAATCCGGTTTTGAGGCATTGAAGTTCGAAGAAATCGCCAGCAACGAAGTAACCGCTGCCATTGAGACCTATGTTCAAACCACCGGTTCTGACATACTGGGAATGGCGGTTCACCGCAGGAACCTGCTTGAGCGCCTCTTTCACAAGAGCAAAACCCGGGAGATCGCGCATCATGCACAGATCCCGCTGCTTACCATCAAAAAGGACTAAGGGCCTTCGCATGCCCTGGGGAATACCCTAAATTTGCAGGGCATGTTGAGCAAAGACAAAGTACTGGATGCCCTCAGCCAGGTGATCGAACCCGATCTTCAAAAAGACCTGGTGACTTTGGGTATGATAGAGAACCTGTCCATACAGGACCGTAAAATTTCCTTCACCCTGGTGCTAACCACACCGGCCTGCCCACTTAAAGACCTTATGGCCAATGCCTGTGTGAATGCCATCACCAAGCTGGTTGACCCTGGGGCGGAAGTGGATATTCGTTTCACCTCCAGAGTGAACACCACCAGGCAAAACAGCGATGTTCTCAAAGGGGTCAAGAATATTATTGCCGTTGCTTCCGGCAAAGGAGGCGTGGGAAAATCCAGTGTTGCGGCCAACCTGGCGCTGAGTCTTTCGGCGGAAGGAGCAAAAACAGGGCTGCTGGATGCCGATATTTACGGACCTTCCATCCCGACACTTTTCAATATCCATGAGGCTCCGGAAATGCGGGAAGTGAACGGAAAAAACCTCATGATTCCCATCGAAAAAGACGGAATCCGCCTGTTGTCGATCGGGTTTATGATGCAGGCCAACCAGGCGGTGGTATGGCGTGGACCGATGATCTCTTCCGCCATCCGGCAGTTTATGAATGATGTGGAATGGGGAGCACTCGATTATCTGATCATCGACCTGCCTCCGGGAACGGGGGATATTCACCTGACCCTGGCTCAGCAATTTCCCATCACCGGTGTGGTCATCGTAACCACCCCGCAGGAGATAGCCCTGGCCGATGCCCGGAAAGCGGTTTCTATGTTTAAAATGCAGGGGGCCAGGGTACCGGTTCTCGGAGTGGTGGAGAATATGAGCTATTTCCGGCCGGAAGATGCCCCTGACAAGCAGTACTTCCTCTTTGGTCGCGGAGGTGGGGAAAGGTTGTCTATGGAAACCGAATTGCCCCTTCTGGGTGAGATCCCTTTCAGTCCTGAAGTAGGGGAAGCAGGAGACCGCGGACAAAACCCTCTGAAACTGAATAAGGAATATACCGCAGCGTTTGCTAAATTTGCAGGGAACGTAGCCAGGCAAATTGCCATGCGCAATGCCTCGGTTACGGCATAACAATCATGGAAAAAGCAGCGATCCGTTCCAAGGTAGAAGAAGTATTGAACAGCCTCCGTCCTTTCCTGCAGGCTGACGGTGGCGACGTAGAACTGGTGGATATTGAAGCCGATAAGGTAACCCTCCGACTGCTTGGCGCCTGCAGCAATTGTAACATGAGTCATATGACCATGAAAGCAGGTATTGAAGAAGGCATCCGCAAAGCCATTCCGGAAATTAAGGAAGTGGAAGCCGTCAACACCTAAGCAGCCTTGTACAAATGAAGGCTGTCATTATTTTTGCTATCCCAAAATCTTATACTCATTATACTCAACTTATGCGTTCTGTACTGACACTGATTCTTTTTAGTGCCATCTCACTGAGCAGCCTGGGCCAGAGCCCCAAGCTATTATTTACTTACGGGAATGACTCTGTGTATACCGATGAGTTCATGCGGGTCTTTCTGAAAAACAACCGGAAAGACGAACAAACCGATTCCAGCCTGCGTGCTTATCTTGACCTTTACATCAATTTCAAGCTGAAAGTAAAGGAAGCCACCAGCCAGGGCATGGGCGAGTCACCGGCCTTCATCCAGGAACTGGCAGGATACCGGGAACAGCTTTCCCGTTCCTATATGACCGACACTTCTCTCACCTCCAGGCTGATGAAAGAAGCCTACCAACGGATGAAAGAAGAGATTCATGCCTCGCATATTCTGGTGCTGGTAGGTCCGAATGCCCTTCCCAGAGACACCATGAAAGCGTATAAGCGCATACAGAGTCTGCGGGAAAAGGCCGTGAACGGAGCCAATTTCGATACACTGGCTTATTACAATTCCGAAGATATTTCCGCCAAGAATAACCTGGGAGACCTGGGTTATTTTTCGGCTTTTGATATGATCTATCCCTTCGAAAGCCAAGCCTTTCAAACCAATACCGGAGAGATTTCCCCGATTTTCCGTACGGAATTCGGGTATCATATCCTGAAGGTAAAGGAAAAAAGACCGTACCGTGGTGAAGTGAAAGTCAGCCATCTGATGCTTCGCCTCAACACCAACCCCAGCCCTGAAGAAGTGCAGAAGGCCAAGCGGAAGATCGATAGCCTCTATGCCCAGCTCAAAGCAGGCGCCGATTGGGGAACCCTGGTTAAAACCTATTCGGAGGATGTAAATTCAAGCAATAACAACGGTGACCTGAACTGGATACGTACCAATTCTCCCGTAGCCACTCCCTTCCGCGAAGCTGCCTTTGCCCTGGAAAACGAGGGTGATATCTCCGAACCGGTTCTTACCGATTTCGGCTGGCATATCATCCGTTTGAACGAACGTCGCGGACTGGCTCCTTTCGAAGAGATCAGGGACCGTCTGAAAATGCAGGTGAACCGGGAGCCCGAACGGGTTAAGATGAGTGAAGAAGCCCTGGTTAAAAGGTTCAAAGCCGAGAATGGCTTTACGGAAAACCCGGAGGTGCTGAAAGCTTTCATCAAACAGCTTGATTCTTCCCTGCTCAAAGGACAGTTCAAAGCGGCCTCAGTAAATTCCGACAAAACGCCGGTGATGTTCACCATTGGCGACCGTTCTCTCACCACCAAAGAATTCGCTGCCTACCTGGAGAAATACCAGACCCCGCAGAAAGACGGATCCACGGAAGGCCTGGTGAATAGCATGTACCATGACTTTGTGGCCATGGAAGTGCTTCAATACCAAAAGGATCACCTGGAAGAAAAATACCCGGATTTCCGTTACCTCATGCAGGAATACCACGATGGCATCCTGCTCTTTAACCTCACGGAAAAGAAGGTTTGGGACAAAGCCGTGGAAGACACCGCCGGACTGAAGGAGTTCTACGAACAGCACAAACAGGAATACATGTGGGGCGAACGTGTGGTTGCCAGCGTGTATGAGTGTAACAGCAAAAGCTCCTGGAAAATGACCCGGAAGTTACTGCGTAAAGGACTTGAAGATGTAGAGATCTCCCAGCAGGTGAACGAAAAAGATCCTCTTAGCCTGGTTATCAAACAATCCAAATTTGAAAAAGGAGAAAACAGCTTTGTGGATCAGGTAAAGTGGAAGCCTGGCACCTATTCCGTAAAAAATGCCGATGGCAAATACGTGGTAGTGGTGGTGAAGGAAGTCCTTCCCGCAGGACCCAAAAAGTTCAGTGAGATCAAAGGTCTGATGACCGGGAAATACCAGGATCAGCTGGAAAGGAACTGGATTGAGGAATTGAAGTCCAAGTATCCCGTAGATGTCCGCGAAGAAGCTCTGAACGGGTTGCTAAACCCCTGATCATGAAACAGGCGGCCAGCATTTTTCTGCTGTTGACGCTGTGTTTGGCCTGCAAACCGGATGCAGATAACGGTACGGAGCAGGATAAGGCACTTGCCCGTGTTTATGATGTAACCCTGTACCTGAAAGACATTCCCCAGGATGTGCTGGAGAAAGCACGGGGAAACGACAGCCTGGCTCTGCTTCGGGTCTATGTCAACAACTGGGTGAAACAACAGGTTTCCCTTCATAAAGCCCAGGAGAACCTTCAGGAGGACTTGCCGGAGCTGGAAAAAAAAGTCAGGGACTACCGAAACAGCCTGCTGATTTACGAGTACCAACGGGCACTCTTCGCGCAAATGCTGGATACCACGCTGACTCAGAAAGAGATAGAGACGTACTACGAAAAAAATCAAAGAAATTTTGAACTAAAGCGCAACATTGTTCGTCTCAGATACGTGAAGCTGGCAACCGATGCCGAAAACATGGCCAAAGCAAAGAAGTGGTTCCTGTCTGACGAGGAGTCCGACCGGTTCAAATTGCTGGAATATTGCGCCCTTCACGCCGAGAATACGTATTTTGACGAAGACACCTGGCTGAGTTTTGATGATCTGCTTAAGGAGATCCCACTGAGTGACTATGATCAGGATCGGTTTTTGAGTACGAACAAGTTCGTTGAACTGAAAGACAAGGATTATGTCTACTGGATTTACATCCTTGCCTACCGCACCCGGAACAGCATATCCCCCCTGGAACTTGAAACCGGGCGTATCCGGAGCATCCTGTTGAATAAAAGAAAACTTCGTCTGCTGCAGGAGATAGAATCCAACCTCATGCAGGAGGCAGAAGCCAAAAATGAAATTGAATGGTTTATAGACTGACTCTGTTGCTGTTTTTGCTTGGCTCCGGCCTTGCAATCCATGCCCAACCCCAGGTAATCGATGAGGTTGTGGCGATTGTTGGCGACAATTATATTCTTCGATCGGATATCGAAAAAGAATTTGAGACCCTGAAGGAGCAGATGGGAAAAGAATTCGTTCACGATTCCATGAAAATCGATATCCTCGATCAACTCATTGCCAAAAAACTGCTGCTTTATAAGGCACAGCTGGACTCTGTGGTGATCTCCGATGAACAGGTGGAAGCCAAAATGGATGAAAGGATGAACTACATCCTGAGCCATTTCGGAGGAGACGAAAAAGCCTTGGAAAAGTACCTGGGCATGACCATTCCGGAGTTCAAAGACAAAACCCGTCAGAAGTTACGGGAGCAATTGCTGGTTCAGGAAATGCAGAACCAGATTATCCGGGAAGTGAAGATCAGCCCCGCTGAAGTCCGAAATTTTTACGCGGAACTTTCCAAGGACTCCCTTCCCCCGGTTCCGGCAGAAGTGGAGGTAGCCCAAATCCTGATACAGCCGAAAGTATCGCAGATAGCCAAGGACTTTGCCCGGGAGGAAGCGATAAGCATACGGGAGCGCCTTTTGCGCGGAGATGATTTCTGCTACCTGGCACGGGCCTACTCGGATGACCCGGGAAGTTCAGGCAAATGCGGGGAGCTGGGCTTTTTCAAAAGAGGTAAAATGGTCCCCGAATTTGAAGCGGTGGCCTTCCGTATGGAAAAAGACAGCCTTTCCAAGGTTGTGGAAAGCCAGTTTGGTTATCATATCCTGCAGGTACTTGAAAGAAGAGGAGAAAGCGTGAACGTACGCCATATTCTGATCGCGCCGGAAATTCTGAGCTCCGACCTGAACACCGCCCGTAAAAAACTGGATAGTATTCGTACGGCTATAACAGCCGGAACCATTACCTTCGAGGAAGCAGCCATTGCTTATTCGGAAGATGAATACACGGCATCGAAAGGCGGTAAGCTTATGGATTACACTACCGGGGAAACCAAAATTTCCGTGGGGAACCTGGACAAGGAAGTATTCCTCCGCATCAAGGATCTGAAAGTCGGGGAGATCAGTCGGGTTTATACCATTCGCGCTCCCGACGGGAAGGAGGTTTATATCATGTACAGCCTGCTTTCGGAAACACCGCCGCATCATCCGACACTGGAAACGGACTACCTCCGGATTCAGAATGCGGCACTGGAACAGAAAAAATCCAAAGCGCTGGAGGACTGGCTGAATAAAAGTAAAGAACAATATTACATTCATATCAACGTGCGTTATGCTTCCGAACCGGAGCTTGCGCGTTGGCAGAAGAATTAATAAAAAGAACCGGCTTCGGACAAGCGACAACAAATCCTGAAGTCAGACTATTGAACCCGATTACAGAACGAAGAACATGGAGGCACAACAGGAACTGGCCACGGCAGAAGCCCTGGCAGACATAAGAAAACAACTGAAACAGGAAATCGGAAAAGTGATCGTAGGGCAGGAAGAGGTTATCGACCAGGTACTTCTCAGCTTGTTTTGCAATGGTCACTCCTTATTGGTGGGTGTTCCCGGGTTGGCAAAAACCCTGCTGATCAAAACCATTTCCGAAGCGCTGGATCTGAGCTTTAACCGGATCCAGTTTACTCCCGACCTGATGCCCAGCGATATTATCGGATCGGAGATCCTCGACGAAGACCGGAAATTTCGTTTCGTGAAAGGTCCTCTTTTCGCCCATATCATCCTGGCGGATGAGATCAACCGTACTCCTCCCAAAACCCAGGCCGCTCTGCTGGAAGCCATGCAGGAGAAGAATGTAACAGCAGCGGGGCAGATCCATCCTCTACCACGGCCCTTTTTTGTGCTGGCCACCCAGAACCCTATCGAACAGGAAGGAACCTATCCGCTTCCGGAAGCTCAGCTGGACCGTTTTATGTTCAATATCGTTCTTGACTATCCCAGCTTCAGCGAGGAAGTAGCCGTAGTTAAGGCCACCACCGGATCGGAGGTGCCTCAGGTGAACAAAGTTCTGGATGAAGTACAGTTGCTGCGATTCCAGGATGTTATCCGTAAGGTTCCTGTAACCGACAATGTTGTGGAATATGCCGTGAAGCTTGTTGCCAAGACCCGCCCGAACACCCCGGGTGCCGGAGAAAAAGTCAATGAATTCCTATCATACGGTGCGGGTCCCCGCGCCTCCCAATACCTGGTATTGGGGGCTAAAGCACATGGACTGATGTGCGGTCGTTTTTCTCCGGACATCGAAGATGTGCAGGCTGTTGCAGAACCTATTCTGCGTCACCGTATTGTGAGAAACTACAAGGCGGAAGCAGAAGGGATCGGCGTAGAAGAACTGATCCGATCCCTGTTCTGATCAGACCAGCTTGAGTTCTACCTGGGAGAGTTTCATAAACTCTTTCGCCCTGGCCTGGATTTCTTCCTGGCTTAGGCTCTCCAGTCTTTCCGTACCGAATTTCTCCACGCAGAAAGAAGCCAAAACTGACCCGTAAACGATGGCCCGTTTCATGTTCTCGAACGACACATCTTCCGTGCTGGCCAGGTAACCCATGAAGCCACCCGCAAAGGTGTCTCCGGCTCCGGTAGGATCGAAAACTTCCTCCAGGGGCAATGCCGGTGCAAAGAACACCTCATTCTGATGAAACAGCAGGGCGCCATGTTCGCCTTTTTTGATGATCAGGAAGGCGGGGCCCATGGACATGATTTTTTTGGCTGCCTTCGCCAATGAATATTCGCCGGAAAGCTGGCGGGCTTCTTCGTCATTGATGGTAAGAACATCTACCAGCTTCAGTGTTTCCTTCAAATCATCCATAGCCACTTCCATCCAGAAGTTCATGGTATCCATGACTACCAAACGGGGCCTTTCCTTCAGTCTTTCGATAACGGTGCGCTGTGTGGCCGGTGTAAGATTCCCAAGCATCAGGAATTCACAGTTCTGGTATTTCTCCGGCAGCACAGGGTCAAAATCTGCCAACACATTGAGTTCCGTAACGAGTGTATCCCGACTGTTCATATCATTATGATACCGTCCCGACCAGAAAAAGGATTTCTCTCCCTTTTTAATCTGGAGCCCTTCGGTGTCTATCCCTTTTGACTGAAGCAGGTTAATCTTGTCATTGGGGAAATCCTCGCCAACAACGGCCACCAGGTTGATCTTATCTGAAAAATAAGAAGAAGCCAGTGAGATGTAGGTGGCTGCTCCGCCTATAATTTTTTCCGTCTTTCCGAAAGGAGTCTCAATTGCGTCAAACGCTACCGAGCCGATTACCAATAAACTCATGTTTTTTTCTGCAAATATGAAAAACCATGCTAAGCTGAACAAATTACGTTTTATACTACTTCGATTCCTGTGCGTCAAATCTGAAATATTATTCCACCAAACAGAAAATCAGGCACTATAACTTTGACCTGCTAATCCTAATTCTAACGTCTTATGAACCAAAGTACGTTAGGGAAGACTCGGTTTGATCTGTTCAATCTGGAGGTGAGATCCTTTTCCTCCATGATAGAAGAGAACGTCCCGAAAGACACCCGCTTCACTATCTATTATCCGTGGTTTTCGGAAGATTTCTTTGTATTCTATCCTTCCGTTTCCATTCATGATGCCTTGTTTCCTGCGGCTGGCAGAGGAACGTTCCATTCCGATGGTATTACCCCTTCTTCACAAGGATTAGTTGTATCCCGAAAAACCTTTAAGGCCAGGTGCTTCGGGGATTCCTGGACTTCTAATTTCTACAACTATGTGGAGAAAATTACTACTCGCCGGAGTATTGGCACTCCTCCTCCTCCCCTCTGCCAAAGTATCCGCCACCCACGTTATGGGAAGCGACATCGTATACCGCTGTCTTGGCGGCGGTCAATACGAAGTTTTGGTAAGGGTCTACCGCGATTGCAATGGTATTAGTATCTCGCAATCCGACCTTGAAGCCACCTGTGGCGCTAACCGGGTAACGGTAAGCGCCCAAACCCTGGTTTCCGTTCGCGACATCACCGGTATATCACCTGCGTGTAATATTACCAGTGCGTGTGCGGGAGGCTCTTATGCCTATGGGGTAGAGGAATATGTTTTTTCCATGATCCTGGATCTCAGCGCTTATTCCTGCTGTAACTGGACCCTTTCCTGGGAACAGTGTTGCCGGAATAATTCGATCAGTACAGGAATGGCAGGAGAGAATTTTTATACGACTGCAACACTCAATAAGTGTCTGGCCAGTTGCAACAGTTCTCCGGATTTTACCAACCCACCCGTAGCGATTATCTGCTCGAACCAGGACTTTGTATTCAACAACGGAGCCGTTGACACTATCGATGCAGGCGACTCCCTGAGCTATGCACTGGTACCCGCCCTCCAGGGAGCCGGCACCAGTGTGACCTATTCCGGCTCCTATAGTGGAGGCCGGCCTCTGCGTTTTCTGGGATGGCCCAACCAGAACGCCCCCTGGCCTTCCGGGTTCCACCTTGACCCGGTTACGGGAGATGTAGCATTTCGCCCTACCCTAACCAACCAGATTGCCGTAGTAGTTATCGAAGTCACCGAATGGAGACGAGTCGGTGGAGTGATGACGGCAATAGGAACGACGAGGCGGGATATGCAGGTTCTGGTCGTCAACTGCGCCACTAACCAGGCGCCAACGTTAAATGGTCCCTTTTCCTTCCAGGCATGTGCCAACCGACAGATTTGTGTTCCGATCTCTTCTAATGATGCCAACGCCGCTGATACGGTGCAGATTTCCTGGAACAGGGGAATTGCAGGCGCCACCTTTACCCATAATAACGGGGCAGCCCGCCTGGCAAGCGGGCAGGTCTGCTGGACACCGGAAGATTCGGATGTAAGCCCAAACCCCTATATCTTTACTGTTACGGCAAGAGACAATGCCTGTCCCCTATCGGGTCAGTCAATTGTTGCCTATAGTATATACGTCAATGAATCTCCCTCAACACAACTTAACATGGCCGTGCTACCCTGCGGGAATGTGCGGTTTGATCATACTACTATTCCGTCGTCGGGTATAAGTAATACCTGGACGGTATTTGACAGTACGGGAGCTCAGGTTTGGATGAGCAATAATCAGCTGGATTCGGCACAATTCAGTCCGGGTAACTACACCGTACAGCTGATCACTTCCACTCCCAATTGCGACACCACGATCAATAGTGCCTTCATCGTTCCGGATTACCTGACCAACCAGGTAAACAATGACACCGTGGTTTGTGAGAATTCTGTCGTCAGTCTCACTGCCAACGACCAGTTCGGCTTGGGACCCATGCTTTATCAGTGGACTTCCCAAAATTACCCCCTGGGTTCGGGCAGCGATCGACAGACCATTAACCTGATTCCTCCTGGGACGGATACCTACATCGCTCAGGTCACGGACGCAAACGGTTGTGTGGCTTACGATACCGTGGTAGTAACCGTTTCCCCTCTACCCGCACTCGACCTGGGTGCGGATCAGATCATTTGTACGGGAACCAGTACTTCGCTGGACGCAGGCGACGGATCCCCGCTGAGCTATCTCTGGAATGATGCCAGCACGAACCGTTACCTGGTAGTTAATGACAGCGGAACCTATTCGGTGACGATAACGGATCCACAAGGTTGCCAGAACACTGATGACATTCATATCGGACTGAATTCTCCGGAACCGTTCATTACCGGGCCGGATTCCATGTGTATGAATGATATTGCCACTTACTCCGTTACTCCGGTAGCCGGGGAAACATATGGCTGGTTTGTAAACGGGGGCAACATTATCGGGCCTACTAACGGCCCCAGCATTCAGGTTCTATGGGGCTCCGGAACGTTAGGAACAGTTGCTATCACCCAGACCTCTGCCTTAGGCTGCGACTCTACCTTTAGCTTGAATGTGACCATTAAGCGGAAACCGATACCACTAATTCAATCGGCCAGCGATTCGGTTTGTGAGAATAAGATCACCTTTTTCAATACCCAACCCCTCGCAGGAGATGCCGTCGCCTGGTTTGTAAACGGTGGAAATATTCTCGGATCCAACACGGATACTTTTATCCAGGTCCTTTGGAGTACTCCGGGGAACGGACTGGTAAGCGTAACCCATAGCACGCCATTGGGTTGCGACTCTACCGTAGACCTTCCTATTACCATCTTGCCGACACCCGTGCCGGTGATCAATGTACCGAACGACACCACCTGCGAGAACAAGATCACGACCTATTCCGTGACGCCGGTTGCAGGCGAAACCTATAACTGGAGCGTGAATGGTGGGGCCATTATCGGAGCGAATACCGGATCAAGCATCAATGTGCTTTGGGCCGGACCGGGAACCGGAACTGTTTCGGTGACACAGTCTTCCGCCTTCGGTTGTGATTCAACCGTATCCGAAGATGTGCTGATCATACAAACACCGAAACCGGTAATCTCAATCCCGAACGATACCACTTGCGAGAACAAGATCGCGACCTACTCCATCACTCCGGTTGCAGGCGAGACCTACAACTGGACGGTTAACGGTGGGGCTATTATTGGGTCTAATACGGCTGCAAGTATCGATGTACTATGGGGAACTCCTGGAACAGGTACCGTAACGGTAACTCAAACCTCTTCTTTCGGTTGTGATTCGACTGTGTCTTCGGATATCCTGATCATCCCGACGCCGAAACCCGTTATAAATGTACCGAACGATACTACTTGTGAAAACAAGATCACGACCTATTCCGTAACTCCGGTAGCGGGCGAGACCTATAACTGGAGCGTAAACGGTGGGGCTATTATCGGAGCGAATACCGCTGCAAGTATTGATGTACTGTGGGCTGGGCCGGGAACCGGTACGGTAACCGTAACCCAAACTTCCCCGTTTGGTTGTGACAGCACTGTTTCTGAAAACGTGCTCATCATACAAACACCGAAACCGGTTATTGCTATCCCGAACGACACCACCTGCGAGAACAAAATCGCGACGTATTCCATTACTCCGGTGGCGGGTGAAACCTACAACTGGACCGTAAACGGTGGTTCCATTATCGGATCGAATACGACTTCAAGTATCAATGTACTCTGGGGAACTCCTGGAACAGGTACCGTAACGGTAACTCAAACCTCTTCTTTCGGTTGCGATAGTACCGTGTCTTCGGATATCCTGATCATACAAACACCCAAACCAGTGATCAATGTACCGAACGACACCACGTGTGAAAACAAAATCACAACCTATTCCGTAACTCCGGTTGCAGGGGAAACCTATAACTGGAGTGTAAACGGTGGGGCTATCATCGGGGCGAACGATGGAACTTCGATCGATGTGCTGTGGGCTGGACCGGGAACCGGTACGGTAACCGTAACACAGACCTCTCCGTTCGGTTGTGACAGCACTGTTTCTGAAAACGTGCTCATTATTCAGACACCGAAGCCAGTCATTGCCATTGCGAACGATACTACTTGCGAAAACAAAATCGCGACCTACTCCATTACTCCGGTTGCAGGCGAGACCTACAACTGGACGGTAAACGGTGGGGCTATTATCGGGTCCAATACCGCTGCAAGTATCGATGTGCTCTGGGGAACTCCGGGAACAGGTACCGTAACGGTAACCCAAACTTCCAGCTTCGGTTGCGATAGTACCGTGTCTTCAGATATCCTGATCATACAAACACCGAAACCGGTGATCAATGTGCCGAACGACACCACCTGTGAGAACAAAATCACAACCTACTCCGTAACTCCGGTAGCCGGGGAAACCTATAACTGGACAGTTAACGGGGGGGCTATCATCGGCGCAAACGACGGAACCTCTATCGATGTGCTGTGGGCTGGTCCGGGAACAGGTACCGTTACCGTAACCCAAACTTCTCCATTTGGTTGTGATTCAACCGTATCCGAGGACGTGCTGATCATACAAACACCGAAACCAGTCATTTCGATTCCGAACGATACCACCTGCGAGAACAAAATCGCGACGTACTCCATTACTCCGGTGGCGGGTGAGACCTACAACTGGACGGTAAACGGTGGGGCCATTATTGGGTCCAACACCGCTGCAAGTATTGATGTACTCTGGGGAACTCCTGGAACAGGTACCGTAACGGTAACCCAAACTTCCAGCTTCGGCTGCGATAGCACGGTGTCTTCGGATATCCTGATCATACAAACACCGAAACCGGTCATCAATGTGCCGAATGACACGACTTGTGAGAACAAAATCACGACCTACTCCGTAACTCCGGTGGCGGGTGAGACCTATAACTGGAGCGTAAACGGCGGAGCCATTATCGGATCGAATGCTGGTTCGAGCATCAATGTGCTGTGGGCCGGACCGGGAACCGGTACGGTGACTGTAACCCAAACTTCTCCGTTTGGTTGCGACAGCACTGTTTCTGAAAACGTGCTCATCATCCAAACACCAAAACCGGTAATCGCCATTGCGAACGACACCACTTGTGAGAATAAAATCGCGACCTATTCCATTACTCCGGTTGCAGGGGAAACCTACAACTGGACGGTTAACGGTGGTTCCATTATCGGGTCCAATACCGCTGCAAGTATTGATGTGCTGTGGGGAACCGCTGGAACAGGAACTGTCTCTGTAACGCAGACTTCCAGCTTCGGTTGCGACAGTACCGTGTCCTCCGATATCCTGATCATACAAACACCCAAACCGGTCATAAACGTACCGAACGACACCACGTGTGAAAACAAAATCACGACCTATTCCGTAACTCCGGTAGCCGGGGAAACCTATAACTGGACCGTTAACGGTGGGACCATTATTGGGTCCAATACCGCTGCAAGTATTGATGTATTGTGGGCCGGACCAGGTACAGGAACGGTAACCGTAACACAGACCTCTTCCTTCGGCTGCGACAGCACTGTTTCTGAAGATGTGCTCATTATTCAAACGCCGAAACCAGTCATTGCCATTGCGAACGATACCACTTGCGAAAACAAAATCGCGACCTACTCCATTACTCCGGTGGCGGGTGAAACTTACAACTGGACGGTAAACGGCGGTTCTATTATTGGGTCCAATACCGCTGCAAGTATCGATGTGCTATGGGGAACTCCGGGAACTGGTACGGTAACCGTAACCCAAACTTCCAGCTTCGGTTGTGATTCGACTGTGTCTTCGGATATCCTGATCATCCAGACGCCCAAGCCGGTCATCAACGTACCGAACGACACCACGTGTGAAAACAAGATCACGACCTATTCCGTGACGCCGGTAGCTGGCGAGACCTATAACTGGAGCGTAAACGGCGGAGCCATTATCGGGTCCAATACCGCTTCGAGCATCGATGTGCTCTGGGCCGGACCGGGTACAGGAACGGTAACCGTAACACAGACCTCTCCGTTTGGT
Source organism: Bacteroidia bacterium (assembly GCA_964215915.1). Classification (GTDB taxonomy): domain Bacteria; phylum Bacteroidota; class Bacteroidia; order UBA8524; family UBA8524; genus UBA8524. Next base: position 103,233 of record CAXPEB010000030.1, read on the forward strand.
TGCGACAGCACTGTTTCTGAAAATGTACTTATCATACAAACGCCAAAACCGGTAATCGCCATTGCGAACGACACTACTTGTGAGAATAAAATCGCGACGTACTCCATTACTCCGGTTGCAGGGGAAACCTATAACTGGTCGGTAAACGGGGGTGCTATTATCGGGTCCAATACCGCTGCAAGTATCGACGTACTTTGGGGAACTCCGGGAACCGGTACCGTAACGGTAACCCAAACTTCCAGCTTCGGTTGTGATAGCACGGTATCCTCCGATATCCTAATTATCCAAACACCGAAACCGGTGATCAATGTGCCGAACGACACTACGTGTGAGAACAAAATCACGACCTATTCCGTGACTCCGGTAGCGGGTGAAACCTATAACTGGACAGTTAACGGGGGTGCTATTATCGGAGCGAACGATGGTACTTCGATCGACGTGCTTTGGGCTGGACCGGGAACCGGTACGGTAACCGTGACACAGACCTCGCCTTTCGGTTGTGACAGCACTGTTTCTGAAAACGTGCTCATTATTCAGACACCGAAGCCAGTCATTGCCATTGCGAACGATACTACTTGCGAAAACAAAATCGCGACCTACTCCATCACTCCGGTTGCCGGGGAAACCTACAACTGGACCGTAAACGGTGGTTCCATAATCGGTTCCAATACCGCTGCAAGTATCGATGTACTATGGGCTGGACCGGGAACTGGTACGGTGACCGTAACACAAACGTCTTCCTTCGGTTGTGATTCGACTGTGTCTTCGGATATCCTCATCATACAGACGCCGAAACCGGTCATTAATGTACCGAACGATACTACTTGTGAGAACAAAATCGCAACCTACTCCATCACTCCGGTAGCTGGGGAAACCTACAACTGGAGCGTGAATGGTGGGGCTATCATCGGTGCGAACGATGGTACTTCTATCGACGTACTTTGGGCTGGACCGGGAACCGGTACGGTAACCGTAACCCAAACTTCTCCATTTGGTTGTGATTCAACCGTATCTGAGGATGTGCTCATTATTCAAACACCGAAACCGGTCATCGCCATTGCGAACGATACCACTTGCGAGAACAAAATCGCGACCTACTCCATCACTGCGGTTGCCGGGGAAACCTACAACTGGAGTGTAAACGGTGGTGCTATTATCGGGTCCAATACGACTGCGAGTATCGATGTACTTTGGGCCGGACCGGGAACCGGTACCGTAACGGTAACTCAAACCTCTTCGTTTGGTTGCGATAGCACGGTATCCTCCGATATCCTCATCATACAAACACCAAAACCGGTAATCAATGTACCGAACGATACTACTTGTGAAAACAAGATCACCACGTATTCAGTCACTCCGGTGGCAGGTGAAACCTATAACTGGACTGTAAACGGCGGAGCCATTATCGGATCCAATACCGCTTCAAGCATTAATGTGCTGTGGGCCGGACCGGGAACCGGTACGGTGACTGTAACCCAAACTTCCCCGTTCGGCTGCGATAGTACCGTATCTGAGGATGTGCTGATCATACAAACACCCAAGCCTGTCATCGCCATTGCGAACGATACTACTTGCGAGAACAAAATCGCGACCTATTCGATCACTCCGGTGGTGGGTGAGACCTACAACTGGACGGTTAACGGCGGTTCTATTATTGGGTCCAATACGACTTCAAGTATCGATGTACTTTGGGGAGCACCTGGAACCGGTACCGTTACCGTAACGCAAACTTCCAGCTTCGGTTGCGATAGCACGGTTTCTTCCGATATCCTAATTATCCAAACACCGAAACCGGTGATTGACGTACCGAACGACACTACCTGTGAGAACAAGATCACGACCTACTCCGTAACTCCTGTAGCTGGGGAAACCTACAACTGGACGGTAAACGGCGGAGCCATTATCGGATCCAATACTGCTTCAAGCATTGATGTGCTTTGGGCAGGACCAGGTACAGGAACGGTAACCGTAACACAAACCTCTTCCTTCGGTTGTGATTCAACCGTATCTGAAGATGTCTTGATTATACAGACACCGAAGCCGGTAATCTCAATCCCGAACGATACTACTTGCGAGAACAAAATCGCAACCTACTCCATCACTCCGGTGACGGGTGAAACCTACAACTGGAGCGTGAATGGTGGCGCTATCATCGGCGCGAACGACGGAACCTCTATCGACGTGCTCTGGGCTGGACCGGGAACCGGTACGGTAACCGTGACACAGACTTCCAGCTTCGGCTGCGATAGCACGGTATCCTCCGATATCCTGATCATACAAACACCAAAACCGGTGATCAATGTACCGAACGACACTACCTGTGAGAACAAGATCACCACGTATTCCGTAACTCCGGTAGCGGGTGAGACCTATAACTGGAGCGTAAACGGCGGAGCCATTATCGGGGCAAACGATGGAACCTCTATCGACGTGCTCTGGGCTGGACCGGGAACCGGTACGGTGACCGTAACCCAAACCTCTCCGTTTGGTTGCGACAGCACTGTTTCTGAAGATGTGCTCATTATTCAAACGCCGAAACCAGTCATTGCCATTGCGAACGATACCACTTGCGAGAACAAAATCGCGACGTATTCCATTACTCCGGTGGCTGGGGAAACCTACAACTGGACAGTTAATGGTGGTTCCATTATCGGATCAAATACAACTTCAAGTATCGATGTACTCTGGGGAACTCCTGGAACCGGTACCGTTACCGTAACCCAAACCTCGTCGTTTGGCTGCGACAGTACTGTGTCTTCGGATATCCTGATCATACAAACACCGAAACCGGTTATCAATGTACCTAACGATACTACCTGTGAGAACAAGATCACAACCTATTCCGTAACTCCGGTAGCCGGGGAAACCTATAACTGGACTGTAAACGGCGGAGCTATTATCGGGGCAAACGATGGAACTTCGATCGATGTGCTTTGGGCCGGACCGGGAACCGGTACGGTGACCGTAACACAGACCTCTCCGTTTGGTTGTGACAGCACTGTTTCTGAAAACGTGCTGATCATACAAACACCGAAACCGGTAATCTCAATCCCGAACGATACCACTTGTGAGAACAAGATCACCACGTATTCCGTGACTCCGGTAGCGGGTGAAACCTACAACTGGAGCGTAAACGGTGGCGCTATCATT
>CAXPEB010000031.1:0-6820 GCA_964215915.1 Bacteroidia bacterium
ATGGAAAAGATTCCAGCGATGGCCAAGCTTTTGTTGCGGAGGAAGGCCAGTGCGGCGGGAAGGCGCCTTCAGGAAAACTGTCCTTTTTTCGCCCATTTTTTAGACAAGTAAAAAATGGGCATCCAAGCAAGAACACAACGATCGAAAACTCAGCCTACAGGTTTTGATCCTGATCCTAAAAATGGGCATCTAAAAAGAACAATCCGATCTATAGCGTTTAGCCATAGCCCCAACCTTCTATTACAAGGCCGTTCACAAACAGCAAACAAAAAAGCCCGGCTCCTCAAAGGAACCGGGCTTGTGTAACATGAATACAAAATTAGTTTACGGTTTCGTCGATGCTCTGGGGCATGATCGAAACAAATGAGCGGTCGTTCCGGCCTTTTTTGAATTCTACGGTGCCGTCGATCAAAGCAAAGAGGGTGTGATCTTTTCCGATCCCCACGTTCTCTCCGGGATGATGCTTGGTGCCGCGTTGGCGAACGATGATATTGCCTGCTTTGGCAAACTGGCCTCCGTAAATTTTTACGCCCAGTCGTTTGCTTTCCGATTCCCGTCCGTTCTTGGAACTACCGACGCCTTTCTTGTGTGCCATCTTCTTCTACTCCTTAGATTTTAATGTCTTCGATTTGAATTTTGGTAAAGGACTGACGGTGACCTTTGAAACGGCGGTAGCCTTTCCTTCTTTTCTTTTTGAAAACGATCACCTTGTCACCCTTCAGGTGGGAAACCACCTTACCGGTAACGGAAGCTCCGCTTACTGCAGGAGCACCTACTTTGACATCGCCGTTGTTGTCAACCAACAACACCTTGTCAAAGCTTACACTAGCCCCCTCAGCGTCAGACAGGCGGTGCACATACACCGTTTGGTCCTTCTGAACTTTGAATTGCTGACCGGCTATCTCTACGATTGCATACATATACAAATTGCTTTTAAGGGCTGCAAAGATAAATTTCCATAAACAAATAAAAAAGCGGGCCCAGGCAGAAAATTCTGCTATTTTCACGCGTCACGATTCAACCCATGAAAAAAATCCTGCTGATCGGCGTTGTTTTATGTCTTTGCCTGGCGGCCGGAGCGCAAGACCGTTCTAAGGTCGGGTTGGTGCTAAGCGGAGGAGGGGCCAAGGGAATTGCGCATATTCCATTGCTGAAACTGATCGATAGTCTTGGAATTCATATCGACTATGTCACCGGAACTTCCATGGGCGGTATTGTCGGGGGCCTGTATGCGGCAGGATATAAGGGCGAAGAGATCGAGGAACTGGTGCGTAATGCCGACTGGAATGTACTGCTGAGCAACCAGGTTTTTTTAAGTGATATCAACGTAGAAGAGAAGGACGAATTTGGCAGATACCTTGCGGAGTTGCCCACCGGAAAGAACCTGAGGCCCAAGTTGCCATTGGGTATTATAGAAGGGCAGGCGCTGATGGAATTCCTGACCGTATTGACCTACCATGTTTCACATGTAAACAGTTTCGACAGCTTGCCGATTCCCTTTCGGTGTATGTCGGCGGATATTATCAGCGGCAAACCCGTAGTTATGAAAAACGGTTCTCTGCCACTGGCCATGCGTTCCAGTATGGCCATTCCGACCTTTTTCACGCCGATTGACCTGGATACCATGCTTTTGGTTGACGGCGGACTGGTAAAGAATTTTCCGGTTGAACAGGCCATTGAGCTGGGTGCTGACTTTATCATCGGAGGGTATACCGGCGGGCAACTTTACCGCAAAGAGGAGTTGAATTCTTTTCTGAAGATACTCTATCAGACCAGTAGTTTCAACCGACTGGAGGACAGTGAGTACCAGAAAAAACTTTGCGATATTTATGTGAACTCCAACGGTTACCTGGATGGATACAGTGCCGTTGATTTTGGCAAATTCGAGGAGATACTGGCTATGGGGGAAGCTGCTGCCAGAGAGCAACTCCCTAAACTGATCGAACTGGCACGTTCTCAACAGGGGAAACAAATTGCTCCCCTGGAGATTGTCAAAGGAAAGACAAAGGTCAGAATAGACAGTATCGTAACCAGCAGGCTGGACCCGTCTCACCGCCGGCTTGCCCTGGGAAAGCTGAACCTGAAATACGGCAACTCATACACTGCCGAACACCTGCGTAATGCGGTTAACCTCGTATACGGTACCCGGTTTTTTGATAAGGCCTACTACACCATTAAGGATACTGCCGGTAACAACTACATGTTGCTGCATGCTCCGAGAACTTCTCCGGGAGCATTGAAACTATCGCTGCATTACGATAATTACCAGTTCTCCGGGGTGATCATCAACTACACCGCCCGGGATCTTCTGCTGGCTAACTCACGCGCCTTGTTGTCACTTGACTTTGCCGAGAATCCCAAAGCCCGCCTGCATTATTATAAGTTCATCAGCAAATCCATGCGGCTTTGGTTCAGCACAGAGTTCTTTTTCGAACGGGTAACCCTGAGTTCCTATGAATCAGGCAGGCGCTCTTATCAATACACCGATAACTTCACCAGCTGGGAAACCCGTATTAATCGCACCCTGGGTAAACACGATTATGCTTATTTCGGGGTGCAGTATAAAACCGACCGGGTCAAACCCAGGGAGAACCCGGAGAATCTCACAAACCCTCCCTCATTGGCTGTGACCAATTATGCTTCTAACAACTGGAACCTGCAACTCGGGTACTATAAAAACACAACAGATAAGGTATACTTTGCCACTCGGGGTAATTTGACCCAGTTGGAGGCACGGGTTTTATTGGGGACTTTCTCAACGGTAAGTTCGCAGCAGGTGCAGAGTGGTCAGCGGCAGATTTTGAGCCGCTCCAATCACTTCAACCCCTTGTTGAAGATCCGGGCCGAACACAAACATTACAAAAAGATCAATGCCCAACACACCCTGATCAATTCTTTTATGATGGGGATACTCGCCCGTAACCGGAACGACCTGAACGAAGGGTACCTGTTTACGCTGCTGCAAACGGAAAAATACTACCTCGGAGGCCCTTTCCTTCGCCCCCGGGAAAACCATTTTCAGGCCAGCGGACTGCATGAGTTCGAGTATTCCTTCTACCAGCTGATGGGCTGGCAAATGGATTGGCAATGGAATGTGCGCAGGAACTTTTTTGTGATCCCCTCCGTGAACTTTTTTGCTGCAGGAACAGACCTGAACCGGTTTATGAACAATTTCTACCGGCTTGACTTCAACTTTAATGATGTCTCGGGAAGAAAGGCCGTTCATGAAATGGGCTATGGAGTTCGGTTCGCATTGAACAGTCGCCTTGGCCCGGTGTTTTTTGGTGCCGGGTCTACGGCTTCCACACCGGTAATCCGCTACTATTGGGGTTTTGGATACCGGATTGTGTAGGGTATTGTGTAAACTGGAATGTGGGTCAAGTCAAAATTTAATTAAGCGGAAGTGGCATAACCTTTCTCCCTGCCCAGCGAGTCAAACGGATGCCCGCTGCTGGAATTAACAGGAGAGGTAATTAATCTGTCGGGTATCAAGGAAATAGGTCTTTTTGTCGCCCATTTTTTAGACAAGTAAAAAGTAGGCATCAAAAAAAAGAACAATCTAAACGAAGGAGTTAAAATATTAAGGTGTCTTCCTGCCTACAGGTTTTGATCCTGACAAATACTGCCGGTGTCATCGCGATCTGTATGCTTCCGGTTCTTTTCCCGAAATTCCCCGGATGAAAATAGAGGTATTGCCCTATGACCCGGAATGGCCCCTGCAGTTTGAATCCCTGAAGAGTCAGTTAGCCACAACCTTGCACGATTTTGCCCCGGTGATCGAACATATCGGAAGTACCTCCGTGGCCGGACTTGCCGCTAAGCCGGTGATTGATGTGGCCGTGGGATTGAAAAGCAGGGAAGACCTCGATACCATTGTCCCGTTTATGTTGAAACAGGATTTTATTTACTACGAGGTATTCAATGCAGACATGCCCGAGAGGAGGCTGTTCCTGGGCTTGAAAGAACCGCAAATGAGAGACTTCCGGTTTCAAAGCATCTACCGTACGGGTGATGCTATTCCTCACGAAGCCATCAACCGGGACAGGAACTGCCACATACATTGCTGGGTCCTGGGTTCCACCGAGTGGACCCGGCATATCGCATTCCGGGAATACCTCCGGCACTTTCCGGAAGCAAAAAAGGCCTATGGCGACTTGAAGGAAAAACTCAGCGAGGGCGACTGGACGGATGGTATGGAATATAATCGGGCGAAAAACAGCTTTGTCAAGGAAACGGAGTCAAAGGCAGTGGAATGGTACCCTGGGATTGACAGGAGTTCGGGTACCTAATTCAAATCAGGGAAGGAGACTTTCACGATCGGAGCATGGCTTAGTGAAAACGGAAACACTCCCTTTTGTCGGGCTTCACGCCCCTCTTACCGAAAAGGCATGAACAGCCCGGCCATCCAAGCAGCAAATTTGGCTCATCAGCCATCATTCAGGTATGAGTATGCGCGCGCTCTGGGTACCGTTTTTCTTGTTCAGCCTGTTGTCACGGGGCCAGGAAAAACTCCTGTACCTCGGGCAGAACATGGCCCTGCGCGACTGGAACACTTCCGCCTGGATCGATAGTAATTTCGGAGGGCCGTCAGCTAAGGTACTGTCCTATTGTACCAATCCCCGTACCGGTAAACTGCAGTTCTATACCAGCGGCTACGCCGTATATACGGCAGATCATCAACAAGTCCCCAGCCCCTTCAAACTTCCGGGCTGTTCCGATCCCCGGCAGGGACCGGGTATACCTCCCGATTGTGTGGATGCCATGCTGCTTCCCAAAGACACTTCGGAAGACAGCTATTACCTGATCGTTGCCGGACCGGAAAGTCTCCATAGCTTTGGCATATACCCTACCGGGTCCGGAGGGTATGAAGTCCGCGATTCGGTTTGCCTGTTGTATGGGGTGACTCTGAACAACACAAACCTGGAACGGGTTCGCAGCTGCGATGGATCAGGTTTCTGGGTTATTACCGGCAGTAACCGGATCTATGCTTTTTACGGGACGCTGGAAGGAATCAGTCCGAATCCGGTCATTTCTCCGATGAAAAACGCGGTCGCCCAGTATGGGCTGCATATGCGCACTTCTCCGGATGGGCGTTACCTGGCGGTGTTATACGGAACGGGGCATGGTATCCTGGATATCTACCGTTTTGACCCGGCTTGCGGAACTTACAGTTTCGATCGTACGGCTAGCTTCTCCAATACGGGTTCCAATCATCTTGGTCTGGATTTTTCCAAAGACAGCCGTTACCTTTTTGCCTCGCGGAATTTCCAGCCCGCAAGTGGTAAAAATACCATCGCCCGTTTCGACCTGGAGGAGACAGACCTTAACGCAAGCGCCCGCATCTGGCAGTTTGACGGAAGCAATCACCTGGTTGACCTGACCCGGGTGGGGAATTCCCTGTACCTGTCCTGGTTTTCCCTCAGCCAGAATGGTAGTGATACCTGGATCAGCCTGCTCCACGACCTGAGGGACACAGTTCCGGTTGTTACCGATCATTATGTGGAATCCTACGACCTCTTGTATTTCACCAAACATGAGGATCTGGAACCTGTCTATTGCCAGGGTGATTCTTTCCATATCGCTTCACTGACATTAAATCCCGGCTGCCTGGGCACGGCTATCCCGATTCCGGTGTCAGCCCTTCCTGCCAACGGAGACTCCCTGCAGGTGCTCCTGAATGGCACCCGTATGGAAGCTGTGGACGATACCGTATGGCTGCAGCCTTCGGAATGGGGTTGGCAACGCCTGCGTATCCGCAATTACCGCTGTGGTTTTCCGGCCGTTTACGAGCGTGATTTTTTTGTTCCGCCTTTGCCAGTCCCTTTGCCCTCCGATACCCTTATCTGTTCACCTGACCCGGCCATACTCACCGGTGGGCCATCCATACTTAACCACCGCTGGATGTACCAGGGAAAGGTTGAAACCGACAGCTTCCTCCTGACCACGGTTTCAGGCACCTATGTGCTGGAACAAAGCCTTTACGGCTGTTACCGGATCGATACCCTGGAACTGCTGTATTCCCGGATACAAATTCCCGAACTGAACGAACCCCTTTCGGTTTGTCCGGAGATACAGACCGGCTATAAACTCAATCTGCCGGCAGGCAAGCTGGCGTATTACGTAAATGATACGCCGGTTACCGCAAACCATGTGCTCTATGATACCGGTTTTTATCATTACCGGATGATAGACAGCATTGGTTGTGAGATCCGCGATAGTTTTGTATTAGGCCGAGCCTGTCCGCGTTTTGTTCATTTTCCCGATGCATTCAGCCCGAATGGCGACGGACTCAACGAGGTCTTTGCCCCCGTCTTCGAAGCGGAACCTGTACTCTTCCGTATCTACGACCGTTGGGGTGCCTGTATCCTGGAATATAGGGGAGCACAACCACAATGGGACGGACGTTCGGGAGGTAAGGCTCTCCCCACCGGGGTCTATATCTATGAAATGCGGTACCTGCAGGCAGGAGAGCCTCCACAAACTTACCGGGGTACGGTGACCTTAATCCGTTAAGCTTGGCAGCTAACTCTGGTATGGAGATCAAGTCTTCCGCTGCCGGCAGGCCGTTTTCCTGCAGCGCGAGCCGCAACAAAAGCGTGCGGGGGGTAGTGCGCCAAATCGCCTTAATCTTTTCTTTCGAAACAAGGAGTGACTTCGTGGGGCTATTTTGAAAAAGGGGTATTTCAGTTAGGAATCTGGCTATAGAAAAGATTCCAGCGATGGCCCAAGTTTTTTTGCGGAGGGAGGCGGGTGCGGCTGGAAGGCGCCTTCAGGAAAACTGTCCTTTTTTCGCCCATTTTTTAGACAAGTAAAAAATGGG
>CAXPEB010000032.1:0-43388 GCA_964215915.1 Bacteroidia bacterium
TGTTTGCCCCGGACGGCGGGTGTACGCCCTGGCCACTGAAGTGAAAAGCAACAGCAGGATCACAAATGCCAGCAACATAGAAGCTACGTTCTTTGTGATGGAAAGGTAAAGATGGTCAATGCTCCGGTTTATGACCTTTCCATCACAAAGAACGTAGCTTCTATGTTGCTGGCATTTGTGATCCTGCTGTTGCTTTTCACTTCAGTGGCCAGGGCGTACACCCGCCGTCCGGGGCAAACACCCCGCGGACTGCAGTCGTTTATGGAACCGCTAATCCTGTTTGTGCGGGATGAGATTGCTAAACCTAACCTGGGTCATCATTATGCCAGGTTTACCCCTTACCTGCTGACCTTGTTCTTCTTTATCTGGGTTAACAACCTGCTGGGACTCCTTCCCGGTGCGGCTAACGTAACGGGGAATATTGCCGTAACCATGGTGCTGGCGCTGCTTTCGCTGATCATTACCAATATAAACGGCAATAAATCATACTGGGGGCATATCTTTTGGCCTCCGGGAATACCTACTCCGGTGAAGGTGATCCTGATACCGGTAGAGATTATTTCCATATTTACCAAGCCCTTTGCGCTGATGATTCGTTTGTTTGCCAACATTACGGCTGGCCACATCATCATCATGAGTATCCTTTGCCTCATCTTCCTGTTCTCTGAGAACGGAATGAATGCCGGCGCAGGTTTCGGGGTGTCCTTTGCATCCGTGCCATTTGCCATCTTCCTGTATACACTGGAATTGCTGGTAGCGGCCATTCAGGCATTTATATTCACCATGCTTACGGCCCTGTTTATCGGACAGGCGATGCCGGAGGATCATCATTAATCAAGCAAATAATCAATCACAATTAATACATAGACCTATGTTGTTACAAACTATCTTATTAGAAGTAGTGAAGTATGGACCTATCGGTGCCGGTATCGGTGCTGGTTTGGTTGCCCTGGGTGTAGGCCTGGGTATCGGTAAGATCGGTAGTGGCGCGGTAGAATCTATCGCTCGTCAGCCCGAATCTTCAGGTGATATCCGGACTACAGCGATCATCCTTGCTGCCTTTATCGAGGGTGTTGCCCTCTTTGGCGCGGTGATCTGCTTCCTTGCCATGGGTAACTAATAAAGAAAAAGACAGGTTGCTTCCCTCAACAGTTGAGGGAAGTAGCTTGTTATGTCCAAAATTCATTTAAAGAAACACGATGGAGTTATTAACCCCGGCCTTGGGATTATTCTTCTGGACCCTGGTGGTGTTCGTTGTTATCGTTTTACTGCTGCGCAAGCTGGCATGGAAACCGATCCTGAAAGCCATCAAAGACCGTGAAGATTCGATCGATGAAGCCCTCAAAGCGGCGGAGACGGCTCGTGCTGAGATGAGCCAGCTTCAGAGCGGCATTGCCGAAGCCAAAAAAGAGGCAGCTTCCGAACGTGAGCGCATCATGAAGGAAGCCACGCAGATGAAAAATGACATCATCGCTCAGGCTAAGAAAGATGCGCAGTCGGAAGCCAGCCGAATTGTGGAACAGGCACGTGAAGCCATTGAAAAGGAAAAAACTGCGGCTCTTTCAGAAGTGAAAGCGCAGGTTGCTTCACTTTCTCTTGATATAGCAGAGAAAGTACTCGCGAAGAAATTTGAAAACCAGGACGAGCAAGAAGCTCTGGTAAAGGAATATTTGCAAACCGTTTCCCTCTAATCTATGTCTGATATCCGAGTTGCATCGAGGTACGCCAAGTCACTGATTGAGCTGGCAAAAGAGCAGGGAGCCCTGGAGGCTGTCCATGCCGATATGGAACTTTTTGTTTCCGTCTGTCAGCAAAACCGGGAACTGGTCGGTATGTTAAAAAGTCCGATCGTACGTGGGGACCAGAAACGTCAGATTCTGGAAAAAGCGTTTGGTGGCTTTCATGCATTAAGCCGGCTGTTTGTAGATACGGTGGTGAAAAAAGGTCGCGAGGCTTTTCTACCCCTGATAGCAAAGGAGTTCAATGAAATGTACAATGAACTTAACAACGTGGCTTCCGCCGTGGTGACTACCGCCACAAAGCTGGATGCCGATGCTTTGGCTGAAATCAGGCAGGTACTGGAAAGCAGAACCGGCAAAAAGATCGACATGACAACCCAAATCGACCCTTCGCTGATTGGTGGTTTTGTGGTTCGTATGGACGACAAATTGTACGATGCCAGCATCGTCAATAAATTAAGAAAAATCAAAAAAGAACTCGTTTTAAACTAATAAGTATATGGCTAATATCAGACCTGACGAGGTTTCAGCGATTATCCGCGAGCAACTGTCCAACCTGAAATCGGAGGCCGAACTCGAAGAAGTAGGCACCGTGCTCCAGGTGGGTGACGGTATTGCCCGTATCTATGGCCTTTCCAAAGTGCAATCCGGTGAGTTGATTGAATTCCAAAACGGTTCTCAGGGTATCGCCCTGAACCTCGAGGAAGACAACGTAGGTGCGGTATTGTTGGGAAAGTCCGAAGAGGTACGTGAAGGCGACACCGTAAAAAGAACCCGTCGTATTGCTTCCCTTAAAGTAGGTGAAGGCATGGTAGGCCGCGTAGTGAATACCCTGGGTCAACCGATTGACGGTGAAGGCGCCATTAGCGGGGAAACCTACGAAATGCCGATCGAGCGTAAAGCACCGGGCGTTATCTTTCGTGAGCCGGTAAAAGAACCGCTTCAGACCGGTATCAAAGCGATCGACGCAATGATTCCTATCGGTCGCGGACAGCGTGAGCTGATCATCGGTGACCGTCAGACCGGTAAGACGGCTATCGCCATCGATACCATCATTAACCAGAAAGAATTCTACGACAAAGGTCAGCCGGTATTCTGTATCTACGTGGCGGTTGGACAAAAAGGTTCTACCGTAGCCCAAGTGGTTAAGTCCCTGAAAGATGCAGGAGCCATGGCCTATACCGTAGTGGTTGCCGCAACCGCTGCCGATCCGGCTCCGCTTCAGTTTTATGCCCCTATGGCAGGAGCTGCTATCGGAGAATATTTCCGTGATACCGGCCGTCCGGCATTGATCATTTACGATGACCTTTCCAAGCAGGCTGTTGCCTACCGTGAGGTGTCGCTGCTGCTGCGTCGTCCGCCGGGCCGTGAGGCATATCCGGGAGACGTATTCTACCTGCACAGCCGCCTGCTTGAACGTGCGGCTAAGGTTAACTCTTCCGATAAGATTGCCCAGGATATGAACGACCTGCCGGATTCTATTCGCCACATGGTGAAAGGTGGAGGTTCGCTGACCGCATTGCCGATCATCGAAACCCAGGCAGGAGACGTTTCGGCATATATTCCTACCAACGTGATCTCCATTACTGACGGACAGATCTTCCTTGAGTCGAACCTGTTCAACAGTGGGGTACGTCCTGCGATTAACGTAGGTATCTCCGTATCCCGGGTGGGGGGTAGTGCCCAGATCAAATCAATGAAGAAGGTAGCCGGTACCCTGAAACTTGATCAGGCACAGTACCGCGAACTGGAAGCCTTCTCCAAATTCGGATCTGACCTTGACGCCGCTACCAAAGCGGTTCTGGAAAAAGGTGCCCGTAACGTGGAGATCCTGAAACAGGGACAATACTCTCCTGTTGCCGTTGAAAAACAGGTAGCCATTATTTACCTGGGTACCAAAGGTCTTCTGAATAAGGTGCCTGTAAATAAGATTCGTGAGTTTGAAGCGGAGTATACCCAGTATCTGGAAAGCAAACACAAAGATGTGTTGAACCAGCTTGCTGCCGGTAAAATCGACGACAGCATCACCGCTACACTGGAAGCTGCTGCCAAAGAGCTCACTGCCAAATACAACTAATAGTCAACGAAAGGGGCCTTGTGCCCCTTTTATACGCTGAACATATATGCCAAGTTTAAAGGAAACACGTACACGTATCGCTTCGGTATCTTCTACCCAACAGATTACCAAGGCCATGAAGCTGGTATCTGCTACCAAGCTGCGTAAGGCCCAGTCAGGGATCACCCAGATGCGCCCTTATGCCGAGAAGCTTCAGGGCATGCTGGGAAAGTTGGCGGGAAGTATCGATGATGAAAAACTGGCTAAGTATTTCGAGGAGCGCGAACTGAAGAAAGTATTGATCGTAGTACTGACCTCAGATCGTGGACTTTGCGGTGCTTTCAACTCCAATGTGGTGAAGCGCGTAAAGAATGTGTTGGCCCACAAATACCAACACCTGCCTAAAGAAAACATCACACTGAGTTTCGTAGGCAAGAAGGGGTACGATTTGTTGGCGAAACTCGGTTATCCGACTGAAACCAGATACCGCGACCTCTTTCTGGACCTGAATGCCGAGGCTGGTTTTACCTTTGCCCAGGACCTGCTTGATCGCTTTACCAACCGTGAATTCGACCGGGTGGAGATCATCTATAACCGCTTTGTGAATGCGGCTACCCAGATCATTACGGAAGAACGATTCCTTCCGGTGGATGTGGAGGCCTTCTCAGAAGACGGTGGCGGACAGAACAACGATTATATTTTTGAGCCTTCCAAGGTGGAAATCCTGGAAGACCTGGTACCCCGTAGCCTTAAAACACAGGTATACAAAGCCCTTTTGGATTCTTTTGCTTCCGAGCATGGTGCCCGGATGGTGGCAATGGATAAAGCCACGGAGAATGCCGGCGAATTGCTGAAATCACTGCGTCTGGCTTATAACCAGGCACGCCAGGCGTCAATTACCAAAGAGCTTTCTGAAATTGTGGGGGGTGCCGCAGCCCTAAACGGATAAACAGAGCAAGTACATATGAACCGAAATCCCCGCCACTGTGCGGGGATTTTTTTTGATCCCAGATTTCAGAGGCTTTCCGTAGATCGCTCTGATTGGGTTGGCATGGATAAGTCGCTTTTGCGGATAATCGTGCCTCGTATCCGATCTGTATAGACATTTTGCTGTGTCAATTGTCAGCTTACTGTCAAATTAATCTCACTTTTAAGTCTGCTTGAGGTATTTGGTTATTTTCGCCTATGCACCTGAAGAAATTCCTTGCATTCTTCTTCCTGGTATGGGTTTATCCACTGCAGGCACAGAACCTTACCCAAACGATACGGGGTCGGGTGGTGGATGAGGAGTCAAAATACCCGCTGACAGGAGTGAGCGTCAGACTCCTGAGCGATACCACAGGAGTCATAGGAACCCTAACCGATGAGAATGGTGACTTTGTTTTGGAAAAGGTGCCTGTAGGCAGGCATATTCTGGAGTTTCGCTATGTGGGGTATGAAACCCGGGTCATGAGCAATATCCAGCTGAGTTCTGCTAAAGAAGTGGTAATTAAGGTCGAACTGGCCGAATCGGTTTTGGTAACTGAGGAAGCGGTTGTGAAGGCGGAAAATGCCAATGGTCAGCCTGGGAATGAGATGGCGGTAATTAGTGCCCGTTCGTTTACTGTAGACGAAACCGACCGCTATGCCGGTAGCCGTGGAGACCCAAGCCGTATGGTTTCCAATTTTGCCGGTGTGCAGGGCGCCAATGATTCGCGTAACGATATCGTGATACGGGGCAACACTCCCGCGGGCGTGCTCTGGCGGGTGGAGGGAGTGGACATTCCCAACCCCAACCATTTTGCTATTCCCGGGACCACAGGTGGTCCTGTCAATATTATCAATAATAAGATCCTAGCCAATTCCGACTTCTATTCGGGGGCATTTCCCGCAGAGTTCGGGAATGCCATCAGCGGGGTCTTTGATCTTAAGCTGAAACCTGGTAACGATAGGAAGTACGAGTCCAGTTTTCAGTTTGGTTTCATGGGTACGGAGCTATTTGCGGAAGGACCCATCAATCGGAAAAAGGGATCTTCCTTTGTGATCGGTTACCGGTATTCTTCTTTGGCGCTGTTCAGCGCTTTGAAAATCGATATAGGCACTAATGCCGTACCCAAATACCAGGATGGAAGTTTCAAACTCACATTCCCCATGAAGAACAATGCTGTCTTTTCGCTTTGGGGATTAGGAGGATACAGCACCATCGATATTTTAATCAGCGAGCAGGATCCGGAAGAAAGAAACCTATATGGAGAAAATGACAGGGACCAGTATTTTACCTCTTGGATGGGAGTGTTAGGAGCAACCTATGCAAGAAGTTTCAATACCTCTACCTATTTCAAAGTAAGCAGTGCGCTTACTTCCCAGAATGTGGATGCTCATCACGATTACCTCTTTTATTCTCCCAATCGCGATACCCTGTACCGTAAGGAGGCTATTCTTCAGTACCGCTTCCGGCTCAGCTCCTGGAATACCCATGCCTTTCTGAATCATAAATTTAATGCCACCACTACGCTTAAGGCAGGAGTGATGGTGGATGTCCAGAATAACTATTTTAAAGATTCTGCCCGGGCCCTGGAGCTAACCGGTGGCCAATATCTGCCGGGTCCCTGGCAGGTGCGCTGGAATGCCGATGACATTCAGATGCTGTTCCGGCCGTATGCACAGATACGATACAAGGCCGGAAACCGCCTGACTTTGAATGCAGGGATCTATTCCCAATATTATACGCTGAACAATCAGGTCAGTGGGATAGAGCCAAGGGGTGGAGCTCAATATGCCCTGGATTCTAAAAGTACGCTTTCCCTGGGCTTTGGCTTGCACAGTCAGTACCAACCCCTTTACCTTTATTATTACCGTCCACCGGAATCAGGAACCCCAAATAACCCGGATATGGGTTTCACAAAGAGCTTCCATGCCGTAGCAGGGTATGAGCGAATGCTTGGGAAGAGTACCCGCGTCAAAACTGAGGTCTATTACCAATACTTATATCAGATCCCGGTTGGTGATACCAGTTCTTCTTTTTCATTAATCAATACAGGAAGTGGCTTTACCCGCTTTTTCCCAGCCACACTGGTTAATGAGGGAAAAGGAAGAAATATGGGGGTGGAGCTAACATTCGAGCATTTCTTTTCCAAACGGTTTTTCTTGCTGTTTACGGCAAGTCTTTTTGATGCAAAATACCAGGGCAGCGATAAGGTGTGGAGGAATACCGACTTTAACGGACATTATGCCGCAAACCTTCTGGTGACCAAAGAATTCAGAATAGGCAAAAACTCGGCACTGCAAGTTGGGGCTAAAACGACAACGGTAGGAGGACGCTATTATGCCCCTGCTGATACGGCAGCCAGCAACGCCATAAGCGAATTGGTGGGGATCGATTCTCTGAAAAATACGCTTCAGACTACGCCTTATTTCCGTTTTGACCTGCGAGTATCCTACAAATGGAACCGACCCAGGGTTAGCCATGAATTTGCATTGGATATTGTGAATCTCTTCAATACCCGAAATGTGCTTAGCCTGACATACGCACCCGGAGCGGGTGGGGATAATATTCGCTTCGAATATCAATTGGCCAGGCTGCCATTGTTTTATTACCGATTGGATTTTTGATACGAACGCTTTCCATATTGATTTGCTTTCTGACTACGCTGGAATTTACCCAAAGCGGACAGGCATCCTACTATGCCAAGCGTTTCCACGGCAGGAAAACTGCCAGCGGAGAACGCTATGATACCGGAAGATATACGGCAGCGCACCGCACACTTCCTTTCGGGACAATACTCTGGGTGGTTAATGGCTCCGGAGATTCCTGCCTGGTGAAAGTAAACGATCGCGGTCCGCATATTAAGGGAAGGATCATTGATGTTTCATTAGTAGCAGCCCGTCATCTGCATATGATCACCAAAGGACATATCAAGGTCAGGTTACGCGAAGCAGATGGTTACCGTATGGATGAAAACGGGACGATTGTGAAAGAGGAGGAAGATGACAACTGAAGCTGCCTGGAAGGAAGAATTGAAGGACAATACGGGCATGCGGCATGCCTGGGATGTAATGACAGAGACCCGGGAAACCGTTCTGATCACGGGAAAAGCCGGGACTGGAAAATCTACCCTGCTCAGGCAGTTCGTTAAATATTCAGGTCGTACTGCAGTGGTACTGGCACCCACTGGAATTGCGGCGATCAACGCCGGAGGGCAGACAGTGCACTCCTTTTTCGGGTTTCCCCTGCGGCCTATGGTTCCGGGGGATAGTGAAATCAAAAAGTTCGGAAAGTATCATCCCCGTTACAAAATCATGCGGGATATGGAAGTTCTGATTATTGACGAAGTATCCATGCTTCGGGCAGATATCATTGATGCGATTGACCATTCTCTAAGAATGAACCTGGGCGTACCGCTCCCATTTGGCGGCAAACAGGTGATCTTTTTCGGTGATCTCTTCCAGCTTGAGCCGGTAATGCAAAACAGCGAGGTGGAACGTCATCTTTTCTCACAGGTTTACTCCAGTCACTATTTCTTCGCCGCACGAGTTTTTGAGGAACTGTACCTGCCAAATATTGAACTGACCCGGGTTTACCGCCAAACCGATCCTGCTTTTATCGCGCTGTTGGACAGTATTCGTACCGGCAATGCGGAGGAGGGAGAACTGGAGCAACTTAACGAAAGGTATAACCCCGAGTACGAACCCGGTCCCGATGAACTGGCCATTACGCTATGTACCCGGAACCGCATGGCCGATGATCTGAATGAGTATATGCTTCGCAAACTGGAAGGGGAGGCCAGGCGCTACCAGGGAAGTATAGAGGGTGATTTTAACCTGAGGCTGTTACCGAACCCGGTCGTGATGGTGTTGAAAGTGGGGGCACAGGTTGTGTTCATCAAAAATGACTCAGCCCACCGTTTTGTCAACGGAACTCTGGGTAGGGTATCGGAACTTGGTGAAAACAAAGTTGTCATCCAGACCGAACACGGTGAGGAAGTGGAGCTTGTGAAAGAAGTCTGGGAGAACAAGGTTTATCGGTTCGATACTCCGAACCGTCGGGTAGAGAGCGAGACAATAGGCACGTATACCCAATATCCTATTAAACTGGCCTGGGCCATCACCATCCACAAAAGCCAGGGCCTCACTTTTGACAAGGCCATCGTGGATATGGGCAGCGGAGCTTTTGCCCACGGGCAATTGTACGTAGCCCTTAGCCGCTGCCGAAGCCTGGAGGGGTTAACCCTTCATCAGCGTGTGCGGTACCCGGACATTATTCTGGATGAGCGGGTAGTGGATTTTGCCCGGAAGAATTTGCTGGGGTGATTCAAGGTTTCTTTACCAATTGGCCTTTTGATAACAATAAATAGTCACGCAATGACCATTTAACTCATTGTTCTGTCAAAGGAGTGTAAAATTTCTAAAAGTAATTACGCTATAGCGAAATATATCTGGGACAACTGCTTACTTGCAGAAAATCCAGAACAATTATGAAGCAACGTGTTCTTACTATCATGAAGGGAAAGCTATTCCTATTCTGTTTCTCTTTTCTGCCAGTCGCTGCTGTTTATTCGCAGGATCCGTTTACTCCTCAAAACCCGGGTGAAACAGTTGGTTCTGCCAGACCTTGTGTGTTTTCGGGCATAGCGTACGTCCCGCAATTCGGGATTGGGGCTAAAACCAGGATCATTATCGGAGGCCAGGGTTCCAACGATGGAGCCATCAACTTCAATGCCTACCAGGATCCGTTAAGACAAGGGAGAAGCTACGCAACCAATATGCTGCCTCCCGGGAGTTCCTATGTAACAGGGGGCAATTTTAATGTCAGTACCTGGAGTGCGCAGATATTCCTGGACAATCAGAACAACCTCTTTCGTATTCGCCCCGGCTTTGCCAATTGTGATCAGGAAATTGATTGGAAGGAAGGGATCAACATGGACCGGGATGGCAATATCGGTATAGGTACACCTACAACCTTTGGCTACAGGCTAGCAATAAACGGAAGTGTGGCTTGTCGCGGTAGTATATGGGTCACCAGCCAGGGCCTTGCCTGGCCGGATTATGTCTTTTCACCCGGTTATCATTTAAGGCCGCTGTTTGCTTTAGAGAAAGAGATACAAAGCCTGGGGCATTTGCCTGATGTTCCTGCAGCCGAACGGGTGGAAAGCGAAGGACTCGACCTTGTGGAGATGACGGCCATACTGCTGAAAAAGATTGAAGAACTCACCTTGTACATCATTGAGCTGAATAAGGAGATTGTAAGGCTTCGCGAAAATGATCGCGAACTGAATCAAAAGTTGGAGGAGTTAGATTGTGTCAAAGAGGAGCTGGAACACTTGAAATCCCAAATTAACAAGCCATGAAAGTTGCAGTATTCATCCTGTTTTGTATCGGGATTTCTGTGACCATCGGTTTCTCTTCTTGTAAAAAGCACTGCCAGGACCCTTCCAATCCGGAATGTGAAAACTACAACCCCTGTTATGGAAAAACTCCGGTAACAGCCTCCATGATCATGGATCAGAGTTTAATGCTGTATTTCGATGAGGACTTTTACGAAACCGGGGATACGGTATTTCCTACCGGGGTGCTCATTCGCTTCCGTTGCCAGACAGAGGCCGATCGTGTGATCTGGGTATTGGGCAAGGATACTGTTGAGAAACGACAAGTTGAACGCAGCTTTGGCCTCCCATATGGGAAATACCCGGTTACCCTGATTGTGCATGCAGAACCGAACCTGTCCTGTTTCCCGGAGGACGATGGTTGGGATACGCTAACCCGTTACGTGCATCTTATCCCTGTATGCGAGCTGAATGTATTTGGCACTTTCAAGGTGCTGTTCGACGGCCAAACCGACAGCACCCTGGTGGGGATCAAAGCCAAGGAGCAGAATAATCTCCTGGATAGCTGTGTGGAGACAAACTTTATTGAACTGACCAATTTTGATGGTAAAGGTTCCGTAAGGTGGGACGAAAGCTATTTTTCTTACAACCATCTCTATGTAGGCACAGCTCACCGGGAATCATTGTTAGATCTCCATGCTACCTATAACCAGGAAAAAAACACCGTGTTTGTAGCGGGTGAATGTGGCTGGCATTTAGCAGGGATTCGCTTCAAGGGCAGAAGAATATCCAATTAATCTGAATCCTATGAGAATATTCCTTTCAAGCTGCCTGTTGATTCTGCTGCTAGTCACAGTAGGTTCTTGTAAAAAACGCTGCCAGGATCCTTCCAACCCGGAATGTGAAAACTACAATCCCTGTTATGGAAAAGCTCCGGTAACAGCCTCCATGATCATGGATCAGAGTTTAAGTGCCTTTTGGTTTGAAGAGGATTTTTACGAAACAGGAGACACCCTCTTTCCATTATTGTTTTCTTACATACGGTTCAGGAATAATGCATCAAATACTCAGGCAACCTGGATCTTAGGAAAAGATACTGTGATAGGACAACAAGTTGAAAGGCACTTCAAAAGTCTACCCTATGGAGCCTATCCTGTTACCTTGATTGTGAAAGGGAGTGCAGATTCCTCATGCTTCCCGAAAGATGATGGAATCGATACAATTACAAAATATGTGTACACCATTCCCATTTGTCAACTAAATGTATTTGGTACTTTCAAGGTGCTGTTCGACGGCCAAACCGATAGCACCCTGGTAAGGATCAAAGCCAAGAAGCAGAATAACCTCCTGGATAGCTGTGTGGAAACGAATCTGATTGAATTGACCAATTACGATGGAAAGGGCTCTGTAAGATGGGATTACAGTTACTTTTCATTCAATCATTTATATGCAGGCGACCCGATCAAGGACAATAATCTCTTACAAGTACATACCTCCATTGATACAAAAAAGAATATGATAACTGTATCCGGCGAGGGAGGTTGGTTTATTAAAGGAACCCGCTTCAAAGGCAGAAGAATATCCAATTAATCCAAATCACCATGAAAACAATCCGGAATATCCTTTATACCGCAATAACCTTAGTAGTTCTGCTTGGAAATGCCTCTGGTCAGGACTGCGTGCGTAATATCAGCACCAACCCGGATCAACCGGTAAATAACCTGTTTAATTCCGTACCCGGAAGTACCAACCCGTTTCTCAGCCGTTTTAACATTGTTTCGAATACCGGAACCGCATTTAACGATGTATTTTTAAACCCGTATTCCAGTTGGATGTGGCCACATAGTACCGGGATGCAATACCAAATCCTGAGTCCATTCGACCCGGGTGGACTTACCGCTTATTCCTATTTGCGGGGAAGAGGTGGGATTAGTGATGCCGACGGGTATTGGGAAGATGGCTGGGAATTGATGTGGCTGAATACCGGTTATTTCCCGAACAATGACCCCATGCATATTCAGGACCTGAACCGGAAGTTCAAAACCTCCAGTATCGGTCTGGCCAATCCCAGCGTGCCGTATGTCATCTATTACAACCGCTACAGCGGTAAACTCCGCATTTTTGCCAACGTGCTGGCGCCCATTGGGACCTTTGATAACTTTAGAACTTTTGCTTACTACAAACGAGGAATTGGACATGCCTCCGGCATTTTCCGACATGTATTGAGCTATGATTTGCCACTGGATCAGCCCAGCAGATCAATTGGGGCTTCTGCATTTAACGTGAATCCTAACAACGCAAACCGGTTCTGGTCTGCGGATATACAATTAGGCTATGACCCCTGTGTTTGTCATTTTCCAACGAGCATAGATTTCAGTATTCACGGATTTGACACCATGCACGTAGATTTATACGGAAGAAGCCTGGCTACCCAATTGCCTTTGCAGGATAAGGACGGAACTCCCAATTACAAAGATTATCTCAGCAATTTAACCCCAGACAAAAATGTCAATTCAGGGTCCTTTCTATATAAAAATCTCGATAACCTGTTGGCCCAATACCAGCAGGACCTGGAGCGCTACGAAAAAGAGATCAAACAATACAACAGTCCGATGAATACCATGATGCGGCAACTGGTGGATAACGGACGTAAGGCGGTTCTGAGTGCCGGAGCCGGTTTTGTGCCCCAGAAGGCGATTAGCGATTATGCCCTGCGGCAGTTTGTGCGGATTGGCGGCCCGGAAAAAAGCGATACCACCAATGCTAAGGGTTTTGCAGAAGCCATGAGCAACGGAATGAAAGGGGCCCTGGGAAAGGGGTACGATATGCTCTCTGTACTCGCTCTTGGAGATGATTTTTTCAAAGCGCCTGCCCGCCCCACCATGCCAACCGCCACTTTTACCGAATCCCGTTTTGTTGGGTCAATTACCAACATGAGTAAAATTAATGTATACACGTTCTTCACACCGGGAAGCTGGTCATTCAGACAACAAATGGATTTGCTCGCCTACCCGGCTTATGACGAAGCCGTTGGTCAATATGCTTTGCTTAAGACACCGTCTCTGAAGGCGTACGATAAGCAGGAGGACGCGACGGAAATAAGACTGGTCAAAACCGGAAAACGCAAGAATCAGTATGGCTACGACTGCGAATTCTTCGATACTTCCGTTACCGTAACACGTCATCACAGAAACCTGATCCGTCTGAATCATCCCCTGCTGTACAAACTGAACCGCGTTCTGGATTTTGATGATGAACGCACACAACTGTATGTGAGCCTGGAAGTGGAATATGAAAATACCGACAGAACTCTGGACACCAGTACCAAGATGGACCCCTCAAAGGAAATTATACTTGGCAACGACGATTATTACCTTTTGCGCGCACTTCCACCCTGGCAGGGCAGAGGGCATACACTGGAGTTTTCAACCAAATGGCTGCCCATTGAGGAAATGAGCGATCTCTATTTTGATCTGGACTTTAAAGAAGAGTTTCAGTATGTCAATACCTATGAGCGACCATTAGCCTATTATGGACCGATGTGGTACAAGCAGGGCAGACCTGCTATGAATCTCCAGGTCAAGAAAGTTAAACTGAAGGTAGCCGCCGATATGTATTTTAATCAACTGGCGAAAAATGGTCTGCAGGTAAACAGTTACCAGGTATTCACCTATCTCCTTTATGACGCTGATGCCAAGGTTGATAGAATCGAATCGGATGGGATCTGGTCCGATAAACCGGAAGGGGTGACCCAATTTCAACCGGTATCCCTGCATATCCAGGACGAGGTGATAGAACCCACGGACCCATTTGTATTCCAGGTTATTGGGAATACCCTCTACATCAGTGCGGAATTCATTGACCTTTCCGGAAATATTGAAGTGGCTCCCGGCTATCAGGCCGAGATTTTCGCCCGCCAGAGTGTTTATGTTTACCCCACCAATACCCGTTTGGGGGATAATATCCGCATAGGAACAAGCCGCTATTTTAGCCGTATTGGGGCATGCCGGGAGGCAAGCGAATCGGAGTTGCAGGACTTCTGCAGAGATCAGGATAATGGCTACAAAGCCCTCTATCCCGATGCCGATTACTTCAATGCACTGGACAGCATGGGAACAGTAATCCCTGTTCCACCAAGTACCACCCTATATCCCAACCCAAGCCCCGGAAGATTTGTGATCAGTTCCGACCACCCTGACCCTACCCGCTATCATTTTGAGATCTATACCCTCCAAGGCGTTAAAGTAATGGAGGAAACGGAATTCGGGGAATCAAGTCCCATTTTTGATCTGGATGTGCAATACCTGAAAAACGGAACCTACCTCCTTAAGGTCTATACTGACGACACCAAATTACAGGATCATCATTGGGTGGTAATTTTACATTGAAACAGGATAGGAATAGAGAAGATGGAAAGGAATGAAAGGGAAAGAACATAGCTTTTGCCACTTGTTGTGAATTAGCGGAGCAGTTCCGGGGAATTTCTGAGAGAGTGTAAGCGGAGGCTTGAGTTTTCCAGACGGAAAGGGTATTCCCTGCGAATGGATGTTCGGAATAAATCAATTTGAGCGGGGTGATGTTTTCAATTATTGCCTTCATCCCTAAATTGACCTTAATTTGAGTATTCATTCCATACGTAGGAAATACTAACTATGATCACTACCAAAAAATTCAGCCTGAATAAACAAGAATTCCTGAAGCTGTTGCTCATCCGCTATTGGAGAAGAAGGTGGTGGTATTGGTCACTGGTATTCGGGGTATTCGCCTTTCTGGGGATTTACGGTCAGGATTGGGTGTACCTCAATAGCTTGATATTGCTTGTGTTGCTCATCCCGGTGCTGTTATACCTCCAATTCCGACGCTATGTAAACTCCCCGAAAAACCGCGTCTTCCTGCTGGAACGCTATTTTGAGATCGATACGGAAAAAATCACCGGTTATGTGGAAGGTGATCTGTCCTCCATAAAATGGGAACATTTCTACAAAACCGAATTCATCCGTAACCATTACCTCCTGCATTTCAGTCAGGGACAGTTTATTTGTATGCCTGTCGAGTGTTTCCAGACGGAAGCGGACAGGGAGTGGTTTGAAAATGAGGTATTGGCCAAACTTGGTAAATAGCCTCTGGGCTGGAAGCTAAAGAAAGAAGAAAGCTAGCAGAAGCCTAAGAAAATGCAAGGGACATTACGAACATGTGAGAAAGGCCACCACTATTATAAAAGCAGCGATTGTCCGGTCTGCCCGGAATGTGCTGCCGCAGATAAACCGGAAAGCGGTTTTTTATCCGTGTTGGCCGCTCCTGCCCGCCGTGCACTGCTAAACAATGGGATAGATACCCTGGAAAAACTTGCATCGAAGACGGAAAAGGAAGTGTTGGCTTTTCATGGGATGGGGAAATCCAGTATTCCTAAATTAAAGGAAGTTCTTGAGAGTGCAGGAACCTCTTTCAAATAGGGAAGAATAGCCGAGCAGAATTTTCTGCACTCCGACCAATTTGGCGCCATTACCAAGTGCACTTGCTTCGGAGCAGGTTTGATTAATAAATAGCTGCGGGACCCGATTAAACCCTTGCCTGGAACCTGACTCAGAAACAGAATCCAAGCCCTATATTAAGTAGCCGAACGCGTATGAAGAAACCGCTTACCATTATCCTGTTGCTGGTTCTACCGATCCTCCAAACAAAAGCACAGCAAACCATCGGGTTGTTCAAAAACACCCCCGAATCCTTTGACGGATATACCCTGTTTGCCCCGATAAAAAGTACAACGACCTACCTTATCAATAACTGCGGAGAAAAAGTACATAGTTGGCCCAGTCAATATCAGCCCAATTTATCCTGCTACCTGCTGGAAAACGGTATTCTTCTGCGAACCGGAAAGGTCCCCGGTCCCGGAGGCGGAAGCAGTATCGTGGAAATGATCGATTGGGACGGTACCGTGATCTGGGAATATTCTATGGACGCCACCATTGGTACTCCGCATCACGATATTGCCCCATTGCCAAACGGGAACATACTGTTCATCGTTTCGGATGAGCGCACGCAAGCCGAACTTTCTCAGGCCGGAGGAACCACGCAGCTCTCTGAAATAACATCAGAACAGATCGTAGAAGTACAACCGGATCTCGTAAACGGAGGTGGAACCGTGGTATGGGTATGGAAGGCCTGGGACCACCTGATTCAGGATGTGAATAATGCCAAAGATCATTTTGGTACCGTATCCGCTCACCCGGAAAAGATCGATATCAACTTCCTTAACCACAAAAAGGCCGACTGGCTGCATATCAATGGCATCGACTACCACGCAAAATTTGATCAAATCATAGTGAGTGTGCATAATTTCAGTGAGTTCTGGATCATCGATCATTCGACTACCACGACAGAAGCCGCTTCTTCTGCCGGAGGTACATTTGGTAAAGGGGGAGATCTCCTGTATCGCTGGGGGAATCCGCAGGCTTACGATCAGGGAGACGCCAACGATCAGAAACTGTTTTTACAGCATCATACTCATTGGATACCGGAATCCTTGCCCGGTGGAGGGAAGATATTGCTATTCAATAACCAGGCGGGCACCTTGTCAGGAAAGAACTATTCTACTGTTGATGTAGTCACACCGCCTGTGGATGCCAACGGGTTTTATACCTATTCCGGGGGGAGCTATGCCCCGGCAGATTTTGATTGGACGTATCAAGCGCCTGTACCCACGGAGTTTTATTCCAGTATAATATCTGGTGTCCAGCGCCTGGAAAATGGAAATACCCTGATTTGCGAAGGCGTAACCGGACGTTTTTTTGAAGTGGATGAGAACACCACCACTGTGTGGGAATACGTAAACCCGGTAAACGATCAGGGGCCTCAAGCCCAGGAAGCGAGTATTACCGATAACAATACCTTCCGTTGTACGCGGTATGCCCCATTTTATCCTGGCTTGTCCGGTCGCGATCTCACTCCGCAAGGGTATATCGAGTCGGGCTCCACATTTTCCTGCGAGCTGTATCCAACAGGCATTCCCGAAACCGATTTATCGTCGGAAAGGTTTCGGGTTTATCCGAACCCAGCTAACGACAAACTGAATGTTGAGACGGTTTTTACCGGAGCGTATCATGTGAGTCTCTACAATGCAAAAGGACAGCTTGTGACAGATTCAAATCTCAGTCCCCAAGACCAAAGCTGTGTGCTTGAAGTCGGGATGCTGAATACCGGTTTCTACTATATCGTGATCTCGGGCGACTCGGAAAGATGGACGGAAAGGCTGCTTATAACGAAATAAGCGAACGACGGTCACTGTATTCCAAAAACAGGCCTAAGGAATTATGGCCTGAGCCTTCTCGGTTTTCAGGCTGAGGTAATCATAAAACTCGAATTGAGCCCGGATAGACGGAAGGCTGTGTTCTTTCATCGTGTTCTGCTGTTTCTCATCGATGATACGGGCCTTAACATTGTCATTCCACTGGATTTCAAACATATCTCTCAACTCTTGCTGGATATCCGGGTCGTAGATCGGGAAGGCCGTTTCAATACGCCGGTCCAGATTTCGGGTCATCCAGTCGGCAGAGCTCAGGAAGGTTTTTTCAGTACCGCCATTGCAGAAAATAAAGAGTCGGGAATGTTCCAGGAATTTGTCGACAATACTGATAACTTCAATATGTTCGCTTTGTCCTTTTTTTCCGGGTATCAGACTACAGATTCCCCGTATGATCAGGCGGATGTTTACTCCGGCATTGCTGGCCTCATAGAGCTTCTGAATCATATCTTCATCAACCAGGCTGTTCATTTTGGCATGAATCCAAGCCGGCTTATTCTTCTTGGCATTACGGATCTCCACGTCGATCATCTTCAGGAATTCCATCTTCATATAATAAGGGGAAACCAGCAGATGAGAGAACCGGTATTGGATTCTCGGGAAATTTTTGATGAAGCTGAAGACCTTTACCACATCCTTGGTAATGCGCGTATCAGCAGTGAAAATTGCCGTGTCACTGTATAGCCGGGCCGTACGTCCGTTGTAGTTTCCGGTAGAGAGGTGGGCATAATGCACGGTTTTATTGTTTTCTCTCCGGAAAACGACACAACACTTGCCGTGGATCTTATAGTTGGGTACCCCGAAAATTACAGAGGCGCCCGCCTCCTGCAATTTATTGGTCCAGTATAGATTGGATTCCTCATCGAAACGTGCCTGCAACTCCATTACAACGGTCACTTCTTTCCCGTTTTTTATGGCATTGATCAGTGAGTTTACAATATTACTATGCCTGGCTACGCGGTACAGAGTGATCTTTATGGCATAGACACTGGGGTCAATGGCTGCCTCTCTGAGGAAGCGGATTACGTAATCAAAGGATTGATACGGATGATGGAGGATAACATCTTTCTTTTTGATCTCATCGAACAAAACCCGGGTTTGTTCAAAGCGTGGAATACTCAGGGGCTTAATGGTTTCATACCAGAATGCGTCATCACCGACCTTGGGAAAGTCAAAAAAGTCCTTGAAATTATGATAGCGGCCACCAGGGATAATTCCTTCCCGGGTAATACCGCTGCGCCGGATCAGGAATTGAAGCATATCATCCGGCATCTCTTCATCATAGATGAAACGCACCGGAGCTCCTTTTGGCCTTTCTTTCAGCGATTTCTCGATTTTGGTGATCAGAGATCCCGGGAGATCGGTATCAATATCCAACTCAGCATCTCGGGTCACTTTGATGGTGTATGCCTCGAACTGATCGTATTCGAAGAACGAGAAGATATCGGGCAGGCTGATCCGGATCACGTCATCCAGCAACATGATATAGGTGTTGTCGTCGCTGGCAGGAAGAATAAAAAAACGGTTCAGTACTTCCGAGGGGACTTCCACCAGGGCATACTTGGGCTTTTGGCTTCCGTCAGCACGCGACATCTTCACAGCCAGGTATATGGATTTGTCTCGCAGGAAAGGAAACTCCCGAAGGTGGTCCAGCATCACAGGGAACAGGAAGGAGAGCACCTCCGATTTATAAAATTCCTTAACCTTGATGCGCTGGGTATTGCTTAACTGATGCTCATTGATCAGGAAGATTTTATTGGCAGCCAGTCCCTGAACGATTTGTTCTTCAAAGATCTCATTGAACCTGTCCTGCTGCTTTACCACAGTTTTCTGAATGGTATTCAGGAGCTTACTGGTCTCACCGGCCTCCTTGAGTTTGGATTTTTTCTGGTAACGGAGCAGCCTGCGCACGGATGCCACCCTAACCCGGAAGAATTCGTCGAGGTTGGAGGAAAATATGGCCAGGAACTTCATCCGTTCGGCAAGAGGAACACTTGGGTTCTCGGCTTCCTGCAATACCCTTCCGTTGAACGAGAGCCAGCTCAGTTCACGGTTGATTATGGGAAAGGTTTTTTTGGTCTTGGAACTCTTCGTACTCATTGTTTCAAATACAGGGTCATACGGATAGGCAAGTGATCGCTGTATCCGCCAAGGTAGTGATTACCGGCATAGGTTCTCCAGGGATTTCCGGCATAACGGCCTTGCTGTTCGAGAAGGTGGTCTGCGGTGATTATGGTGGCCCCATCTCCACCTACATGCAGTACTGCGGTGGAGTCGGTTAAAGAGCGGCTTACGATAAACTGATCCAGCATGTTCCAGTTACCCCGGTAATTGTAAGTCCCTTTCTTGTCCAGGTGCAGCCCCCACATCAGGTTCACCAGTTCGCCTTTCTCTTTCGGTGAAGTGGCTCCTAATACCTGGTATAGGGAAGAATCGGTGGGTTCATCATTAAAATCACCCATGATCACAAAAGGCATTTGCGGCTCCTTCCGGTGGATGGAATCTGTAAAATATTTCAACCAGCTGGCTACAAGAGCCCGTTTCGGAGCACTGGCTTCTTCGCCTCCTCTCCGGCTTGGAAAATGGTTTACCGAACACCAGAATTCCGTTCCTTCCCAATAAAGGCGTGCAAGGAGAACGTCCCTGGTTCGGAACAGGCTATCCTCAGGCAAGGTAATATTCAGGAATTCCCGTTCCATAATCTTGATATTGTCCGGTACCAGCAATGCCACATCAATGCCCCGGGCATCGGGTGAGTTACGGTGAACAATCTGAAAGGAGTATTCCTTCAGGAGTTCGGTGGAGATCAGGTCTTCCAGCACTTCCCGGTTTTCAACTTCAATAAGTCCCACAAGGCTGTGTTGATCGCCCATGGCATCATGAATCACCTGGCTCAGCATCTTCAGTTTTTTATGATAACGCTCACCGGTCCACTGTTTTTCCGTCCCAGGCATAAATTCTTCGTCATGCGTAATGGGGTCGTCCAGGGTGTCAAAAAGGTTCTCCACATTGTAACTGATCACCCTGATCTGTTCGTACTTAGGACCGTTGGCAGGTGCGCTACCGTTATAACCTGAAACAAGCGGAAACAGAGCCAGCAGGCAGGTCAATAAAAATAATCCTTGGGGCATATCCCGCGAAAATAGCCCCTGAATACCGTGATTCCGTGTTAAATTTTTCCGATTACACAGGGGTTTCCTTTGATTGCACAAGGGCAAAGGGCTATTTTTGCGCCCTTAAAGGTTATATGACGCTCATAAAATCGATTTCCGGGATTCGCGGAACCATGGGGGGGATTGCTGGTGAAGGACTTACCCCGGTTGATATTGTAAAATTTACTACTGCCTATGGAATTTGGTTGTCCAGAACGGCAGAAAGCCGCAAGGTGGTGATTGGCCGTGACGCCCGGATCTCCGGCGAAATGGTTCGTCAGTTGGTAAGCGGCACCCTCCTGGCCATGGGTTATGACGTGGTTGACCTAGGGCTTTCTACCACACCTACCGTGGAAATGGCCGTGCCGGATCTTCAGGCTGCCGGAGGGATTATTCTCACAGCAAGCCACAACCCCAAACAATGGAATGCCCTGAAGCTGTTGAACTCCAAAGGGGAGTTCATTTCAGCTGAGTCCGGAGCCGAACTCCTTCGTATTGCCGAGAACGAGAACCCAAGCTATGTCCCTCTGGAAAAAATGGGAACGTATTCGACCATCGAGGGGTATATCGATATCCATATTCGGAAAATACTGGAACATCCCCTGGTGGATACCGAAGCTATCCGTCAACGGAAATTCCGTATCGTAGTGGATGCGGTCAACTCCACCGGAGGAATTGCTGTTCCGGCATTGTTACGTGCCCTGGGGGTAGACACCATTCACGAAATTTATTGTACACCTGACGGCAAGTTTCCGCATAACCCGGAGCCCCTGCCTGAGCATCTTGGCGCCATTTCCGGTGAAGTAAAATTCCAGAAGGCAGATCTGGGTGTGGTGGTGGACCCCGATGTAGATCGACTTGCGATTGTTTGCGAAGACGGTTCCATGTTCGGAGAAGAATATACGCTGGTAGCAGTGGCTGATTATATCCTGAGCCAGAATTCCGGTAATTCCGTAAGCAACCTGTCTTCCTCACGTGCCCTGCGAGATATTACCGAAAAGCACGGTGGCACCTACTACAGTTCTGCTGTAGGAGAGGTGAACGTGGTAGAGAAGATGAAAGAAGTAAGAGCCGTAATCGGGGGAGAAGGGAACGGTGGGATCATCGTGCCGGAACTTCATTACGGCAGGGATGCCCTGATCGGTATCGCGCTATTTCTCTCGCACCTGGCGCGCTTCGGGAAAACCTGTTCCTACCTCCGTGAGACTTACCCGGATTATTACATCGCCAAGAAAAAGATACAACTGGAGGAAGGGATGGATCTTGACGGACTGCTGAAAAGTATTGCCGGTAAATATGCTTCCCAACCGCAGATTACGATCGATGGTCTCAAGATTGAATTCGGGATGGAATGGGTACACCTCCGCCGGTCTAACACCGAACCCATCATTCGTATCTATGCGGAAAGCCAGAGTGAAAGTACGGCCAATACCCTGGCTGATAAACTCATTATGGACATCAAGGAATTACTCAACGGCTCCAAATAGCCCAATAAATAACGATACATGGCTTTACAATGCGGTATAGTCGGGCTTCCTAATGTAGGTAAGTCGACCTTGTTCAACTGCCTGAGCAATGCCAAAGCGCAGGCGGCTAATTTTCCATTCTGTACCATCGAACCCAATGTAGGGGTGATCACCGTACCCGATGAAAGGCTTTATGAACTGGAGCGCCTGGTTAAACCACAACGGGTAGTACCTACAACCATTGAGATCGTGGATATAGCCGGGTTGGTAAAAGGTGCCTCGAAGGGGGAAGGTCTGGGAAATCAGTTCCTGGGAAATATCCGTAACGTTGATGCCATCCTCCATGTGGTCCGCTGTTTCGACGACCCCAATGTGGTGCATGTCGATGGATCGGTAGATCCTGTTCGTGACAAAGAGATTATCGATACCGAGCTGCAACTCAAGGATATTGACACCGTGGATAAGCGCCTGGCCAAAGTGGAAAAGGCAGGCAAATCAGGAGATGCCCAGGCCAAAAAGGAAACGGATTTGCTAAAACGGATCCGGGAAACGCTGGAGCAGGGTATCAATGCCAGAACGGTTGAACCCCAGAACGAAGACGAACGCCGCCTGATTCGCGAATTCCAGCTGCTTACCACCAAACCGGTTCTTTATGTGTGTAATGTGGATGAATCAGCAGTGGTCAGCGGTAACGCTTACACAGAGGCCTTTGCCAAAGCAGTGAATGAGGAGAAAGCAGAGATCCTGATCATTTCAGCGGCAATTGAGGCCGATATCATGGAACTCGAAAGTTTTGACGACCGCCAGGCTTTCCTTGCTGATTATGGTTTGGAAGAAAGCGGAGTGGTACGGCTGATCCGGGCCAGCTACAAGCTGCTTGATCTCATTACATATTTCACCGCAGGAGTGCAGGAGGTTAGAGCGTGGACCATTGCCCAGCATACCCGCGCACCTCAGGCAGCAGGTGTCATTCACAGTGATTTTGAAAAGGGCTTTATCCGGGCCGAGGTGATCAAATACCAGGATTATGTGCAATACGGCTCGGAAGCAGCCGTGAAAGAAGCCGGGAAACTTAATGTTGAAGGGAAGGAGTATGTAGTTGGCGACGGTGACGTGATGCATTTCCGCTTCAATGTTTAAATCGTAACTTCGTTTGATGTTCGTTCTCACTGAAAACGACTACGCCGCGTATTACCGGCCATACCTGGAAGGGCTCCCTTCCCGGGATATTTTTCAGTTTCTGGAGGACCAGAAGGACGAAATGCTGCGCTTCATGCAAACTGTACCCGAAGACAAATGGGACTTTGCTTACGATAAAGACAAATGGACCATCCGCGAAGTTCTGGGGCACCTGGTGGATTCCGAGATTATCTTCGGGTATCGGGCTCTGGCATTTGTTCGGGGAGAAAAGCAGGCCCTTCCCGGATACGAGGAGAATGACTATGTGAAGGCAGGAAGGTTTACCGATATGGATATCCAGTTGATCGTTAATCTCTGGCTCCAAGCCAGGGAACTGAACCTGGACTTGTTTCATACGGTCAGTGACGAAGACTGGGAACATGAAGGAACTGCAAACGGTAACCTGATGAAAGCCGGAGCTATTCCGTATATCATTGCCGGTCATGTACGTCATCACCTCCGAATCATCAAAGAACGCTACCTCAATACCAGCGCCTGGTAAACGAAAGTTTGACCAAACACTGACATAACGTCTTATCCGATTGCCGATATTTGACCGACATGCGGGAAACAGGGAAGGTTGGGCGTTTTGGGGAAGACCTTGCAGAAAGCCATTACCTCAGCAAAGGCTTTGTAATACTGGCGCGAAACTGGCGCTGGGGCAGAGCGGAGATTGACCTGATAGCCGGAAAAGAGGACCTCATTGTTTTTGTGGAAGTCAAAACCAGGAAGAATGCGGATTTCGGGTTGCCTGAGTTAATGTTGGCCGCAGCACAAAAGAGGCGGATTCTGAATGCGGCGGAAGCCTTTCTGGCTAACTTGAGGCCCGGGTTGGAGTCGCGTATGGAT
Source organism: Bacteroidia bacterium (assembly GCA_964215915.1). Taxonomy (GTDB): domain Bacteria; phylum Bacteroidota; class Bacteroidia; order UBA8524; family UBA8524; genus UBA8524. The sequence continues at coordinate 24,044 of CAXPEB010000032.1, forward strand.
GTGGTTGCCGTATTGTTGGATGCAGATGTGCCGAAGCTTCATGTGGTAGAAGCTGCATTTATTCCTAATTGGATGGAAGGTCCGGCAAGGTCATTCCAGTCCTAGGTTGTATCTTTGAATCATGCGGACCGTATATTTCCGTGACCTCGGAACCAGGGGCTATCAGGAAACCTGGGACTACCAGGAACGGCTTTTTGGGGAGAATGTATCCATGAAGCTGGAAGCCCGCAAAAAAGAACTTGCCGGACAAGACTTCGAACCCGCTGCCACAAGAGATTACCTGTTGTTTGTGGAGCATCCTCATGTATATACCCTGGGAAAATCGGGGAAACCGGAGCACTTGCTGGTGGATGAGCCCGGGCTTAAAGCAATTGGAGCACAATACCTGCCCATCAACAGGGGAGGAGACATCACTTATCACGGGTATGGACAATTGGTAGCTTACCCCATCTTCGATCTCGAATATTACTTTACCGACATCCACAAATTCCTGCGCTACCTGGAAGAAGCCATTATTCTTACTCTGGCAGATTTTGGCATTTTGGCAGGACGAATTGATGGGTTGACAGGAGTATGGGTGGACTGGGAAGATCAGGAAAAAGCCCGGAAGGTCTGTGCCATTGGCATTCGCTGCTCACGTTGGGTAACCATGCATGGTCTGGCGCTTAATATTAACACTGACCTAAGTTATTTCGGGCATATCGTGCCCTGTGGTATTGAGGATAAAGCCGTAACTTCCATGCAGGCAGAGTTGGGACGGGAAGTATCGATAAAGGAAGTGAAAGAGCGGGTGAAATCGCATCTCAGCAGTCTTTTTCGTATTGAATTTGCTGAGGAAAACGAAGAAATAGCAAACGCAGAACAATAACTATGAAAAAAGTATGGATTACCCTTGGCGTAATCGCCGGCCTGGTACTAATATTCTTCCTCTGGGCCAATTCCGTGTACAACAAAGCCGTCCGTCTGGATGAAACCGTTAAGGAACGGTGGGGCTATGTGCAATCGGCATATCAGAGAAGAGCCGATGTAGTACCCCAACTGGTGGCAACCGTTAAAGCAGGTGCTGCCAATGAAAAAGAGATACTTACCGAAGTAACCCGGGCACGGGCGGGGATCGTCGAGTACGAACAAAAGCTTCCCGAATTGCAGAATGAGATCAAATCAGCACAAAGCCCGGGAGAAATGCAGCGGATAGGAAAAACTATCAACAGCGCGATCAACCTGGCATTTGAGGCTTACCCCAATATCCGTTCTACGGAAAACTTCGCTACACTGCAGAGTCAGCTGGAAAGTACGGAGAACCGCGTGAAAGTGGAGCGGGATAACTACTCAACCGCCGTCAAAGAATACAATATCCATATCCGGGGAATCCTTCGCGGGATGGCGCTTTCCGTCCTGGGTAAAAAAGACGAGTTTGAGAAAAAAGAAGAATTCGAAGCCATTACGGAAGGTGCTGAAAACGCACCGGATGTCGGCAAAATGTTTAAGGAGGAATAATGTCCTGGTTTTCTAAGAAATTTTTCAATTCGGAAGAAGAGGAACAGGTGCTTAAAGCAATCCGGGAAGCGGAGAAGAATACTTCCGGGGAGATCCGGGTGCACGTAGAGCCTTATTGTAAGATTGATGTTCTAGACAGGGCCGCAGATGTTTTTGGCTTCCTGGAGATGCATGAAACCGCAGAACGTAATGGGGTTTTATTTTATCTGGCCTATGAAGACCACCGCTTTGCCATAATCGGTGATGCAGGCATTAATGCCCGTGTACCGGAAGGGTTCTGGAATGAAGTGCGGGATACCGTTCTCTCCTCTTTTAAAAGCAAACAATACAGTGCCGGCCTCAGTACCGGCATTCGCCTGGCCGGACAAAAGCTGGGCGAATTTTTTCCCTATCAGCAAGACGATAAAAACGAACTCAGTGACCATATCTCGTACGGTTAAGTCCCTTTTCCTTTTACTCCTTTTTCTCAGTAGCCTTGCAGCAACGGCAAAAAAACGTATACCTGATCCTATAAAGGGCAAACGCGTTTATGACTATGCCGGAATCCTCGACGGTTCGGAAGAGCGCAGACTGGAACAGAAGATACTGGGATACGAAGACACCACCTCCAACCAGTTTGTGATTTTTATTGATAAAAGCCTGGAAGGGGAGGATGATTTCGGGTATGCTCAGCGGCTTGCCGAATCCTGGGGTATCGGTCAGAAAGGAAAAAACAACGGCGTACTGATTGCCGCTTTTATGAAGGATAGGAAGATCCGTATCCTCACGGGAAGAGGGCTTGAAGCAGCAATTACCGATGCGGAAAGCTTCCAGATATATGACCAAATTCTGAAACCCGCTTTTCAGCGGAAGGCCTATTATTATGGGTTTGATGAAGCACTGACTGCATTGATGCAGGCTGCGGCCGGGGAGTTTCAGGCTGAACCGGGTAGGGGTAAAGGCAAAGTTCATTTACCACTTATCGGAGGAATACTTTTCCTCGTCATTGTAATTGCCTTGTTTGCCGGCGGACGTGGCCGCGGAGGTGGCGGTGGTTTCGGTCGAGGCTTTGCCGGCGGATATATGGCCGGACGAATGGTCGGTGGCGGCTGGGGTAACTTCTCTTCCGGCGGAGGCGGATTCAGTGGCGGTGGCGGTGGATTCAGTGGTGGCGGTTTCGGCGGAGGAAGCTTTGGTGGCGGTGGTTCCGGCGGCGGCTGGTAAGCAGATCCGCCAAAGAATAAATCCGGGCTTTCCTTGCTTAATATCATGATTCCCTTAGTGTCAGCTAAGGGTAAAATTCCACCTGACCTGTTGCCCAGGCCTGGTAAACTTCGCAATTTGCAGGTATGATTGAAAACCTTGATCTGGAGAAGGTGTTGGTGCTGGACATTGAAACGGTACCGCAGGCAAAAGCCTACAGCGAACTGGACGATGACTGGAAGGCTCTGTGGGATCTCAAAGCGGCCAACCTGAAAGGGGCAGAGCAGATGACTCCGGAAGAATTATACAACCGGGCTGGAATCTATGCCGAATTCGGGAAGGTGATTTGTATTTCAGTGGGCTTTTTCCGGGCATATGGGGATTTTTATCAATTCAGGAGTAAATCGTTTTATGGTCATGATGAAGCCCTTCTGCTCAGGGAGTTTGCCGGCCTGCTGGATTCCCGCTTCGATAACCGGTATTTCCTGCTCGCTGCCCATAACGGAAAAGAGTTCGATTTTCCATACCTGAGCAGGCGTATGACCATCAATGGCATTCGTCTTCCCACACTTTTGGATACCCCCGGGAAAAAGCCCTGGGAAGTGCCACATATCGATACCATGGAACTCTGGAAATTCGGAGACTTCAAAAGCTACACCTCCCTGAAGTTGCTGGCCAAGGTTTTTGATATTCCTACGCCGAAAGACGATATCGATGGCTCCATGGTTGGGAAGGTTTATTGGGAGGAAAATGATCTGGAACGTATCCGCATATACTGCCAGAAGGATACCCTTACCGTTGCTCAACTGTTGCTTCGCTTTCAGGGAAAACGATTACTCCGTGAAGAAGAACTTATCTTTGCCGACCAAGACGATACCTGATTGCAACTGCTAACCCCACAACACTGGAAAGACTACGAACTCATCGATTGCGGTGATTTTGAGAAACTGGAACGATTCGGCCGCTTTATTCTCAGACGCCCGGAACCACAGGCTATCTGGAACAAAAGACTTCCGGAAAAGGATTGGGAGAAAATGGCTGACGGTACCTTCGCTCAGAAAGGTGCGCATTCCGGGGAATGGAAAGCCGCTGGAATGCCGGAGAATTGGAATATCCATTATAACCACAACGGACTTCGCCTGAAAATGAAGCTGGCCCTTACTGCCTTCAAGCATGTGGGGCTTTTTCCGGAGCAGGCTGCAAACTGGGATTTTATCTATCAATCGCTAAAGACCATGAAAGGCAATCAGCCCAAAGTGCTGAACCTTTTTGCCTATACCGGTGGTGCTTCTCTGGCCGCTCGCGCGGCAGGTGCGGATGTGGTGCATGTGGATTCTGTGCGACAGGTGGTGGGCTGGGCCCGGGAAAATATGGAATTATCCGGCTTGTCGGATATACGCTGGACTGTCGAAGATGCTCACAAGTTTGTCAAGCGGGAATTGAAGCGCGGTAAAAAATACCAGGGAATTTTGTTGGACCCTCCGGCCTATGGGATCGGAGCCAAAGGAGAGCGGTGGAAGCTGGAAGAAAGCCTGAACGAAATGCTTACGGACCTTTCCGGTTTGTTGGATGAAAAACAGCATTTCTTCCTCCTGAATGTGTACTCATTGGGGTTATCTGCGCTGGTAGCCGAAAACCTGTTGAGCGTACATTTCCCGAATGTGAAAGACATAGATACGGGAGAACTCTATCTCAGATCAAAAAGCGGGATGAATCTGCCCCTTGGCGTTTATGGACGCTTCAGCAGTTAATCACCACTGATGCCTGGGCTTACGCCGGAAGAAGGCTCCCAGCCCCATGAAGAAATAGAAGAGTACAAAGAACAGGTCGAGCAGGGGTAAGAAGTACAGCAGACTTTGTTCTCTTAGCCGCGAAGCAGCCAGTCCATAAGTCAGATACTGCGAAATCAACCTAAGCACATAGACTCCTAAGGGCCAGAACCGGATATAATCTCCCCCTTCGAAAGGCCAGCAAAAATAAAGGGCTGCAGCCAGGGCCATGTAGAAAAAACCGTATGACAGGGAAAGCCCGGCCAATATGCGTTTGCTTTTGCCGGAATAGTGCTTGCCCACACTCAGGTGCCGGCGCTTTTGCCGGATCCATTCTCCCCAGGAGTTTTTAGCAGGTGTATGAACAAACGAATCCCTGCGCAGACTAACCCGTGTATTGGATGCTGTGGCAGTTTCATTAACGAACAGGTCGTCGTCTCCACTGAGGATGTGATTATGAGAGGCAAACCCTTTGACCTTGAAGAAAAGCGATTTACGGTAAGCCAGGTTACGCCCAACTCCCATATAGGTTTTCCCTCCGAGGGAGAAGGACAGGTATTGAAGTGCCGTATAGAAAGAATCAAAACGGGCGAAGAGGTTTATTAAGCTGGCCCTTTTTACAACAGGAGAATAACCTAACACGATATCGGTACCCTGAACAAAATGCCTGGACATGCTTCGGATCCATCCCGGTCCGTCTGGCTGGCAGTCGCTGTCTGTCAGTAACAGCCACTCATTGTGTGCTGCTTTGATTCCCAGGGTTAACCCGAATTTTTTTCCTTTCGGGTAGCGTTCCTGCTCCACAATCTTGACGATTCGCAGACGCGGATTGGCTTCTTCCATTCCCTCCAGAAGTTCCTGCGAACGATCCCAACTTCCGTTATTTACTACAATCACTTCGTAGTCCGGGTAGTCCTGGTTAAGCAGGTGATGAAGGTTCTCCTCCAGGTTTTTGTATTCATTGCGGGCAACCACAATAACAGAAACCGGTTCATGACGACCGGGTTCCGGTGCCTGGTCTTTATACCTTCCCAGACGGATGAAATACCGCCAGTGGTAGTAAAGTTGTACCAGGGCGAAGAAGCAAAGAATAGCGAACGAGATGTAAGCGAACTGCATGAAGTGTCTGCAAAAATAATTTGCCGGTAACCTGCTTCCGGGGCAGTTTTCTCAGATTCTTTCCACAGAACAAGGTTGATGTTGTCTATTTAGGGCTGTTTCGTTGTTGCTTGCCTGTCCGCAGCCTCTTGCAGCGCTTGAATCTGCTGCAAATTTGCAATTTTACGTAAAGCTGTTGAACCTGTGGATTTTTTACTTGATTCTTAAGAGTTTATTTTACTTTTTTGCTTTCGAAATGAAAATCCGCTCTTTTCTCCGCATTGCGGGAAGCTGTATGTTAATCTTCGTGGGTATGAATCTGTTTGCCCAGGATAACTCCCGCACTGTGGGTATGGCTTCCTCCTACAGTTCTTCCGATGAAGGAACTCAAACAGCCAATGGTGAAACATACCAGTCAGGGCTGTATACCGGATGTCATGCCAGCCTTCCCTTCGGAACCGTAGTACGTGTGACCAACCTCCGTACGAATAAATCGGTGCTCGTGCGTATCAACGACCGCTTTGATTTCAAAACCAATCGTCTGATCGATGTTTCCAATGCCGCTGCCCGGGAACTGGAGTTGTTTGACAATGTAGCTCCTTTGGTTAGCATAGAGGTGGTGGAATGGCCGACTGAAGAAAGCAGCACGGAAGGTAGCGGAGAAAACGAGGGTTGATTTCAACCGATCCGCATATACATACTACCGGGTAAACTTCGTATCAATCCCTTTAATTCGAGTTCCAGCAGATTTAGCGTGATATCGCTGCTGCAGATGCGTTCGTGTCTTTTTAGTTCGTCGATATGCCAACGTGTCTTTTCGGAAAGCGCATTCATGATAGCGGTTTCAGCTGCCGAAAGCTCCAGGTTGAGTTGTAATTGAGTGATATTCCTGCCCGGCTCCCAATTCAGGTATTCTACCAGATCTTCTACCGATTCAATCAGTGCCGCTTTATTTTTCTTGATAAGGAAATGATTGCCTTCTTTTTTAGCGTCGCCCGGAAGACCCGGAACCGCAAATACCTCCCGCTGGTAAGAGTGTGCAAGGTAGGCCGTGATCATGGCCCCACCCTTGAAAGGGGTCTCTACCACTACCGTGGCATCACATAGGCCGGCAACAATACGGTTCCGGGCTGGAAAGTTCTCCCGGTCAGGACGGGTTTCGGTTGGGTATTCGGTAAGCATTCCTCCGTTTAGGAGCATTTCCCCGAGCAACTTTTTGTTATGCGACGGATAGAGCGTGTCCAGACCATGTGCTACCACCCCAATGGTGGGAATGCCACTCCTTACAGCCGTTCGGTGTGCTTCGGTATCAATGCCAAAAGCAAGACCGCTTACCACCACACATTCCAGGGAGCTTAACCCGGAGACAAACTGAACGGTAAAAGCCCTGCTTTCTTCGGTGCATTGTCGTGTTCCCACCACGCTGATCATACGCGGGCTATTGAGGTTTGTATTACCCCGGTAGTAGAGCAAAAGAGGAGCATCGTGGTTCCTTTTCAAACGTAGCGGGTAATCGGGGTGGTGAAAGGGAATTACCCGGGCATCGGTACGTTCCAGGTATTCCAGCTGTCGGGCTGCGCGCCGGAAGTCGCGGAATTCCAGAATCCGGGAAGCGGTATCCGGACCTATGCCCGGTACTTTTTCCAACCGGGATCTGGGGCAGGTAAATACTTCCGTAGCACTTCCCGCATAGGCAACGAGATTGCGGGAAAGTACCGGCCCTACTTCAGGAACCATAGTCAGGGAAATCAGGTTCAGCAGTTCATTTTCATTCACCCCCGGAAGATCAGGAGTGAGCGCGAGCAGAGAAAGAGAAGGATCGCCTTTTTACCCGCTATAGACCGATATTTTACCGGCTGATGACAAAGCGTTCGCTTTTAAGTACTCCGTTTTCCGATTCGATCAGGAGCAGGTAGGTTCCTGCAGGTAGTGGGGTAGTGGCAAAGCGGAAGATGTTTTTTCCCGGCTTAACCCGATCTGTCATCAATACGGTTACCTCCTTACCCTGCAAGTCGACAATCCGGAAACGGAGGTTCTGTTTCGTTGCGAGTTCGAAGCTGACATTCAGATAATCGCTGCTGGGATTTGGGTAAACCTGTAGTCCTTCGGATTGTCCGGCAAGGGGTGCTGAAAGGTTAAGGTCGTTGCGGGTCACTTTGGCAAGAGTAGTACGGTTGATTCCGTCGCCGTAAGTTCCAGCCAGCCAAAAACTGTTGTCGTCATTATAGCGGCGCTGAATGCCTGCATAATCGCCCCAGCGCTCAAAGGTGTCATTCAATTCATTGATACTTTTGATGCCAGCCCTTACCCGGGTAAGCGGGGAGAACTGACCGCTGTAATTCATCACAATCACCGAGGCACCTGCAGGTGTCTGATCCGAGCTATGAGAGACAGTCAGGATCACGGTATGATCATCGCCCGCACCACTGCCTGCATAGGCAATATCCGGATAACCCAAGTCCAGGGTATCATAACTCAGTACCTGCAGCGTAGCCGAGTTCTTTTCCGGGTCAACAATGCCGTAATAGATGCCTGCGGCGTTGTTGTTCATGTCCCGCGTATTGCCGGCAAAGTGTATGAGGCCGTTTTGGTGCATGGCTGTGAGAACCCGGGCATCATTGGTTTCCAGGTATTGCCCGTCGGGCTGTTTGGCAGAAGGAGGAAGCCCGTAAGACTGGCTGCAATGCACATATTTGGTGTTTAATGTGGCAGTACCGCTCTCCACCGAATTGGTGATAGTATGAAGAAACAGGCTGTCGTTACTAACGTCACCCGGCCTTACGGAAAGGAAATACATGGCTGGACCGTCGGGTTTCATTCCTCCCTGACTCGGACAAATACTCCAAACAGGTTTTCCGTCAAACATAATGTCGGTCCAAAGGATATGATCGATGGAGTCTCCGGCATAACCGTCATCCAGGCTCATTTGCCAGATAATACTCTGACGGAAGCCGTCTTTCCATCCTTTGTCATCCTGCAGCAGGTTAAGGGTAAGAAACAGGTCTTTATCGCTGATCCCGATTATGGGGTAATCGGACCAGGAGGTATCTCCCAGCGGGTTACCGGGAAGCTGGTAGAAATTCCATTCGCCGGTTGGGTCATTGCTTTTCGAGAAGGCAACCACCGGTGTATTTGTGGTGCTGGTATTGCCATTCAGGAACACGGCGATGAACCGGTCGTGGTTGGGATCGTACAATACCCGTGGATCGAAATCACGGTCGAGGTTACCCAGTTCTTTGGCAAAGAAGCCCAGGGAGCCGGTCTTTTTCAGTTTTCCCGTGGTATCATATACAAACAAAGAGCTGTTAACCACACTTATGATAAACCCGTTGTTCCCGATGCACATATCGTTGTCATTGGGAGTGCTGCCGCTGATGTTCCCGTTAAATTCTATCTCAATCTCCGGGGCATCGGCAGCTGTTTTGAACTGGGCATTGCCTGTTTTTTTGCCTTGTGCCAAACGCAGGCTATCCACAAAATGCTTTTTCAACTCCCAGGGACCGGCAGGTTTCGGAGCCGCTTCCACCCGTTTGATGCTGGGGTCGTAGTCCGGAGCCTCCATACCGAAATGGATCACTTTTTTAAGGGGCGTTTTGCCATGGATCGGTTTGGCGTTCTGCGCGTATGACAAAGAACACAGGAACAGAAAAACAAGTGCCAGGGAGCTCAGACGTAAGTACATAAGGCAAATATAGGGCATGAGGCGGGTTTTGCCTGCGGGCTTAAAGGCTTACCTTTGTTGTATGATCGACGAAATGACTAAGACAGAACGTGCCATTGCGCTCGAAGAAAAGTACGGAGCATTTAATTACAAGCCCTTGCCGGTGGTCCTGAAGAAAGGAGAAGGTGTTTTTGTGTGGGATATGGAAGGAAAACGCTATTACGACTTTCTTTCAGCATACAGCGCCGTTAATCAGGGACATTGTCATCCGGAAATCATCGCAGCGCTCAATGAGCAGGCATCTAAACTTACCCTGACGAGCAGGGCCTTTTACAACGATGTTTTGGGAGAGTACGAAAAGTACATCTGCGAATACTTCGGCTATGACCGTGTACTTCCTATGAACTCGGGTGTGGAAGGTGGCGAGACTGCGGTAAAACTGGCCCGTCGCTGGGGCTATGAGATTAAGAAAATTCCAGCCAACCAGGCGAAGATCGTATTTGTGGAAGGCAATTTCTGGGGGCGTACCCTCGGGGCCATTTCCTCCAGCACTGACCCTGACAGCACCATCAATTTCGGACCATTTATGCCGGGTTACGAAATCATTCCTTACAATGACCTGGAAGCCGTTGAACGCGCCTGTTCCGACAAGAACGTAGCAGCTTTCATGTTTGAGCCCATTCAGGGAGAAGCCGGAGTGGTCGTACCCCATGAAGGGTATCTGAAAGGGGTGCGTGAAATCTGTAGCAAGCATAATGTGCTGATGATCGCGGATGAAGTCCAAACCGGTATTGCCCGAACCGGTAAACTGCTGGCCTGCGACTACGAAGAGGTAAAACCCGATATCCTGATCCTTGGGAAAGCCCTTTCAGGAGGAGTATTGCCGGTTTCTGCCGTGCTTAGCTCCGACGAGGTAATGCTTACCCTGGAACCTGGACAACACGGCTCTACATTTGGTGGAAATCCGCTGGCCTGTAAAGTGGCCATGGCGGCCCTTGAAGTTGTCCGTAAAGAAAAACTGGCCGAGCGGGCGTATCAGTTGGGCGAAGTTTTCCGGGCACGCATGCAACAACTTGTTGAGAAATTCGACATGGTTGAGCTGGTGCGGGGTAAAGGACTTCTCAATGCCATTGTGATCAAACCCTTCGGCGACAACAAGACCGCGGGAGATGTTTGTTATGCATTAAAAGACCACGGTCTGCTGGCCAAACAAACCCACGACCACATCATTCGCTTTGCTCCGCCACTGGTAATTACCGAGGAACAACTGAACGAATGCTGCGATATCATCGAAAGAACCCTTGCCGAAATGCAGGGCTGATTGAATTGATAAGGATATCACAAGAAAACAGAAAGGACTCTTCGGAGTCCTTTTTTTATTGTTTCTCTAAGAAACTTTACGGATGTTTGGTTTTCGAATCATGACCAAGCGCGACTTTCTTATACTGATGCTCAGGCTTTTTGCCTTGCTTTTCTTCATTGATTTTCTCTTCAATGCAGTGCCGACATTTTTACAATACACCTTTTTAGAATGGGATGCGTTTATGGATCCCGGAATGATCGGGTTGTTTCTTGGAGGGGTGATTCTTTTCCTGTTCCTATTGCTGAAGGCTCCTCTGGTGGTAGACCGCTTGAAGCTGGATAAGGGTTATGACGAGGAAAAAAGAATGGACCTGGAAAAAGCAGGGGAGGATAAACTGATGCAGTTAGCGCTCATCATTATTGGTTTCTGGTTATTGATTGACCCAATAAACCAACTGCTAACCGAACTGATCCGCTCATTTTATTATGTAGTAGGGCTCAAGAGCGATGCCTGGTTCAATCATGAGAATTATGCCGGTTTCTGGAATACAGCAGGCTGGAAGTTAGTGGAGCAGGGGCTTCGTGCAATGGTCGGTTTCCTGATCCTTAATAACAGTGAATGGCTGAGCAAGAAACTGAGGAAAAAGGAGACGGATCGGGAAGAGGGAGAATAGGTTCCCTTCCAGCTGTCGATCCCGGAAAGAAGGAATAGCGACAAAACAGCATCCATGGCCTGTCAGGCAATGGTTTTTCGCGGTCAGTGTCCCTTGATCATCACTTTATCAATCCATTCCGAACCGAAGGCATAGGGGATCCAGGCCAGGGAGGGGATGTTTTTGGTGATGATAAGGTTAGCGTACTTGCCTTTACTGATGCTTCCCAGGTCCTTTTCCAGTCCAAGGGAATAGGCTGCATTGATCGTCATGGCATTGAGGGCTTCTTCCGGGAGCAGCCGCATCTGGATGCAGGCGAGGCTCCATACGAAACTCATCTTCCCGCTGGGTGCCGAACCCGGGTTGTAGTCGGTAGCCAGGGTAAGCGGCAATCCGGCATCAATGATGGCTCTGCCCGGGGTATAAGGCATACGCAGGTAAAAAGAGCAGTTTGGCAGGGCAACGGGCATGGTATCCGTCCCTTTGAGTGCTTCGATCTCTTCCTGCCCGGTATGCTCCAGGTGATCTACGCTTCGGGCTCCGGTTTTTACGGCTACCTGAACCCCTCCCGAACGTCCCAACTGGTTGCCGTGGATTTTAGGCGTCAATCCGTGTTTTTTACCCGCTTCGACAATACGTTCCGTTTCTTCCGGGGTGAAAAATCCCTTTTCACAAAAGACATCGATAAAATCGGCAAGCTCCTCCCTTTGAATGGCCGGAAGCATTTCTTCGATAATCAGCCGGATATATCCTTCCCGATCTTCTTTGAACTCGGGGGGGAAGGTATGCGCTCCGAGGAAGGTAGCTTTGATGGGGACAGGAGCAATATCCTTCAGGCGCTTGATTACCCGCAGCATTTTGAGCTCGTCGTTCAGGGTGAGTCCGTATCCGCTTTTGATTTCCAGCGCACCGGTGCCCTGGGCAATGACTTCCTGCAAACGTTCCAGGGCTTGTTTATAGAGTTCTTTTTCGCTCATCGCCCGCAGTTTGGCGGCCGAGTTGAGAATACCTCCGCCGGAAGCGGCAATCTCCTCATAGCTTTTTCCCTGTATTTTCATAACGAATTCCTCCTCCCGGCTGGCGGGAAAGACCAGGTGGGTATGGGAATCTACAAATGCGGGGATGACCGTTTTTCCTTTTGCATCGATGATACGGTCGCTGTCAAATGCGCTCGACTGCCCTTTGTCGTCAGGCATCACTCCGTAGTCTTCAATTCGTTGGTCCCGGATCAGCAGCCAGGCATTTTCCAGGTAGGGCAGTTCTGCCATTTCTTTTCCGGCCCGGAATTTCCGTTGTGACTCGTCCACTCCGTACAGCCGTTTGATATTGCGGATGAGGGTAATCATGCGCTACAAAAATGCGGAATTCCCTGTGGCCCGGCAAAACGAATTCGCTATCTTGTACGCATGACAACGAGTGAGCGTCTGAGCAAAAATCTGGTCCATGGAGAGGACTTGTTTGTAGCCAATACCGCAACCATTATCGGGGATGTGGAGTTGGGCGATTTATGTTCCGTTTGGTTCGGTGCAGTGATTCGCGGAGATTCCGACAGCATCCGGATTGGTCACCGCACCAATATCCAGGATAATGCCGTGGTACATTGCGATCCGGGTGCGCCGGCAGTTATTGGCGACGACTGCGTGATCGGTCATTGTGCGATCGTGCATGGTGCTCAGCTTGGCAACTGTGTGCTGGTAGGGATGAATGCTACGGTGTTGAACAATGCCCGGGTGGGCAATAATGTAATCATTGGTGCCAATGCGCTGGTGACGGCTGGCACTGAGATTCCTGACAATTCCCTGGTATTGGGTAGCCCTGCCAAAGTGGTTAAATCACTTACTGAAGAACAAATTGAGGGCATCCGCGAGAATGCCCGGGTATATGTAGAGAAAGCCGGAGAGTACCTTCATTTTCATCATGGAAAGCACTAAAAATTTTGTCGTACAGGAGTTCCCAAGTTTGGGGAAACGGTACATGGCTATGGTTTTTGACGGCTTGATCGTGATGGCCATTGTATTTATTACGGCCTCATTGGTTTCTGATGTAGAATTGCCGGGCTGGGTGCGGGGTGTGATTGCCTTTTCTGCTTTTTTCCTGTATGAACCCCTGATGGTGAGTATGGGAGGAACTATCGGACACCGAACAAATGGGTTGACCGTAAAACAGCGCAACCGACCGGACCGTAACCTCAGCTTTTCAAGGTCCTTTTTGCGTTCTATGGTAAAACTGACTTTGGGGCTTCCTTCCTTTTTGACGCTGTTGACAAACCGGGAAAAAAGAGCCCTTCACGACCTTGCCACCGGGTCCATTGTATTGTACCGTTAGTGTACCGTTAGAGCAGGCTTTCCAGGTTTTCGGGTGGACGACCGATTACGGCTTTGTCGCCTTTGATCAATATAGGCCTTTCGATCAAAACCGGGTATTCAACCAGGGCCTTGACCCAGGCGTCTTCACTCATTTTCTTTCCCCGGAACTGTTCTTTATAGATGGATTCCCCTTTGCGGATCAGGTCTTCGGCCGGAATTCCAAGTTTCTTCAGCAGGCTTCTGATTTCTTTTTCATCCGGGTTTTCTTTGAGGTATTCCCGGATTTCCGGTTCTATTCCTTTTTCCCGGAGCAGGGCTAATCCTTCCCGGCTTTTCCGGCAACGTGGGTTGTGGTAGTATTCCATGCTTCAAAGGTAAGGACCAGCTATGGCTTCAGGAATTGCTGGTTTTCGTCAGAGGGAGTTGGCTGTTGGCTACTTAAAACAAAACCACCTTTTTGTTTCCGGAATCCTTTTCTAAGGATAAAAGAGTAGGCTGTTTGCAAAGGACACGTCCACAATACTGTACGGAATTGCGCAGGTCGTGCAGGTTCGCGGATAAAGTTTACCGGTGCAACGCATTCGGGTACATATGTTGTCTATACATTTGAGAAGTGTTATGGAAGCCCCTGTGCTACATACGGTAAACGAAGCCGGAACAAAAAAGAAAGGCAATACCGGAGCTAAGGAAAGGTCGGCAGAGCAACCTCACCGGGTTTCGCTCAGCCCGGACCGCGATCCGCGCCAGCGTTCAGCTGGTGACTGAATCTAGTTCCTGTTATCCTGCTTTTTGTGTTTCAACAGCACGGAGAATAATTCGTCCGGGCGAAAGGGTTTGGTCAGATAATCGTTCATACCCGCCATCTTCCTCTTTTCTATATGATCTAACATTGCGGATGCAGTCAGCGCAATAATCGGAATAGCCGGATTGAACTTCCTAATCTCTGTAGTAGCCTGGTAGCCGTCCATAACAGGCATCTGGATATCCATCAATACACAATCAAAAGCTCCCTGCTTCACCATTTCCACACCTTCCGCGCCGTTAACAGCCACCTCATTGCTGACCTTCCATTTTTTCAGGAAGTTCTGGCATACGAATACATTGACCACATTGTCTTCCACAATCAGCACCTTCATGTCCTTAAGGGCTTGTTCTGAATTTTCCGGTGTCATTCCTTCCTGTTCTTCCTCCATATGATCGATTCGTTTCAAGCTGATCTCAAACCAAAACCTGGAACCTTTTTCCGGTTCCGATTCCACATTAATTCCGCCCCCCATCAATTGCAGCAGGCGTTGTGAAATAGCCAGGCCAAGTCCTGTTCCGCCAAATTTACGGGTTGAAGAGGTCGTAGCCTGAGAAAACATTTCAAAAAGTTTGGGGATAAATTCCGGATTGATCCCGATTCCCGTGTCGCTGACCGAAAAGCGCAATCTGTCTTCATCTCCCACACCTTCAACCTTTTCCAGTTTTACCTCCACCGTGCCGTTCTGGGTGAATTTGTTGGCGTTGGTGATGAGGTTGGTCAGCACTTGTCCCAACCGCAGCCTGTCGCCGATATAGTAAGAATTGTCCGTTAGGTCGGTAACGAAAGTAATCTGATTCCGGTTTTCCTTTGCCTTATATTCCTGAGGATCGATCAGCGATCGTACCAGGATGTTGGGGGCAAATTCCTGCTCGATCAACTCCACTTTGCCCGCTTCAATTTTGCTGTAATCCAGGATGTCATTAACCAATCCAAGCAGGTTTTCCGCGGAATTGTGGAGGGTATTGATCTTAGGGAGCAGCTGCGGATCCTGGTTTTCATCCTTCATCAGATGCGAAATCCCGATTACGGCATTCAAAGGGGTGCGGATCTCATGGCTCATGACCGATAAAAACTCGGACTTGGCTCTGTTAGCTTGTTCAGCCAGTTCCTTGGCCTTCACCAGGTCCTCCTGATGCTGTTCGTTTTCTATCGCCGAAGAAAGAATACCCGAGGCCAGCTTGAGTACGTCCATGGCTTCCAGTGCTTCGTCCTTGCGGACACCGCTCCAGAAAAAGATCCAATCCGCAATTTTTTCCCCCATCACTTCCAGGGGCAAAACCACAAAGATGTCATTCCCGAATTCCACATACTCCGCTATCTCCGACAACTCAAAGCGGTTTTCCTCAAGTTCCCGCTCCCAGCTTTTTTGCCAGATGCGTTGTTCCCGGTCCAGCATGCCGGGGAAATACGATTCGTTTTCGGGGGTACAACTGACAAAACAACCACTGGCGCGGCTTACCGACCGGAAATTCGGTCCGTATTCACGGTAGACTTTTTTCCAGGAAGGGGTGCGCAGCATTTCATCGGCAAAACGACCGCACAAGCCCAGCAGGGTGGCTGATTTTTCCAGGGCCATCTGGTTCTGTTTCCAAAGTGTGATATCTCTGAAACTTAGAAGAAAACCACGCTTATCGTCGCCCTCCTGACCGATTCTCCTGCCTTTGAGCAAGATCCATCGCGAAGCTTCGCGTCCCTTTTTCAACTGGATCTCCAATTCGGGACCGTCATTTCCTTCAAACTGTGTATAGTCGAGCAGGGCCTCTTCCGGACTATCCTTCAGCAACCGGCACCATTCGCGGTAATGCAGGTGCTTAAGTTCGCTGTGACCGGAAAGTTCCCTTGCCTTGAAATTTGACTCCACAATTTCACCTGTGTAATCCAGTACCAGAGCGGCATCATTCAGGTTAACAAACAGGTTCTGGTAGGCCAGGGGCACATAATCAAATAGACGTTGCCTGAAAATAATGATCAGTCCGATGGCACCGGTAATGGTAAAAGCCACCGGTGTCGGATCAAATCCGGTAATAGGATTCAGCCCGGTAATGTAAAGGATGTTTCCCATCCAGGGGAACAGGGCACCCAGGATTACCAGCACAATATTGAAACGAAACAAGGTAACGCTTCGGAGTGCGGTAAGAATCAGTCGTATGGTTCCGGCAAGCAGACAAACATAACTCACCGCTACCCAGAACCAGAAAAGAGGTCCGTAATAGAATTTCAGCCCGAAAGCTCCGGGCAGAAGTTCCCAACGCCGGTATACCAGATGGTGCAAGTCATTGGTAAGCACCACCAGTAGAAAAAGCCCACAGAAACCCGGAACAAAGTACCGTATCCATTTGGGTATCCGGAGCTGAATATGCGAGTAGCTGAAAATAAAGGTTACCCAGGCTACCGGAGATACCACGATACCTACATAACTGATCTGTGAGATCCATGCCTTGAGACGTTCGGATTCAAAAAGGAATTGAATGACATCGCAGGCTCCCCACCAGGCAATGGCAAACATAAGGATGGCAAACTCGCGTGATCCGGCTACCCGCTTTCTGTTGAATGTCGAAAAGCCGATCGTAAGCGCCAGTGCGGTGCTTACCAGAAGAAGAATCTGCAGAATATGATTGAAAGTAATCATGCAAAAGGGGCCTACCAAAAATAAAACAAATGGATCGTCAATTGTTAAATTTTAACAGGCATTGACGCATTTGCAGGTAGAGCTGATCCGGTTGAAATGGCTTGAACAGAATGGCATCGAAAAGGTCTGCAGCCTTTTCCGTCACTTCTTCAGAGTTGGCAGCAGTCAATCCGACGATGCATGATTTAACCCCGTCCTCCCGGATTTTCCTTGCGGCAGTGTAGCCATCCATTACCGGCATATGCATATCCATAAGGATCAGATGATAGTCTTTTTTCTTCACCATGGCCAGGCATTCCGCACCGTTCTGTGTCCAGTCGGCTTCGGCACCCACGCGATTCAACATCATCCGTAACAGCATCTGGTTCTGCGGATGGTCCTCAGCAACCAGTATTTTCCGGTTCTTGGGCCATTTCCAGTTTTCTTCCGTTTTGCTCCTTATTATTTCCGGAGCCTTGCCTACCTGGAGCGGAATGACCAACTCAACCCGTGTGCCCACATTTACGGTACTGTGCAGAATCAGCGTTCCATCCATAAGTTCCGCCAAACCCTGGCTGATGGCCAGACCAAGACCTGTCCCTCCGAAACTCCGTATGGTTTGATTGTCCGCCTGATAAAAAGGTGTGAAGATATTCTCCTGATCAGCGTCACTTATCCCAATGCCCGAATCGATTACGCTGAAACACACCTGTGGCATGCCCCGCTTTTCACCGATCACCGTTACTTCAAGTTTTACCGTTCCGTCTGATGTAAACTTAATCGCATTGCTGATCAGGTTATTGAGTACCTGTTCGATCTTCAAACGGTCGGCAACCACAAACTCCGGAACTTCCGGATGCAACTCCAACTCAAAGCGAATGCCTTTGCGGGAGGAATCCAGGGTATAAGCACCCTGCAGGGTATGCAGCATCTGAACCAGTGAGAAGTTGGTGTATTTGAGCTTGCTTGAGCCGGCCTCCAGTTTGTTTAGGTCCAGCATATCGTTTACGAGCAGGATCAGCTGACGGGATGAGGAGCTGAGTATTCTTACCTGTTCTTTCTGGCTTTCACTGATATCACTATCCATCAGGCTGTCGGCCATTCCCAGGATCACGTGCAGGGGAGTTCGGATTTCATGGCTGACCACGGAAAGGAAGCGGGTTTTGATACCCAGGGCATCTTCCAGTTCCCTTTGTTGTTGTCTCAGCAGGTTACGGCGCCGGATACTTTTTATGTACAGCCAGATGATGATGCCGGTTAAAAGAATGAATACGCCTAATACCAGCAGAACATTCCGGTTTTCTTCCCGCTTTTCCTTCAGTTCTTTTTGTAGCCCTTCGAATTCCAGCTCTTTCCTGGCCAGGATATATTCTTCTTCCAGCTTTTTACCGGTTTCGTAATTCTCCGCTTTCTGCAGGGAGTCGCTGAGATGGATATAGCGGTTCAGCCAATCCACAGCCTCCGAATTCTGCCCCTTTCCTTCGAAATAGTCGGCACGCGAACGATACAGACTGAGAACCACCTTGGGGTCTTCCGCCTGCTCGGAAAAGGCAGCTGCCGAATCAAGGTAGGCAGCGGCTTTTTCCCATTCGTCGGTACTGTTATAGAAATCGGCAAGTTGAATATAGCCGGAAGCCCGGTTCCTGAGACTACCGGAAAGGTGCTTGTATTGAACGCCAAGTAGCAGGTATTCCTCCGCTTCCGCCTTCCGCCCCAGGTGTTGGTAACACAGGCCTATACTGGTATAGTCGCTGCCCAGATACTCATAGTTGTCTGATCCGTCTGCCTGGTCGAGCTCCAGTGTTCGGTAGAAGTAGTTGAGCGCTTCCCCATAGTTTTTTTGTTCTTCTTCCAGCATCCCCAGGTTGGAGGTGGCCATGGCCATCAACCCATTATCCTGCATCTGTTCTCCCAGCTTCAGCGCTTTGAGAAAATACTCACGGGCCTCCCTGAAATTGTTCTGGTTGTAACGAACCAGTCCGATGTTATTCAAAGAGTGGGAGATACCTATTGAATCCCCGAGCTGCTCGAAAAGCACCAAAGCCTCAAGGTAGGTTTTGATGGCCTCGTTGTATTTGCCGAGATAGTCGAGGCTTATTCCCAGCCCGTTGAGAAAGCGCGATTCCGAAGTGATATCCCCAAGTTTTCGGCTTAGTTCCACCCCAAGCTCCTGGTACCGGATAGCCATACGGTAATACCCGAGATCCTGGTATTTGTTCCCCGTAAAATAAAGGGCGTCCTGAATGAGGCTGTCGTTACCTGCCTGCTGCGCCTCACGGAGAGCATAGAGTGCATATTGAAGGGCAAGTTGTGGGTCAGTATGACTATGCTGTCTGACCGAATCAAAGGCAGCGTTTATTCGGGTAACCGGATGAGGGATACTCTCCAGACCCGACCGGAATTGGTCCGGCAAGTTTTCCTGACCATACAAACTGCGAATGGCAAACAGGAAAAAACAGAAAAG
>CAXPEB010000033.1:0-30453 GCA_964215915.1 Bacteroidia bacterium
GAATGCCCATTTTTTACTTGTCTAAAAAATGGACGAAAAAAGGACAGTTTTCCTGAAGGCGCCTTCCTGCCGCACGGGCCTCCCTCCGCAACAAAAGCCTGGCCATCGCTGGAATCTTTTCCATGACCGTAGTCCTTTGAAGAACATCCGTTTTCAAAATAACGGAATAGGCAATACCCTGTTTCGATAGAAAAGATTAAGGCGATTTGGCGCACCGGCTCCAGCACGCTTTTGTTGCGGCACGCGCTGCAGGAAAACGGCCTGCCGGCGGAGGAAGATATACGCTCAATACCCCACCGGATTAAAAAACTATTCTTTTCTATGAGATTCGGTTTTCACCCGGTTACGGTTTCAATCCTCAAATTAGCCAAAAGCCTTAAAATACCGAGGGCAACAACCCAGGATCGGTTTTAATGGGAAAACATGCCCATATAGGTTAGCCAGGCGCCGAGCCCCATCATAAAAACAGCACTGAATACCTGGTATTTCCTGAATGCTTGTGCCTGTTTGTGTATCTGGTCGGGGAAACCGATTTTTCTGATGCCCTTGATGAGGGTAGACCATCCCAGAATTGTTATGGCCAACTGCCAGTCGAGAACCCATTTATTATGAAGGATAACCGTTACCAGTCCCAGGAAAAAACTGGTGTATCCGGTCCCGATCACGAAAGCCTTATCCTCAGTCAATTCTATGGTTCTTCCCAACTGTTTGGTAATGATAAACAAAGCCCCGAATACCAGATAGAAAATGCCGTATAACTGTGCGAAAAAGTCGGAGATATCCATAAGCAAGTATTAAAAGGACTGATTTTATTTCAATTCAATGGTTTTAGGATTGATGGGTACGGGTTTTCTGTTATTCCGGCCTCATAATCCGAAAATCCAAGTTAGTTTATCCATTCCGTATGTGCCGTTTATGTGATTTTAAGCATACTCTGTTAGGCTTGTTGGGTTACTCGTAAAAATACGTATAAATAAATGGAAATTCCCGAAAGGGAAGGGCAGCTTTGTATCTAGGTATCAATAACTAAAAGGAAGCTTATGAAACCATTTAAAAAAACGTTAATGCTATTGTCCCTGGTGCTTTATGCACTGAACGGACAAGCACAAGGAACACTGGTAGAATCCGGGAACGGAAACTGGGAGTACTTTGTACTCAACGACCCTCCGCACCCCGGGCCCTGGCCCTTTGGCGATTATGTTATTCCCGGTGGAGTAACAGGTTGGAACTCCAGTATGACGGCGCCGGGAGGCCCCTGGCTGACTAACTACGTGAATACCGGGGGTACACCGGACCGCATGTGGGCGGATGAAACGAACGGACAAGTACACGGCGTTCTGTTCCGTACCATCGTCAACGTGGCCAACGCCGATGGCGCCTTCAGTTTCGATTTGCTGCCCAACAACGAGTGCCAGGTATTCATCAATGGGGTGCAGGTAGGGGGGACCTATAACTGGACCGCAGGACTGCAAACCATTTGTGTACCGCCCGGGGTGATGCAAAACGGAAACAACCTGATAGCCATTCAAACCACCGAATGGCTGGACGACAATTCCACCCTGCAGTTTCTGCTGCGCCAGGATTTCGTCGTGGAAGCCGAAATCATCCATACCTGTACCAATACCGGATCCATAGACCTGACGGTGAATGGCCCCGGTCCCTTTACCTACCAATGGACCAGCCCAAACCTGGGATCGGTGGTAACAACACAGGACCTGAGTAACCTGACACCGGGGTTATACCTGGTCGTGATCACCGACAGCAGGGGCTGCAGTTTCCGCCGTCTTTACCGGGTAAGGGATTTGTCTGTTGCGGGGAATCCGTTTAACCAGGACTATTTCATGGGGGGCGTTTACCAAAGTGAAGGCTGGGTGAGTACCACGGTGGAGACCTGCGAAGGTTTTCTCAAGGTGGGTAACTGGGCCTACAACGATATGCAGGATGCCTGGCGCATCATGCTTACCTGGTTTGATGCAAATGGCGATGTTCTGATGACCAAAAACTATCAGGGACCGGAAATCAGTCCCAGCATTTATGCAACGGCCATGGTCCTTGCCGATGACGGCGAGCATGTTATCATCACAGGAAGGGGCAATGTGGGTTTGCTGGCCATGAAAGTGAGGATTTCCGATGGTGCGGTGATCTGGAGCAGCAACTACGACTCCTACATTGGATTGGATATCTGCGCAATCGGGAATGATCGGTACGCATTGGTGGGGAAATTCAGCACCTATCTTTCCATACTGGCTATAGACGGAAGCGGAGCTGTACTCTGGCACCGTCATTATTCCGGTATTCCGGAGCAAATCTATCCGCATTCCATGTGCTTTCAGTCCAATGGTCAGACCATTACCGTAGCCGGGGTGGTAAATAAGATTTTTAATGTGGATTGCTCGCCCGACGACAATGCCTTTTTCACCTTTGCCGTTGACCTGAACGGGGGTATTGTCAACAACTTCAAAATATTCGACTACTACTGTGCGGCTTCCGGGATTGATGTGAACGCCACGCCTGACGGGGGCTATGTGCTCACCAACTTCGGGCAGCTGAAAGCCGATGCTTATATGCATGCGAACCTGCTAAAACTCGACGCCTCATTCAATATCGACTGGAACCGGATATTCACCCGGGCGGATTACGGGTTGATCGGGGCGGCAGTGCAGGTTACCCCGGATGGTTATGCACTGGGAATTACCTCGATCTTCCAGGGAACCAACACCACTGCAGGCTGGATACAAACCGACCAACAGGGGCATTTTGTGTCGGCAGTCGACTATGGAACCTCGTTCGTTGTGGATTACGCTACTACGGCGTATATGATCAAACTGCGTGATAACGGTTTCCTGATCAATGGAGAAACGTATACCGACTGGGCGAATACCCGCGACGGGTACCACCTTATCCGGATCCGGAAAGACGGTTCGACGGAGCAGTGCTATGAAAGAGTGGTTTTGAAAGAGGAGAATATCCAACCTGGCGAGTTTTATGCTACCCTGTCGCCCACGGTGGTGGGTAATCCCCAGGCGGTGTCCATTAGCAGTATGGATCATGAAACCCAGCTTCTGGATTGCTATGGAAGAAGCAGGACAGAGAAGAGTACCTCGACAGAGGAAGTGGTTCAGAATACCTTCCGTATTTACCCGAACCCGGGTAACGGAAGCTTGTCCATACGCTTCACCCGCTCTGTAGCGGCCGTGAACCTGGTGGTTTATGATGCCAGCGGTAAAGCCGTTTATTCCGGTAAAGCGATTCCCTCCGGACAAGAACTGCAGCTGGATATCCATGAACTTCCGCAGGGGCTGTATACGGTTCGGGTGGTATACCCGGACGGATCACAGCAGCAGCAGCGGTATATGAAATACTAAACAATTCGTTATTGCCCGGGGGCGAAAGCTCCCGGGTTTTTTATTTCTTTATGACCAGTTGCCGGCTTATTTGCTCGCCGGAGCGGATTTCCAGATAATAGGTTCCCGCATTGACAGGTAATTCCAGGCTTCGTTGTTGCAGCCCGGCTTCCGGCACATGGTGCATCAAAGCGACTACCTGCTTCCCGCTCAGATCATATAAGGAAATATATACCTCACCAGCCCTTTGGACTGTGTATTCCACTTTTAGTAATGATTCGAAGGGTACCGGGTAAACCTTAAGACCCATGCCCGGTTTTATACCGGCAAAACCGGATGTATTAAGGTTCAGTGTTTGGCTGGAATTACCCGAACAGCTTTGTTCCAAGACCTCCAGCTGTATGGAATAAGTGCCGTCTGAAGTATAGGAATGACTCACCGAATAACCGGTATCGGTATTCCCGTCACCGAAATCCCAGGAATATGTGGCAGCCGGAAGCCTGTTTTCCTGAACCTGGAACTGCACCGTTCTGCCGGAACCAACGGTATATCCGAAGGTAGCATCCGGAACCGGATGAATATGGATCCAGTCCACAGCCTGGGTCTCACAACCCTTGTCAGAAACTACGGTGTGCCTGATTTCAAAACTATCGGCAGAAGAAAAAGTTCCGCTCACATTCATACCCATTGCCGTATCTCCGTTTCCGAATGACCAATGATAGTTGCTGATACTACCCGGGCTCCGAATCGAAGCGGAGGAAGTGAATGGTACTGGTATACCGGTACACCCGTCTGAAAAACCGAATGAAACGATCGGACTGGGATCTACATCTATGCGAACGGAAAAACTGTCGTTCTCCGAACCGGAAATGGTCCCTACGGCCACCAGGTCAACATTCAGCGAGTCGTAGCCCAGGCTATAGATTGAATCCGGAAGGAACAAAGTATCCGATTGCATCGAATCCAGGGTGTTGGGCCAAACGAATTGGAAAGTCCCGTTTTCCATACCACTGACATTTCCCTGTAAGAGAATCCCGGATTGTGCCACGCTTCCCAGGTTACCCAATACTACGGCAATATGACCGGCACTGTCTTCGCAGAAACGCGTTGGCCATATATCCAGGATTACGGCAAAAGAGTCAACGGAAAATTCCAGGACACCCGGATCCGGAGATTGCGAACGGGCATTACCGTTTATATCCGTATCGATACCAGAAATTACAGTTGCCCTGTTATTAAGGAATCCGCTTCGCGGTTTCGAGTCCGGATGGAAGAGCGGGTTTTTTTCGATGCTTGACAAGTCAAGCCCACTCAGCGCTCTCCAGGCTTCCAAATTTGTAACAGCAGTACCGTAATTGCCAAATACCGAACCCTGGGTGTACAGGGCATTGTGGTCAGAAATCCCGAGGGTGCCGGCTTGGTCATCAATCACCAACCCTCCCGTATAGTTTGCCAGGATATTCGACTGTAACCGGTTTTGCGTGCCGTTTACCGGATCCAGGTACAAGCAGGTATTGTTGGTGTAGTGAAACCGTTCCAGGATCACCGTGTTGAAGTAGATGCCGATACCGGAACAACCGTAAAGGTCGATGCCTTTGCTGTTGATGACTCCTCCAAAACGGATCAGGTTGTTGAAAACCTTTGCGCCCGAAGTGCCCGCGTAACAATACCTGAGGCGCAGCACCTGACTTCCGCGGTCAGGCAATATCCGGTTACCGGAAATCTCAAAAGAATGACAGGAGTCCAGGGATATTCCGCCATCGGCGTACAGGTTGCCACTCATGATAAGGTTATCCCGGATCAACAACTGATCCCGCTTTACCAGATGAATAGCATATTCGGAGATCGTGTCAAAACGATTACCGATTATGGTAAGACCGGGAGATGGAGTTCTACCGTTGAAATAGATTCCGTAGGTCATTCTGGTAAAGTAGTTATAGTCGAAGGTGTTGAATCCATTTCGGCTATCGTCCGAAATATCGCTGATAAGGGAAGAGCTGCTTCCAGCTGAGGTATTTCCCCTGAAAGAATTGTTGGAGAACCGGTTGTATTCAGCATCGTTAGTCAGCAGGATAATGCGGGTATAGAAGTTTGTTCCGGTGCGTTCGAAACTCAAATCCCTGAAATGGAAATAGTCGGCTCCGGCCAGCCAGATTATGTAGTTAGTGCCTCCGACACCGGAACTTGGGTAGTGCAGCCTTACCCTGGAGCTGTCGCGGGCGGCACTCTGAAAGGTAATGGTATTTACTATTGAAGCACCCGGAACCGGTTCCAGCCGAATGGAGGTTAAGTAATCGCCATCCGCCAGGTTCAAGAATACAGGTCCGCAGACCCCTCTGGTCCTCAAATCATAATAACAATCCGCCAGGCCGGAATAATCCGGGGAGCTACCGCCGATGCTATAATGTCCCGACATTCTGGAAACAAGTCCGGATGTCAGCATATTATCCGAGGAATCCGCATCGGCATTCCCACTGGCATCGTACAGGGTTACCTGGAGGGTATTGGAATTTTGCGTTATCGGGATATCTGCAAAGTGCAGGATCGTATCCGAAGCGCTCGGAAGGTGCAAGATCAGAACCGTATCATACAATTGTACCTGGTTTAAAGTCAGCTGTATAGAAACCGAGTCAATAGTTTGGCTTCCGTTATTTCTTATGGAAAGCCGTACCTCGGAAGTATCCCTGCAGGCATCAATGGGACTGGCAAATCCGGTAAGACGGACATCCGTTACATAGGGTTCGAACTCATAAGCCCCGATATCCGGCGCAGATGGATTACGTTGCTGACCGGAGAGATCTTCCTGTATGGATGCTATTGGCCGGGCGGCATTGTTCAATGCTATCTCCGAGGGTTTTAATAAGGGGTAACGGAACAAGGGATCAAAGGACAGGCTGCCGGAATCCGGAGCAGCAGCCATTTGCCAATCTGCTATGCTTGCATAGGTCTGACCGTAGGAAACCACAGAATCACCGTGAGAATAGAAATTGTTGTTTATGGATTTGCGTATGCTACCGGCGTCACTCCACATGGCATATCCGTCCCCGGAGGTGTAAAAAATATTGTTCCACAAGGCAATACCCGCACTGTTGTTGGAAATAGTAAGCGCCCTGACAATTGCGGAAGAAGAATTGGTTTTTGCCTGAACACTGTTATGGAAGAGATCGTGGTTGCTGCTATTATAGATGTACACTCCCAGCGCATAATTGCCGCTGTATGTATTGAAGCTGTTGTTCGAAATTTCACCGCGTTGGTTGCTGTCGCAGTCGGAGTCTTGTATGGATAACCCGAAAACGCGCGATCGGTCGGAGATGACCGTATTGCCGTAAATACGCGGAGCATTATCGCAGTTGCGAATCTCAATTCCCGAATGGTAATTGTTGGAAGCCGAGATATCCAGGTAATTGTGCAGCACCTGCGGACCATGCTGGTATTTCAGGTAGATTCCCGCTTCACAACTGTCTGCAAAATTGTTTTTGATGATCGTGCCCGTTTCGCCGGAGGAATTGCCATAATACAAAAAGAGCGTTCCCCCGGCGGAAAAATGGTTGGAGACAAATGCGTTATGATTATCGTTGTCCTGGGGAGAATATACAAGTGCATTATCGGCGCTGGATCCAACCGTATTCCCGGACATGTAGTTGTTGGAAAACGTATTGTGTTCCGAGCCTCCGCGTATGTATAGAACACGGGCATAGCGTTCGGAACCGCTTCGGATGATGCTCATTTTACGAAAGGTCAGGTAATCTGCCCCGTTCAGTTCAATGGCACAGTTGTAACCACCGGAGGTGTAGGACGGATAGTCGAGGACGACATCCGTACTGTCTCCGCTGCTGCCTTGAAAGGTAATGGTATTTTGTGCGCTGGCTCCGCTTATGGAGGGAATGATAATTTGTTCGTTATAAGTACCATTGGCTGCATTGAAGACTACCGGTCCGGAAACACCGTAGGTTATCAGTGAATCGACGGCCTCACCGAAACTTTTAAAACTACCGGGACCGCTTCCGTTCGGGTCAATGGTATAATTGCCGGATAATTGAGCATATCCCGGGCTGGCTGCAACTCCCAAAAGAAAAAGGATCAGGTGTTTCATGAGGTTCTTCTTGAGCGTAAATACAAAAGCAATTTACCCAAATGAGGGTACATAATCACCTTCTTTTTACGGAGAAACACCCTTTCGATCAGACAGACTAAGTCTATTTGTTATTCCCGTTTCCGGGCTTCACCCGGTAGGGCATATACATCTTGACAGCGCAGTAATAATGCGCGTGTGTGGGATCAAGATACCAGGCGGGGTCTACGTTGCTGCAAACTTCAGGGATCCAGCGGGGAGAGGTCTTCATCACCCGAATCAGTTCCTTGTCCAGCACGGGGTTCAGGGACTTTTTGATTTTAAAATCACTAAGGCTTCCGTCTGTGTTCACGGTGAATTCCACGACCATCAGGCCGTATTCTCCTATTTCGTCTGCAAGAGCCTTGTTGAAATGGCTGTCCAGGTATTCTACCAAAGCTTCATTACCGCCGGGAAAGGAAGCATGCCTTTCGTTCAGCAGGTTAGAGTCGATCGGCGCTTTTGGTTCGGGGTTGATTTTTGGTTTATGAACGGGGGTGTCCGGGGCCATTGCCTGGGGAATTATTACCGGAGCAAGGATACTGTCGGCAGGGAATGGAGTTCGGGAAGGTTCCGTTTTTTTCGGAGTGGGTGGTTCAGGAATGGGCACCGGTTCCGGATAGTGGCCTTTAAAGTGAAAATTCAGCTGCTTCCCATTGGAGAAGTCAAGGCCCATAGACTTGTTTGTAGGTCCCATTTTGCCGCGGTGATAGAAACAGATCTTAATAGGGTAAACCTTGTTCTTTTCCAGGACTCCCTGGGGGTAGCCGCAGATAAAATGGGGATCGGAAGTCCATACCCGAGTGATATGAATGGGGGTATCTCCCAGGTATTTTATGTACTTCACCATCCGTTCATTCCGGGGATCGATCTCACCCAGATCATTGTACAGCGAGTCGACGGCGAACAGGTAAAGGGTATCCCGGAATTCAATCTCCAGGGAATCGTGAAGGAGTTGTTTCCCGCTTTGTGCCCGGGTAACGTAACCCGAAAGGATCAGAAGCAAGAGCAGTATTTTCCGAATAGGCATATTGGGGGCGATGTGAATGGCAATAAAGACCCAAAACCCAGGCCAAAGGCAAGGTAGGGGGAATGGGAATCGTGTATTTGAGGAAACGAAAAAAACTAGGGCTCGGTTGGTTCGTCCTGCCTGGTGGTCTTGTCTTCCTTTTTCTGTTTGGTATCCAGGTCAGGTGTGGCTATGAGCTGAGAAAGAAACCACACGGTTCCTTTTCCCTTCCATTGTTTATTGGCCCAGAGGATACCGGTGATTAAACCTGCCAATGCGATCAGGCCTCCCAGGATCAGTCGTGGGGTGGAGGGGTTGGGAAGTACGATCAGTACCCCGATGATGGTTCCGAGGAGCAGGGGAGAAAGCGTGATAAGAATCCAACCGATCGCTTCCGTGAACCATTCGAGTATCCTGAATTTATTCATCGAACTAATTTACTGGTTAAAAGTGAATTGCTCAGTAGAAGAATCAAGGAACAACAGAACTTAGAAATTCACTTTGAGCAAATTGTCTTCGCTGTTTTCCATGGTTTTGAAAAGAGGTGCTACCGGCCTAGGAACGCGGTGTTTTCGGAAATGGAATGTATTCCAGTATCCATTCCCCTTTTTTTCGGTAAAAAGTAGCCTGACCTCCTCTCAGATAGTGGTAGTTCTCCACCCAGGTAAGGAACTGCTGAAATTCCTTCTCTTCTTCCGGGCTTTCAAACTTCAACCGATAATAGTACTTCGATACCTTAGACCGGCCCACTTTGAATCTGCAACGAACTCCACGGATATTCAGGGAATGGAATGTTCGGGATGCGTAAGTGATTTCCCCGGTTTCGTTTTTGAAACATCCTTTGATCAAAGTATCGGTAATTCCGGGAGGCAGATGCTCGGTAGAATTCACCAAAACACCTTTTTGCTCCAGGCTATCCGTGATGGATTGAAGCACATCATCAGTCTCGGCCTTGTCAGGTGTGTAAGTACAGCCGGCCGCAAAAAGGGCTATCAATATCCAGGGCAGCAGGGTATTCATTTCCTTATTGGAGAATTAACAGGGATCAACAATAAGCTTCAATCAACCGGCAAACCGTGCAGCTTCAGAAAGGAGAGTTTATCCCAATAGCCCCGCTGAAAGCAGATGCTGTCATTCTTTATTTCAAAGAACCCGCAGCCACGGAGTCCGTTTGGGTCTTTCCATTCCAGAATGGCCCAGTCGCCGTCCTGCAGGAGTTGTTCCGGGATACAGACCATTTTGGCCAGGGCAAACTCGCGTTCGAACATCTCCCGAATGGCTTTCCGGCCTTTGACCGGTTCATTGGCTACTTGGTGGTTAATGGCTTCTTCGGTATAGAGTGCTGCCAAAGAACTTACATCTCCGCGGTTAAAGGCGGTTATCCATTGCTCTACAACTTCCTTTGGTGTCATTGCCGTAAAGCTAAAAAAAACAGGGAGAGAATGCCCCCTGTTTTCTGTTTGATTGCGGATACGGTTGCCTGTCAGGCATCCTGTTGATTGATCATCCAGTTGATGCCGAATTTATCGGTAAAGGAACCGAAACAACCACCCCAGAACATGTCCTGAAGCGGCATTTGTACTGTGCCACCGGCGGAAAGGGCTCCAAAAAGCCGTTCTGCTTCTTCGCGGGTAGCGGGTTCTAGATTGATATGCATATTGTCGCCTTGCTTCAATTTGAAACCCATGCTTTCCGGGGCATCGGTGGCCATCAGTACATGTCCTCCCAATACGGTTAGTTCCGCATGAAGGATGAGTCTTTTGTCGGATTCGCTAAGAGGCGGGTTCTCTGGTGGTAGCTCGGTTTCCCCGAAACGTACCAGTCCACGTCCGGTAAACTCGCCTCCGAATACTTCCTTGTAAAAGAGCATGGCCTCTTCTGTATTCCCGGGGAAATTGAGGTAGGTAGATACCCGAGGACGATTGTTGGGTTTGTACTCCCTGCGCAAGCGGATTTGCTCTTCGAAATAAAAGTCGAGATTTTCCATAGCCATGGAGAACCCTTCGCGGAAGCCCATCTCCACAATTTTCTCCAGGTCGTTCAGAGAAGGGTAGGTGAGTGTGATTTCCACCACTGTGGCTCCCTCTTTTCGGTTGAAGCGTGTGTCCCAATCGGTTCTCGGCATGTCCGTACTGATCTCCCCAGCCTCGTTGCAAAAGGCATCCAGGTGGCAGAAACCAGCCAAAGGACGGATATTGCTGTAATCGGCCCGGCACCAGTGCTTGTCGCCTTCCGGGCCGACCATGGCGTAAAACCAGTAACCGCCGTTGCGAAAATCCAGGTGTTGGGTGACGGTGCGGTAGGGTTTGGGTGCCCACCACAAATCGAGTAATTCACTTTGGGTCCAGGCGGCCCATACATTTTCCAGAGGGGCGGCAAATTCGCGCTCGACATGGATTTGTTTGTTCTCCTTGTCGACAGTGAAGTTCATCATCAGGCTATTTTTCATGTTTTTTTATTTTGGTCGTTCATGTTCTCCAGGACGAGGTCTAGTTGCTCAAAGCGTTTCTCCCACAGTTTCCGGAACTGCTCCAGCCAGATATCGACTTCTTTCATCTTTTCGGGATTGAAGTGATACCGGATCTCCCTGCCGGTTTTTTCCTGCTTCAGCAGCTCACATTCGGTAAGGATTCTTACATGGTTGGATACCGCCTGGCGGGTGGTGTCAAAATGCTCAGCCAGGGCATTAGGTGTTAAGGCCTGCACGGCCAGCAGCGCCAGAATGGTACGGCGGGTGGGATCGGCAATGGCCTGGAATACGTCTCGTCGCATAGGATTTCTTTTATTCGCAAATGTTCGATTGCAAATATATGCAAACATTTGTTTGCGCAAAATGATTATTGATTTTAGAAGGATTGTCCACGGAAGTTCCGTTGCGCTTATTGATAAATCATCAATACCGCGATATATTGTAGGTGACCCAATCCATACTCATGAGAGTCCCCTGCTTCCTGCTCTACCTGGTGCTGTTGAATGCGTCTGTTCTTCAGGCACAGCGGTATCCTTACCGCAACCTGACGCTATCCGACGGGCTGGCATCCAACGAGATTTACGACGTACTGGAATACGAAAGGGGCAGGCTGCTTATTTCAGGGGATCATGGGCTACAAGTGTATGATGGCCAAAGTTTCCGTAGTCTGCCCTTTGCCGATGAATCCCTGAATGGCGCAACGAGCTTCCGGTTCTACCGCGAAAATCCGGGCAGCAGGGTATGGATCAATACCTACCGCAATGGTCTGTTTTATATCGAAAACGATACGCTCAAACCATACCGCCATAACCGGAAGGTGCTGGAAATTCTGGGCAACCGTTTTGTTGAACAGTTTTACCCGGATGAACAGCACGGAACCCTCTATTTTATTCCTCATGGTAACGAGGCCGGACTCTATGGAATCGATCAGGAGGGAAGTGTATCCGTTCTCTGTCCCGACCCTGCAACCGGAAGGAAAACCCGTCTTTTTCGTATCGGCAAACAGGTATTGCTCAAAACATCCAACCAATCCGGTTCCCTAAACCCGGATGCAGCCTGCAACCGTTACCCGGCATTAAATGGCGTTACGTGCTCGCAGTTGGAGTATAATACGCGTGTCGCCGATACCTACCGGAATGCTATGCTCAACCTGGGAGTAGAACTTTGGTTCAGCCAGGGCAACTGCATTTACCGCCATCATCCGGGGCATAAGGTTGTTCCCGTGCATTGCCTCAGGGAAGAGATTCTTTGTCTTTCCTATGACCGGAACGGATATATCCTTGCCGGAACACAGAATGGTGCATACATACTGGACCGCACTTCCGGGAAGTGGTTGAGCATTCTGAAAGGCCATCAGGTGAACAGCATCGTGCACGACTGCGAAGGAAGTTACTGGCTGGCTACCGTCGACCAGGGCCTGTTCCGGATACCTTCACTTACTTTCCGGCGGCTGGATGAAGGACAGAACCGGATATACGGTATTGCTGCTTCAGACTCGATAGTGGCGTTTTTTGATTCTCATGATGACCTGCATATGGTGAAGTTGTGGCAAGCGGACGGCCTGCTGTCTCAGTCGGTTCACCAAACCGGTATACCGGTTTCCTCCGGGAAAAGCCTCCGCCTGGAAGGCTCCCGGATATGGACTTCCGGCTATACGCTTGAATACACCTCCGGAAGGGTAAAAGTACTGCGGGCCCCAACCCGGATACGGGGAGTGAAAGACTTATCGGTTGATGAGGGATTTTGTTATTACGCTACCGGTTCGGGTGCTTATTCGGAAGACCTTCATAGCGGGGAAATAAAAAAACTCATGGAGCCTCCCCAATTCTGTACGGCAATACTCGCAACGAAGGGTCGTGTTTGGATCGGTACGGATCATGGGGTATGGATAGTGGACATCGGCACCGGGGAGGCCAGTCCTTTCCGACATGATGTGGCAGCTCAGCGGATCAGTGATATCGCCTGTACCCGAAATGAAACCCTCTTTTTCAGTACCAAAACCAACGGGGCCTTCCTGTACCGACAAGGTGTTCTTCAGCACCTTACGACGGCAGAAGGGCTTTTGAGCAATAACTGCAGCAGGATCGTCTGCCAGGATGATTCTACCTTCTGGCTGGGGACTAACAAGGGGGTGAACCGGATTAGCCTGCGCAATGGGACCTATATGGTTGCGTCATTCGGAGAGAATACCGGTACCTCTTTCAAGGTGAATGACCTAGCCATTGGCCGCGGCCAGCTCTTTCTGGC
Organism: Bacteroidia bacterium; assembly: GCA_964215915.1. GTDB lineage: Bacteria > Bacteroidota > Bacteroidia > UBA8524 > UBA8524 > UBA8524. The sequence goes on from CAXPEB010000033.1 coordinate 13,182, forward strand.
AACGGATATGGGCGTATTTCATGCACCACTGAGCCGGTTGGATATCCGGCAGCTTCCCATACCCTTTGAGGTAGAGGAATTACGTTGCAATGCCACACCGCTCCAATTCGGAGATACGCTGGTATTACCGCGTGGCGACCGGAACCTGTATATCCGTCTGCGCCCGATGACACTGCGTGGAGAAGAAGGATTGCGGTATCATTTTGAGTTGGAAGACCATACCCGGCACGTGCTGTCGGAGGGCAGGTCTATCGTTTTCAGCGACCTCAAGCCCGGGGAATATACCCTGCATATGAATGTCATGAATTTCGGTGTGCGCGGAGACCCCCTCCGAGCCTTGCTTATCGTGCCTCCCCATTACTACGAAACATACTGGTTTCGGGGCAGTCTGCTGGCAGGTGGTTTCCTGTTGATCCTGCTGCTGGGCCGAAGTTATCACCGTAGTCGTACACGTAAGAAACAACGGGAGTGGCAGTTTGCCATGAGCCAGTTCAATACATTGAGTTTGCAACTGAACCCGCACTTTATCTTCAATTCCCTCCATACCATTCAATACCTCAATCATTTCGGAGAATCGGAAAAGGCGAACACCTATGTAAGCGGACTGGCACGTCTCACCCGCAATATCCTGGAACAGTCGCGCCTGCGTTTGGTTTCCCTGGAACAGGAACTGAAAAACGTGCGGCTCTACCTGGAGATCGAACGGTTACGTTTTGAGGAAAAATCAATTGAGGTGGTCTTTGAGTTTGACCCTGCGGTGGATCTGGCGGGGGAGCGTATTCCCCCCATGCTGCTGCAGCCGGTGGTGGAAAATGCAATCTGGCACGGCTTGCTTAAAAAGGAAGAAGACCGCAGCCTGCATATCGGGGTGTCTGTCTTCTCCAAAGGATTCCGGATACGGGTGGAAGACAACGGACCCGGATTGACCGAATCCGGAGAAAGCCCGAAGGAAAGACCCTGGAAAACACAGGTAGGTCTGGAGAATATTAGGGAGCGCATGTCTCTTTATGGAAAGATGGGGTACGGCACGGCCTGGTTTCGTATTGGAAACCGGACTTCAAAGGAAGGGGAGATCCTGGGCGTAAGTGCCTCTTTTACTTTTTTACCCGATTATCATACCCTGAGCAAAGATGAAAGCAAGAAGCGTGATCATTGACGACGAATACAAAAGTGTAAGGTTGCTGGAATCCTACCTGCAACCTTACCTTAACCGTTTGAGCATTTCCGGGATCGCCTATTCCGCAGATGAAGGCTTTAGGTTGATCAAAGACCTGGATCCCCACATCGTTTTCCTCGATATTTCCATGCCGGGCAGAAACGGGCTGTCTATGCTCGATCAATTCAGTTCCAGGCATTTCAACGTGATCTTTATTACCGGTCACTCCGAGTTTGCCCTGGAAGCCATAGACCGCAACGCCGTGCATTATCTGCTCAAGCCCATAGACAGAGGAAAGCTGGATGAATCCCTGCGGCGCTGTTTTGAACGGCTTGGTGAAAGGGAAACGGCCGGAGAAGTCGGTTCCGGGAACCACCTGCTTTCCATAGGTACCTCTACCGGCCATCGCCTGATTCGGGTGGAGGAAATCCTGTATTGTGAGGCAGACGGTTGCTATACCACCTTTTTTCTTCGGAATACTAGCGAAAAGGTAATGGCTTCACAGAATATTAAGAAGTACGAAGAACAACTGGAGGGGCATCATTTCATGCGTATTCACAAGCGTTTCCTGGTAAACCTGAATTATGTACGGAGCTACTCAAAAGGGAAAGGCGGTAGCCTCGAATTGCAAAATGGCAAGCAGATAGAAGTCTCCTTTCGGAAGAAAGGCGAACTGACTTCCAGGTTGCAGGCCATGTGCCTGGACACGGACGAATAACGTTGCTTGACAAATCCGCCACGCTGAATGACCGGAAAGCACGTTGCTTGAATCTGCCTTGATTGCATGGGGCACTTCTGTGGAATTTAGAGGGAAACAAAACCTCTGAATATGAAAATGAAAATGCCAATTCTTCTGGCAGCAGCGCTCTTCTTCGGGTGTTCGCTTGCCTCAGCACAGATCGACGGCTGTTCCAATTCGGTAAACCTGGTTACGAACGGCAACTTCAACGCACCGTTGGCAGCCGGCCAGTCGGATTTTGTTCTTCAAACCATCCTTGATCCGCTCTTCAGCTGTATCGAAGGCGAATACCTGATTGAGGATTCCATCAGCAACAAATGCAACAACTGGCCGGATTCTACCGGCGACGGTGATTTTCTGATCCTTGATTCCAGGTCTATTGCCGGGAATGCATCCACGGTTCTATGGCGACAAAACATCAGCGGGGTCGTTATAGGGCGTACCTATACCCTGGCACTCGACAAGTTCGATATCTACAATGCCACGGAAGGCCTGATCGTTCGGATCAACGGAAATACCATCAATACCAATTTTGCAGAGAATGGTCCACGCAATACCTGGCTGCATTCCGATATGACCTGGACCGCAACTGTAGGGGGAACTATCCTGCTGGAGCTGGCCATCAATGATGACCCGAATACCAATGATTGTGCGATCGACAATGTTTTCTTTGGCCATTGTGTTGATTGCGATATCAATGCGGAATTCGATTATGCCCAGAACGAAAAGACCTGTGAATTCCATTTCTATGACCAATCTTCCAGTCCGGGAGGTGGTTCAACGATTGTGAGCTATTTCTGGACCTTCGGAGACGGCACCAGCTCCAACCTCGCTTCCCCGGCGCATACTTACCTGAGCAACGGAGTATTTGAGGTATGTCTCACCACCTATGCCATAAACAGCCAGGGAGAATGTTGCTACGACACTTACTGCAGGGAAGTGGAGAGCTATTGTGAATTCCGTTGTGAGCTGAAATCCGGTTTCGAAGTCGATGGGGGAGAGGGCTGTGCCTTTGACTTTACGGCTACCCCGATTTCTGCCACTCCGATACTGGGTTATTATTGGGATTTCGGTGATGGACATACGTCCACCCAGGCAAACCCTAGTCATCAGTACGCGGCTTCCGGCAGCTATGAGGTTTGTCTGATCATAATAGCCATGAGCGACGAAGGATGCTGTACCGATAAGTACTGTATCGAGATTAACTGTGAAACGACACAAGAAGAATCCTCCATCCGGTTGCCTTCGGGCCTGGAAGAGAATGGGGAACGGGAAGTGTCGGAGAAGATTAATCTCTTTCCCAATCCCAACGATGGAAATTTCAGTGTTCTTTATATCAACCCGGATTCGGAAAGCAGCAATGGCGAGATTGCGGTTTTTGACAATGCCGGAAAAAAAGTGTTGGTTGTGAATGATCGTGCCGAGTTACAGCCGGGCAATAACGTATTCACGATCCGCACCGGTTCGCTGACTCCGGGTGTTTATACACTCAGTATTCGTTCCGGCGATCAGGTACAAACCCGCCGCTTTGTAATACGCTAACCTTATTTATCTGCATACTCCCTCCTCAGCCGGCCTTATGGGCCGGCTTTTTTTATGCCGGTCGGGTTTCGTTGCGAAGCAGTTTTTTGATAATTGCAATCTGCCCCAGGTGGTAATGCAGGTGTTCGATGATCCCGAGCAGGTTACTGAAATAGTTGCCATACTTGGCTTCGCTGAAGTCTTCCCACATCCGGGATTCGGGCAATTGATCGATCAATGAGGCAAAGGTTTCGGCTTCTTGCCAGAGTCTTTCCCTGAAACGTTCCCATTCTTCACGGGAACGGATTTCCGGATGATCGAAACTGTATTTGTCGCGTGCTTCCAGTGGTCCTCCTTGTAATACCTTGCTTACTTCTCTGACATAGTAAGTGATGTGGTAGGTCAGTTTCAGTATGGAATTCAGGTTTCCCGTTTGTGTGGTGGCTTCCTCCCAGCTCAGGTCGGAAAGCTGATCGCGCAGGTTGGAGCTGCTCCAGTTACCGCCGAAGTATACGTTTCTCAGGTGTTTGGCCAGGTGCTGACTCAGGTTCATAAGAGTAAGGTTTACGAGTGAGATAGTTGAAACAGCAAGGTACGGCAATTCGGTATTCCCTATCCTGTCTAAGCATAAAAAGCTTAACAGGAATCAAGGCTATTTTATCCCCTGGCTATTGTCTGGTGGCGGAAAAGCTTACCGAACAACTGTAACGGTGCGGCCTCCCTGGCGCAGAATGCTCCCGTCCAAGGCGTCGCAGATGACATAGGGAGCGCCTCGTGATCCCTGTACGTACCACACCAGCGCATAATCCGGTGGAGTAAAGCTATATCCCGCATTCCGGTCGAAAAGGCCAAGCTGGGAATGCATGCATCCGGATTCAAAGGCTTCAGCATTTCGGGCATATCCTTCTGCCGTTTCTTGAGAGATTTGGGGAGTGATGGAAAGTACGGTGTCGATACTTTTTTCTCCCAACTCCGAAAAGCCGGGGAAACGTTTCCCCCAGATCATCTGATAATGTTCCGAAAACACCGGAAGACCCTGTGAATACAGGTAGCAACTAACAATGATAGCGATGGAATCATCGGTAACCCTAAAGGGTTGCAGGTTCGGGTATTTGTTTAGGGTATCCAAAAACCGGGGATAGTCGTGCAGAGGGCCATAGTCGATCAGGGTAACCCCGGCAGGATAGGTTTTAAAACCTCCGCAAGGTTGTTTGTCCTTCCCGCAGGAAAAGTGGATCAATAACAAAGGGAGAAAAAACAGCAGGTATTTGGAGGTACGAATCATGGCAACTCCCGTTAAACGCATTTTGAATCCGGAAAGTTGTAAAAGGTGTTTAAAGCCTCAATATCCCGATCCCTTCGTTAGCGTTTCCCCGGATTGCGACCTGGGGCGGAGTGGTATGTATGGATGAGTTTCCCCGGGATTTATCCCGGGGTGAATTGGTGTGTATGGATAGATTTTCCATTTTCAACCCGGGGCGGGATATTGTGTATGGATGAATCTCCCCGGGATAAATCCCTGGGGAATGGGGGAGAGTAGGTTTTCCAAAAATCCATTTGGATGAAAGGGGGCATGGATATGATTTCCCCGTTTTCAATACAGGATGGAGTGGTATGAGTGAATCTCCCCGGGATAAATCCGGGGGAACGGGGTGATTTTCCGGAGGACAGTTTTTCCCTTTAGGGCAGGCCATCATCCATAAAATAACTTACTGCAGCTTCATGTCAAACTCACTAAGCTTTTCCATGAGCTGGGCTTTTTTGCGGTTGGAGACCGGCAGCACGGAATTGTCATTCATCTGCACATAACCACCGTCTTTGGAGATATAGCTCTGAAGGTGTTCGATATTGATGATATGCGAGTGATGGATGCGTTCGAAACCCAGTCCGGAGAGTATTTCTTCCGTATCCTTCAGCGTCTTCGCGATCATCAGGGGCTTACGGTCGGTAAAGAAGAAACGGACATAGTTTCCTTCCGACTGACAGCGGATGATGGAGTGAATGGCACATAGCGCAATCCCCTCCGAAGAATGCAGTGCAATTCGTTTCTGTTGCATGCTGCTGTCCTGGTTACGGATGAAATTGCTGATAAGCATATGGTTCAGGTCGGATTCCTGTTCCAGCACCTTGTCAACCGCTTCTCTGAGTTCTTTTCCGCTGATTGGCTTCAGGAGATAGTCGAGTGCACTGAATTTGATCGCTTTGAGCGCATACTGGCTGTATGCCGTAGTAAAGATGACCTTTTGCTTTCGGTTACGTACGGCTTCGAGAATATCGAACCCGGTGCCGTCGGTAAGGTGGATGTCAAGAAACAGGAGCTGACAAGTAGTACTTTCCAGCAAACGGATCCCGTCTGCCACGGTGCCCGCTTCATTGATTACATTGATCTGCGGACAATGGATGGATAACGACTCCTTCAGGGCTGATCTGGCCTGGGTTTCGTCGTCGATGATAATTGCGGTAATGCTTTGATTTACCATAAGTTTTTGGTTGGTAGGGAGATGGAAACTACGGTGCCGTGGATGGCGCTGCCATCGGTGTCGTCACGGATCTCAATGGTGCAGCTTACTTCTTCCTGTTGGTTTATGTATTCCAGTCGTTTTCGTGTGATTTCAATCGCTTTTGACTGGTGTTCCTTGTTTTTCTGTTTGTTGCGGGCAATGCTAAGCCCGATGCCATTATCGGTGATGGTGAAGGTCAGGATATCGCCTTCCCTTTTCAGGGCAATATCAATAAATCCCTCCTCCTGTTTGGGCGCTATGCCATGGATGATGGCATTTTCCACAAAAGGTTGCAGCAGCATGGAGGGGATGGTCATCTCCCCGGTATTGATGCCTTCTTCTACCCGTATCCGGTAATCGAACATACCTGGGTGCCGCATCTGCGCCATTTCCAGGTAAAGACGCAGGATATCTATCTCTTCCTGCAAACTCGAATACCGTTCGTTGTTCTCCAGGATATGCCGGAGTATTTTGGAAAACCGGCTCAGGTATTCATCCGCTTCGTTGATCCGTTTTTCTGCATAGTAGCCCTTGATGGAGTTCAGGGCGTTGAAGATAAAATGTGGGTTCATCTGAAGGCGCAAAGCATGTTGTTCCACCTCCGATAACTTGTTCTCCAGTTGCAGGCGCCGTTTTTCTTCATCCAGGCGGGCATTTTCCAGTTCGTATCCCCGCCTTACTATGGAAAGGCGCAGCCGCCACAATACGGAGAAGATCAAAAAGCCGCTTCCGGCAATGACCAGGATAAACCACCACTGCTGCCAGTAGGGCCTGCGGATTGTAAAAGCAAAACTGGCAGGAGTATCGCTGGCCTGTCCGGCCCGGTTAATGGCATAAATAGTAAAAACATATTCCCCCGGGGGAAGGGCTTTCAGCACTACCTCCCGGTTGGAGGTCATCTGGAAGTCTTCGTCCAGCCCTTCCAGCTTGTAACGATAACTCAGGTTGCCCATCTCTTTGAAGGACATGCCTTTGAAAGTGAGGGTAAGTTCGTTTTCAGAATAGGGGAATACGGCTTTTCCTGCCGGCATTACCGTTTTTCCTTTATGAGATACCGAGGTAAGGTATACCGGTGGCGGTTGCAGGCGAATATCGGCAGCCCCTATCTCATCGAAACGCAGCAGGCCGCTGCTGGTGGCGGCATAGAGGTTTTCACCGATAAAGGCGATATCAAATACATGCAGGTTCGTAATGCCCAGTAATTCCGAGTAATGTACACCGGCTTTGTTGGAGTCGCGGGTGAGATAAAGTATCCCTTTGTTGGTCCCCAGCCAGTATTCATGCCCCCTCAGGGTTATGGAGAAGCAGGTGATACGATTCAGTTCTGCGAAAAATCCTCCTGGAATAATTCTCAGGTTGCGGGTATCCAGTTCGGTAATACCGAAGTTATCGGTAGCTACCAGAAGGTTTCCGCTTTGCGGATCCTTTTTCAGGTCATTGATCTTTCCGGTGAGGCTAACGCTGGAGTCCCCGAAATTGTAGAAGCGGTTCCCGTCGTAGTAATAGAGCCCGTCAAAAGTGCCGAGCCAGATTCCTCCCGATTCGTCTTCATACAGCACATTGGCCCTTTTGGGAAGCATTACCTCCGTATTCGGATCTCCTGCCCGCGAAGAGGGTTTCGGCTGATTTATCAGGTCGCGGGCGTTACGCCCCTTCACCCGGTATACATGACTGGACGCAATCCAGTAATAGCCGTTATGATCCAGCAACACATCGTTCCCGAAATAGGCGAGGTCATAACGCTTGTCGCCATCGATCACCCTGATCTTACTTTTTCCGATGATCCAGATTTCCTTACCGATGGATTTGATGCGGCTGATCCGTTCCAGGTTCTTGGGTTTCCCCAGGTTATCCGAATACGTTTCCGTCCCGTCGCGTATGGTATAACTGCTTTTGTCGTGCCCGGTCCACAGCCGGTTTTGCCGATCGACAAAAACGGTGGTGGTGATCTGGTTACGCGCCTCCCGGTAGGGAGAATAGAGCCAGAAAATATTGGCATTGGGGATGAAAAAGCAGGCATTCCCCATGGTGCTTACCCAGAAATTGTATTCGTTGTCTTCGATAATATTGGTCACCAGGCTATTATCGATAAAGCGTATCCAGTTCCCTTCCGCAGCATCCGGGATACCGCTGGCCCGGTAAAGACCCTGTCGGGTTCCTACCCAGATCCTGCCCGCATGATCCAGGTAAGTAGCGATGATATCCATCTCCTTGTCGGCAAAAGAATAATCAAGGATGATGGAATTGGTTTGCTGATCGAGGATGATCAGTCGGTTTCCGGCACCCATCAGCAGCATTTTACCCGCTTCACTGATACGGATACCCGAGGGCAGGGGAGCGCCCACATGGCGCGTGGGAACCGGAACCAGTAAATCGTTGGCAAGTAGCCGGTGACGGCCCGTGCGGGTGAGGATGTACAAGGCGTTATCGTACGACCAGATGGCTGCAGCTCCTTCCTGGGGTTGGATATGGGTAAACTGGCTGTCGGGGTTCAGCTTATAGATATCCCCGCGATTGCTGGCGAAATACAGGTTATCGTTCCATTCGGCCAACTGGCTGAAATAACCGTCGGTCTTTGGCATATTTGCCAGGAAGCTGCAGTTCCCGGCATGATAAAAGGTGTCGTTGTGGAAGAAGGAAAACTTACCGATCAGGGAAAGGAACCAGATCCTGCCCCGGGAATCCTGACGGAGTTTGACCACTTCGTTGTCGGCTAGTCCGTCCTTAAGGTTGAAATTCGAAAATCCATAGCCGTCGAAACGGCTGACCCCATTGTCGGTGGCAAACCAGACATAACCCTTGTCGTCTTGCAGGATATCGTAAATGATATTGGAGGACAGCCCTTCGTCAACGGAAAATTTCCGGAAATAGGGAGTTTGGCTGAAGGCCAGGTTTTGTGCGCAGCCCCACAGCATCCATACCCAAATGACGTACCTGATTCTTGCCATCCTCTTTCAATATTACGGATTCCCAGCCGGGCAATTCTCGGGAATATCCGCCGGGAATCCGGTTTTTCCTGTCACTTATCCTTTAATACGGGATTGATACTCAATACTTGTGTGCGGTTATCATTCGCATGCAACACATAACCCCATAAAGTTAACTATTAGATATACAGTGCCGTGAAGTACGGTATCTGCCAGAGAAGGAAAACAAGTGGGGGTGTATGCGTTTGTTCACTTATGGAAGATTAGGCGTTAATGACTAAATAAGGGGCTGCACCTTTCACGATTCTTACTTTGGCCTTATGATATTTTGTTGCTTTACGATAACGGGTACTATGCCCGAAGCACGAAACATGCTAAGCCAGCTATTAAAGCGAACAATTATGAAAAGAAGTCATTACCAGAAAACCAAAATGACCCGGCTGCTTTTCGGACTGATCGGATTGTGTCTCACCTTGCAGGTGAGTCTTGCCGGAAGTTCGGAACCGCTCAGATCGGCAACGGGTTTCATTGAAAACAAGGGGCAGGTCCTTGACCAGAACATGACGCCCAATCCGGAGGTAAAGTATCTCCTTAGCCTTCCTAATCTCAATATCCAGCTGAAAGCGAACAGCTTCAGCTACGATACCTGGGTGATGGACAAAACATTGGTGGAGCAGGAAGGGCTCAAGCTTCCCGGAGACCCGGACGAGTACCTGGTAAAGGTGCGTTTTCATCGGGTTGACATCCGATTCCTGGGAGCAAACCCAAATCCGGAAATCGTGGCAGAATCGCCTTCCTCTGATGTGTTGAACTATTACAATACCGGAACCGGTGAAAGCGGGGTATTGGGAGTTCATCATTACGGCAAAGTGACCTACAAGAATCTTTACCCGGGAATTGACCTGGAGTTTGTTGCCAGTCCGGGAAGTACCAAACCGGTGGAATACAATTTTATCCTCCATCCGGGAGCAGACGCCAGCCAGATCCAATGGATCTATAAAGGCCCTAAAGGGGTTTCCATGAATGACGGCAACCTGCTGATCGGTACGCTTTTCGGAGAACTGTCCGAAGCCATTCCTTATTCTTACCTGCGCGAAAGCCGCAGGGAGGTAAAAGTGACTTACCGGCAGGTAAATGATCAGGTTTGGGGAATACAGGTGAACGGCAACGTTCCGGAAGGACAAACCCTGGTGATCGATCCGGTACCTGATGTGCAATGGGCTTCTTATTACGGTTCATCGGCAGATGACTTTCTCTTCACGGCAACCCGTGATGCCAATGGAAACATCTTTGCCAGCGGATCATCAACTTCCACTGCCAATATCGCTACCAGTGGCGTATGGCAAGGTTCCTACGGAGGTGGGGGCGGATACGGTTCCGGTGGTGATGTGATCCTGGTTAAGTTCGATAATACCGGTACCCGGCTCTGGGCCACCTACTACGGCGGTTCAGGTAATGAGCAGGGACAGGCCATCGGTATCGACGATGCCGGCAACCTGTATATTTCAGGTACCACCAGCTCATCCAATGTCATCGCTACTTCCGGCGCTTTCCAAACTACCCGTTCCGGAACGTACAATGATGCTTTCCTGGCCAAGTTCACCAATGCCGGGATACTGTGCTGGGGAACCTTCTACGGAGGAACCGGTAATGACCGCGGCGGACAGAACGGTCTGGTGGTGGATGATGACGCCAATGTATATTTCGGTGGTACCAACAATACCGCGAACAACAGCCATATTGCTTCTACCGGTGCATATCAGCAAACCAACCTGTCTACCAGTGCATACGACGAGCCTTTTGTAGCGAAGTTCGACTCCAGTGGCGGACGTATCTGGGGTACCTATTACGGTGGAAACACCCACGATCGTTTCGGCGGTATCGCCGTTGATGCCAACAAAAACGTTTATATCGTAGGATACTGTTCCTCCACTTCCAGTGTTGCCAGCAGCGGTTCACACCAGAGCAGCTACGCTGGAGGAAGCTACGATGGCTTTATTGCCAAGCTTGATCCTACGGCCACCACACGCTTATGGGGCACCTATTTTGGTGGATCCGGAACGGACGCCGCCCTGGCCGTAACCGTAGCCGATAACGGGGATATCTTCGTTTGCGGATACACCCAGTCTTCTTCAGGCATTGCAACCTCAGGAGCAATGCAAACCAACTACTCAGGCGATAACGATATTTTCGTTACCCGTTTCACCGGAGCGGGCACCCAGGTATGGGGTACCTATTTCGGCGGATCCGGAAACGATGTGGGCCGTGGCATTTCTGCCGGCCTGAATAACAGCTTTTACCTTTGTGGAGATGTTATGACCACTACGGGCATGACTACCAGCGGAGCCTATCAAACCTCCTTCGGTGGGGTGAGGGATGCCCTCATTGCCAAATTCGAAGGAACCGGACAACTCAAGTGGAGTTCGTACATGGGAGGCAATGACGAAGAGGTTTCCTGGAGCGTATTCAGCGATGCCAAAGGATTGATCTTTACCGGACGGACCAAGTCCACCACCGGATTGGCTACCAACGGAGCCTATCAGACCAGTTACGGCGGCGGTACCTATGACGGGTTTATCACTGTTATCGATGACCTGCAGGGTACCAACAACGCAGGGATCAATAAATTCACATCCCCCGATGCTTACGTTTGCGCAGGCTCGTATGACCTGGAAGTAGAAGTAATGAATGCCGGGGTGAACCCTATTGACTCGGTTACGGTGGAGTGGACGGTAGACGGTGTCCCGCAGACAGCGGTGAAACTGGTAGCCACACTTAGCCCCGGATCTTCCCAGGCGCTAAGTCTCGGTAACGTAAGCTTTACCCAGAATACCCCAAAATCCGTGATGGCCTGGACCACCTTACCGAATAACGGTAATGACACCATGAACTCAAACGATACGGTTGAGATGGAATGGATGCCCGGCCTTAGCGGTACCTATACCCTTGGCGGTAGCAGTCCGGATTATGCCACTTTTGCAGACGCCGCCGAAGACCTGAACAAGTTCGGGGTATGTGGTCCGGTTACCTTCCTTGTAGCGGCAGGAACCTACAACGAGCGCATCGAGTTGGGTGAAATCGCCGGAGTGTCAGCCACCAATACCATCACCTTTGCAGGTGCCGGTAAAACCACCACTGTTATTAGTACCTCCGGAACCGGAACAAGCGACATGGCCAGCATTGTGCTGGAAGGTGCCGACCACGTGACTTTCCGCGACATGAGCGTGGAAAACGACGGATCCGGATATGCTGCCGGTATCTGGCTGAGCGACGGAGCGGATAGCAACCGTTTCATCCAGATGACTATCCTCCTGGATACTACTTCCAACAGTAATAATGTCAACGGAATTGTAGCCAGCGGTTCTATGACCGGTATCGCCGACGGTAGCACCGGTTCCTGGAACCTTTTCGATAGTATAGAAATTCACGGTGGGTATTTCGGTATCCGACTGAACGGACCGAACACCACCAACGAATATGCACTTAACAACCGCATCCGGAACGTGCTTAGCCGGAACAGTTTCCATACCGGTATTTACCTGAGAAGCCAGTCGAATGTACAGGTGATCAACTCCCGCGTGGATGAACCGCGTGGTACCGCAGGAAGTGGTATCATGCTGGAGTATACCGCCAATTATGAGCTGGGAGCCAATGTGGTATACAGCAAAAACGTGGGGATCTACCTCAATTATACCAACCGGTATCTCTATAACGGCAGTATCCAGAGCCGCATCTATAACTGTATGGTTAGCAGCACCGATGTTTACGCGCTGTATGTGAATCAATCCTATTACGGAAAGGTATGGCACAACTCGTTTGTGTCTAACCCGACACATAGCGTGGTACGCTACCTGAGCAGTCAGAATATGGATCTGCGTAATAACCATATCCAGAACTTCAGCACCACACCGGGACGTTATGTACTGTTCGCGGATAACCTCAGCACCTTCACGGATCTGGATTTTAATAACTACTACACTGCCGGAGGTTTTATCAACCTCTCGAACATGAACTATGCGAACCTGCCTGTTCTGCAAGCTGCCATTACCCAGTTTAACCAGGGAAGTGCCAGCCGCGATCCGCAGTTCGTATCGGCTACCGATCTTCATACAAGCATTAATGTTCCGGGTACCTATGTGGGTATCGATGAGGATATCGACGGTGATTTCCGGAATACCGTGGCTCCGGTTGTGGGAGCCGACGAGGTGAACGTGCCGAACAATGCCGGCGTAACCAAAATGCTGTCGCCTACACCGGTATTCTGTGCCGGTTCTCAGGATGTAAAGGTGCGCATTGGCAATTATGGAGTGAATGTGATTGACAGTGTGCGGGTGAACTGGTCTGTGGACGGAACCTTCCAGGGGACCCTTTACCTCGGACAAAGTATCGGTATCCGCGGATTTATGGATACCACCCTGGGATCGGTGACTTTTGTGGCCGGTGATCAGAAGAATATCCGGGTATGGACTTCCTTCCCGAACGGGGTGCGCGATTCTCTGCGCAACAACGATACCCTTGCCGTAAGCATTAAAACCGGCTTAAGTGGTACGTATACCATCGGTGGGGTGAATCCGGATTACCCTGACTTCAGCGAAGCCATTGGCGACCTCGGTCTGCTGGGAATCTGTTCCCCGGTTGTCTTTGAGGTGCGTCCCGGAACCTACAACGAACGGATTACCCTCCGTGAGGTGACCGGTGCTTCCGCTGCCAACACCATTACCTTCAAAGGTGCCGGAGTAAGCAGTACTTCTGTCAGCTATTCCGGAAGCAACAACTCGGATTGGGCGACCATCATGATTGATGGAGGCGACCACTATATCTTCCGGGATATGACTGTAGCTTCCATGGGTGCTAACTATGGGGTGGCCATCTTGTTGACCAACCAGGCCGACAGCAACAGGTTCATTAACCTGAAGGTGCAGTCAAGCCCGACGTCAACCTCACTTGACCTGGCTAACATCGCAGTAATCGCTACTCCGAATGACCTGTACGGTGCTACCGGAACCCCGGGTTCGGGTAACCTGTTCGACAGCCTGGAAGTAACAGGCGGTTATTATGGAATGTATTTCGGGGGCTCCGGTCAATACAACAGCATACGCCACAGTACTTTCCGTGACCAGTATGTGGGCTCCATCTTTGCAAACGGGGAGGAGTATTTCACCGTAGCATACAACCAGATGTCCCCTGTACGGAATACCGGATTCTCATACGGCATATTCCTGCAAATGAATAGCAATGTCCGCATTCATAACAATACGTTAAATGCTTCGGGCGAGTATGGAATGTACCTGCAGATGCTCAACTTCCTGGGTGCCGATCCTGCCTTCCCGTCTATGATTTACAACAACATGGTAAGCAATACCTCCGGCTATGCATTCTACGCAGAAGCATCCGAAGGTTTCAGCGTATACCATAACTCCTTCCGCTCCATTGGTAACAGTGCAGTGATCGAAGCAGCGGTATCCGTTACCCTGAGCTATGGCGTGGATATGCGGAATAACACGATCCGCAATGACAACCCGAACAGTTTGGCCATGCTTGCCGATGGGGGAACCTTCGACAGCCTGGATTATAACAACTACTATTCATTCGGAGATTTTGTTCGTGTGGGAAGTTTGTACAACAGCCTGCTGGATCTGAAAAACGGACTGCCGCAGTTTAACCAGAACAGCTACAGCCAGGATCCGCAATTCCTTGCACTGACCAATCTCCATACTTCTGTATTCCTGCCTGGTTCTTACGTAGGGGTGAATGTGGATATCGATGGCGAATCACGCTGCCCGCAGCAGGTTTCCATCGGTGCGGATGATGAAAACTGGGGCTTTGCCAAGCCGGTGATCAATACTACTCACACCGACTTTTATTCCCGTTACCCGATCCGTTTCGAGCAAAATATCGGTACCCTGCCGCAGATGGACCTCGAATGGTATGTGGATGGAAACTACTACACCGACAGTGCCTCGTTCGAATACATCTTCAATACAACAGGCCAGCATACGGTAAAACTGCGTGCCACCCGTTGTATCCACCAGGACAGCGTGGAATTCCAGGTGAATATCCTGTCGGGTAAACCGACGATAACCATCATTGGCAATAACCCGGATAGCTTCCGCGTGTTTACTTCTTACGTTGACTCCTTAGCCAGTGCTTTGGACGTATTCGGTACGGATATCACCGGTTCTATCACCAGCGGTTCATCCATAAACCCCAACCAATTGGGAACCTATTATATCTGGTACAAGGCGGAAGATGCCTGGGGCAATACCGATTCGGTTGTGCGCAGGGTATCCGTGATTGATGATGTGGTGCCTCAGCTTACCCTGAACGGCAATGACACGATCCATATCGATGTGTTTGATTTCATCAATGATCCGGGATCTGCCGGCACAGATAACTACTACAGTTCGGTAACCATTACCATTGACAGCAGCCAGGTACTCAAAAACATAGTTGGTATTTATACCATGACGTACACGGCCACCGACGGTTCCGGCAATATGACCCAGGAGATACGCTGGGTGATCGTGGAAGACAATGAGCTTCCGGTGTTGGATCTGGTAGGACAGGATACGGTAATCGTAAGGGTACACTATCCCTATGTAGAACCCGGAGCAAAAGTTACCGATAACTACTGCCCATCGCCCATTGCGTGGAGTGTAGACAGCTACCCGAATACTTCGGTATTGGGAGATTACCTGCTGACCTATTCCGCAACCGACTGCCAGGGTAATGAAGCCCTTGAAATTACACGGCTTGTAAGGGTTGTGGATAATGAATCTCCGGTAATTTACCTGAACGGCCTGCCGGTGGTTACGCTGCAACGCTGGACTCCATTTAACGATGCCGGGGTGAGCATGTCTGATAATTATTACACCGAATCCCAATTGATGGATAGCCTGAAAATCGATTCCGATGTAGACCCGAACTGGATTGGAAGCTATAGCGTATGCTACCGCGTTACCGATCCTTCCGGAAACCGTTCTAATCAGGTTTGCCGTGTGGTGAACGTGGTAGAGAACACTACTTCGGTAAAAGACGGTGTGTTGGGCAATACACGGGTATACCCGAACCCGACTTCGGGTAAAGTGACAATCGAACTGGGAGCCCAGGCTCCCGAGGAGGTGCAGGTTACGGTATTCGATGCCAACGGTAAAGCGGTATACCGCAGCCGCATGGCTCAGGGAATGCAAAACCACGTGATCGACCTCAATGATCTGAGTGCCGGTATTTATAGCGTACAGCTGAGCACTTCGAGCGGAGTTCGGAATGTCAAACTTCAAATCACTGAGTAATCTAAGTTAGTCTGGCTTTATATACGCTTGGTTTGCTAAGGCCCCCGGTTTCCGGGGGCTTTTTTTATTTCTGGCCGACGTAAGCTAACATGTTGGTGAGGTATCCCTGACGATAACCACGAATTAGGATTCTCTCTTATCATCATAGCCACGATCGAAACACTTCGGTCGTGGTTTTTTTATGTACTTTTCGGCTACAATCTTATGGAAGCATTTCTAAGGCATATCGAAGTCAGGGATCCGCACCTTCACCGCTCGGTCCGGGAGATACCGATGGTTCCGCTGACCCGGCACCCCGATTATTTCCAGTACCTGCTTCGTGCCATTGCATTCCAGCAGTTGTCGGGTAAGGCCGGAGCGACGATACACGGACGTTTTGTCAATTTGTTCGAAGACGCGAAACCTACCCCCGGAACCGTACTTGATTTGCCATTGGAACAACTCCGTGGAGCCGGATTATCCGGACAGAAGTCGGCTTATATGCAGAATATCGCCCGATTCTGGTTGGAAGAAGGGTTGGACAACCGAACGCTGGACCAACTTGAGGATGAGGAATTGCTAAAGCTCCTTACGCGGATAAAAGGCGTAGGGCACTGGACCGTAGAGATATTGATGATCTTCGGTATGCTGCGGGAAGATGTCTTTCCGCTTGACGATTTGGGAATACAACAGGGCGTGGCCGGCCTTTACCGGTTGGAAGAAATGGACACAAGAGAACTGAAGAAAGAAATGTTACGCCTTTCGGAAAACTGGCGCCCATACCGAAGCGTTGCTTCCCGCTATATCTGGGCCTGGAAAGACAGCCGATAGGGAACTGGGGCATCATAGTCGTATCCGGGATTCTCGTCAAGTAACATAACCTTCACCCATCTCAGTAAGACCATTCCTCCGGGATTCATCCCGGGGAATTCTATTGGTAAACAAGGGTTTTGGGTAGGAAGAAATGATTCTATAGGGGAATTATTCGTGTTGTCGAAACTGGTCTCAAATTAATGCGGATAACCGGAGGACATTGCAGCACAACGCTTTTGGGGAATTATAAACGATTTTCATGGAAAGAGTGCCACGTACAGAATGATAAATAATTATCAATTCTGCTGAATTTCTGAGATCGGAAGAGCGTCGTGTAGGGAAAG
>CAXPEB010000034.1:0-52112 GCA_964215915.1 Bacteroidia bacterium
GACTGAGATTAATGGATGGGTGTGTATTCAGGCAGAAGAAGATCGGCTGAGTCCAATAATTAAATCCATAGAAACTAGGATCTCACAGAAACTGAATTTTGTAAATGAATTTTATGATGTGAAGCACGTGAATGGAGGGTGCTATCTGAACATAACTGTTGCACATAATCACAGGCCTAAACACACATTTGAGTTTCTTTATTGGCTTGCTACTATTGCACCAGATTCTTATGGGTTGATTTATATTATGGATGACGAGGATATTGAACGAGGGAATGAAAACAAGTTCAAAGTCTGGCGAATCAATAAGGGCACTGTAGACGAGTTAGACGACCCGTTTTTCAGATTACATTAATATGGAATAGACCAGACTTTATCTGACAACCGGGGTTCTTTTTCGGGTTGGTTTTCTAGTCTGCCCCTGCTTTTTTAACCTGACGTAAGAGCATCTCTTTTTCTTTCTGAAAATCACCGTAGACAATAAACTCATTGGATTTTGAAAGTACAAGAACGGGCACCTGACTTTTATCGGGTAATGGCATAGGGCTAAAATAGACCTCTCGTAAATACGCATATTCGAACCGATATTTATTTCGAGTGGTGCGGTTGGATGCGTAAGCTTCTGCATCCCCGTAATGAATCATGATTACTTTTAGGCCGGAATCACAGGCATCTCCCATAAAGTTAAGCACCTCTTTGGCGCACTTGCTGCAATGGCCATAATCCATCAGGATAAAGACATCCGCATCGACCCCGGTAATTTCCACCGGTTCCCCGGAAACATCGTTAACTTTTAATAAAAACTGTCGATACGGATTATTCAGGGAATCATTGTCCCCCCTGCCGGGCAGACCGAGACTGTTTCTACCGTTGTTAAAAAGAGAAATTATAGAGATAAAGGCAAATAACCGGATCAAAATTTTTAAGGTATGACTGGTTTAACTTAAACAGATTAGCTCGTGTATCATTGAGCTTTTGGGTTTTCCCACCCGCCTTTATTATAACGCAATCTCTGTTACTGATATAGAGTAATGCAGACGATGTAGTAAAATCAAAATCTTCCTTAGTGATAAACTGGTTGACTTTTTTTGGAACCCTGAACTCCTGGACCTCTTTGAAAACAAATTCTTCTATGCCGGAGAAATCCTGTTTTAGCTTTGCATATGCATAGTAGGTTCGGTTGTCGTAAGATTCACCTGGTCGTACATACCGTATTAGTAAGTATCGGTCATCTACAACCTGAATGAAATTAACCCTACTTGATTTAAAATAGTTCGCGTCAGAAAGTGCGTCAATCCATTTCCGGGGTTCGTCTTCTGAAATTACGTTACGAAGTGAGTCCAGCTTGAAATCGGGATTTGTGAAATCCAGGTTCAGAGAAAACTTTGATACCTCTCGATAATTTGAGATGACCCGAATGGTGTCATCAAAGGAATTGCTGACAATCAATCGACCATTTGAAAAGCAGGTCCATTTTTTATTCATGTCAAAAACGGCAAACTCAATATAAGGGTGTGCCCATGAACCGCTCTTTATCATAACTCCTTTCTCAATGTTGAATTCACAGGCTATCGTTGATTTTGAAGATGAAGTATAACCGCATTTTGCCGCAAACAACACTTCTTGTTCTATTGCCAGATCCGTAAAATTACCATAGGTGTGACCAAAGGCGTGTGAAAATTGAACATGACCATTTGCCTGTCTGGAAAGCACAACAAACTTGTTAAAGAAGCTTAGTATCACAAGAGAATCGTTAAATGCCATATCGGAACAATGGTTGAACCTTTTGATCTGCAGATACTCATTTGCAGGGACAGGAACTTTTTGATAGTTGAATTGGCTCGTTTCCTTATTGTAAAAAGTCAGTTCGAAAGTGTCTATTCGGGTAAGCGGAAAATAATTAAACACCGCTATTTCATCATTATTCGATGCCAGGCACAGGGAGTAAAGAAGATTTTCCGTAACCTGGTTTTCAATGAAAAGTATGGTGTCCAGGCGCATGTACGTATTCATTTCAATCACGGATGAATCCGGGGGGAGGGCCTGGATGCGGCAGATAGAGAAGAAAAAAACCAGAGCGGTGATTAGTACCACTCCGGCTTTCCTATGGAAATGCTTCATTAAGCTTCAGGTCAGTTTGTTGTTGAGGGCCGCAATACTTGTGAAAAGGTAACTTCCATTGAAACATTATCTCTATCGGTGGATGTCCAGGTCAGTACACAAGTATATGTTTCTGTTTCCCCGGAAGCCAGAACGACAGTGAATAGCTCTGAATAGGAGCCCTTGCCTGTTCCGCCTGAAATGTTCTTTTCGGCTAAAGCAAACATAATTTCCGTTTTGTTTTGAAGATAAACAGGTACTTCCGCTAGTGGAGGGAGATCAGGATTTGCAATCATGCCGGTAGGACAGGCTTCTGTTCCTGCACCGAAACACTTGATGGTGATCAACACTTTGGCTACCGTTCCGTCGTCGTTATGGCTTTCAACCGTAGTGTTTCTGTTTACGTCCTCGTAGTTTCCGGAACCATCTCCACCAACTCTTTCCCTTTTTACCTGGACGATCTTGTCCTCCTTACCGGCTTTGGCGATAACAGGAATAAGGAAGGCAAATAATATCAATACTGCAGACGTTATTGTTCGCATAATACTTTGTTTTTGGAATGGGGATAACGAAAACTATTTGGTCAAACTTGGAACAGGAGTGGTATGAATATCCTCCACTTCGATAATAAGGCTGTCATCGGGTTCCACATGCCAGGAAACCTGGAACACTTTTGTATAGCTATTGCCTGATAAATCAACAACCGTGATGGATTTGGCATATATGCCCGTCAGGATTCCTGCTTTGTCCACCTTATCCTCAGCAAAACCGAGCAGGTCTTTGATTAGATTTATTTCCGGTTCGGAATAAACGCCTTCATCAATGAAAGGGAAATAATAACCTGCCCCGGCACGACATTTTAAATCGCCTGCTCCTGAACAATGAACTTCGCCGCCACCCAGTACAAGCTTACCGTCGTTCCCTTCAGTGTAGTGAAGGTCTTCATATACATGCTCAAAGTTGATCCGCCACCATTTGTCCCTGAACTTTTTGACTTTTGTGGCTGAGGATTCTATCGGAACAGATAGAAAAAGGAGAACAAGGATAAAAACCGATACTAAGTTTTTGTTTTTTATCATGATAGAAGATTTAGGTGCTTTGAGAGAGAATCGTTGTTTTCATCTTTATTCGGTGATGGGAACATGGGGCTGATGTTACGTGCTGTGAAAATCGTGACTTAAGCACCTCATAAATACCCATTGGGAAACGAGCTAACACAATTCTAGATTCGAGAAATCAGAAAAACAAAAGGGCATTTGAAAAAGTATATTATAGTAGGAGTCACAGTGTAAACGGTAGCGATTATCCCGCTGAAACCTAAGTCGCTTGACAGCGTATTTGGAAAAATCAACCGTCAGCCAATCCCAGGCAAGACACTTATCCTATGCGCTTGTTACGCCTAGCCCGTCGAGTAGTGGCGAGAACCAAGCTGCCAATTCTTCTTATTTCCCGCAGAAAACGCTGAGGTACGGGATCGTTAGCTCAAAGGCTGCTTCTTCCGAAAAACATCTGCGTGATCTGCGAAACCCGATTTGGGCGGAACACGCAGAGCCGCAATTGGAGAAAACCCGAAAGCTTACCGATAAACCTGATTCTGCGTGATCAGCGGGAAACAATCCTGCAGGATAGCAGAACCCCGCATGTGTTGGCATGTTTCGACGGGCTCAACATGCCAAGAGCCAAAAGCTAATGGGCCACCACCAGAACCCAATACCAAAAACCCAGAATCCCAAAAGTCACCCTCCCATCTTATACCCGTCGATACGCCGATGCACTTCCTCCCGGTAGGTGCCACCGATACCGATAAGCTGGTCCTGAATCTTCAGGGAGTTTCCATCAATCTCCTCCACAAACTGCAGGTTTACGATATAGGACTTGTGCACCCGGATGAACTGCGGAAAAGGAGCAAGCTGCTCTTCGAAACTTTTCATGGTGCTGTGGATCACCACCCGCGACTTCTCCATCCATAAACGGATATAATCCTTTACCCCTTCCACGAAACGGATCTCCTGCAGGTCAATCTTCACCCACTTTCCTTCCGAACGTACAAATAACAAAGGATCGGTGCTTGGTTCTTTTGTCTGCATAGGCTGCTGGCGCTGTTTCAGGGCAGGCCCCACTTTGTTCAGCGCCTTAACAAAACGCTCCAGGGCAATGGGCTTCACCAAATAGTCGAGCGCATTTAGCTCATAACTCTCCGGGGCATATTGGGTATAGGCGGTGGTAAAGATCACCAGAGGAGGCTCCTTTAGGGTACGGATGAAGTCGATGCCATTAATGCCCGGAATGTCGATATCCAGCAGCACCAGGTCGATCTGCTCCTTGTTGAGCAGGGTCAGCAGTTCGAAAGCGTTCTTGCAGGTGTCGGCCAACTCAAAACCCGGGACTTCCTTCAGATACGACTCCATGACCTTCCGGGCCAGAGGCTCATCATCCGTTATGGCTACGCGTATCATGAATTCAGTCTGATTTCCACTTCCACCGTAAAGTAAGCCCCTTCATCGCGTATTTCCAGACGGTGTGCACCGGGATACAGCAATTCCAGCCGTTTCTTCAGATTTTCCAGTCCAATGCCGCCCTTTTTTGTTTGCTCTGCCGAGTCTTCCACCTTGTTGTTCCGGCAATACACATTCAATACCCCATCCTGTATGGTAAAACGAAAGTCGATCTCCAGCTCGCTGTTCAGACGGGTATGTTTGAACAGATTCTCCAGGATGGGCAACCAGATTAGCGGAGGGATCAGGTAATCGCGGTCGGCGCTGATCACAAAATGCTGATTCGGACTGGCATCGGTGCGCAGTAATTCGATATCGATAAAAGACTGCATGATCTCCTGCTCGGTAGCGAAGGGAACCTTGTCAGTATTGGCTTCGTACAGGATATACCGAAATACGGTAGAGAGCTTGAGGATATAGGCCGGAGTTAGCTCCGACTTATCCATAGACAACGCATAAAGGTTATTGAGGGTATTGAATAGAAAATGCGGGTTGATCTGTCCGCGCAGGAAGCTGAGTTCCGCCTCCCGGTGTTCGAGTATGGCGGCTTCCATACGTTTTACCACCGTCAACTGGTCGTGGAACATACCCGCGAGGCTAAACATGATCCACCATAGCGACAGGCCAACGCCAAAGCCGGGAACCAGTTCCAGGTAAGATTCCAGGGTGAATTCCGGTTCCATCATGTAGGTGATGATGCTCAGGTGCTCGACACGCAGGTTGGGTAAGGCCCATTCGCTGACTTTCAGCACGGTGACATAGGTGACCATCAGCAGAAAAAGGCAGAGAGCAGACCAGAGGAAGTAGCGAGCTTTCTTCTTCTTCCGGTAAAATTTCGGGATCAGGTACAGGTTGTTGAAGTAGCTGAATGCAGCGATCACAGCCATGTACAACAACATAAATCCTGCATATACCCAGTCGGAGTAGATGTCCTGGCTGAGGGCATCCTCGATTTTCACCAGGATCATGATGATCCAGAAATAGGTGTTGAGGGCAAAACGTGATCCCAGTACCTGAAACAGTTTACTCATGCTGCAATTTTCCTTTTTGGCAATGAGCCGTGTCGGGAATATAGACAACCCGGAGTGAAATGTAGACCAATTGGTCCGGGAACAGGATGTCTACACTTCAGCCCGTTTGGTCTATTAATCCGGTTTGCCGCTACCCGATTAGGGTGCTTTGAAGAAAAAACAGAGTCATGAAAACATACCTTTTACTTATTTCCATGCTCCTGGGCCTCGCTTCCAGCGCCCAGATACCAGCTCCCCTGGAAGCCCGCTTTCAGCATGTGGTGGATAGCATTAGCAATAAATTCGGAGTTAAGGGAATCTCGGCGGCAGTGCTGATCCCCGGTTATGGCACCTGGGCGGGAACTTCCGGGATCTCCGAGCAGAATGTTCCGCTGGAGCCGGAGATGCTGTTTTGTATGGGCAGCAATACCAAAACCTACATGACGGTGCTGAGCCTGATGCTTCAGGAAGAAGGCAAGCTGGACCTTGACGACAGTATCGGAATCTGGATTCAGGGCTATCCCAATATCAACGGACAAGCCACCATTAGGCAGTGCCTGCAACATACCAGTGGCATTGCCGACTATTTTCACAGCAATTCGTTGAACGACAGTATTCTGGGTAAACCATCCAAGGTCTGGGATTATGAAGGCATAATGCAAATGGCCGGCCCCATGAACTTCACCCCCGGCAGCAGCTGGAGCTATTCCAATACCAATTACATCATACTCGGCTATATACTGGAAGAGGTCATGAAGAAACCGGCGTTTCAGCTCTTGCATGAATACCTGCTTGATCCCTATAACCTCTCCGAGACGTTTTACTACCAACAACATCCCGCGAGTTTTACGGAAGCCCATCCCTGGACGATGAACATCACCGGCACGCACCTTACCGATCTGGCAGAGAGTCCGTATATCGATCAGTTATTCAGCCTGGCTACCACGGCGGGCGGACTGATGTCCACTGCCCGCGACAATGTGAAGTTCTGGGACCTGTTGAACCGGGGCGAGCTGCTTAGCGAGGAAAGTTGGAATGAGATGACAGACATGATTAAGGTATCGGGCACCACGTATTATGGCCTGGGTATGATGAAGCGCCGGAACAGCAACAAGAAGCTGGTGTACGAACACGGGGGGACTTTCTTCGGTTTTCTGAATGAAAACCTGATGGATATCGAATCGGGAGTGTGCATTACGGTCTATACGAATCAGGACAGTCTCAATAACGGTGGCCTCCAGGAATTGTATGTGGTTAACCTGCAGAAAGAGATCCTTAACTCAGATCTGGTGGGGGTGAAACCGGCTCCTGTAGCGGCTTTGCAGTGTTATCCCAACCCGGCAGAGGATTTCCTGTACCTGGATATGGAAGGAATGGAAGCAGGCACAGTGGAAGTGTATGACCTGCAGGGACACCGGCTTCTCTCTGAAGCCGTTTCCGGTGAGCAGGTTTCTCTCAACCTCCAATCATTGGCACCCGGGGTATACAGTGTCCGTTTGCTGAATGGACAGGGAACCTTGCTGCGCATGGCCAGGATAGTGCGCGCCGGGTAACCGGTTCCGAATGGGTTGAGCTGTGGCAAAGGGCCTTTGCCCTAAAAAAAATACATAGTTCAGCACATTCTCCAGGGTCCATCAACCACGGCTCCTGGACTTCTTCTCCACACTCAAAAACACCCATCCCTTTTCCCGGGTACGAACCACCTTATCCGGGAAAAGGGCTTTTACCAGGTAATACGAACCGATACCGAAACCCAGGGATAGCGCAGCCGCCCCGACAGGATGAAGGGATAACGGTGCCACCCATCCATAATAAAACACAAAGTACCCGGCAATAAGCCCGAGCTGGGTGAGGGGTTTGGCTACAAAAATGCCGGTACTGTATGCCCGAAACCCTGTAATATCGGCAATGGCTACAGTGAAGTATTTTTTGTGGAGAACCTGTTGATCATACAGGTACACACTATCCCTGCTGATACTGTCAATGGTGCCTTTGAACTCCTGCACCTGCTTTCCATACCCGGAAAAGAGCAGGCGCACGATGGCCCCTTTATCAAAAAGATACGCCTGACTGCTGGCTTCGTTTTTTGCAAGTAGCTGGTATTCTTGAGCCTTCAGTAGGCTTCCCGGGGATAGCAGGAGTGCCAGCCCAAATAGGAATTTAATCAAAAAGGTCTGCCTTGACACGAACGCGAATATCCGAACTGATCTTGACTTCTTTGGTAGTCAGTTTATCGGTAGTGACTCTCAGGCTCATGGTCAACCCTTCGTTAGACTTCAGGTAAGCATCCAGGGCATCGGGGGTAACTTCCAGGTCCAGAACCTGCCCGACGTCCTCGCTGACATCGTATTTCCAGGCAATTAGCTTTTCACCTACTCCGTCTTTGTTCAGTTTCAGTTCCACGTCTTTAACGAAAGTGAAATCCTGCCCGACAGGCTCGGTGATGGTGAGTTTGAAATAGTCGAGTTTGATCTCTTTGACCAACTCGGCTTTGGTATTGTTTTGCTCGAAGGTTCCGTCCGCATTGTAATCCATCGGGATACCGGGAAGGTTGAAAGGGGTATTGATGGGAATATTGGGAGGAAGGGTGAAATCGTTTCGGATATTAAATCCGAAACTGATGGCATCTTCTATCTTCTCACAACTCTGTTGGACAAAGGCCGAACCGATTAGAAGAAGCATAAGGATTAGGGGTCGTTGAGTTTTCATGTCTTTATCGTAAAATGGTGAGTGTACCCTTTTGGGAATGTGCACTACCATCCCATCCGGTATAAGTAACATACCAGATAAACACATTGTCGAAGGGGTCCTCACTACGAAAATAACCATCCCATTGGTAATTCTTGTCCCAGGTGTCCACGAGTTTTTGGCCCCAGCGGTTAAAAACCAGCAGATGGTACTCTTTCACAAACACATCCGTAATGCCCCAAACGTCATTGAGCCCGTCTCTGTTACGGGTGAACGCAGTAGGCACGTGCAGAAGAGGGGGCTGAATGAGATAAACCGTGTTGGAGGTACTGGTAGCCAGGTTGCCTGAATTTTCCGTGGCCATTACGGTATACCAATACCCTCCCCAGTCGTAATCGAGTGAAGTGTCCGAATGGGCCAGCCAGCTGTCATCCCCCATACCGATCAGCGTATCCTTCATCCGGTCGTCATGCCGGATCAGGTCATATTGCTGCACCCCGAAGCGCCAAACCCGGTAGGGGTTCCACACAAGGTCGTGGCGGTAGGGAAGGGATTCACCCTGCAGGAGTATGGAGCAGCCCGGGTCGCTTGTACTGCTGTTATTGCCGCATTTGTCAGTAACAGACAGGGCATAGCAGTACGAGTAGTGATGCACATCTACGTGCGGGTCCAGGAAAAACGTGTCGTCACGTTCTTCGAAAAGCTTCATGAATTCGTAGCTGGCTTTCGGGTCATTGTATTTCCGGTAAAGGCTGTAACCCTTGAAGTCGGGTTCCGTGGATTTTTTCCAAACGGTATACAGGTTCTTATTGTCCACTACGGTGGTGGTAATGATCTCCGTGCCTTCAATGGGTTTGTTGAATTGATCGATGGAACAGATGGTGTAAGATTCCGGTCCTAAGGTGCCACAGATATTCACGCCTACCACTTTGTAGCAGTAATCCGTTTGTTCATAGTTCTGGGAATTGGGGTCGGTAAATTCCTGTGTAGCGGTTTTGTAGAAGGTATCGATAACCTGCCACTGACCTCCGTCGATCTGTTTATAGAGGAGGTAAAAATCCAGGTAACCGGAAGTATCGGTATCCTTCCAGCTGAGGTGAATCTGATCGTTCTGCCCGAATTTCATGCAAATGACTTCCGGCGGATTGGGTGCGGGAGGAGGCTGCACCACCAGTCGGATGTACGCAGAATCCTCTGTGCTTTCCGGGCAACCCTTGTCGAATATCCTCGCGGTGATCACAATGGTATCCATACCTGCATGCAAACAACCGCTGATCCAGCTGAGAGAGGCCTTTGCCGTACGCAAAGCGCTGACTTTTGAAGGGATGGAAACATAGGGCTTCGGAAAGCTGCTGCCATTGATTGCCTCGCCTTCGAAGCTGAGGAAGACGGAATCATCCTCATCCGAACCGATATAATCGAAACGTAAAGTATCCCCGGCCGTCAGGGTAATCAGCGTATCCCTTACATCCGGTGCCGCATTCAGATTCTCAAAATCCAGCTTGAAGAGTGCATTGTTGCAGTTATCGCTGTTGTTGCTTTGGGAGTAAGCTCCCGCAGTGGTGGGAAAATCAGGGGTATTGGGGCCGCCACATCCTCCACAAACACTTTGGTAGACGATACCCTTGGGGTCAAATCGACTGGTACCTCCGTCCACGTGTTCGCCCAGCACATTGCTGCCGCCCAGGCCAGGTGACCCTCCGCCGATAAAGGTGGCATAAAGCAGCTTATTCATGTTTTTGGAATAGACGGCCAGGTAAAAATCGGAACCGTCGGTAGTGGAATCGTAGGCGTCTTTGGTGAATTTCATTCGGGCAGTATTCCCGCCATGCCCCAACCCGAGTGTGGGGTCGTTCTCTTCGCCACCCCATCCGCTGATAAAAATCCTTTCACAGGAATCCACCAGGAAGGCGGTCAGGGAGATTTGCGGTTTTTCGATACCATCCCCGAAAATCGAACTGAATTGCTGTGTCTTAAGGTCGTTGTTGAGTTTGGTGATGAACTGTCCGCCGTTGGGCTCCCGGTATACATCATCCGGGAATACCGGCCAGCTGCCCCGGGTTTGTCCGGCCACGAATACGTTACCCCATTTGTCCACCTGAACAAAATGCGCCTGATCATATTCTCCGGTACCCAGGAAGGTGCCTCCCAGTATCGTATTTCCGTCCGGACTGATCTTCATAACATACCCATCGGCTATGCCGCCCTGGTAGGCGGGGTTAAGCGCACCCGGTCCGAAGTTAAGCCCGGAGGAGTTGGACCCACCACAAACGAAGACGTTACCTGCTCCGTCAAGGGCCACACCGTAGCTGGTTTCAAAATCAGGACCGCCTATATAGGCGCCCCATTCCACCTTGCGCAGGTCCGGACTGAGTTTGAACAGACAGCCATCCTGTGTGCCACGGAACTGGGTATTGAAGCTGTTTTTTGCGGGAAAGCCAACGGCTATGCTTGATTCGGTACAGGAAGCCAGGTAGACATTGTCTTTGCTGTCAACGATCACCTCTCCCCGGAATTCGTCACCGAAGTTCCAGCCGAGAGGCGAGGTATTGGGCTGCAGGCTGGAGAAAGGTCTTCTTCCGTTGAGACCGTCGCGGGCGGAACCTCCCAGATAGGTCATACCCAGAATGCTGGTTCCGTCTTCACTGATCTTAATCACAAAGATGTCACCCTTGCCTTTGTAGGAGGTGGAAAATCCCATGCCGTCGTTAGGGAAATCGGAGCTAAAGGTGGAACCCATCACGATCAGGTTATTGTTTTTGTCCACCACCATGCTGTGGGGTTGTTCATTGCCTGATCCCCCGATATAGGTCGCCCATACTTTGGTCCGGCCATCGGGGCTGAGCTTCATGATGCCACAGTCGCGGGGGACATCGCCCAGCACCTCATTGTTGTCAGCCGTTCCACCATGAAAGACCCGTTGCACCACTCCCGGGGTACTGGGGTAACCGCCTCCGCGCACGTCACCTCCGGCGAAGCCGTTGCCTTTATGATCATAAGTAGCGGTAAACCCGAAGTTGTCGGCAGTGGAACCGGTATAGGTAGAAAAGATCACCACGGGATCGATCACCAGCGGATAATTCGGGGAATAATCCGAGACCCGGATTTGTACATGTGTTCCGTCCAGCATAAACTTCGACCGGACCGTCCCTGGGTTCTTACCCTGCAACTGGTAGCTGTAGGGCGCTTTTTCACGCAGGGTACCAACGGCGGTTTCTATCAGCAAATCGCCCTTATCCATCTTCAGCGATTCGGCACCCAGGTAATGCAGTCGGATTGCCGTAGGGTCGGCTCCGGGGTGAACGATAAAATCATATTTCACCGAGCGGGCATCCCGGCCATAAACCTCCAGGTCGATGCCCGGGTATAGGTTGCGGATCAGGACCCTTTCGAAAAGAGGGACTTTTGTCGCCCATCGGGAAGGATCATTACCCAGAAAGTAGTTGTGGTATTCGTTGCGCTTTTTCTCCCCTTCGCCCTGTGCCTGCAGACTTGCGCCTTCAAAAGCCACACGCAGGTTGTGTATGGTCAGCGTATCGCCGGGTTTTGGTCCATGATGAAAATATTCTGGGTTGTTTACTTTGATGCGGGTATAGACCAGGGCATTTTTTTCGATGGAAAGGTAGCCTTCCGGAATATCGGCCCGGAACAGGATGTCCGCCTCCCATTGCCCGCGGTTCTCCACAAAGTGGATCTGTGCCTGCGCGGCTATGGACACCAACGGGGCAAATAAAAAGGCTAAGATTCTCAGGCGCAGGTTCATGTGGTGGAGGCTTCGTCTACAAGATTGACCTAGTCCCGCAAAAGTTGCTCCGTAAGCCTAAATTTGTCGCAATCGAATACATTTTGACCAAAGATCAACTTCGCATTGTTTTTATCGGGACTCCCGACTTCGCCGTGGCTTCTCTGAAACGTATCCTGGAGGAAGGGTATCGGGTGGTGGGAGTCATCACCGCCCCGGACCGTCCTGCCGGACGCGGGCTTAAAGTTCAGGAATCAGCAGTGAAACGTTTTGCCGTGGAAAAGGGTTTGAAGGTATTGCAACCCACCAACCTGAAATCCCCGGAATTCCAGTCGGAACTGAAAAGCCTGGAAGCGCATATCCAGGTGGTTATCGCATTCCGCATGTTGCCGGAAGCCGTATGGGACATGCCGCCACTGGGCACTTTCAACCTCCATGCTTCCCTGCTACCCGCTTACCGGGGCGCCGCTCCCATTAACCGTGCTATCATGAACGGAGAGAAGGAAACAGGCGTAAGCACCTTTTTCCTCAAACACGAGATCGATACCGGAAATATCATATACCGGGAAAAAGTAGCCATTGGTTCGGAGGAGACAGCAGGAGAACTCCATGACCGACTTATGCTTGCCGGAGCCGAACTGGTCGTAAAAACCCTGGACGCAGTTTGCACCGGGGAGTACCCGCAGATACCCCAGGAATCCGGGAAAGATGCCCCGACTGCGCCGAAATTGTTCAAAGAAGATTGTGAACTTCAGGCTTCCTGGCCCCTGGAAAAAATCTTCAATCATGTCAGAGGACTGTCTCCCTATCCCGGTGCCTTTACCCGTTTCAAGGGGAAACAGATGAAAATCTTTAGTGCCGTGAAGCAACCGCGTGTCCATTCCCTGCCTCTCGGTACCTGGGAATATTCGGATAGAAAACACTTGCTCTGGGCTTGCAGCGATGGGTTCCTGGAGGTGCTGGAATTGCAGCTGGAAGGCAAGAAGCGCATGGGCGCGGCGGAATTCCTCCGCGGACTTCAGTAAGGATTTCTTAACATTGTATTATGAAGTTGTTATGCAGTTTGGTCATGCTCTTCCTTCCTGTGCTTGCCCTGGCCGGAAACGGAGATACCATGACTGTCAGAAGCCACGACCGGGTGCACATGAACTGGAACGGGAACTACGACCGCAAAGCGTATTTTCCAACCCAGGGCAAGAGCTACCAAAGGGTAAAAATGCATTATACGCTGGGATGCCCCGATAAGGGATGTTCGGAATGGGATTATACCGCACAGGTATTCCTTCGGCAACCAACAGGTGGGATGGATTCCACACTGAAAACCGCCCCGAATTTCAAAGTGGACGGAACAACGCCAGACAGCTTTTACTACAACGAAGACACCGTCTATACCTATTTCTATAATGCCACTTTGCCGGGCATCGATTCTACGGCAAACCAACCTGTTATGCTTATCCTGTTTGGCGATTCCCTGAATCCCACCACGGCCACAGACACGCTGGAGGTTTGGGATGCATGGGCCTTTCGACCGGAATACGATATGAATGGGGATGTGGTGGATTCCGTTCAGGTAGGGTATACCGCTAAATTGATCCGCAACGATCACGAATGGTACCAGGTCTTTGAGGTGATCAATAACCTGGAGCTTGGCCGGCTGATTACACCCTATGCGGCTGACCGTACCAAAGAATGGTCGTTCACCTATACTTTCGATATCACGGAATTTGCCCTGCTGCTGAAAGATTCGGTAGATATCCGGGCGCATTATTCGGGGTATCAGGACGGCTTCACGGTGACCCTGGACTTTGAATTTATCGAAGGACAACCGGCTTTGCGCTGTACCGATATCCTTCCGATCTACCAGGGATCATTTCCATACGGAGAGCCCAAAGGCATTGAAGAATACCTGACCGAGAAAAAGGTGAACATCAGCAAAGGGCAGAATACCCGGGCCCGGCTAAGGGTGATCCAGACCGGACATGGTCTCGGTGGCAATGAGAACTGTGCGGAATTCTGTGCGAAGGACCATTACGTCTTTGTCAACGGTGAAAAGCGTTACACCACCCTGGTATGGAAAGACAACTGTGGTAGCAATGCCATCTATCCACAACCCGGAACCTGGCTCTATGACCGGTCAAACTGGTGTCCCGGAGAAGCCGTAAGAAGTTACGATTACTGGGTAGATGAATGGCTGACCGATGGGGAGAACAGCATCAACCTGGATATGCAGCCCTTCACCGACATCAATAACAACAACAACTCCTACATCATCAGCGCCTACCTGATGGTATATGAAGAAGATCCTATGGCTGCTGCTGATGTGAGCCTCGACGCCATCATCGCTCCGAACACCAAAAGCAATTTCGTTCGATTTAATCCCACTTGCGGTCGTCCGCGTGTTCGTGTGAAGAATACTTCCATGAAAAAAGTGGAATCTATCCGTTTCCGCTATGGAGTAGGGAACGGTGCCCAGGCCGATTATACCTGGACCGGGACGATTGAACCCTATGAAAGCAAAGACATTGATCTGGCCTTTTTTGACTGGACCGGTGCTTCCAGCAAGACTTTCAGCGTGAAGATCGATGAGGTTAACGGAGCGGCAGACGGCTTCAGTGCCAACAACGAACTCTCTTCGGAATTTGAGCTGACGCCGCAGTTTCCGGAAGATTTTCAGATCTGGTTCAAGGCCAATAACAAAGGCAGTGAAACCACGCTTTCCGTTCATGACCTGGAAGGTGGTGTGATCTGGTCGAGAAGCAATTTCAGCAATGGGGAAAGTGTGAAGGATACCGTCCGCCTGATCGACGGTTGCTATTACTTCAAAGTCACGGATTCCCAGCGGAACGGTTTCAAATTCTGGGCGATTCCGGATGGAACCGGTTCTCTGACCCTCAGACAGATAAACGGGCAGCTGATCCAGGTAGTAGACGGCGATTTCGGCACCGATTACATTCAGTACTTCACCGTCGGTCATCCGCTTTCCGCGGATAATCCCGACCGGTCTTTCGAACTTAAGCTCTACCCCAACCCTGCCGGAGAGCAGGTTACACTGCAGTTTGAAAGCCGTGGCTCCAATATGCTAGAGCTAATGGATGTTCAGGGAAGGGTACTTATCCGGAAGACCTTTGATGCGGAAGGGCAGGTGCAGCACCGCCTGAACACATCGGAACTGAGTGCCGGTGTTTATCTGATTCGCTTGCAATCGGGAGGGGCTCAGGTCACCCGGCGGTTGATCATCGAGTAAGTTTAACGGAACAATACCCGGATGCCGTGGGGTTTTTCCAATGCGGCTTTTAACGGTTCTATGTTGCGTACTTGTGCATGACTGCGGAGCAGTTCCAGGATTCGTTTGTGCAGGTTACCACTTCCTTTTCCATGGATGATCTCCAGGTGTGAACATCCCTGCTGAAGACAGTTATGGAGGCATCTGCGGAGAAATTCCAATTGCGCTTCTGCAGGATGGGTATGGCGTTTTCGTATGGAGTCGGGGATGGATTCCAGGTGAAGGTCGATATGTTGTGATTTGACCTTGCGTGAAGGCTGCTCTTCTTTTTTAGGAGCCAGGGGATAGGGCAGCTTGTCGGTGGGCATGGAAGAAAGCACAACCTCATTGGAATGCACATTCACATCCATATCAAATTCCGTTTCCCTTACCATCAACCAGCCTTCGTCCAGCACTTTGAGGACGACGCCCCTCAGTTCCGAATCCTTACCCCTTACCGGGTCGCCTGCCTGAAATTCATACATGCTTTGCCTGCTGATGTGTAAATTTGATCCGAAATTAAGCATGCAATACGACATCATCATAGCCGGGGGAGGGATCGTAGGCCTGGCAACCGCCTATCGCCTGAAGGAACAACGCAAAGACCTCAAGATAGCCGTTCTGGAGAAGGAAGGCCATATTGCCGCCCACCAGACGGGCCATAACAGTGGGGTGATCCATTCAGGGATCTATTACAAACCCGGCAGCCTGAAAGCGCAGAATTGCATACAGGGGTATCACGACCTCATCGCATTTGCCGAAGAGCAGGATATCCCTTATGAGCTATGCGGGAAGATCATTGTTGCCGTCAATGAAGAGGAGCTGCCTGCTATGGAAAGGGTATACGACAGGGGGGTAGCTAACGGACTTGAGGGACTAAAAAAGCTGCTGGCTTCCGAGTTAAGGGATTATGAACCGCATGTGAACGGAGTGGGAGGGATCTATGTGCCGCAGACCGGTATTATCGATTACAAAGCCGTATCGTCGGCGTATGCCCGCTTGTTCCGGGAATGGGGAGGCGAACTGCACCTGAATACCACTGTCACCGACCTGAGGAGGAAGGGAAGCGATACCGAGGTTATCTGTAAGGGAAAAACCTTTCACGCCAGGTTGTTTATCAATTGCGGCGGGCTCTTCTCCGATCGTATTGCCCGTATGAATGAGAAACGGCTGGATGTTCGGATCATCCCTTTCCGGGGAGAGTATTATATGCTGAAAAAAGAAAAACAGGACCTGGTGAAGAACCTGATCTATCCTGTCCCCGACCCGAATTTTCCTTTTCTGGGTGTGCATTTCACCCGTATGATTGAAGGAGGAGTGGAAGCCGGCCCCAATGCCGTATTCGCTTTTAAGCGGGAAGGGTACCACCGTAACGATTTCGACTGGAAGGATTTTCGTGAATCCGTTTCCTGGAAAGGGTTCAGGAAGGTGGCTGCCAAATACTGGAAGACGGGTATAGGCGAATTTTACCGCAGTTACTCGAAAGCGGCTTTTACGAAAGCCCTGCAACACCTTCTTCCTGCGGTGCAGGAAGATGACTTGGTGCCTGCCGGTGCAGGAGTTCGGGCTCAGGCTTGTTCCCGGGATGGCGGATTGATCGATGATTTTCTTTTTTCGGAAAGTGCCGGGATCATCCACGTGCTGAATGCGCCAAGTCCGGCGGCTACTTCTTCTTTGGCCATCGGAAAGAGTATTGCTTCCAAGGCATTGAACCAGTTGGGGTAGGGGCATAAAAAAAGCCGGTTGCTGCTACAACCGGCTTCAGACAAAACTAAGACCTTAAGTATCTTAGTAAGTTTTGGTGGAGGTCAGGTTTCCGTTGGCATCCCATTGATTCCAGGTACCTGTACGTTCTCCGTTGGTATAATGCATTTCGAAAAGCATATTGCCTTTAACATCGTAGATGTACCAGTCGCCGTGCTTTTCACCTTCTTTAAAGTTGGCTTTAGCCAGGATAGAACCGGTTTTGGAGTACTTGATCCATTCACCGTCTTTCAATCCGTTTACATATTTACCGGACTCCATGAGTTCACCGCTTTCGTAATAGAAATTGGCAGCACCCACGATACGTCCGTTACTAATGGTAAGGTCAGCATTGACGTTACCATTATCGAAGTAGGTAATATATTTACCCGTGTAGAGGTTTCCGTTCCCATCATAGAACAGCTTCACGTCATTTCCCCCTGGGTTAGCCATGGCATAACTTGCGAGAAAAGTTGTCAGAATAAGGAGTAGATTTTTCATGGCTTCAACTTTTACAATTACAAAGTTAACAAAAAATTCAGGTATAATTTACAATTTGTTAACATAAATGCATAGCGTATGCCAAATCAAATCCCAAAAATGGAATCCTTAAAAATTTAACATTGGGGGAATCAGTTTTGGCCGGTGGATTCCAGCGTAATGGTAACTCCGTCGGAATTACTGCTCTGCTTGGATTCGAGAAGGATGACCTTATCCTTGTAAGTGACATAGCTCAGAAAGAGATTCGCTTTTCCGTTTTTGGGAAAAGGAATTTCAAACTGACCATCGAAGTTGGTATAGAAGATACCGGAAACGCCCTGCACGCGGACTGCAACTCCGGCAAGCGGCTCTCCGTTTTCATCGAGAACCACACCCTGTACCTGAGTCATTTCTTCTTTGTCGCCTCCTGCAAACACGGAGTCTCCGGCCAAAATGCCCAGACAGAATACCAGTAAAAAGAAACGGGTGATCTTCATACAGCCGCGAAAGTATTTTACAGGTATTAAGGAAATGTTAATTCAGGGTGTATGGAAGGTTAAATATTACCTTATGGTTTTAAAGATATGAACAAAAGGTAAAAAATAAGGCGCCCGTTGCGGGGCGCCTTTTATGAAAAGCAATCTGTTGACTAGGCGTCGATATTGGCGTAACGCGCATTGGCTTCGATAAACTCCCTTCGGGGAGCCACTTCATCACCCATCAGCATGGAGAAGATATGATCCGCTTCTGCCGCGCCTTCCAGGGTAACCTGTTTCAGGGTACGGGTTTCCGGGTTCATGGTGGTATCCCAGAGCTGTTCGGCATTCATCTCACCCAAACCTTTGTAACGCTGGATACCAACATTTTCGGAGCGTCCTTCTCCGGCCATTTCCCGGATCATACGATCCCGTTCATCGTCGCTCCAGCAATAACGTATGTCTTTCCCTTTTTTCAACTGATACAGTGGGGGAGTAGCAATGTACACGTGACCGAATTCTATCAGTTCCTTCATGTAGCGGAAGAAGAGGGTCAGGATCAGGGTACGAATATGTGAGCCGTCGACATCGGCATCCGTCATGATAATGATCTTATGATAGCGGAGTTTTTCAATATTCAGCGCCTTTTCATCGTCTTCCGTACCGATACTTACCCCAAGTGCGGTAAACATATTCCGGATCTCCTCGTTCTCATAGATTTTATGCTCCATGGCCTTTTCCACGTTGAGGATCTTACCCCTCAAAGGCAAAATGGCCTGGAAGGAACGGTTACGACCTTGTTTGGCCGTACCGCCGGCTGAGTCCCCCTCCACAAGGTAAATCTCACAGGCAGCAGGGTCTCTTTCGGAGCAATCGCTGAGTTTGCCGGGTAGTCCCACACCACTCATGGCTCCTTTACGCTGTACCATCTCCCTGGCTTTGCGCGCAGCATGGCGGGCATTTGCAGCCAGGATTACCTTCTCAATGATACGTTTGGCTTCCTTGGGATTTTCTTCCAGGTAATAGTTCAGTACATCGCCGATACACTGATCCACGGCACCCATTACCTCGTTGTTGCCCAGTTTGGTCTTGGTTTGTCCTTCAAACTGAGGCTCGGCCACTTTAACGGAAATCACGCCGGTGAGGCCTTCCCGGAAATCATCGCCGCTAATTTCAAACTTGAGATTCTTGAGCATCCCCGATTTCTCGGCGTAGTTTTTCAGGGTACGGGTAAGTGCCCTGCGGAAGCCCGCCACATGAGTTCCGCCTTCTATGGTATTGATATTATTGACATAGGAGTGCAGGTTCTCGGCATAACCGGTATTGTATTGAAAAGCGGCTTCTACGGGAACCCCTCCTTTTTCGCCTTCCACGTATATGGGTTGAGGGATAAGGATCTCGCGGGTTCCGTCAATGTACTGAACGAACTCCTTCAAGCCGCCTTCTGAGAAATAATGTTCGCTTTTCGCTTCTCCCTTGTCGTTGGTTTCCCTTTCGTCGATCAGTGTCAGGTGAATGCCTTTGTTCAGGTAAGCCAACTCACGCAGACGTTTCTGCAGGGTCTCGAATTTGTATGTGGTTACGGAGAAAATGCCGTCATCCGGAAGGAAATGTACCTCCGTACCCCGGTCAGCGGTTTCTCCGATTACCTCTACCTCGCTTTGCGGAATTCCTTTGGAATAGGTCTGTTGCCAGATCTTTCCATCCCGGTATACGGTAGCCCGAAGGTCAATACTCAGGGCATTCACACAGGAAACACCTACCCCGTGCAAACCACCGGAAACTTTGTAGGTGTCTTTGTCGAATTTACCGCCCGCATGAAGCACGGTCATAACTACTTCCAGAGCCGACCGGCCTTCTTTGGCATGGATACCTGTTGGGATACCACGGCCGTCGTCACGCACCGTAATGGAATTGTTGGTATGGATGGTGACGAAAATATTCTTGCAATAGCCTGCCAGCGCTTCGTCGATAGAGTTGTCCACCACCTCATAAACCAGGTGGTGCAAACCGCGTTCTCCCACATCGCCGATGTACATGGCAGGACGTTTTCTTACCGCTTCCAGACCCTCAAGGATCTGAATATTGTCCGCGCCGTAATTCGACTTGTTAACTTGTTCTGAATCACTCATTCTGTATGGACTTCTTTGTCGAGGTAAAAATAGCCTTAATCCGCGTTAAATCTATGTTTTCACGGCGTTAAGGAGGGCTAATTTTCCACAAAATCCGGTGGATTATGAACGCCCTTCACCCGGCTCTTCGAAATCGGGTTCTTCCAACCTGAATTCCATCCCTTCTCCACTCCGGGGATGGGTGAATCCCAGTCCGGAAGAGCAGAGCATCAACCTCCCAGCCGGTGCACCTCCATAACGTTTGTCGCCCAATAAAGGGGCTCCTGACCAGGCCATGTGAATCCGCACCTGGTGGGTTCTCCCGAAACGGGTGCTGGCTTCATAAAGAAAAAAACCTGTGCGCTCCAGCATCCGGTAACAGGTTTGTGCCGGCTTGCCGTCTTCCCGCACTTCAATCCGTTCCGGGTATTCCGGGTTACGTCCGATAGGAACTTCGACACAATCTTCGTTGTGACTGGCCCGGCTTGCACTGGCAGCAAAATAGCTTCGGCGGAATTGCCCTGCATTCATCTGCCTTTGAAGGTTCTGCTTGGCTGCTTGATTCCGGGCCAGCAGGATAAGCCCGGAACTTTCCCGATCAATACGGTGCACCAGCCCATGTTCCAGCGCATCAATACCCAGACTCCGATGATACCCCGCAACGGCATTGAGCAAAGTACCCCGGTAAACACCCAGTCCGGCATGGCAAGGCATTCCTGCTTCTTTATGGATGATAAGCAGGTCGGGGTCTTCGTAGATCACTTTCAGGGGTAACTCTTCCGGAAAGATCCGAGGGAGCCGGAAATACGATACATCGGCTTCCACTTCCTGTCCTTTATGCAGGATACGGTCATGAAAAACCACTTCGTCATCAATACGCAAAAAACCTTTGTGCAGGGCTACATCCAGACGATGAGGGCCAATTCCCTCCATACGTCCGCGCAGGAATTCCAGCAGGCCTTTCCCTTCAGACCGGCGATCAATGCGGAACAGATACCGGTTCATCTCCAGGAGTTCGCCAGGATATCATCCGCCACCTTGATCTGCCCCGTTTCAAATTTGCGGAAATTCCGGATGGGCGCTTCCTCATAACGTTTCAGGGCATTGAGGGTGTCTTCTCCAAAGAGTCCGGAACGGGCAATCAGCTTCTGCGCGACGTTATATTGGGGCAGCATTTTGCCGTCGTCTATCTTGATGCAAGCCCCATATATTTCCCGGTGGAATGCGAGGGAATAAATGCCTTCGGCTCCGGTCTTTCCGATCACTTCCGACTCGCAGTGTGCAATCAGATCGGTGCAGTAACGCCCACTGCCGGCAATCATAAAGGGGTGTTTCCTGGCCGCATCTACCAGCCGGGTGCAGGCACTGCGAAGTGCATCGTCGCCAAAATCGGGGTTTACCAGGCGCATATAGGCCAGTGCCTGCCGGTAGACGGGAATGGCATAAATGGGTGCCGAACAGCCGTCAAGTGCCACCGCCATGTCTTCTTCCCGCATATCATGGAAATCAGCCACTACCTGGCGAATCTCTTTTTGCACGGGATGGTTCGGATTGATATAATCTTCCGGGCTCTGCCCCCGGAATACGCAAAGGGCCAGAAATCCGGCATGTTTTCCGGAACAGTTGTTATGGATGGGGCCCGGTTTTTCCTGTGCCGCGATTAGGGCATTGCTCGTTTTCCGGTCGCTGGGATACTGGGAGCCGCAGAGAAGGTGCTCCGTACTCAGACCAATCTTCGACAGGATACTTCGTACCGCCCGCTGGTGTGCTTCCTCTCCGTTATGAGAGCCGCACATAACGGCAAGTTCTTCTTCCGTAAACCCGAAGGCATCTGCCGCTCCCGACAGAATGAGTGGGATCTGCTGAAAGAACTTCAATGCCGACCGTGGGTAACAAAGCTGCCGGATATCTCCCGCTTCATAGACCACATTTCCTTCGCGGTCAACCACACAAATCACCCCGCGGTGGAAGCTTTCCAGCACTTCTCCACGCCATACTTCAACCAATACGGGGTTCATCGCCGCAGGCTCCTTTCCATCAAAAACTCCTGCATCTTACCCAGGGCTCTGCCCCGGTGGGAGATTCTGTTTTTTTCTTCTGCGCTCATCTGAGCGAAACTTTCCGAGTAGCCCTCAGGCACAAAGACCGGATCGTATCCAAAGCCTTTTGCGCCCATTCTTTTTTCAGTAATGGTGCCTTCCACGCTGCCTTCAAACAGGTATTCTTCTCCGTCCAGGATGAGGGCAATCACCGTGGTAAACCGGGCTTTCCGCATGGTTTTCCCTTCCATCTCACCCAAAAGCTTATCGATGTTCTTGTCCGAATCGGCTTCCGGACCGGAATAGCGAGCTGAAAACACACCAGGCCTGCCGTCCAGGGCGTCCACCAGGAGGCCGGTATCATCCGAAAAACAATTACAGGCGAAATGTTCGGACACATAGCGGGCTTTCATCAGGGCATTTTCTTCAAGGGTATCGGCTGTTTCGGGCAATTCGGCCGTGCAGCCAATATCGTCCAGGTTCAGCAAGAGGAAATTATCCGGAAGAATTCCTTCCGCTTCCTTCAGTTTGTTGCGGTTATTGGTGGCAAAAACAAGTTCGGTCATACAAAAAAGTCTTTGAGATGCTTCCACAGTTCCATCTTCCTTTCCTTACTGGTTTCGTAGGAAGAGGCTTCCCTGAGTACCAGGAATTTTTTTCCTGATTCGGTGAATACCGCAAATTCAGGATGGCGGTCTATCCAGTCCAGTCCGCTGTTTCCCCAAACCAACACATCCGGAGCCCGGAATTCCCCGAAATCGGCAGGTACTATAAGAGCAGGGTTGTGTGTGAGGTTGAGGCGGCATACCTGATCCATGCTCCGGTTCAGTGCCGTTTCGTTGCAAATAAGCCGCTCTAGCATCTCTCCCCAGGAACCGTAAAGCACTTCAGGATAATCATGTCGGAAGAGCATCAGGATATCAGACGAAAAGTTCCCGTCAAACTGGTGCCGAATCTCCTTTTCGGGTAATTTTGTGGCCGTTTTAACCGTTTCGGTTGCCTCCTGAGCCCCCGCCATTTCAGGATCCGTATAGAGGATATCATCCTGGAAAAAATGGCGCAGTGCCTGGTTATCTGGAGTTAAGCCGTCGTTATCGTTCATAAATTTCGTGGGTCGCGAGATCCCGAAAAGTTAAGTTTGAAGCAAAATTATGGAAATGACATTGGATATCGCAGTTGAAGAAGTCGGGCAGTCGAGAATCGGACAGGTTGACTTCGACAACATTCAGTTCGGACAGATCTATTCCGACCACCAGTTTATCGCAGACTACGACGGAGAGAAGTGGGTAAATCCCAGAGTGGTTCCATACGGCAATATTTCCATGAGCCCGGCAATTTCTGCTATCCATTACGGTCAGGCCATCTTTGAAGGCATGAAAGCCTATAAGGATCCCAACGGGAACCCGCAGCTATTTCGTCCGCTCGACAACTGGAGCAGACTGAACCGCAGCGCAAACCGCATGGGTATGCCTGATTTGCCGGAAGAGTTTTTTATGGAAGGTCTGCGGGCTCTTATCCGGGTTGATTCCGACTGGATCCCAACCAAGCAGGGTTCAGCCCTGTACCTCCGCCCCTTTATGTTTGCCACCGATACGTTTATCGGAGTGCGTCCTTCCCGGACGTATTCTTTTATCATATTCAGCTGTCCCGTTAATGCTTACTACAGTCAGCCTTTGAAGGTGAAAGCGGAAATGAATTATATCCGGGCTGCAGAAGGCGGGGCAGGGGCAGCCAAATGTGCCGGGAACTACGGTGCCGTGATGATGCCTACCCGCAAAGCCCAGGAAGAAGGGTTTAACCAGATCATGTGGCTGGATGCCCGCGAGCACCGCTTCATCGAAGAAACCGGAACAACCAATATTTTTGCGCGTATCGGCGATACACTGGTCACCCCCTCCCTGGAATCCGAGACCATCCTGGCAGGGATTACGCGCGACTCCATTATCCGCCTGGCTAAAAGTAAAGGGTGGAAGGTAGAGGTTCGCCGCCTTGCTATCGATGAGCTATTTGACGCTTACCGGCAGGGCAGCCTCAGCGAAGTTTTCGGAGCAGGTACCGCCGCAACCGTAGCCAAAATCGACCGTATCCATTTCCGCGGTGAGGACATTGAGTTAGGCGGACTGGACAATTGGGAATGGAGCAACGCCCTGAAACAAGACCTGGAAGCTATTAAAACCGGAAGAATGGATGATCCGTTCGGATGGGTAGTGAAGATCTGAAATGGCAATACAACTGGAACCGGGCTGGCTTGAAATTCTGAAACCGGAATTTGAGTCAGCTTATTTTTTGACCCTTCGTGATTTTCTGAAAAAGGAAAAGCAGGGCAGGATTCCCATTTACCCACCGGGACCGGAGATCTTCGCGGCGCTGAATCATACTCCCTTCAACAAGGTTAAGGTGGTGATACTCGGTCAGGACCCGTACCATGGTCCCGGACAGGCGAATGGTTTTTGCTTCTCGGTTCGAAAAGGGATTCCGTTTCCTCCTTCTTTGCAAAATATTTTCCGGGAACTGGAGACTGATCTGGGACTTCCATACCCAACTTCCGGTGACCTGACTCCATGGGCCGATCAGGGGGTGTTGCTGCTCAATGCCACCCTTACCGTACGCCAGGCACAGGCAGGCTCTCACCAGGGCAAGGGCTGGGAACAGTTTACCGATGCCGTGGTTGCTGCACTCAGCCAAAAGCGGGAAAAGCTGGTGTTTATGCTTTGGGGAAGCTATGCACGTAGCAAGGGCAAGCAAATTGACCGGAGCAAGCACCTGGTGCTGGAATGCGGCCATCCGTCGCCGTTAAGCGCCAACCGGGGTAACTGGTTCGGTAACCACCATTTTTCACGCTGCAATGCCTATCTGAATGAACAGGGAGTGGGGGGTATCGACTGGCAGCTTCCCTGATTAGAAGGACATTCTTTTCATCCATAAAAAAAGCCCGGACAAAAGCCCGGGCCTATATTTTTTGGTGTATTCTTCTACTTAACGAATGGCGTTCTTGAATTCAGCGCGGTCATTCACTCTTCTGAACTCAAGGTCTTCTTTAGCCATGTCACGCATGGAAGGATCCAGTTGGATGGAGCGGGTAAGGTTGGTAGTTACCATCTCCAGGTTGTTGGTACGGGCTCCCAGTACGGCGTAGAGGTAGTAGTAACGTGCGTCACGGTTTTCGGTTTTGATACACTCCAGTACTTCTTTGGCTTTGCTGTAATCGCCTTTCATCAGGTAAGACAGAGCAGTGTTGAACTGACAGAGGTTGTCGCCCTGCAGTTTGTCAACGGCATCCGCATAGTGTCCCTGGCGGTATTCCAGAAGACCCATGTTGTTATCTTCATTCAGGCCAGCGTCCTTGGCTTTTTTGTAGTAATCGGCGGCGGCGCTGTAGTTTTTCATGAAGGCATTGGCCACACCCAGGTTATTCAGGATCTGAGGAGTGTTCGGCTTCAGCGAGTTGGCTTTTTCCAGTAAAGGAAGTGCTTTGTCGTACTCACCGTTTTGCAGGTGAACCACGGCAATATTGTTATAGGCGCGCCAGTCGTTGGCATCGCGCTTTTTCAGTTCTTCGTATACCCGGATCCTATCAGCAGGTTTTTCCATGATACGAGCAAGTTGAAGCAGTTCCACAGGCTGAAGCTCGCTGAGCTTGTTGGAGTACTCCATCAGCTCTTCGTCGGATTTCAAGGGCTGCTGACGGTTGAAGCTTACGGTGGCACGACGCAGTTTTGGCAGCATGTCCGCCTTCATCTTGTTATAAGACTTCGCATGGTTTTTCTTGATCTCAGCCTCTTTCTGGTCAAAGTCTTTGTTGCTGTTCATGATAGCCAGGATCTGATCTTTATCCGGCAGGCTGGATTCGGAAACCAGTTTTTTCCATCCGTCCCAGTCCTCTTTCATGGTAGATTCCAGGTAGAAAGCTGAGTCATTCACTTCGTCGAAACCAAGTTTCTTCAGCTCCTTCTTCATGTAGTTGAAGGTGCTTTCGGAACGCTTCTCAGAGAGTTTCTCGTTCAATTCCAGTTCACCGTCCGGAGAAGCTTTACCGTTGATGGTAATTCCTTTGATCAGGTATACCGTGTCGGCACCCAGTTCTTTCATTTTCGTCAGTTGCTCGCCGTTATCAATACCGGCAGCACGTACTTTGAAATTCGGGTTGAATCGGGAAGAATTGATGAGGTAATACAATTCTACGTCGACATTCTTATAGATAGGAACGTATTCGTCACCACTTTCCAGGATAGTTTCTCCGTTAATGCCCAGTTCATGAGTGGTTACGATACCCGGAGCGATCGTTACGGTATCACCGGCGATACATTGATCCTGGATTTCGTCATAACCTTTCAACATGACAGTAGGCATAGCCTTCAATTCGGAGTTCTTCATCGAAGGGTTGTACCGGAACTTATCTTTGTAAGTCAACTTTCCGCCTTCACTGCTGGTGATGGTGGTGGTACCTTTACCCGATGAGCCCTTGGCTTTCTCACCCTGCACAGTTACCTGCGGACGGGCTTTCATAGAATCGCCGTAAACCAGAGTGGGGTTGATGTCCACGGTGGCTTTTTTGTTCAGTTTTTTAGGATCGATGGTAATGGTTACCTGGTACTCCACGGAGTCACCGTGCAGTTCCAATACTTCGGGCTCTGCCTGGTACTTGGTTCCATCGTTGAAATCCTTGGCGGCTTTCTTTACACTGGTACAAGCAGCCAGGAAAAGGCCGGCTGAAAACAGGGCTAGGATTCCGGTCTTGTGGTTGAATGTCATAACTTTTTGATAATGTTATCGATTTCTTCGAATCTGCGCAAATTTAGAAAAATTCGGCTCAGTTGCATTAAAGAAGAACTTAATTCTGGTTTTTTTTAGGTTTGTGCCACAATAGTTGGCACATTTGACCAATTTGCGGGAAACTTATGGGTAGCGAAGTCATTCATTTGGATCAAGTTAACGTTTATCAGGGAAAGAATCTCATTCTGCATGAGGTGAACATCCGTATTGAGCCCGGGGAGTTTGTTTACCTCATCGGAAAAACGGGAAGCGGCAAGTCCAGTTTGCTTAAAACGCTTTACGGAGAGCTTCCGCTGAAGGAAGGCGAGGGATCCGTGGCAGGCACCGACCTGAAGAAAGTAACCCGTTCCAATGTCCATAAGCTACGTCGTAATCTGGGTATTGTTTTCCAGGATTTTCAGCTTCTTACCGATCGAAGTGTAGCCGGTAACCTGGATTTTGTACTTCGTGCCACCGGCTGGAAGGATGCGTCCAAACGTAAAGCC
This sequence comes from Bacteroidia bacterium, assembly GCA_964215915.1. Taxonomy (GTDB): domain Bacteria; phylum Bacteroidota; class Bacteroidia; order UBA8524; family UBA8524; genus UBA8524. Next base: position 27,405 of record CAXPEB010000034.1, read on the forward strand.
CGTATCTCAGAAGTTTTGAAACTGGTAGGACTTTCCACCAAAGATTTCAAGATGCCTTTCGAGCTATCGGGAGGCGAACAGCAGCGGGTGGTAATTGCACGAGCCTTGCTCAACAACCCTTCACTGATGCTTGCCGATGAGCCTACGGGAAATTTGGACCCGGAGGTAGCCGACGATATCATGAAACTGTTGAAAGATATCAGCAACAAGGGCACCACGGTTTTTATGGCCACCCACGATTATAGGCTGATCAATAAATTCTTCGGGAAGATACTGCGTTGCGAAAGCGGTAAGATCACCGCGACTTCATCGCTGAACGGATAGTATCCATAAGCAGGGAAGCATTTTCCAGGTTATCGAAATGCTCGTCCAGATACTGGGCGCGCTCTTTCAGTTGGTCTTCGCTGAAAGGTAGCTTCCACAATCGTTTAAGCGCTTTTTTGAATTGTCCGGGGGTATTGGCCAGGTTGCAATAGGCCTCCAGTCCGGTATTGGCCACCATCGTTGTATTGGCCAGGCAATGACGTCCCAGGTATAGGGAGTTGATCAGTTTCAGTTTGATTCCCGTGTTCTGGAAGGTAGGGAGCACATTAACATGCGCATCGCGGATGTAGTTGAGCATTTCACCCGAATCAAGCTGGTCGAGTAAACGGATATTCGGTTTTCCTTCCAGGCTCATGATCAGTTCCCGGCTGGGGTTGCTCCCGGCGATTACCAAAGGAAATTCGAGGTCATTGAATACTTCGTTGACCAGGAAACGGGCTGCCTGATCGTTTTCCCCCACCGATAGGTTTCCGTGATAGAAGGCAAACTCTCCTTTTCCGGCCCGTGCATTCACCTGTTCGTTGGGATGGAAGGCTGGCAGATAGAAAGCCTGATCATACTTTTTATGAAAATGCTGAAAATCGGAAGGGGAGATGGCTGCAATCAGGTTCGCCTGTTTCAGGTTCGATTCAAACTTTTTCAGTCGTTCGCTTTCAATCCTGAAGAAGTACTTCTTGAAAAAATTCCCTTCCACTTCTTCCAGCTTGCGGTAATAATCGTGTTCCACATTATGCGTCCTCACAATCTTGAACCGGCTTTTCAGATCAGGATGAGTCAGGTAATAACAACAGTGGAGCCCTTCGAACAGAATGGGATTTTTATCGCTTTTCAGGTTATCGAGTAACTCGGCGGTATTTCGGGAAGCTACGATGTAGGGCAGTTTGCCATAGAAAGGATTTTTGAAGGTCCGGCGCCGGTAGTAGTGCACTTTCTCGGCATAACGGTTCAGTTCTTCGCTTTGTTCCCTTCCGTATTGATAGCAATGCAGGATTACCTTCACCCCCCGTGCATGAAGGGCCTTCAGCTTATAAAAAATATCGATCACCCCGCCATAATTAGCCGGCCAGGGGATATCGAATGCAATCATGTGAATGGTTTCAGCCGAGTTGCGCATACAATTCGTACAGCTGCTTCTTTTCTTCTTCCCAGTTAAGTATTTCCGCTGCCTCCAGACAGGCTCGCTGCATGCGGGCATATCCGGAAGGGTTGTCCAGCAAGACACGAATTGTATCGTTTATGCTGTTTGCCTCAGGGTCGGCAAATATAAAAGCCGGATATTCCTCTGCAAGTTTCCGGTATTCGGGAAAAGGACTTTGCAGGGAAGGAACTCCGGCCTGGAGGTAGTCAAAACATTTGTTTGCCAGTGAGTAATAGTAACTCAGTCCTTTGTTTTCCAACACATTGAAGCCCAGCCAGGCTTTCGGGGTCAGGGCGCTGAGTTCATCCGGGCTGAGGTAGCCCAGGAAGCGTACTTTTTCATTGAGACCCAGGGATCCGGCTTTTTCTCTGAGCGACTGGCTCAGATCGCCTTCTCCTGCTATCCATACGTTTACGGGTAGGTCCTGTACGGCTTCCATCAGTTGTTCCAGGCAGCGACCCTCGTTAAGGGCGCCCTGGTAGAGAATTAACGGATCTTTGGATTCATTTATTTCAGGCACAGGTCGCCGGTAGGGAACATTTCTCACGCATCCGAAAGGGATACCGTAACGCTTTCCCAGTATAGCGGCCAACTCCGGACCTACCGTATAAGCGAGATCACATTTGGGAATTCCGTAATCGGCTACTTTTTCCCAAATTTTCTTTACCCCGGGTCGCCGGATCACTTCCGGTACTTCCGTGAAATACTCGTGGGCATCGTATACCAGTTTTTTTCTGCGTAACCGGGCTGCCCAAACATTCGGGAGCAAGGTATCCAGGTCTACGGCACCGTAAATATCCACAGGGTGGAACAACAGGTAGAGCAGGTAGCGAATCTGCAATTCCAGGTAGAAAAGTTTCCCTTTTTTAAACAGAAGACGTAGTCTGCGGGTTTCGAATGTAAACCCGGGTAGCGGTTTTGAACCCGGTAGCCTCCTGCCAAGCAGCGTTACCTCATAACCGGCTTCTGCCAGGGCCGAGCAGATTCGCTGCATACGCTGGTCGTAGCTAAGGTCATTGACCACGGTAAAACTGATGCACTTTAGTTTCCTGTCCACTCTATTTCCTGCTTATCGTTCAGGTGGATACGGCCTTCATCCAACAAGTGCTGCAAAGCCATTTGTAAACCTTCTTCGTGCCAGTACCCGAGGTGCCGGCTCATGGTTTTCAGGTCACGAATATCTCGTTTTACCAGTTCCCGTATATGCTCCACATAGGCGTCTTCTCCCCAGTCCTGTTTTTTGTCAGCCCGGCACAGATCACAGCTTCCACAACGCGGAGCTCCGCTTTCTCCGAAATAGGCAAGCAGGGCCTGACTCCTGCAATCCACCCCACCCGATGCATAACGAAAAACGGCTTCCAGTCGCTGTTCCATCGCTTTCTTCCTTTCCTTCACCGCTACCTGGTCGTAGCTGAGTTTTTGCATACGGTCCTGGAGAAGGGTCAGGGTAGGTGCATTCCGGGCCGGTACATAATCCAGTATTCCGGCTTCTTTCATTTTTTCCAGCAGGGTATGAACCTCTGCGGTTTTGGCTCCGATCTGGCGGGCCAGGTATCCTTGATCAATACGGATATAATGATCGAAAAGTCCACCGTAGGTGCGTAACAGCAACTTGATGAATGGAGCTACCTTAGGGTTGCGGATCTCAAAATCGTAGAGGTAGGTATTGTCTACCAGCATATGGATGGCGGCAGGCTGGTGAACGGCATCCGAAAGCCTGAGGATCTCCTGCTTTTCCAGGATTTGCAAGGCATGAAAGACCTGAGGTGCGGGCATGCCCAGCTTTTGCGACTGCAACACCAGATCAAAGGGATGTTCCGTGAATTGCCCGCTGTGAACGGCAATGTTCAGGCTGTTCATGACCCCTTCATAGACCTGTTGTACGGTTTCATACCCGGGAAACGACTGAGCCAGTTTGTCAAAGGCTGTTTCCCGGTCATGCGGATGGAACAGGGCCACACAATACGAGGACTTTTCATCCCTTCCTGCCCTTCCCGCCTCCTGGTAATAAGCCTCCAGGCTGTCCGGCAGTTCGTAGTGCAAAACAAAGCGCACATCGGGTTTATCGATCCCCATACCAAAGGCGTTGGTGGAAACGATCACCCGGATGCGGTTCTGTATCCAGGCATCCTGTTTGGCGCTGCGGGTTTGTTGGTCGAGGCCGGCATGGTAGTAATCGGCGGAAACCCCGTTTTGTCTCAGGTATTCAGCCAGGTCACGGCAAAGTTTTCGGTTTCGGGCATAGATCACCCCGGTTCCCGGTGTTCGGCGGCATATTTCCAGCAAGCGCTCCGTCTTGTTCTCTTCCTTTAGAACCAGGTAACTCAGGTTTTTTCGTTCGAAGCTCTTCCGGAAGACCTGCTTTTTCCTGAACTCCAGTTTGTCCTGTATATCTTCCACCACTTCGGGGGTGGCGGTGGCGGTAAGCGCCAGTACCGGCCCTTTTATCCACTTCCTGATTTCAGCGATCTGCAGGTATTCAGGCCGGAAATCATACCCCCATTGCGAAATACAATGGGCTTCGTCCACGGCAAGCATGCTAACGGGCATCCGTTCGAGCCGGGCCCGGAACAATTCGGTTTTCAGACGCTCCGGCGACACATAAACGAAACGGTATTTCCCCTGTGCACAGTTATCCAGTTCGAAATCCATTTGCCGGGCCGACATCCCGGAATAGATGGCAATAGCCGGAATATCGTGACGGAGCAGGTTTTCCACCTGGTCTTTCATCAACGCAATCAAAGGGGATACAACCAGGCAGGTGCCTTCCAGGGCCAGCGCCGGGACTTGAAAACAGATGGATTTCCCGCCACCGGTGGGTAAGAGGGCCAGGGTGTCATTCCCATCCAGCACAGAGCGGATAATATCCTCCTGCAGCGGACGGAAGCGGTCAAAGCCCCAGACATCTTTCAGTATGGCATGGATATCAGGCATCATTCGGCAATGAGACCGTCGCGTATCGTAAGACGCCGGTCGGCCATGCCGGCCAGTTCTTCGTTGTGGGTGACGAGTATGAAGGTTTGTTTCAGTTCGTCGCGGAGTTCGAAAAACAGGCGGTGCAGTTCGCTTGAATTCCGGGAATCCAGGTTTCCGCTGGGTTCGTCGGCCAACACTACGGAAGGCCTGTTGATCAGGGCGCGGGCTACCGCCACCCGTTGTTGTTCTCCGCCGGAAAGTTCTCCCGGTTTGTGGTGGTAGCGTTCTTTCAAGCCGAGACGTTCCAGCAATTCCATGGCCTTGGTTTCCGCTTCTTTTTTGGAAGCTCCGGCGATATAAGCCGGAAAGCAGGCATTTTCCAATGCGGTGAATTCCGGTAGAAGGTGGTGGAACTGAAATACAAATCCCAGGTGCTTGTTGCGGAACGCTGCCAGGGCATTCCCGTTGAGTCGGAGCGGTTCCACTCCGCCAATACGTAAGGTCCCGTCATCCGCCCGGTCCAAAGTGCCGAGTATCTGCAACAGGGTGGATTTTCCTGCACCCGATGCTCCGACGATACTGACCACCTCGGCCTCGCCAACCTCCAGGTTGATTCCTTTCAATACCTCCAGACTTCCGTAACGTTTGCGAATACCCCGCGCTTCTACCATGGCTTGCGAAGATAAGATTTATCTGACCATCTGTACCGGGGGTGAATTAACCCCGGTTGTCGGGGTTGATCCCGGTGTTATTTGAGGCAAAAAAACACTTGGGTCCGGATGTGTTTTTCCGCCTTGTTCCCTATGGGTTCAAAACCTATTTTTGCGCATCCTTTCACAAAAAGAAAAAGATGAATATTCACGAATATCAGGCGAAAGAAATTCTCAAGTCCTACGGCGTGACCGTTCAGAACGGTATTGTGGCCGGAACTGCCGATGAGGCAGTCGAAGCAGCCAAACAGATGCAGGCACATTCCGGGCAGGATTGGGTAGTGGTTAAATCCCAGATCCATGCCGGAGGCCGCGGAAAAGGAACCATTGTCGGAACCGAACAACGCGGTGTGGCACTGGCCAAAAACCTCGACCAGGTTAAGGAGATCTCCTCCAATATCCTGGGCAATGTGCTTGTTACCATTCAAACGGGTGCCAAAGGCAAGCAGGTTAATAAAGTACTGGTAGCCGAGGATGTTTATTATCCGGGTGCTTCCGAACCCAAAGAATACTACATGTCCGTTCTGCTTGACCGTCAGACCAGCCAGAACGTGATCATCTATACTACGGAAGGGGGAATGGACATCGAAGAGGTGGCCGAAACCCATCCTGAAAAGATCCATAAAGAATGGATCGATCCCATCACCGGTCTTACCGGCTTCCAGGCCCGTAAGATTGCCTATAACCTGGGACTTACCGGACAAGCCAACAAGGAAATGGTGAAGTTTGTCATGGCCCTTTACAAAGCATACGAAGGCACTGATTCAGCCATGTTTGAGATCAACCCGGTGCTGAAAACTTCCGACGACAGGATTCTTGCCGTGGATGCCAAAGTGAATCTGGATGACAACGCACTCTACCGTCATAAAGATCTGGAAGAACTGCGCGACGAATCCGAAGAGGATCCCACCGAAGTGGAAGCGAAAAAATTCAACCTCAACTACGTGAAACTGGATGGTAACGTAGGCTGTATGGTGAATGGAGCCGGACTGGCCATGGCCACGATGGATATGATCAAACTCAGTGGCGGTGAGCCGGCCAACTTCCTCGATGTAGGTGGTACGGCCAATGCCCAGACCGTTGAAGCAGGCTTCCGCATCATCCTTTCCGATCCCAATGTAAAAGCCATCCTGATCAATGTGTTCGGAGGAATCGTACGTTGCGATCGTGTTGCACAGGGAGTGGTAGATGCCTATAAAAATATCGGAGATATCCCTGTTCCGATCATCGTTCGCCTGCAGGGTACCAATGCCGAAGAGGCGAAAAAACTGATCGACGAGTCAGGACTGAAGGTATTCTCCGCCATCGAACTGAAAGAAGCTGCCAGCCTGGTAAAACAGGTTCTCAGCTGAGAAGAAATAAATTATCCATACGAAAACCCCGGTCGACCACCGGGGTTTTTTGTTGGTCTTAACCCTTGTTCCGTTTAGCCGACCGGACTATATTGCTTACTCCTTTTTAAATCATGGAAAACGAATCGATTGAACCGACTGAAAACGAGCAAACAGGCCCATTGATCTGCAATGCCTGTGATGCGGAGTACGCAACCCATGTTGCCTACTGTACCGTTTGCGGCTATCCCTTTGATGCCGATGCCAAGACAAAATCTGCCTTTGTAGCGGCCTACCTCCTGAAAAAAACCGGTAAGGATGAAGCCGGCACCAATATGCGTAAGGCTTCCAATGCACTTTTCGGCGCTGCCGTGTTGTACCTGGTATCCGGTGTGGTGGGAAGCTTTCAGGAACCCGAAGCCCTGTGGGTAGGAGTGGCTTTGGGAGTGGTATTTTCCGGACTTGCCATTTGGGCCCGTCATCAGGCATTGCCTGCCATTATTTCGGGAATCGCCCTGTTCGTGCTGCTGATCCTGGTGATGGCTGTACTTGAGCCGCTTACCATCTTCAGTGGAATATTGTGGAAAGTGCTGATCCTGGTATTCCTCATACGTGGCTTGAAATCTGCCCGGGATGCCCGTGCGGAAGAAGTCGGAATGGGATGAACGAGGAGGAAGAAGAGCCGGCAGCGGAGGAAGAACGCAGTCCTGTAGGGAGTTGCGATTCCTGCGGACAGGTATTTTATGTCCGTGTGAGGTTCTGCAGCAGCTGCGGCAGCCGGCAAATTGGCATTGACTACTACGAGGCACAGGATACCTTCAACCGCTACCTGCGAATAGCCGGAATTTTTTTCGGCCTCCACCTGGTGAGCATGCTCATCGGGTTCCTGTTCATACGGGAAACCGGTGAGTCCGATTCCATCATCCTCTTCCTCGATATCCTCCTTGCCCTGGTCACCCTGAGTTTCTGCATCCTGCTGAGGAAAGAGCTGAGGCCGTTATTCAAATGGCCACTTTTCAATCCTTATTTCTGGGCAGGATTAGTGCTACTGTTTCCTTTTTCCTTTTGGGTATCGATAAGCACGGATCACCTCAACGAGTTGCTTGGAGAATACGATGACCTGCTGATCTATTTTACCGATTCACCTCACTGGATATTGATCTCGTTCATCATGATCGTTCCCATGCCGGCCATTTTCGAGGAACTGGCCTTCCGCGGTGTGCTGCAAACCAGTCTCGAGCGAATCATGAAGCCCACTCCGGCCATGCTAACAGCGGCCTTCGCTTTTTTTATCATACACCTCAGCTTTCTGAGTGTATACTGGTTGTTCCCGTTCGCTGTGCTGCTAGGCTGGCTGCGCATGCGGTATGGCAATCTCTATTACGGCATGATCGTCCATGCGTTGCATAATGCCACCGTATTTGTACTGGCCAACTTCGACCTGATTAGCGAGTACCTGGGCTTCTAAAAGTTTCTAGAACCGGATATCGCAGTCGGGAAGGGCTTTGCGAATTCTTTCAAGCTCTTCGGGCGAAATGGGATTTCCGTTCAGTATTAGGAGTTTCAGACTTTTCAGCTTATGAAGATCTTCCGGAAGCCGTTCAATGCGGTTATTGCTCAGGCTCAATACTTCCAGGTTTTTCAGTTTGCTTATGGATGAAGGAACTTCGGTCAGCGCATTGTCGGAAAGGTTCAGGTATTGAAGGGCTTTCAGCCTGCCGATACTTGCGGGTAGTTCCGTGATGCGGTTTTGTTCCAGACTCAGCTTTTTCAGTCCTTTCAGTTTTCCAAGTTTGGCCGGTAGTATGCCTTCGATCCGGTTATAGCCCAGGTTAAGCTCTTCCAGTCTTTTCATGCCGCAGACCTCATCAGGGAACCGCGTGAATTGGTTGGCATCGAGTTCCAGGATACGGAGTCGTTTCATACGGCTCCAGGAGGGCGGGAGACTGCTGAGCGCATTGTAGGAGATATCCAGGCGGCGCAGGGCCTTCATTTGGCTGATGGAAGAAGGCATGCTGCTGAGTTTGTTTTTTTCGAACTCAACTTCCACCAGGCGTTTGCAGCCGCTGAAAGATTCCGGTACATAGACCAGGGCATTTTGTTTGAACAGGACTACCACCAGGTTTTCCAGCTGGCCAAAGGATTCCGGCACCGAATCGATCTGGTTCTTCATGATATTGGCGTACTGCAACCGGTACAGGTCGCCGATCCTGGGATCCAGGCTGGCGAGGTCCTGTTGCCGCAGGTTGATGTGGTAGCAGGAGTCTTTCTCCACGATTGCTTCCTCAAAATGGTAATACGGTTTTTTTGCTTTGAATGCTTCCGTGCTCAGTAGGGGGGATTGTGCTGCAAGCAGACCGGGAAGGAAGCAAAGAAACAAGGCGAATTTTTTCATGATAATCAAATAAAAAGCGGGGGCTCGAAGGCCCCCGCCAAACTAAAGGCTTAAGATCAATTAACGGTTAACAAGACGGAGTACGCTGCTTCTTCCTTCGTAGGAGATGCGAAGCATGTACACGCCTGGTTTCAGGTTCAGTTCATCTGCGTTCAGGTCGAAATGGTGCTTACCTGTTTCCAGGCGACCTTCGGCAAGACGCGTGATCAGTTTTCCGTTTACATCATACAATTCAAGTCCGATGGCTCCTCCGTTCATCAGGTTCACTTCAATGGAAGTGCTGTTGCGGAAGGGGTTGGGATAGGCCTTGAGGCTGTATTGGCCAAGGTCATCCACCACACCGGTGGTAAAGGAAATCTGCACGGCATCGCTACCGGCACAACCGGCTGCGTCTTTTACGCTTACGCTGTAATTCCCGTTGGTAGTTACTTCAATGGTTTGGTTGCTGCTGCCCGTGCTCCAGGTATAGCTGGCAAATCCGGCACCGGCATCCAGGATGATCTTCGATCCTTCGATCAGCGTCTGATCAGGACCCAGGTTTACCCGCGGAAGCGCATTTACAGTGATCTGTACAGTGTCGTATGCTGTTTTACCGTTGTTCCCTTTCAGGGCTACCCAGTAAGTACCACTCTGGCTAACGGTGATGCTCTGACCCACTGAGCCGTTAGACCATACCGGGGTGAAATCCGGGGTAGCAGCCAGCGACAGGGTTACCGATCCGCCTTCGCAGATGGTAGTGTCTCCGCCGAGGTAGACTTCCGGTACGGTAGCAAATTTTCCGAGGAATTCTTTGCGGGCAATAACCCAGGTGGTAGAAGCATTGTTGATCACGGTGTTTCCGGCTGCATCTACCTGTGTTTGCGTATTGCTTCCACTGGCATTCTGCATGGAAATGAAGGCGTATTTGAAGTCGGGAGTAAAAGTCATTCCACAGGGCTCCGATCCGTTAGGTGTAGTGGCAAAGACTTCAACACGCGGGTTGTTTTGAGAGTTATGACCGCGGTACAATACCCAGATATGGTCACGTCCGCCGTCTTGCAGTACAAACAGGTTTCCGTCTTCGTCAAATACCAGGTTATCGTTACCGGTTTGCCAGTTTTCGTCGTTTTCTCCGTTTTCCGTATGCACCTTGAAGGGCATATTTTGTGCATAGCGTCCCAGATTTCGAACGGTCATACCCATGTCTTCGAAGCGCCAGATGTCGCCGGCACCTTTTTCAGTGAAGTATACCCATCCGTCGATCGGGTCAATTTCCACGTCTTCCACTCCGCCGAAACGGTAGCCACCGAGTGAACCGGCGATATCGCGTGCTGTGTTGCGTTCAGTTTGGGTGGTGTTCGGTACCTGAACCCATTCTCCCAGGGTAGGATCGGTATTATCCCGTTTCAATACATACAGAGTTCCGCTGCTCAGGTCTGCTTTGTTATCCATCACAAACTTGTAAACACAACCGGTACCTCCGTCTTCTCCCTGGAACACACGGATGCTATCCGGGGCAAAAACGGCATTTTCATGGCTCATGCGGCCCATGGGCCATACCTTATCGCCTTTGCCGTCGCCGTCGTAGTCTTTGATTTTTCCGGTTACCGGATCGATCTCCACGCACCAGCCCACATCGGTATAACCGTCGCCGTTGGCATCGCCGGAGCTGTATGTTTCCTCGCAGGTTACGCTGGTTCCCCAGGGGGTTACGCCGCCAGAACAGTTTCTTTCCGATTTCACCACGTCGCTGAAATCAACGGCAGTAATGGATTTTACTTCCCACAGCATGGTGGTTTCATTGAGTTCGATGCGCAGCAGGGAAACACCACCCGGGTTGTTCTCGTGGTTTACGGCCAGCCATCCGGCTTTGCTGCTTCCGTTCTCGGGAATATAACCGGTGAAGTCGTTACCGTTAGGAATAATTCCTCCCGCAGTGTAGGTGTCTTCCGTTGATTTCATCAGCAACTGCTGGCTATGGGTACCTCCCGGGATCAGGAAGCGTTGGTCGCGGGAATCGGGATCAACCGAAGTAAAGCAGGCGAATTTGTTGTTTTCGGAAGGGTTGCAGTTAACGAAGTATCCGTTGTAGTTCACATCGGTGTTTTCTTCAGGGAATTCCAGCTCCATGTCAAAAGTCAGGTCGGAACTGTAAGCGGCATCCTGGTGGATCTCTACCGCAATTACGTTACTTCCTTGAACCAGGTTGTTTTTTGGCAGGTACACTTCAATCCAGTTGTCCTCTTCGTTACCTTCGATGAAGCGGATGGCCTTGGTGTTCCGTCCGATAGCACCTACAGGAAGGTTGTTGCGATACACTTCAAAGCCATTGAAGTAAACCACGGCTCCGTCGTCGCGGCGGAGGCGCATTCTTACCGACTGGTATCCGTCAACGTCGTTAATGGTAATGGTTTTTCTGAACCAGGTTGTGATATGCTTGTTGGCGGCATCGGCTCCGTAAGAAACGGTGGTGGCTTCATTCCCGTTGCCATAACCCAGGGGCGCGTTACCGGCATTCCAGCTGTTGTCATTGTAGTTGCGTGAAGCCCAGCTGAGGTTGTTCAGGTCGTTACCGTCGTAGTATTTCCAGTTGCTACCGGCTTCTACCAGTTTAACGGCCTTTTTAAGCGGGCTGAGACGCAGGTTAAAGCTTAGGTCAGAGCTCACGTTATCGCGGTTATGTATTTCCACGGCAATGAGGTTAACCCCTGTATGGAGCAAGTTGGAAGGGATGATGAAGGGATTCCAGCGGCTTTCGTCGCTTCCGCTGATGATGGTGGAGGAGTATGTCTGGTAATCGATGGCTCCGGAGGGCATGTTGTATCGGGCTACTTCGGTGCCGTTCACGTAGAAGAGGGCTCCGTCATCGACAACGGCTTCCAGCAGGAGGCTGTCGGCATTGAACAGGTCGCCGGGTTTGATCTCAAAATTGAGACGGAAATAGGTGGTGATGTATTTGTCGCCGGAGTTCGGGCCGAAGCTGATCACGGTTTTTTCGTCGTTGTCACCGTATCCAAGTTCAGCACCACCGCGCTTCCAGTAGTTGTCGATGTATGCGCTGTCTTTCCAGTTTCCACCGAGGTTCATTCCGCTGTCGTGGTAAGTCCAGTTCTCGCCTTCTTTGATCGGGAACTCGGCTACATAGGGCTCAAGCAGTTGGGGGCCATCTTCGTCTCCCACATAACTCCATTCGATGATAAGGGTCGGGGCCTGATTGGCGGAGTGTCCGGGGTCACCGCTGTTGGAACCTTCAAAAGACTCCACTTCACGGGTACCGCTTCCGCTGATGATAAAAGCCAGGGAGTTGTTTTCGGTCCAGCCCTGACGATTCACTACTTCCTGCACAATACGACGCAGGTCGGGTGTTTTTTCTTTTGGTCCGCGTTCCTGCACTACGGTGAAGGGATCCGGATTCCAGGCCACGGAAGCTGAGGTGGTGGACCGGGGAGAAACCGCGTAAGCGTTGTTGTCGAAGATTACAGCATTGTCGCTGGCTTCACAACGGATCTCCAGCGAGCAGGGATCGGCATTGGCCGTAGTAGCTACGTCATTGGTGAACTGGATATAGGCATGTTTGATATACGCGCCCTGGGGAATATCCAGCGAGTCATACCAAATACCCACCAGCTGAGCCGGACCGCGTTCGGTACCCAGCTCCAGGTCGGAACTTTGGATGTCCATAGCACCGCTGGAAATGGTCTCTTCCACATCGGAGGTATCCGATTTAACGGTTTTTTCAATGGTGTTTGGCAGGATATAACTAACAGTAAGCGTCGGGGCCATGTTTACATTTCCATGTCCGGTAGCTCCTTCAAAGGATTCTACTTCACGGGTGCCGCTTCCGGTGATGATAAAGGAAAGGGCATTTCCGGAAGTCCAGCCCGGTTTATCAACGATAAGCTGAACCAGTTTTGCCAGGTTGGGACTTTTTTCTTTCGGCCCCTGTTCCTGTACTACGGTAAAGGGATCCGGATTCCAGTTTATTTTCTCGTTGCTGGAGGTACGGGTAGATACCGCAAAATCCTGGTTGGTGAAAACCTGGGAATTGTCGGTGTTTTCCACGCGGATTTCCAGGGCACAGGGATCTGCATTGGCTGTAGTGGCTACGTCGTTGGTGAACTGGATATGGGCTGAAGTGATGACAGCTCCCTGGGGGATAGTCAGGTTATTGAACCAGATACCGATCATCTGGGCGGGTCCGCGTTCGGTACCCAGTTCCAGGTCAGAGCTCTGGATGTCCATGGCGCCGCTGGAAATGGTTTCTTCCACGTCAGCCGTATCACGGTCTACCACACGAATAACCTGGTTGGGGATCAGGTATTCGATTACCAGGGTAGGGGCCTGGGACGGGTTATGACCCGGGTCACCGCTATTGGCACCTTCGTAGGATTCTACTTCACGGGTCCCTGTTCCGGTGATGATCAGGGCGAGGGAATTACCCTGAGACCATCCCGGCCGGTCGATAATCTCCTGGATGATCCGGTTGAGGTTAGGGGTTCTTTGTTTGGGGCCTTGTTCCTGAACTACGGTATATGCATCAGGATTCCATTTTTGAGAAGTCTGGGTCTTGCTTCTCGGGGATACGGCATAAGCCTGGTTGGTGAAGACCTGGGCGTTGTCGCTGGCTTCTCCCCAAATCTCCAACGAACAGGGATTGGCATTTGCCGTAGTGGCTACGTCGTTGGTAAATTGTACATAGGCACGGGTAATAACAGCACCGGCAGGGATCTGGATATCCTGGTACCACAGGCCGATGATTTGTGCCGGGCCACGCTCCGTTCCGAGTTCCAGGTCGGAACTCTGAATGTCCATGGCGCCGGAAGAGATGGTTTCTTCCACGTCGGCCGTGTCACGGTCGACCGTACGGGTTAGGTTCATAATGGTTTGTGCCTGACTCCCGCCCAGGCAAGCGGTGAGGATCAGTACACAGACAGTAAGTAGTGCTTTCATTTGACATTGACAGGTTTATGCCGACAAAATTAGCCGGAGCCAATGCCAGAAGGGGTTGCAGGTAGTTTATGGTTTTAAGAAGCGAATGTTACGGAAAGGGTGCTTCCTAACCTATGGAATTTCTCAATAGTTTGAAAATCAGCATGGGAGTAATTTACCCTCCTATAACGATCAATTCATGAATGAACTGATCGTTTCGCGGGTGTTAAGCGCGGATAACGGATCAACGGATCAACGGATCAGGGTTTACTCCATTTCGGATTATTAACCAGGTTTTCGTCATCCAGCAATTTCAGGAAAGCAATGATGTCGTCCTTGTCTTGCTGAGTCAGCCGTGGAATTGGCTCATAGTTGTTATTGGGATCACCGTGTTTGGTGATGATTACCGGGTCGGCCGTCGGTGAGTATTTGAATCCGGTATTGTAATGCTCCAGTACCTCATCAAGGGTGGCAAAGCGCCCGTCATGCATATAAGGAGCCGTATAACTCAGGTTGCGGAGCGAAGGGGTTTTGAATTTACCCCAGTCATTCGGGTTTCCCGTTACCTTAAAGTAGCCGGTATCCGGTTGAGCATCGAGGGCATTATTGGCAAATTCCCTTTCATTGGTATTGATGAAAAACGGGTTCAGTGGGCTATGGCAATGGAAACAATCGCCTTTGTCTTCCGAGATGAAAGCAATATAACCGCGGGCCTCCTGGGGGGTCATCATCTTTTCCGGGTTGCGCGGGTTGGCCATAAAGTATTGGTCCCATTTGGTATTGCCACCGGAAATGATGGTCCGCAGGAACTGAGCAATGGCATAACGCAGGGTGGTGGTGGTGATACCCTGATTGGGGAAGGCTTCGTCGAACAGACCGGGATAATTGGGGTCGGCTTTCAGCCTTTCCACCGCCACATCAATGCTGAGATTCATTTCATGATGGGCTTCCATGGGTTCCCGGATCAGGGACTCCAGCGTAGGTTGCCGTCCGTTCCAGAAATAGCCGGAAGCCCAGTTGAGGTTGAAAAGCACCATGGCATTACGATCGCCCAGAATCCCTTCTGAGCCGGTGCTGAAGCGGTTTCCCTGGTCAGTGAATCCGTCGCTTTGGTGGTGACAATCGGCGCAGGCCTGGGTATTGTTCATGGACAGGTTGCGGTCATAGAAGAGTTTCCTTCCCAGCGCCACGCCTTCCACTGTCAGTTGATTGTCTGCCGGGGTATTGGGTTTGGGCCACCCGGAAGGGATATCCAGGGAATAAGGAGTAGGACCCTCGTCCTCTACCCCGGGATCATTTTCCTTACAGGATTGAGTTCCCAGAATCAACAGGCCTGTCAGGGCCATCATCCATCCATATACCAGAATGCGTTTCTTCATGCTTCTTCTCTTCTCTGCTTCCTACTCGGCTTTAAAAGCATTAAGCAGGTTGTCGCGTAGTTTTTTGCTCAGCGCCGGTTCGTCAAAGGTATGTGAAACCAGTTTTTCCTGGTTCAGGTCAATAAGGTTCGGATTTTTGAAGATTTCATCCATTTCCAGAACGAGATCAATTGTGGCCAGGGTATTTCCGGTGGAAAGGGATTTGGTTTCCGCAATCGGGAGTTCGTATTCCATCAGGTATTCATCTCCGCCGATATGGTAAGCAAAAGGCAGTACCACATCGTTGTCATTCACGAATTTTCCTTCGAACATGTAGAAGATATACCCTGAATTCCAGGTCCAGATCATTCCGTAACCCGGATCCAGTTCGCCCACCTTATCGATGTTGTGGTTGGTGACGCTGTCAATACCCGTGTAGAAACGGATGGAATCGTAATTCCCAAACGGCATGTCGGTAATATCAAAAGACAGGGTAGTGGGGTCTTTCATCCTCACCAGCTTATAAACCGCTTTTTTCTGCCAGCCTGTTTCCGGCGAGTGGAATTCAAAGTTGCTGAGGTAGTGCTGCAACAGGGTCACCTGGAAACTGTCGCCGGCCTCATTCATATACAGGAAGGCGTCCGACTGGGCGTCTTTACCGTTCACCTGGTGCTTGACGTGGATTCGCAGTGTGCCGCCCCTGGCTTCGGGAGTGACCACAGGATCCTTTTCCCCGCAGGAACCGAGCGCAATCAGCAAGGCCATCGATCCGAATAATAGTATTTTTTTCATCTGTGCTCCTTTACTTAAGACATCATTCGTGTCTGATCTGTTGTATCTATATGCAAAATACCCCTGAACAAGCGCAATTCCCGTGACCTGTGTCACCGTGCAGGCGTCAGTGTTTTTCCTGTTCCGGCGCTTCCGATGGCTGCATGCGGGTACGGATATTCTCCAGCAGTTTCTCGGTTTCTTCCACCTTTTCACCTGAGGCTTTGCCCAAAGAAATTGCACGTAGCGCTTTTTCTTCCGCTTCCGTGTAGCGGCCGGTTTTGTACAGCAGGGCGGCATAAGTGTCCATGCTCGCGTATTCCGGTTCCTTTTCCACGGCTGCCCGTATCCATTCCAGTGACCGGATGAGGGTTACGCTGTCGTCGCAATTTTCGTAAAGCTCCCAGCATTGTATGTTCCACCAGGCGGGGCTGACCTCTTTCAGGGTATGGAAAAGCGTATCCAGGATGATGCCCGCTTCCCGCCATCTCCCCGTTTCTTTGTAGTAGTCCAGCAGCGCAAAGTTTCTTGTGTTTTCATAATCGGGTATATAGGCTTTTTTGGAAAGGAGCAGCTGTTCCACTTTTTCCGGGGCATTGAGCGGTACCAGCGACTCGATTTCCCGGAACATCAGGGTAGAACCGGCTTTCCAGGCGATGTCATGGCCATAGGCTTTTGACAGCTCGGGATATTGTTGCCAGAAATTGTCGCGGTTTGTTTTATCCATCCAGAAAGTGAAACGACTGAACGCAGCCCAGTTGGTTTCCTCTTTCAGGTCAGGATGCTCGTGAAACCAGTTGTTGACTTCGGTACTGTCAGGGAAGTCATTTTTCTTCTTCTTTTTCTTGCGCTTGTTGTCCTCCGTCATGCCCATGGCTTTCCGGTAAAATTCCGGGTAGGCTTCGGTATTGAGGAATTCTGTGGCATAACCCGGTCTTTCCAGCTGGTTTTCCGGATTGATGATCTTCATCAACTCGGGCATGAATGCGGAAGGAGGGGAGTATCCGCTGGTGGTATAGATCAGTTCACCGTCGCTGTTGAAGATCAGGTAGCTGGGAAAGCCGGTAACCGTATACTTCAGGGCCAGCATTTTACCCAGCTCGTCCTTTTCCATTTCCAGCTTGATGTTGATGAAAAACTGGTTCATCATATTGCCCACTGCTTCGTCAGAAAAGGTTTTTTTATCCATCACTTTGCACCAGCCACACCAATCGGTATAAGCGTCCAGGAAAATGAGTTTTTTGTGAAGTTTGGCTTCGTCAAGTACAGCCTGCCAGTTCTCCGGATGTTTGAACCGCGTCTGTGCCTGAATCGAGTAAAGGGAGATCAATAAGAAGAAGAGAAGAGATACAAGCCGTTTCATAACCCGCAATTTACGCGTTTTTGCGCATCGTAGGAAAAAACGGGCTTGCCGAAAATTTCTATTTTTGTCGGATTGACCAAGCTCAATCTCATGAAAATCGACTCACATGCCCACATATTACCCAAGTCCTGGCCGAGCTTAAAAGAGAAGTACGGTTACGGAGGGTTTATCCACCTGGATCATTTCAAAGAAGGTTCTGCGCGTATGATGCGCGACGACGGTAAATTCTTCCGGGAGATTCAGGAAAATTGCTGGGACCCGCAGGCCATTCTCAAGGATATGGATGCCTATGGAGTCGATAAAATGGTACTGTGTACGGTGCCCGTCTTGTTCAACTACTGGGCGAAGGCGGAGCATACCCACGACTGGTCGAAGTTTCTGAATGACCATCTCATAGGCGTACAGGAAACGTTCCCCGAGCGTTTTATCGGTCTGGGCACCCTGCCCATGCAGGATATTCCCCGAGCCATTGAGGAACTGGAGCGCTGCAAAAAGCTGGGCCTTCCCGGGGTGGAGATAGGAAGTCATATCGAAGACAAAAACCTGGATCACCCGGATTTCTTTCCTTTTTATGAGGCCTGTCAGGATCTTGGAATGGCCTTGTTCGTCCATCCCTGGGACATGATGGGACAGGAAAAAATGCCCGACTATTTCCTTCCCTGGCTGGTGGGCATGCCGGCCGAGACTTCCCTGGCGATCTGTTCCATGATCTTCGGTGGGGTATTCGACAAGTTCCCGAACCTCAGGGTAATGTTCGCTCACGGCGGAGGCTCCTTCCCGTTTACCGTCGGAAGGGTTTCGCACGGCTGGCACTGCCGTCCCGACCTCTGCGACGTGAACAAAATACAGGACCCGCGTAACTACCTGGGAAAATTCTGGGTGGATGGGATCACCCATGATATTGATGCGCTGAAATTCCTGATTCAGACTATTGGTGCGGAGAAGATCGCTTATGGAACCGATTACCCCTTCCCCCTGGGCGACCTGGAACACGGTAAATTCATCGAGGAATCGGACTTGCCCGATACCATTAAGTCACAGCTCCTTCAGGGTACTGTCAGGGATTTTCTTAAATTATCCTGATGAATTACAGTACCGCAGAGTTGGATGCCTATATAAAAGAACAGTTCGGTAACCCGAAGGATGCCGGGTTGATTACTGCAGAAAAAGATTTCCCGGGTTATTCTTCTGGCGACCTTGCGGCATTGAAACAGGATTTTTGCCGCCTGCTCTCGCTGGCTGATGAACAGTATATGGTTGCCTATGCTGCCGATGCGGAAGAGGAAGCCATGATGCAGGGGGCGTTGAGTGCTGCAGTAAAGTGGAAGGAAGAAGATGGAAAAGTCTGGTTTCATATTTTGGTCCACCCCCTTCTGGCCGAAAACAAGCCGTTCCTTCTGGCTACGTTAAGCCGGGAGTTTGCCTGGCTCAGTCTGCTGAACAGCGAAATTTCCGGGGAGCAGAATGAACTTTCTTTTGAACTGTATAACCTCAGTCTGGGATTCGGGTGGATACAACTTCAGGCGCAGTGGCAGTTTGATTATCCCTTTTTTCGTCTGCTGCCCGACAGTTATGTAGCCTATACCATTCTAAAAGAACCTGACGCAAATATCGATACCTGGATCAGCCGGGATGACCGCAGCAGGCTGGAGGGGTTGCGTGATGGAATCACGGAAGCCATGGCGCCTCAGAAACCGGATATTGATCCGGAGAGCCTGGAGGCTTTTATGGAGTCCAACAACGCCTTTCTGCAGGGCGATTACGATCGGGCGATCAGCCTGATGGAGGATTTGCTGGAAAAACTCGGAGAGGACATTCTCGCTTCCGATGCTCTCAACAATATCGGGTATTATAAGCTTCGGCAACTGAAGTGGGACGAAGCCATAGAAGCCTTCCGGAAGTCGCTGCAGACCGACCCCGGTTTTCATGCCATCCGCCAGCACCTGCTCTGGACCGGACTACTCACCGGTGAAGATGACCTGGTTAGGGAAATGCTGGAAAACGAGGGGCTTGCCGACCAGGACCGGGCCATGTATCTCAGAAATATGGGGCTGAAGGCATTGATAGAAGGGGAAAGAGCCAGGGCCATTACGCTGCTGCGCGAATCGCTGGAGTATGATGAGTACATGGATTACGCCGACCTGCTCCTGCAGCTGGCTGAAGGCCATCCATCCATACACAAAGGAGAGATTCACCCCCACGACCTCCAGGCCGATTACCTGATCGAACGATTTTCAAGGAAATAATGTTTCAGTTGACCTCCCGGGTCGAGAGAAGGCTGTGATTCCAGCCAGTTCAAAAAACGATTGTACAAAGCGTGCGGATCTTTTTCCTTTTCCCGGATTTGAAACAGAGCATGATGCCCGCGGCTTTTGCTGAGCTTTTCTCCGCTTGATTCGTTCAACAGCTTATGGTGGAGAAACTTCACTGACGCAAAGCCCTTTTCATCCGCAACCTGGCTAAGCCAAATCTGGAACAGGCTGCTGTCCAGCAGATCCTTTCCGCGCACAATATGGGTGATGCCGTATTCCAGGTCATCGCTGAGGCTGGCCAGCTGGTAGGCAGGGATAGCGTCTTTCCTCCAAAGTACCGTATGCTCCATGGAAGGAGGAAGGTGCATATGGGTGCTGTCAGTGAGACCGTGAAGGGTGATCGGTTTATCCGATACCGGAAGCAGACGCCAGGCATATGGGGGAGAGCCTGCCGGAGCTTTCAGGCAGGTGCCCGGGTAGGAAGAAAATTCATTCAGATCGCTTCTGGAGCAGGAGCAGGGAAAGAGCAGGTTTTTCTCCCTCAGGCGGTTGAAAAATGACTGGTACCGGTCAAGGAACAAGGCCTGGGAATGGTGCTTCAGGTGTGCTTCCGGACCTTCCGGTCCCAGGTCATAATCAATACGCAGCCATTCCAGGCTACGAAAGATATCTTCCAGGTATTCGGGCCGGAAGCGAGCACGGTCCAGGTCATCGATACGTAGCCGTAACGTCCATCCGTAATAGCGTGCCATCAGCCAGTTCAGCAGGAAATTGTAAGCATTCCCTTCATGGATGAATCCGCTTGGGGTGGGGGCGATACGGGTGATCGAAACGGAGGGCACAAGCCGAAGTAACAAAAACCCGGGCAGATGTCGAACGAAATTGTGCGCTTTGGAAATATTCGCGTATTTCGTTGCATGAATTTAAGTTCACATCTGGGCCGTTTCAGGCTGGTTGCCCTGCTGGAAGGGCTCTCCTTCCTGATACTGTTGTTTGTGGCCATGCCCTTGAAATATATCTGGGGTATGGAAGAGGCGGTAAGAATAGTGGGAATGGCCCATGGACTGTTGTTCGTTGCCTACCTGCTGCTTCTGGTAGTGGTAAAAGCAGCATTGAACTGGTCGAATAAACTGACGGTGTTGAGCCTGTTGGCTTCTGTTCTTCCTTTCGGTACCTTCTACGCAGATAAAAAATGGTGGAACTATGGGGGGTGAGCCGCTGAAAAAGATCAACGGTTATCCGTTTCGTCCTTATCATCCCGAAGCCTTAAGCAACGAAGAGAGCCTGCAAAAGGCCAAAGCCTTTTTTGAAATGGCCACCCAAAGAAGGAGTGTCCGCGACTTTTCCTCAGAACCTGTTCCGAAGGAAACCCTGGAATGGATCATCCGCACAGCCGGAACCTCTCCGTCGGGGGCGCATAAACAACCCTGGACTTTTTGCGTGGTTTCCAATCCCGAAATCAAAAAGAAAATACGGGAGGCAGCGGAAAAAGAGGAGTATGAAAGCTACCACGGCCGGATGAACGACAAGTGGTTGCGGGATCTCAAGCCCTTCGGCACCGATTGGCATAAGCCCTTTCTGGAAACAGCACCCTACCTGATCGTGGTTTTCAAAAGGGTATTTGAAATGGATGAAGACGGAGGGAAACTGCAAAACTACTACGTGAACGAATCCGTGGGGTTGGCTTGCGGCTTGTTGCTGATGGCTATCCACCAGGCCGGTCTGGTTTCCCTGACCCACACACCCAGCCCGATGAATTTCCTGGCGGAGATACTGCAAAGGCCGGAAAACGAACGCCCCTTCCTGCTCATCCCGGTAGGTAAGGCTGCGGAAGAATGTTGGGTGCCTGACCAGGATAGAAAGCCCCTGGATGAAATCTCTTTTTGGTACGAATAAGCCGCTTGCCGGGGTATTCATCTGAGTGATGAATCCCTTATCTTCGCAGGCATGTCAAAAGGTCCGATTTCCCAGTTTATCGAGCATCACTACCGCCATTTCAATGCGGCGGCCTTGAAGGATGCTGCCAAAGGTTACGAAACCCATTTGCTTGAAGGTGGAAAGATGATGGTTACCCTTGCCGGAGCCATGAGTACCGCTGAGTTAGGCGTATCCCTGGCTGAAATGATCCGCCAGGATAAGGTACATATCATTTCCTGTACCGGGGCTAACCTGGAAGAAGACCTGATGAACCTCGTGGCACACAGCCACTACCGCCGTATACCCAATTACCGTGACCTGACCCCGGAACAGGAGTGGGAACTCCTGGAGGGCGGGCTTAACCGGGTAACCGATACCTGTATCCCGGAAGAAGAAGCCTTCCGCCGTCTGCAGAAACATATCCATGAACTCTGGAAAAATGCCGACGACAAAGGAGAGCGCTATTTCCCGCATGAGTTTATGTTCCAGATGATCAAAAGTGGGGTGCTGGAACAATACTACGAGATCGACCCGAAAAACTCCTGGATGATAGCCGCAGCAGAAAAGAACCTGCCCATTGTGGTAGGTGGCTGGGAAGACAGTACCATGGGGAACATCTTTGCTTCCTACGTGGTGAAAGGAGAGGTGAAAGCCACCACCATGAAAAGCGGGATCGAGTATATGGTATGGCTTACGGAATGGTACCGCAACAACTCCGAAGGCAAAGGGGTGGGCTTCTTCCAGATCGGGGGAGGTATAGCCGGGGATTTCCCGATTTGTGTGGTGCCTATGATGTACCAGGATCTGGAATGGGAAGATGTTCCCTTCTGGAGCTATTTCTGCCAGATCAGCGACTCCACCACCTCCTACGGATCCTATTCCGGAGCTGTTCCCAACGAAAAGATCACCTGGGGCAAACTTGATATCCATACCCCCAAATACATTGTGGAATCAGACGCAACCATTGTGGCTCCGCTGATATTCGCCTGGGTACTGGGCTGGTAAATCATGGAAAAACGACTGGCCTTTTCTTCCCTGTGCCATTTTCTCGGGGCACAAGAAAAGGTGCCGGAACAGGAGCTTGAAGTCCTGTTTGACTCCCTGCACTATTTCAAGCTTGCCAGGAAAGAATGTGCTATCCGCCTGGGTGAGCGCGAAACCCGTATTTACTTTGTCGCACAGGGAGTTTTACGCGCCTGGTTCGAATGCGACGGGGAGGACAGAACGGCTGCGTTTGTTTACCGTGGTTTCTGGGGAAGCAGCTTTCATTCGTTCCTTAGCGGAGCTCCCAGCGAGTATGAGTTGGAAGCCATGAATGAGGTGCATTTGCTTGGCCTGTATAAGCCGGATATGGAAAGGGTACTGGCAGCCTGCCCTTCTTTTGCCACCTATTACCACCGTTTGATGGAATTCCTGATAGTTGGCATGCAATACCGGGAAAGGGAATTGCTTTCTTCCGATGCCCGTTCACGGTTTCGCCGGTTTATGAATCAGAGTGCCTTTCTTTTGCAGGAGGTTCCGCAGAAGTACCTGGCCTCTTACCTGAATATGAGTGCCGAGACTTTTTCACGTCTTCGCAGGGAATGGATGGATAATTCTTGATCTGGCTCAAGACTCCTCAGGAGGATGGAACAGAATTTTGCAGCATGAAAACAAGCAGCACGGAATTGTTGCAACGTATGCAACAGGAACTGAATACCCAGCGGCACCTCCTGGAACAACTGAAAGTCTTGGAGAATGCGACCTTGTCTTCCAGGCCCGGAGAAAATTCCTGGAGTGCTTTCGAATGCCTGGCACATCTTAATTCATATGCGGCACATTATAACCCGGTATTTCTTCAATCCATATACCGGGCAAAAGAAAAGGGGTGGCAACCCGATCCGGTGTTTCGGGGAACCTGGCTGGGGGCATATTGTATCAAAAGCATCCATCCGGAAAACAGGAAGACGTCAAAACTCAAAACGCCGGCAAGGCATAATAAACTGGGTGTTGCCGGAGAAAGAAAAGAATTTGAGCGCCTGGAGAAGCACCTGGATGAGCAGGAGCAGTTGCTGAAACAAGCCGGGGAAATCAACCTTAACCGGTGCAAGGTGGCCATTGAGATCATGCCCTGGCTGCGCCTTCGCCTGGGTGATTTTTTCCCTTTCCTGATCTATCACCAAACACGGCACCTGCACCAGGCCATGGAAGCTGCAGGCTTACACGTTGAGAATACGCATCAGTCCAAGCAGATCGTGTGAGATATCCTTACGCTGGTAAATGGCTTCCTGAAAGGGGGTAAAAGTCACCGTATTGTTCACGATTCCGCAGGCTTCGTTGGTTCGTCCTTTAAGCAGGCCTTCCACGGCTGCCGCTCCGATTCGCGTAGCAAGTACCCGGTCAAAAGAGGTGGGAGTTCCGCCTCGTTGTATATGCCCAAGGATGGTCACCCGGGGATCAATATCCGGATATTTTTCCTTCACTTTACGCGCCAGGACCATGGCTCCGCCTTCCTCTTCTCCTTCGGCTACCACTATAATGGAAAAGGACTTCTTCCGGCGTTTGACGGAAAACAACTGATCGACCCAGTTTTTGCGGTTGCTGACTTCCGGCACAAACACCGCTTCTGCGCCACCTGCCAACCCCACCTGCAGGGCAATGAAGCCCGCATCACGCCCCATTACCTCCACAAAGAAGGTTCGGTTATGCGAGTCGGCGGTGTCACGGATCCGGTCAATGGCATCCAGCGCGGTGTTGACTGCGGTGTCAAAACCAATGGTGTAATCGGTTCCATACAGGTCGTTGTCAATGGTGCCGGGAGCGCCGATACAGCGGATACCGTGTTCTTCATACAGCTTGAGGGCCCCGGTAAAGCTGCCGTTTCCCCCGATGCAAACCAGTCCTTCAATACCGAACTTCTTCAAATTCTCAGCGGCTTTTGCCCGACCTTCGGGAGTCATGAAGGCTTGGCTTCGGGCTGTCTTGAGGATGGTTCCTCCACGCTGGATGATGTTGGCTACCGAGTGGGAATCCATCGCTTCAATATCTCCCTTTATCATCCCTTCGTATCCCCGCCGGATACCGAATACGTCAAGCTTGTGGTAAATAGCTGTACGCACTGCGGCACGGATGCAGGCATTCATTCCGGGGCTGTCGCCTCCGCTGGTGAACACGGCGATCTTTTTCATTGCAACCAAGGTAAAAAAATGGGATCAAGTCAAAAAGTTGAGGAGACATTTGTCTATTCAGAAGTGGAGAACCCTTTCTTCCTTTCCCAAGAATCAAAAGAATGCTTACTGCTATAAAGAATAGGGCATTCGGGAATGTTGAGCGTATATCTTTCTCC
>CAXPEB010000035.1:0-21391 GCA_964215915.1 Bacteroidia bacterium
TCGCAACAGGGATACTTGCTGGAAGAGTGATACGAATTCTCCATTTGGACACAAGATGGAAACTTTTTAGGTATAAAAATTATTGGTTTTATCTTTTTTCTGGTGAAGCCCAAAAGATGAAAAAGTATAAATCTACTGGTTCTAGGAAAGGAGAGTTCCTGTTTACCCAAGCTGATGTATTAATAGCCACAAGTTCTGGAGAGAAACTCTATAGCGGAATTGTGGTTGACTATGAATTAGAAGGGAGTACTTCGTATGAATTAAGCAAGTTAATTCTTAGGGGAGCGCGTAGATATAGTAAAAGAGAAGATTCTGTTGAAACAAAGAATATTCCTGGGACGCTGTTTGTTGTCGATTGTAAGTCTAGGTTGATAAACATTAATTTGACATATGTTTATGATGAATCAAGAACATTTATTAAATCTAATGGTCCTAAGATTATTAATCAAATAGTTGGAGCTATAAACATACTGCTTTTTCCTGTTTTCATATTTCACATGTCATGGATTGATTTTTCCTGGTATCAGGAGCTTATGAGTAAAGGATGGTGGGAGCGTATTCTGTACTATAATGCTGCAACTCAGTTCGTTGCTCTGTTTAACCCTTTTTATCAGCGTAAAACTGGTGATACGAATGAATATCGGATCGTAAGTCGTAATCTGATACTAATGAAGATTCTCGTTTTCATTGCCTTCTTGGGCCTAGCCTGGATTGTAGATTAGCAGTCAAGAAGGATAACCTACCGTTGACAGGGTCTGCAATAATTTGGTTACTTAGCTTAGCTCTGGTGAAAGTATTTCCTCAACTCCTCCACTCCAAGACGATCGATATCCCGATGCAACATCCTGTGACAATTGGAACAAACCAAGGCAAGGTCATGCAAACGTGTTTGTGTATTGCCATTAAGCTTGGCTAGCGGAACCTTATGATGGCATTCAATAAACCCTCGACCTAATTCGCCATATACTTTTTGGAAATCAAAATCACAGACTTCACAAGCCAAAGTGCCTAGGGTGTCTAGCGTTTGTTCCTTTTTTCGTTTAACAATAGTTGGGTTGCGCTCGTATAATTTATGGAGCCGGTATATCACCTGCCCCTCTTGGACTTCCTGTACCTCAGGGTCGTCCTGTATGGCATAGAGCTGGTCAACGAGTTTTTGATTGCTGCTTACATTCCGAATGGATTGTACAATCTGGTGAAGCTCCTGCTTTCTGTTTTCGAACGTATCAAAAATCTCCTTGTCCAGTGCACCACCTCGTTTCATTCCTTTTCCCGTGTAGTTATCGTCAATAGCTAAGAAATTACTCAGCTTCAAAGCGACTCCGTTAGGGTTACGAAACTTTTCTTCATTAGGGCGTTCTATGAAAAGAGGGAGCCTATTTAATTCTTCCGAGAGCTTGATCACAGCAGGGTTCCGGGCATGGATTTCTCCAGGCTTCAATTGAAAATATAAGTCCAAAGCCAAAAGGATCTCATCCCGATGCCAGGATGGGTTTCTTTTTTTACTCATGATTGGGGGTTCTGAGTAAAGATACGACTACGAAGGAAATCCTGTTAGGATGGCAGCACTGCTAATAACATTATCCCTACCTTTATTCCTCGTGAAACCCTTCAACTTTCTCATTCTTGCGATTCTTGTGTTTTGGCTGGGATGTCGGCAGTATAACGAAGACAAGGTTTGGGTGAAACGCTCGGACGACCAACAGGTTTGGTCCCCATACATACTTTCCAGAATTACGTACAAAGACCGTATAGAGTTCCGCCTTAGAGGTGAGGAGGATGAAGGAAAGGAAATTGGGATGACCCTCTTTACCAACCCAGGGGAGGAATACCTTCGTTATAATTCCAGGTTTCTCCTGGATACTACTCGGTCGCCAGTGAAGGTTGGTGAACATACCTATCAACTTTTTCGAAGTACCAGCAAAGGATGTGATTTTCATCCCATTGTTTTGATTAGTGAACAAGCTGGCCCATTGTATATGACCCATTGTTTGGAGCCTAAAATCGTGGTTGTCAGAGATACCACTCTTGAGATCATCAATCCATAGAGACTTAACCACAGAGCCTCACCTAGGCTTTTCACCGAGTGCACTGAGAAATGGATACTTGCTGCAAAGGAAAGAAACAGCCGTAATTAAGAATTCTAAACTGGCCCAGACAAACAGGAACCTACTACCGAAAGGCGTAACCCTCAACCCACCTGCTCCACCACAGCCACATCCGCCGGAGCCCAATCCATAGTGGCCAGCTCTTCTTTGTCCAGCCAGCGGAAACCGGCATGTTCCACCAACGTGGGCTCAGCGTCATCGGTATCACAGAGGTAGGGAATCAGGCGGATGACCCTGGGCTTGTCCGGGTCCTGCCAGTTATGGGGCTGCAGCCGCTGCAAAGGCCGGATATCCATACGCAACTCCTCCCGAATCTCGCGGACAAGGGCTTCTTCCTCTGTTTCCCCTGCCTCTACCTTTCCACCCGGGAACTCCCAATACCCGCTGAGGTCCTGCGCCTCCGAACGCTGAACGGCCAACACCTTCCCGTTTTTACGGATAAGGGCGCAGACTACTTCCAGGACCGGATCAGCTTTCAAGGATGCGCAGACGCACGTCTCCGATCCGTGCATTTTCCAGGCTCAGCACATGAAACTCAAAACGGTCGATAACCAGCTTCTGCCCTTTTTCCGGAATGCTTTCGTAGCGTGAAATGATAAATCCGCCCAGGGTTTCGTAGTCGCCTTCCGGAATTTCCAGATCATAGGCCTCGTTGAGGTAATCCACTTCCAGCCGGGCGGAAAGCTTGTATTCCGTATCCGAGATCTTCTGGTCGGTAAGGATCTCTACGTCATGCTCGTCTTCAATCTCACCGAAAATCTCTTCCAGAACGTCTTCTATGGTCACAATACCCGCCGTTCCGCCAAACTCGTCGACCACCACGGCAAGGCTCTTGCGGTTGGCCGTAAACTTTTTGAGCAGCTCATTGGCCGGCATGGATTCCGTTGCGATCACAATAGGGATCAGGATGGATTTGATGCTCTCCGGCTTGTTAAACAGGTCTACCTGGTGCACATAGCCAATGATATTGTCCACAGACTCTTTATACACCAATACCTTGGAATGCCCGTTCTCGATAAAGGTCTCCCAAAGCTCTTCCATGGAATCATTCAGTTCCACGGCAACCACTTCATTCCGGGGCACCATACACTCGCGTACCTTCACCTGGTCGAAATCCAGAGCGTTGCGGAAGATCTCCGTATCCAGCTCCGACTCTTCTTCGGTCTCTACATGCACGCTGTCGGAGATATAATGATCAAGGTCGACCTTGGTAAAGAGCATTTCCTCATCACGCTGGTCACCACCGGGCAGGGCCCTCAGGAAACGGTCTGCGATCCAGTTAACCACCCTTACCACCGGCCAGAGCAGGAAATAGGTGACCTGGAAAGGGAAGATGAGGGTTGGTAACAGGGTGTCGGCGTTGTTGTTAAAGACCATCTTGGGCAGGAACTCGGCCATCACCAGGATAAGCAGGGTTGAGAGCAGGGTTTGTATGACGAGGTCCAGAAACTCCGAACCGGCCCAGGGGGCATTGCTGAACCAGCTGTTGAGCACGCCTTCCATAAAAAAGCCATAAACCACCAGGGCAATGTTGTTGCCGATGAGCACCGTGCTGATGAAGCGGGCCGGCCTTTTTACGTAGCCGGAAAGAATCTTCGCCCACAACACACCCTGCTTGTTCTTAAGTTCGATGCGGAGCTTGTTGGAAGAGAGGAAGGCGATCTCAATGCCTGAAAAGAAGGCAGAAAGCACCAGCATGGAGAATATGATGAGTCCCGAATGACTGTCCATGTAAGCGAAAACTAGTACAAATTAGCGCCTTTTTTTTGGCTTTGCCCGTTTCGCGCGAAACAATGTTCTTCGGTATACCCAAAGCAGGCAGAGTGCGGCCAGGATGTAGAACATATAAAACTTGGAATGTTCCGGACCCTCATCGATCCATACCCAGGTACCCACCGCCAGCGAAGCGAAGGCGATTACCAGCCAGGCTATTTTATTGATCTTTTTCATCCAGACTGATCTCTCCTTTAACTTTAAAGATCTTGTATTCCGTAAAGTCCTGATCGGACTCGAACCCTTCCCCGAAAATAATGTTCTCAGGGGTGGTGATCTTCACGAATTCGTCGGTATAGATCTTACCGGTATTCTGGTTCCAGATGAGCTTTTCGGTGTTGAGCTTTTCTTTTTTCGTATTGATGAGTTGCACGTCACGTTTCAGCACCACTTCCTTCTTCTTATCGTAGCTGATAGCATACCGCGATTTTACGGAGTTCTCCACTTTGCCGCTGGGACCGTAAAAATAGCCGCTTACCCCTTGTTCGAAGATGGTATAGGGTTCTTCTGCCGGTATCCGTTCCAGCACGTTGGCAAAAAGTACGGCTTTGATCCTTCCGCTGTCGCTGAAGCGCATTTCCACGTTCTCAGCCCGTTCGCCGAAAAGGGTGTCGTTAAGGATTTTCTCCACCTTGGCCTGATCGCCTTCGGTGTCGCAGGCGCTGAAGAGGAGTATAAAAAAACCGGAAAGCAGCAGGCTTCCCCGGATCAGGGAGGATACGGCTTTCCGGTTTTTGTTAGGTGTCATGATACTCTTACTCGAGGTAACGGGCTTTGGTACTCAGGTTCGGGTAACATTTGAGGGTATAGGTATCGCCCTCGTTGATGCTCCGGAAGAACCCGTCTTTACGTTTCGGGAAGTAGCGGCTATAGGTGGCGATACGGCGGTTAGCGGCACCGGCGATACCGGCATCCACGCTGCGTGCCTTCTGATATTGATCCACCACTACCCAGTAGATAGCGCTCTTGTCAAAATCGGTACAGTTACCGGCAGCCCTCAGGTACGCATCCCCGATGAGGATATAGGCCTCACCCTTGTTGGGGTTGATGGCCAGGGCTTTGTCGGCGTAGGCCTTGGTTTGGGAAACGTTACCCTGTTGCAGAGCCAGCTTGGCCAGTTCAATATAATCGCTGACCTTTTTGCTGTCTTCGGTTTCGTTGGCTGAAGCTTTCTCGTACACTTCCATAGCCTTGGCCAGGTTTCTTTTTGCCTTATAGGCTTTGGCCAGGTTGCGGTAACCTTCCGCATTGGGTTTCACTTTCAGGTAAGCCTCGGATACTTCGAAATACAAGTCGCTTTTGCTACAGCGGGCATTGTTGAGGAAGAGGAGAATTTTCTCCATCAGTTCCACATTGGTTGGGTCCGCTTTGAATTTCGGGGTATAGATATTTGAAAGAGTCTCGCAGTCAAGGTAAGGAGCTGCAATGTTATTCAGGTTTTCCTGGGCTACGGTCCATGCTTCTTTGATAAAATAGATGGTGGAACCTTCCGGCTCGGTGATTTCCCGATCCACGGTAACGTCGATACTGTCGATGTTGGTGATGGTATAGCGGGGAGAAGAGTAGGAAGGTTTGAGGGTCAGGATCAGGCCTTCTTCCAGGGCTTCCGGCTTGTCGGAAGTAAAGGTGTTCTCCTTCAGGTTATTGATGGTCAGTGACGTTTTGTAGATCCCGATCTTTTTCTCATCCCCGGGGTTCTTGATGTTGTAGTCCACGATCTCTGTCAGTGTTTCATATGCCTTCAGTACATCGTCTTTGGTGCGGCGGTTGGCCTTTTCAAAGGCTACCAGCATATTGAAATAAGGAACCACCACATTGTCTTCAAGCTTATTGCCTTCCATCGCGATGGATTCCTCCAGGAGTTTCAGGCCTTTTTCGTAGTTCTTCTTATCCAGTTCCAGGATGTCTTTGCCCCATTTTCCTTTTACATAACCTTCACGGCCAAAGTATTTGATCCTTTGTTGATAGATGAGGTCAAGGGTGTCGAGCAGTTCTTTTTTGCGGGTTTCGTCCGTGGCCTTTTTGATGAGGAAGTCGTAGATCTCCACTCCGTCTACATAAGTCTGTTCACGGAAGCAGGGAGCATCGTTAAATACGTACAACCAGGCTTCTCTGGCCGCTTCATAGCGTTTGAATTTTACGTCTTCGTGCATCAGGGAGTAGTTCCGCAGCGTAAGGGCGCTGTCGCTCCCGTTCGGGTTGCAGTCTTCTACTTGTGCCTTTACGGTTCCGGCGGCTGCGAATAGCAATACACCTAAGATTGCGGCAAAACTTTTCAATCGTTTCATCCTGTTCTTACTCAATTTTGCGTTTGTTAAACCATTTATCGTTCAAAGAAATACCCACGACGAATCGCCAGTAGTTTTCCTGTATTAAATTATTGTTAAGTGTGCCTTTCTGCAGGTATTCCACCGAAACATCCAGGTTGGAGTAAACGGTTTCGTACTTGAATTCTTCACTCACTGTACGTGTTCTTAGAGGAAATCCCATGCCAAAGCTGAAGGCCATGGTGGTGATATCCGTATTGTTGAGGTTCAGGTAGGTCTTGCCATACCGCATACCTATCCGGTACTGGGTTCTTAGAAGGTACGCCGTTTTGTCGTCATACAGGGCCATTGACGGGCGTATGGAATACCCTATTCCACTCTGCCAGGAATTAGCCAGGTTCTGGGTTTCGAAAGCCGGGCTGAACTCGCTCCACATTTGCATGCGGAAATCGGCAGCAAACTGCCATTTTCCGGTATTTGAGCCCAGGGCATAACCCAGCCCGAAGGTTGAAGGAAGGGTGGTTTTGCCTTTCTGGTTGCTTTCCAGCAAAACGGTATCCAGCACAAATTCCTGCCCGGAAGAATTGACATAAGTGCGGGCAAAAAAGGTTCGCGTACTGTTCAGTTTTGTAGACAGTGAATAGGTGGCCCCAAACTGATGACGCAGGAAGCTGCTGTCTTTTCGGGTGATGTAGGTACCCGAAGTGGAATCGAAGGATTTGCTGCTCTTAATACGGAGCTCAGTAAAATAGGCCTGCGCCCCGGCTTCATACATAAAACCCCCGATGATCTCACCGGAGCTTTCCCGGTAATTGAGATTCACCCCGTTATTGTATTCGATAGCCCGGGAGAAGTCGGTTTGTCCATGGAGATAAGAGACTTGTACTCCCGCAGAGAAATGTTCCCCGAAGGATTTCCCCGTTCCCACAAAGTAGCGGGTAAGGCCGCCCCTTCCCAGGAGCACATCTTTGTATCCGCCGCTGGCGCTATCGTGCTGGAACTCGATGTTATAGCCCAAAGCGCTGAAGGGGATCGCTCCGAAAGAGAGTCCCCAGGTTTTGTTCTTATTGATCTGAAAACCGAGAGTAAGGTAATTGAGTCCGGCTCCGGTACTGGCCATGCTGTTGTCACCCTGTTTGATGGTGCCGGTAAAGCTCCTGACCCCGAAACGGAAGTTGGTTTTTTGCAGGGCACTGTAGGATGCCGGATTGATCAGGTACATGTTCAGGCGGTCGCGCAGGGCGATACCGGTCTGTCCCATTCCCTGCTGATCGGCGTATCCCTGAAAGGCAAGCTCACCCACCCCGAACCTTGAATAAGGCGATTGGGTGAAGATCTGAGCTCCCACCGGGCCTGCCGACAAAAGCAGGCAAATGAACAGGTTCCGCAAAAGAGGCATCTGGCTAATTTTTATAGTGTTGAATCGCATTTAAACCGATCAGCACGAGATAAGGCGCTGCAAATATGTCCTTTTTAAGGTGTTTCTCAAAAAAGCCGGAATCCCCGCCGCTAAGCAGTATCCGTAAATCGGGGTAGCGGGCTTCATAAAGGCGTATCTGTCGTTCCGCCTCCCCGATCAATCCCTGTTTTACGCCTTGCAACATGCTGTTTCGTGTACTGTCTCCGATAAAATCTTCCGGATCTTCCCACTCCTGGAGCGGCAGCTTTCCGGTGAATGTGTGCATGGCTTTCAGGCGCATATTCAGTCCGGGGCTGATACTTCCTCCCGGGTAATTCCCTGCGGCATCCACCAGGTCGAAGGTGATGCAGGTGCCGGCATCAATTACCAGGCAGGGGTTTTCCGGGAAGAGTTGGTGTGCTCCGCAAACGGCAGCGAGACGGTCCCGTCCGAGGGTAGACGGGGTCCGGTAAGCAATAGTTACAGGCAGCGGTTCTTCCAGGAGGATCTCCTGTGCTCCCAGCAGGGAAACAGCCAGATCGCCGTCATCCCGGGTGCTGCTCCAGTACCAGTTCAGATCGCCGTAGTTTTCGGCCAGTTGGCGGTAATCATCCGCATGTCCATCCATACGCCCCTGATCCAGCATCTCCAGGCCATTGAAGACGGCCCATTTTACGGCAGTATTGCCTATGTCCAGTATTCCCCTTTTCAAATGATCCAGCGTATTTCTTTAACTCCGAAACGGTGCAGGGTTCCGGATTCGTCCACCAGCAGCCTGCCCCATTCGTCGGTTCCTTTTACGGTTCCCTGAAACAAACGCCCCTGCTGTTCAAAGGTTGTGCGATTCCCGAAAAAAAGCATGTTTTCGTGGTATTCCCGAATAATTTCCGTGGCTTTGGCCGGAGATCCGAAGCGTCGCTGCAATGCTGCCAGCAGTTCCAGGGCCAGCTTCTGCACGGGTAACTCCCGCCCCGTTTCCAGAAACAGAGAGGTTGCGGCAGTCAGGGAGCCAAAGTCTTTTTGATTGATATTGATCCCGGTTCCTACGATAGACCAGCTCACCATTTCCCCCTGAAGGCTGTTTTCAATGAGGATGCCGCCGAGTTTTTTCCCCCGGAAGTAGAGGTCATTGGGCCATTTCAGGCGAATCTCCGGCAGATGCGGACGCAGGCAGTCGAGGCAGGCCAGGGTTACCAGCCGGTTAAGCAGGAACTGATCTCCGGCGCGGATTTCCGGTTTTAATACCAGGGAGAGGTATAGGTTGGCTTCAGCCTGACCCTTCCAGTATTGTCCCATCTGTCCTTTTCCCTGACGCTGAAAACCCGCCATCACCGCGGTGCCGTGTCCGGCCCGACCGGCATCAAGGAGACGTCTGGCCTCATCATTAGTCGAATCTACCTCGGCATAGTAAAGGAGTTCCGGACGAAAAGGTGGAAGGATGGAAGTGCGGGAGGTCAAAAATATTTTACCGTATTTTGTGCGCAAAATTAAGACTTCTTCAGTATGCCGAAAAAGAACAGTATCGATCCGGGACGTTTGCTGGCCGATGTGGTGGTTAAAGGAATGGAAGAGAA
The DNA here is from genome assembly GCA_964215915.1 of Bacteroidia bacterium. Classification (GTDB taxonomy): domain Bacteria; phylum Bacteroidota; class Bacteroidia; order UBA8524; family UBA8524; genus UBA8524. The sequence goes on from CAXPEB010000035.1 coordinate 9,122, forward strand.
AAAGGCAAAGGAGATCGTGCTGATGGATCTGAGAAATATCAAAGGCGCGGTAACCGATTTCTTCGTAGTCTGCCAGGGCGACAGCGACCGCCAGGTAGAGGCCATTGCCAAATCGGTGGAGGAAATCGTTGATAAAGAGCTAAACGAAGACCCCTGGAGCCGGGAAGGTTACGAGAACTGTGAATGGGTGCTGCTTGACTATATCAATGTGGTGGCCCATGTCTTCCTGGAAGAAAAACGCGAATTCTTCGGGTTGGAAGAACTCTGGGGCGATGCCGAGATCACCCGTTACTGATCCAGTATATATTCGAAGCGGCAGCTGTCGATCAGCACGTCGGTATCCAGGTCCCTGACCAATATTCGTATACGTATCAGTCCTCCGTTTGTGTACCGGAAATCCCTGTGGCATCTCTCGCGGAGATCAATGGTGTCCTCAAAGCACTCGCATATCCCCACCCCGTTCAGGTGAGTGGAATCATAATACATGGGAACATACATGCGCCCTATCACAAAGTTCGGTGGTAAGGACTCACCCGTAACCGAATCCACCAGCGCAATGATCAGCAGGGAATCTTCCTTCAGGCGGGAGTCGTCCAGCCGTATTTTGGGAGTGGGAGGACGATAAGCCAGAAATGTATCGGTAAAGTTAAGGGTATCTTTTCCCCTTACCTGGACCGAGGTTAGAATTACCAGCCCGGCGTCGCCCGGAATCACTGCATAGTTGCCGTAATAAAAATCGCCCTGAACCACCCACCCATTGTTGCTGGTCAGACTCAGAATGGTTCCGGGCTCTTTTCCCGTCAGAGGATTGTGGTAGCCGACCAGTATATGCATGGTGGGTTCCCTGGAAGGGGAGCCGTCGTCTTTGGAAATAAAAAGTCCTTCGTTCCGGAAGGGCTGTGATCCGGCAGTTCCGGCTAAGCCAACCATCAATAATAAAAATACCGGGAGCCGCGACATCTAGAAATTCGGTTTGAATTCTTCGCCTTTGTAGTAATCGAGGATAAAATCCACGGCCTCTTTCGGGGAGTCGGATACTTTAAAGAGAAGCAAATCGCCAGGGCTGATATTTTTTGACTGTTCGAGCATGGTGTTCTGCAGCCAGTCTACCAGTCCGCCCCAGTACTCGCTACCCATCATTACAATAGGAAAGGGATGGATCTTTTGGGTTTGTATGAGGGTAAGGGCTTCGAACAATTCATCCATAGTGCCGAATCCTCCTGGGAATACCACAAAGGCCTGGGCATATTTCACCAGCATAACCTTCCGCACAAAGAAATAATCGAAGTGAATCAGCTTGTCGCGGTCCACAAAATCATTGGCCTTTGTTTCAAAAGGCAGATCAATATTAACCCCTATGGATTTTCCCCCGGCCCTTTTGGCACCTTTGTTTCCCGCTTCCATGATGCCTGGTCCGCCACCCGTCATCACCCCGAAACCGTTGGAGGCAATGAGGTAGGCCGTTTCTTCCGCCTGGGTGTAATAGGGGTTGCCGACCGTGGTGCGTGCCGACCCGAATATCGATACACTCGGCCCGATCTCACTGAGTCGCTCAAAACCTTTGACGAACTCCGCCATGATTTTGAACACCTGCCAGGAGTCGGTGATCTTCATCGTTGGCCAGGACTTTTGCTTGAAAGGGTCGCTCATGTCGGCAAGATAGCAAAAAAGGAAAGTTGGCCGTTTACAAAATATACCGTAGATTTACTTATCAATTAGTGAATATGAAAAGGATAGTTATTTTTCTTGTTGCGTTTTGTGTTGTTGCAATAACCGACCTTTCCGCGCAGCGGAACGACAATAAAGTTAAAAATTTCCGGCAGCTTGAGCTTGGGTTATTTGGCCCTTCCCTTGGCTATCACCAGCAATTTGCACGCAAGTTCAGTTTCCTGGTGCAGGCATCTGCCGGGACGCGTATCGACCGGAGCAGTGCCGATGGTTCCCGGCAAGAAACCGCCTTGTATTTTAATCCCTATTTGTTGGGAGAGCTTCGGTATTATCCCTTACATAAAGAAGGACAGTCGCCTTGTGCCTGGTTTCGTCCGGTAGATGGTTTGTATGCCTCACTGATGGGAAGCTATAGCCCTGTGTCTCTCTATTCCCGTCCGAAATACTCCATGGTTCGCGGAATTTACCCGCTGGCTGCTGTTATGGCCGGTTATCAGGTTCGCTTTCTCCGGTATGCATTCGCCAATGTATCGGTAGGGTATGGATTCCGGTACAACCAGATTCTTTCGCTGGATGGATTTTACAGTACTGAGTACGATACCGGTATAATGATCAGCGGTACATTAGGCGTGGCTATTCCGCTGAATAAGGAGCAGGAGTAGTTCCTTTCCCGATACCCGAAAGCCAAAGTCCCAACGCGGTAAGCAGTCCGTTGACCAGCAGGATCTCGTAACCGAAGGTATACCCGAACCAGGCTGTGGAATTGGCAGCCAGCAGGTAAGACAGTGCCGGAGCCATCAGGCAGATGAGGGGAACGAGGTTGTCGTTAACCGCTCTCTTGCTGAACATCCCGAAGGCAAACAGCCCTAACAAAGGCCCGTAGGTATAGGCCGCTACTTTAAATATGGTATCGATCAGGCTCTGATCGTGAAACTGCCGCGTAACGAGGATAATGCATACCGTAAGCAGGGAGAAGCCGATATGTACTTTTTTCCTGAGTGGCTCCTGCTCCGCAAGTGCTTTCTTTTCAATACCCAGTATATCGATGCAAAAGGAAGTGGTTAGGGCGGTCAGCGCCGAATCCGCACTGGAATACGCGGCAGCGACCAATCCCAGAACAAAGAATACCCCTACCATAGCCGGCAGGGTTCCGCCTGTGGCGATAAAAGCATACAGGTCGTCGCCTTTTTCCGGGAGAGAAAGTCCTTTGGACTGTGCATACAGGAACAATACCGCCCCGAGGCTAAGGAAGAGCAGGTTGGCAAAGATCAGCACCACGCTGAAACTCATCATATTCTTTTGCGCTTCACGCAGGTTGCGGCAGGTTAGGTTTTTCTGCATCATGTCCTGATCGAGGCCGGTCATCACCAGCGCGATCAGGGCACCGGAAAGGAATTGTTTGAAGAAGTAACGGGCATCGCCGGGATCGTCGAAAAAGAATATCTGCGAGTAAGAGGAGTTAGCGATGGCATCGGCCATGTCGCCCAGGCTCCAACTCATCTCATTCCGGATTAGCAGCAGGGTGGAAACCAGTGCCAGCAACATGAAGGCCGTTTGCAGGGTGTCTGTCCACACGATGGTCTTGATCCCCGCCCGGAAAGTGTAAAGCCATACCAGGAGGATGCTGAATGCCACCGTGACCCAGAAAGGAATACCCAGGGCATCGAAAAGGATACTTTGCAGCACATACACCACCAGGTACATCCTCAAGGCCGATCCTACCAGCCTGGAGATCAGGAAGAACAGGGCGCCCGTTTTGTAGGACAGCGGTCCCAGGCGCTTTTCCAGGAAGCTGTATATGGTAATCAGCTTCAGGCGGTAGTAAAGAGGCATCAATACAAAAGCAATCAGGGCATACCCCGGCAGGTAGCCCAAAACCATCTGCATGTAGGAAAACTGTCGGTTCTCAACCCAGCCCGGGACGGAGATAAAGGTCACTCCTGATAAGGAGGCACCGATCATCCCGAAGGCTACCAGGTACCAGGAAGAATTGCGGTTGGCCGTGAAATAGGTCGTGTTGTCTGCATTGCGTGAGGTGAGTCCGGAGATCACAAAAAGCAGGGCAAAGTAGCCCAGGAGGCAGAAAAGGATCAAGGTGGTGTTCACAACTGCAAATACGGGAAAAGCGGCGCAAGGCCAAAATCGCAGGAACGGAACAGGGAATGCGGCTTAGTTTTCATAGTTTTGAATGCCCTAAAAACCACGTAATGCCGGTAAAAATCGAAAAAGGAAAAGGAGCAGGAAGCCAGGAGGCCATCCTGCATATGTGTAAGAAAAATTTCAAGTGGGAAAATCTGGAACTCGATGCCGAAGCTATCGCGTATATCAAAGCCGGGCTCAAAGAAGAGAAGAACCTCTTTCACCTGGGTGCAGCCGGAAAGGTGCTGAGTATCTGGGTGGATAACGGGGAAAAAGACCCTGTTCGAAGAAGTGAAGACCTGCGCAAAGCGGGAGCTTCTTTCTGTACAGCGGTGAATAGTGCCCGCCGGGAGGCGGTGCGGATCATCGATCACCTGAATTCCAAAAACGACTGGTTTGACCTCGCCGAGGGCTTGTGCCTTTCCAACTACCAATTTCTGAAATACCGGAAGGAAGCCGGTAAGGAACAGAACCGTTTTCAAACGCTGGCCATACAGGGAAAATATGCGGATGAAGCGGCCATCTTCCGGCTGAACTGCTACGTGGCTGCCGTGTATTGGGCCCGCGACCTGGTCAACGAACCCCTCAATGCACTGAATGCCGTACAGCTGGCTGCACAGGCTGAAGAGAAAGGAACCGAGGCGGGTATCAAAGTCGAAGTGCTGAACAAAACCAAACTGGAGGCGCTTAAATTCGGAGGCCTTCTTGCCGTGAACCGGGGTAGCCAGACGCCACCCACCTTCACCATCATGGAATACAAACCGGCCAAAGCAGTCAATACCAAACCGGTGGTACTGGTTGGCAAAGGAGTAGTGTATGATACCGGAGGAATCAGCCTGAAACCTTCTTCTTCCATGGATACCATGAAATGCGACATGGCCGGGGCCGCTGCCGTGATGGCCGCCATTTACGGAGCTGCTTCCATGAAACTGCCGGTTCATGTTATTGCTTTGGTCCCGGCAACGGATAACCGCCCGGGGGAAGAAGCCTATGTACCGGGAGATGTGATCCGCATGTACAACGGCCTTACGGTGGAGGTATTGAATACCGATGCGGAAGGCAGGATGTTGCTGGCCGATGCGTTGGCATATGCGGCGAAATATGATCCGGAACTGGTGATGGATTTTGCTACGCTCACCGGAGCTGCAGCCGCTGCAATCGGGCAATACGGCATCGTTTGTATGGGAACGGCCGAAGAATCGCTGAAGGAGTCGTTGAAGCAGGCCGGGAATGAAGTCTATGAGCGACTGGTTGAATTTCCTTTTTGGAATGAATACAAGGAGTTGCTGCGTTCGGATATTGCCGATATCAAAAACATAGGAGGCCCTGTGGGAGGAGCCATTACGGCGGGTAAATTTCTCGAACATTTCACCAGCTATCCCTGGATGCATTTTGATATTGCCGGTCCGGCCTTCCTGAAAGCCACAGATTCCTATCGGGGAAAGAACGGTACGGGATCGGCGGTACGCTTCATCCTCAAATACCTAGAAAACAGAGCAAACCAAGCATGAGTAAAGAACATATCCGTGTAGCCATCAGCCTGGGCGATTACAACGGTATCGGCCCGGAAGTCATTCTGAAAGCCCTGAGTAATCCGCGCATAACCGAGTTCTGCACCCCGGTGGTATATGCTTCTTCGAAAGTCATTGCCTTTTATAAGAAACTACTCGGGCTGCACGACATGCATTTTCACTTTGCCAAGGGTCCCGAGCAGATCCATCATAAAAAGATCAACCTGCTGCTTTGCTGGGAGGAAGAAACCAATATCACCCCGGGAGAACCTTCGGCAGAGGCGGGTAACTATGCGTTCCGGTCACTGGAGGCAGCAGTGAATGATTTGAAGGAGGGGCGTATGGATATTCTGGTAACCGCGCCGCTCGATAAATCCACCGTCAATACTCCGGAAAGGCCCTTCTCCGGGCATACCGGCTATCTGGCCGAAACGGATGAAGCCGCCTCGCATATGATGATCCTGGTATGCGATGAACTGCGTGTGGGGTTGGTAACCGGCCACCTTCCCCTGAAAGAAGTTGCAGCGCAGCTCACCAGGGAACGTGTTGTGGAAAGCCTGAAGACACTCAACCAAAGCCTGAAAAAGGATTTTGGCATCACCAAACCGAGGATTGCCGTTCTGGGTCTGAACCCGCATGCCGGTGATCAGGGATTATTGGGCAAAGAGGAAGAAGAGATCATCGTACCGGCTATTGAAGACGTGAATGCCGATGGACTATATGTCTTTGGCCCTTATCCTTCCGACGGCTTCTTTGGGTCCGGTCAGTACCGTAAATTCGATGCGGTGCTTGCCATGTATCATGACCAGGGTTTGATCCCGTTCAAGCTATTGGGATTTGAGAATGGAGTTAATTACACCGCCGGATTATCCTATATCCGTACCTCTCCGGATCACGGCACTGCGTATGCTATTGCAGGTAAGGGAGTTGCACTGGAAGACAGCTTCCGTAATGCCCTGTACCTGGCTATCGACCTGCACCGCAGGCGCCATCAGATTGAAGCGATGGAATCCGATCCGCTCGCTTATACCCCGTTAAGGCGGGAACGCTTCCGGATGGATTTCTAGTCACCGTTTATATAAAAATATCCCCAACCGCGGCTTAAAAATAGCCGTTGGAAAAACAGCGGTGTGTGTCTGATGCACCGGAGACTTCCTTTGTATCTTCAAATGAGTCTCATGTTTAACGAATTCAATCAGGCAGACCGGCAGGTCTTGGTTATCGACGATTCCCCTCTTATTCGCAATCTTTTACGTGTGGTGCTGGAGTCGGAGTACCAGGTGCTCGAGGCAGAAAACGGAAAATCGGGGCTGGAGCTGACGCTTGAATTCAGACCGGACCTGATCATTACGGATCTGATGATGCCCGAACTCGACGGGTATCAGTTAGTAAAACAAGTTCGGGATAACGGGCATATCGCCCATATCCCGATTATCATGCTTACAACAGTAAACACCGAATTTAATCAACTCGAAGGTTATCGTATCGGGGTGGATGCTTATCTGTTGAAGCCTTTCACCAGAGATGACCTGCTCATACGGGTCAATAACCTTATTAAAAACAGGGTGCTGGCTATGGAATATGCAAGCATCAGGGGAGAGCGGATTCCGGGTCTCACCGGCAGAATGGGCGAGAGCGTTAGCTTCAAGTCCAGGCTCGATTATTTCCTGGAAAAAGAACTTTCCAACACCACCCTGAAAGTAAAACTCCTGGCGGATTCGCTGGCGATGAGTGTTTCGACATTTGAGCGTCGCGTAAAAGACCAGTTGCAAACCACCCCCAAACTGTATATCCGGGACTACCGCCTGGATCGTGCCATGCTGCTTCTGCAGCGGAAAGCGGATAATGTAAGCGGAATAGCCCGTCAGTGCGGATTCGACAATATTTCCTATTTCTCCCTGTGTTTCCGGGAGAAGTTCGGTTCCAGCCCTTCGCATGTGCTGAATTCGGGAGCCCAGAATTTAGTGGTTCACGCCTGATAGGAAACCTTTTAGGGGACGATACGGAAACCCGCTCTTTTGAGTGGGTTTTTTCTTTATATAGGGCTTATGCAGGACGGTGAATCAAAAAGAGCTGGAATAGGCGTTTTCAAATTCAATTCTTTGCTCTACCTTTGCGGTCTTGTTTTGACAAGGACGTGATGAAGGCATTTGAAGAGGACGGATTAGAGATTGGGAGACTGGAGAACGGTCACCATGATTTTGACTGGTCACTCGGAGATTCATTCTTTGCGGCCTTCGATGGCAGCCTGATCCGTACGGGTCAGCTTCGTGTCCTCCTCGGAATAGAGCGTCTTGATGCAGTATTCCGGGTAAACATGAACGGAGAGGGGGAAGTGGAAAAGGAGTGTGACAATTGTCTGGCTCCGGTCCGCATACCTTTCAAAGGCCATCTGAATTTCGTGATAAAGCTTACGGATTCCGATCAGGAGGACGATCCGGATCATGAAGTGTACTATGTGAAAGAAAGCGACCCACGCTTTTATTTTTCGCAGCACATTTATGATCTGGTGAATATCGGCCTTCCTTTGAGGAGTACCTGCTCCGATCCGGGTGCATCCCCGGAATGCAACCCGGAAATGGTGAAGAGGCTGAATCAGGAAGGTCAGGACGAGCAGCAGGAGGAGGAATCCGATCCGCGCTGGGACAAACTGAAAGATTTATTCAATAACAATAAATAAAACATGGCACATCCTAAACGGAAGATCTCGAAAACCCGCAGAGACAAAAGAAGGACGCACCACAAATTGAGCGAAAAAGCGCTGTTCATCGACCCGAATACCGGAGATATTTCCCAGTATCACAGGGTAAATCTTGAAACCGGCATGTACAAAGGGATCAAGGTGATGAAAGGCAGCAACGAAGAATAAGCTCCTCCATGCGGTTGGGCATCGACATTATGGGAGGCGATCTTGCGCCTCTTGAAGCCTTAAAGGGTTGTGCCATGGTGCATGAGCAGGACCCTGGCCTTGATCTGGTACTTTTCGGTGACCGGGAGCAGGTGGGCGTACTTGCCGGGCAGGAAGGGATTGACCTCAGTCCTTTCGAGTTCGTGCATTGCCCCGAGCTCATAGGCATGGGAGAACACCCGACCCGGGCACTTACACAAAAAAAGCAATCCAGCATTGCCGTTGGATTCCACTACCTGAAAGAAAAGAAGATTGACGCATTCATCGGGGCCGGAAATACCGGAGCCATGATGGTTGGGTCGATGTTCAGTGTAAAACAGGTAGAAGGTGTAATCAGGCCGGCCATTACTTCGGTGCTGCCCAAGGCTACCGGAGGAATCGGCGTACTACTGGATGTCGGAGCCAATGCCGACTGCAAACCCGATGTGTTGTATCAATTCGCCATCCTTGGCTCGCAGTTTTGCAAGCAAGTCTACCATATTGACAATCCCCGTGTGGGACTGCTCAATATCGGGGAGGAAAAAGAAAAGGGAAACCTGGTGACTCAGGCCGCTCATAACCTGATGGCGGAAACCTCAGATTTTAACTTCATCGGTAACGTGGAAGGCCGGGATCTTTTCCTGGACAACGTTGATGTGGTGGTATGCGACGGATTTATTGGTAATATTGTGTTGAAGGCTTGCGAATCCATGTACTACCTGCTGAAAAAACGCCAGGTGAAGGATGAATTCCTCGACCGCTTCGACTATGAGAATTACGGAGGTACTCCGATATTGGGTGTCAATGCGCCGGTAATTATCGGACACGGTATCTCCAAAGCCAAAAGCTTTGTCAATATGATCCGGCTTGCCAAAGAATCGGTGGAGTCCGGGTTGATCGATAAAATTAAAGCGAGCTTCTGAACTTGGCCGAAAACAATTCCATGAAGAAAATTCACGCAGCCATCACAGCAGTAGGAGGGTACGTTCCACCCGACATCCTTACGAATGCTGATCTTGAGAAGATGGTAGATACTACCGACGAGTGGATCACCACCCGTACCGGAATCAAAGAACGCCACATACAACGTGAGGTAGGCAAGGGAACTTCCGATATGGCCTACGAGGCCGTGACCCAGATGCTGGAGAAAAATAATATCGATCCGCTGGATATCGACTTTGTTTTATGCTGCACCATTACCGGAGACCTGATCTTCCCGGCTACCGCCAATATCCTGAGTGATAAGATCGGAGCAAAAAATGCCTGGGGATTTGACCTTGCTGCTGCCTGTTCCGGTTTTCTGTATGGAATGGAAGTCGGTTCCAAAATGGTGGAATCCGGCAAATACAAAAAAGTACTGGTAGTGGGAGGCGATAAAATGTCTTCCATCATCGATTATACCGACCGGAACACCTGCATCATCTTCGGTGACGGAGTGGGGTGTGTGCTGCTTGAACCCAACGAAGAGGGATACGGCGTACAGGACAGCATCCTGCATAGCGACGGTTCCGGAAGGCTTTACCTGCACCAAAAAGCCGGAGGCTCGGTAAAGCCCCCTAGTCACGAAACCATTGACGCACGGGAGCATTACGTGTACCAGGAAGGTAAAACGGTATTCAAATTTGCCGTAACCAATATGGCAGAGGTAACACACAATGTAATTACCCGGAACGGCATGACCGGCGACGATGTCGATTGGTTGGTGGCCCACCAGGCTAACCTGCGTATTATCGATGCCACAGCACAACGCATCAACTTGCCCGAGGAAAAGGTCCTGGTGAATATCAACCGTTATGGCAATACCACCAACGGGACCCTCCCATTACTCCTCTCCGATTACGAATCAAGATTCCGGAAAGGAGATAACCTTATCCTATCGACATTCGGTGGCGGATTCACCTGGGGATCCATGTGGATACGCTGGGCCTATGACCCGCAATAAGCGGGTTTCATAATTCACCCGAAATAGTACCTTTGATTAAATTCTGGAAACCAAAAACAAATGGACTTAAAAGAAATTCAAACCCTGATTAAGTTCGTGTCCGAGTCCGGTGTGGACGAGGTGGATATCGAAAAGAAAGATTTCAAGATCTCTATCCGTAAAGCGGCTCCGGTGGTAGCACCTACCCCGCAACAGGTCGTTCATGCTACGGTTCCTGCTTCAGCTCCGGTAGCGCCGCAAGCGGTGGCTCCTGCAGCCAAAGAAGAGGCTCCTGCTCCTGCAGCTACCTCAGAAGACAACCTGGTAGCCATCAAATCGCCGATGATCGGCACCTTCTACCGCGCTTCCAGCCCAGACAAGCCGTCCTTTGTCAATGTGGGTGATGAAGTAAGCGCCGGTTCGGTGGTATGTATCGTGGAAGCCATGAAACTGTTCAATGAGATTGAGTCGGAGGTTTCCGGTAAAATCGTGAAAATACTGGTTGACAACGCCACCCCGGTGGAATACGATCAACCGCTTTTCCTTGTTGAACCGAATTAAGGGCAGCGCTGAACCATGTTTAAGAAGATATTAATTGCCAACCGGGGAGAAATTGCGCTTCGCGTGATCCGCACCTGTAAGGAGATGGGGATCGATACCGTAGCCGTATACTCCACGGCCGATAAAGAAAGCCTGCATGTTAAGTTTGCGGATGAGGCTGTGTGCATAGGCCCGCCTCCGAGTCCGCAGTCTTACCTGAACATGGCCAATATCATTGCCGCAGCGGAAATCACCAATGCGGATGCCATCCACCCGGGTTACGGATTCCTCTCTGAGAATGCCAAATTTTCCAAAGTGTGCCGAGATCACGGCATCAAATTCATCGGTGCTTCTCCGGAGATGATCAATGCCATGGGCGATAAATCCAACGCCAAGGATACCATGAAGAAGGCCGGGGTGCCTACCATTCCCGGCTCGGAGGGGCTCCTGAAAAATGCCGAGGAAGGGAAGAAGCTGGCGAAAAAGATCGGATATCCCGTGATCATCAAAGCCACTGCCGGTGGCGGAGGGCGCGGAATGCGTATCATCTGGAAAGACGAAGACTTTGAATCCAACTGGGATTCCGCCCGCCAGGAAGCCGCAGCGGCTTTCGGTAATGACGGGATCTATATGGAGAAATACATTGAGGAACCCCGCCATATTGAAATCCAGATCGCTGGTGATCAATACGGTAAGGTGGTACACCTGAGTGAACGTGATTGCTCCATCCAACGCCGTCACCAAAAGCTTATCGAAGAGGCTCCCTCTCCCTTTGTTACGGAAGAGTTGCGGGAGGCGATGGGCCAGGCGGCTGTGGCAGCAGGACAATCCATCGGATATGAAGGTGTGGGAACCGTTGAGTTCCTGGTCGACAAGCACCGGAATTTCTATTTTATGGAAATGAATACCCGTATCCAGGTGGAACACCCGGTTACCGAAGAAATCATCTTCCATGACCTTATCAAGGAGCAGATCCTGATGGCTGCCGGTGTCCCGATCTCAGGCAAGAACTACTACCCACAGCGTCATTCCATGGAGTGCCGTATCAATGCAGAAGATCCATACAAAAACTTCGCTCCCAGCCCGGGCAGGATCACCACCCTGCACAAGCCGGGAGGACTGGGTGTACGCGTGGATTCTCACATCTATGCAGGGTACAGCATCCCGCCGAATTATGACTCCATGATTGCCAAGCTGATCGTATCGGCGGCAACACGTGAGGAGTGTATCGTGAAGATGGAAAGGGCACTGAGTGAGTTTGTGATCGAAGGAATTAAAACCACGATTCCCCTGCACATAAAACTGATGCAAAACGAAGACTTCAAAGCAGGCAACTTTACTACTGCCTTTATGAATGATTTCAAAATGGAGGATTGACAGTCAATCACCTCCAATCAATATGGAAAACCCCTGTCTTACCGGCAGGGGTTTTCTTTTGATCAGGGTCAAAACCTGTGGGGAGACTTCAATGCCGTTGAATGCTATTCGATAGATGTGTTCTTGCCTGGATGCCCATTTTTTACTTGTCTAAAAAATGGGCGAAAAAAGGACAGTTTTCCTGAAGGCGCCTTCCCGCCGCACCGGCCTCCCTCCGCAACAAAAGC
>CAXPEB010000036.1:0-25760 GCA_964215915.1 Bacteroidia bacterium
ACACCTTGTGTTACACTCTTTCCCTACACGACGCTCTTCCGATCTCCAGTGTTAGCTGAGCAAGGAAATTGGTTCCCGCCTGAGGGAACAGGTAGTTGTAATTAAAGCGCTGGGAACCCATATACCACCCGAAGGTATATCCGTTCGGTTCGTACGCGGTATTGAGTACATTATTCGCCTGCACCGAGAAACGCAATTCCCGACTCATCAGAAGTTTCTTCTTTACCAGGGTCAGGCGCAGGTCATTCACGAAAAAGGGACGCAGGCTTCTTTCTTCACTTTGCGAATTATCCAGGTATTGGCGTGAAACGTACTTGGCAATCCAGTCGAGGTCAACTCCCATGGGTAGCTTGAACCGGAACATGGAACTTGCCACTACTGCCGGAGAAAAAGCCAGGTCGGAGTTTTTATAGGTTATTGATTTTTGCCCCAGGTAGTTGAAAGAGGCATCGTATTCATCCACGTATTCGGTAAACTCCACAGTCTTGTTCCGGCTAAGAGCCAGGGTAGCATTCCATTGCAGCCAGCTCAACAGGTTCCATGAATACTCCACCTCCAACCCTAAACGTGAGCTTTTGTCGACATTGGTGCGGGTATAGGCACCCACATCATTGACCTGACCGGTGAGGATCAGTTGGTCGGTATAGAGCATGGCATAGGCCACCACCTGCAACCGTTGTTTGCGGTTACCTGTTTCGTACCCGAGTTCGAAATCATCCAGGGTTTCCGGCTTTGGACGGGTATTGGGGGTACTGGACACAAAATCGTTCCGCACCGGTTCCCGGTTAGCACGGCTGTAAGTCAGAAAGAGGCGGCTGTTGGTATTAAGATAATACTGTGCTCCCGCTTTGGGGTTTACAAAGTGGTAATGAACGACCTGATCGGCAGGATTTCCGGAGGCGTCGAATCCGAGGAAGGAGTAATCCACCTGCCGATACTGCATGTCCAGGTAAGCAGAAAGAGAAGGTGTTATTTCATAAGACACCTTTCCATACAGGTTGAAGTCCGCCTTAATGGCGTTATCGTCGTAATAGTGATCGCGAATCTCACTGTTGGAGGCAAAACGGGCCCAGATAATCTCCCCGAAATGTTTGCCATGGTAGGTGTTCCAGGCCCCTCCGAGTGAAGCCTGAAGACGGTCGCCCTGGTAATTCAGGGAATAAACCACTCCACGGAACCAGTTGTCCAGCCAACGCCGGCGTATCAGGTCAGTTTGGGTGGTAGTGTCCGAACCGGTAACCACCGGGTCCAGGCCGTAGTCTGCCAAGTCCTCTCCGTAACGGTACTGCTCGTAAAAGCCTTTTCCCAGGGTTTGATGCAGGGAGATGTTTCCGGTTAGCGCCGAAGTGATCCTGTAGGAATAGTGAAGGTGGATATGCTCCTGACGGTAATCGTCCACTTCCCTTTCGTAGGTGTAGGCATTGTACGTGCGGTCTCCCGATTCTGCCAGACGGGCCGAATCATCCATAAAATAATACTCTTTGAGTTCCGCTTCATTCCCGAACACTTTGGGTTCGGGAATGCCGTTCCAGGCCTGATAGGTTACCTCGTGACCGGCAAATACATTCACTTTGAATACGCTTCGCTTGCCATAATGTGCTCCGGACATGAACCAGGATTTCAAGTCGGAACGCGACCGGTCGATAAAGCCATCGGAGCGGATGGATGAGAGCCTGCCTTCAAACGACCAGCCGTTGTTTAGAAGTCCGGTCCCGAACTGAATGTTCTGTTTTCGGGTATTGAGATTCCAGCCGTTCCAGTTGGGCGTGGACCAATTGTTCTTCAATACCCCGATCCCGTAGTTGAGTTCCGCATAAGGATCCTTTCTCACCGAATTGGTTTGCAGGTTGATGGTAGCCCCGAAGGCCGCGGCACCGTTGGTGGAGGTTCCTGCCCCTCTTTGTACCTGGATGTTCTGTGTGGAGCTGGCAAAATCGGGCATGTTCACCCAAAAAACTCCCTGGGACTCGGCATCGTTTACCGGAATCCCGTTGATGGTGACATTGATACGGGTGGGGTCAACACCCCGGATACGGATTCCCGTGTAGCCAATTCCGGCACCGGCATCCGAGTTAACCACCGCTCCGGGAACGAGGTTAAGCAGATAGGGCATGTCCTGGCCCAGGTTGCTTCGTTCAAGTTCCTTTTTGCTGATGGTGGTTTGGGTTCCAGGCCGATCCTTGTCCACCCGCGTACTCTTCACCACGGCTTCATCGGTTACCTGTACAATCGGAACCATTTCAATCCGCATGTTTTGCAGGCTGTCGGGATTCAGCTGCATTCGGTAGGTTTCATAAGCCACGTGAGAAACACTCAGGGAAACAGCCTTCCCTTCACGCAGCTCCAGGTTGAAATAACCTCGCTTGTCGGTGCTGGCACCACCCACTAATTTTTCGCCGGAGAATGCTGCCACGTAGGCATCTTCAACGGCTTCGCCACTTTTTTGGTCGACTACCCTTCCATTGATTTCTTGCTGGGCAGCAACCTGCAGAGTCAGTAGTACTGACACTGTCCATAATGTAAAACGCATGTAATTAATCCTTAGATTGGTTTAACAAACTGACTCCAGGGGTGGAAGCCAGCAAAAACTGTTAACCCATTCTTTTCCTTCGCAGGTACTAACCTGATCAGGTTCAGGCGACTTGAATCGCCAAGGGTATCATCTCAGCCGGAATAGTTCCAGCACCCCTAAGATGCGGCAAAGGTATACGGATTTTCAGGATTTGGAAACCAGATCGGCAACGATTTTGGCAGAAGCCATCACCAGGGGAATACCACCTCCCGGATGGACAGATCCCCCGCAGAAATACAGTCCTTTTATCTTACTGCTGAAGTTGGGATGACGAAGAAATGCAGCAAAACGGCTGTTGGATGACGTTCCATACAAAGACCCGCCGTGGCTGGATGTACGCTGTTCGATATCCAATGGACTCAAGGTTTCTTCAAACAGAATCCGGCTCTCTACAGGACGTTTGAGTATCCCTTCCAGCTTAGCCAGGACAGAACGACGTATCTCGGGCAGCAGGGTTTCCCAATCCTGTTCGCGGTGCTGTGGCGCATTGATCATTACAAACCAGTTCTCTTTGCCGGAGGGAGCATGACCCGGGCATACTCTTGACGACAAGTGAACGTAAACAGTCGGGTCGGAATGGGGCTGACCGGATTCAAACAAATGCCGGAACTCTTCGCGGTAATCGGAAGAGAAAAAAATATTATGGACATCCAACTCCTCTGTTTGTCCATCCATACCCCAATAAAAAATAAACGCCGAAGAGGACCGTTCCTGCGACAGAATTTTCTCCGGTGCCTCTTCCCCGGGCATCAGGCTTCGGTAACTGGGCCAGATATCCGCGTTGGATACCACCGTATCCGCATCATACGAAACTCCATCTGCCACAATTCCTTTCACCTGCTTTCCTTCGGTTCGTATTTTCTCCACTCGGGTACCGAAACGGAACTTCACACCCAGCTCTTCACCAAGCCGGTACAGGGCACGGGGAATGTCTGAAATACCGCCCTCCGGCATATAGGCTCCCAGCCCATATTCCAGGTGGGGGATTACATTGAGCGTGCCCGGAGCCCGGTACGGATCCGACCCGTTATAGGTAGCATACCGGCAGAACAGCTGCACCAGCCTTTCGTCCCTGAAGTACCGGCGAATACCCGCTTCCATGGTGATTCCCGTATCGATAGCTCCGATAGAAAGTAATCCCCTTAATACTGGGCTGCTGAAGTAATTTTTCCAGCGGTGAAGGCTTTTGCGTATGAAGACCTCTTCCGTCAGGGAATGGATTCGTGCCGAATGGTCGAGGAAACGGAGCACCGTTTCTTTCTTTTCTCCGCTTACACGTTCCACCTCTTCCGCAAACAGGTTTCGGTCGGCAGGTACATTCAGACGGGTACCGTCCTCATAAAAATAATTGCAAAGCGTTTCCAACTTTCGGTAACGGTAGTAGTCGCGCGGGTCTTTGCCACAGTCGCGGAAGACCTCATCCACGTAGGCTGGCATGGTAAAAAGGCTGGGGCCTGTATCGAAAACAAAACCCTCACGGCGAAGTAAGCCGGCTTTCCCACCCGGAAAATCATTCTGCTCGAACACTTCTACCTGAAAGCCTTTGGCAGCCAGGCGTGCGGCCAATGCCAGCCCGGAAAGACCGGCACCGATTACCAGAGCCTTATTTGCGGGATTCTCGGACATAAAAGGAGACCGGGATCAGCAACATACCCATGTTGTATATCAAGTCATCAAGCGGGATGCTTCCCAGGCGGATTCCCATATTTTCCAGGTCATTGTACCATACCACCGGCATGGCGGTCAGAACACCGTTGAATATGGCAAAGGGAACCAGGGTAATGAGATAGGCAAGAAAGAAGCGTCCGAAAAAATCTGTCCGACCGAAAATCAGAAGAATGAGCAGGACAAAAGACAGGTACAGTGTACTTACCGAGGTGTATATGTGCCCGGTATATTTCAGGTAAAGGAAGGCCAGTAGACAAAGTAAAGCCCCGATGATCCATTTCCGCCAGCGAAACAGCCGGTCTGTTGGGAAATAAACTTCCAGGCAGGCATAAATGAATACACAGGCATAGGGCACAACCAGGAAAAAAAGGTACTCCTCAATAGGCAGGCGCCACAGGGTGATTCCAATCAGGTACTCTTCATTAAAGCCCCAGACTCCCAGCGAAGTAAAGGCAATATCCCAGGGAATGAAGATGAGCATATTCACGAGAATACCTTTCCATAGAAAGCGCCACTTCCGGTGGAAGGCCACTTTGCGGTCGAATGACAACGCAAGCGGTCCGGCAAGGATCAGCAGGTCCAGAATGAGGTAAAGAGGCATCAGATCAGGCTTTCCAGTTTCTTTCTTTGAGCGGGCTCAAGTTCTGCATTTTTTAAGAGAAAGCGGATGGCCTGATCAGCAATTTCCGGCTTCAGCCCATGTTTTCCACTGATAAGCGCTGCCGTTAGCCTCTGGCTATCCTGACCCAGATGAGTGCGGTAAGGCAGAAATACCGGCATGCTGCGCTCTACGGTATAACGCAGGTAGCGGATTTCCATATCATTTGGGTCCAGGATTACCGCATCATCCAACCATCCCGAACCTTCTCTTACATATTCCAGCTTACTTGCCGGACTCAATGCATACTGGGCCATTACGGCACGTGTGGCTCCTTTGTACGCCAGGATCAGCGGTTGCGGAGAGCTTTGTGCATTCAGGTCTGAAAAAAGGGATTCGGCCGTTTCACTGTCTGACAAGGCATTCTGATACCGTTGCCGTACCTCATCGATATTCAGGTTGAAAAGTATGATTACCACAAACAGGCGAAGCATCATAACAAATTAAGCCGGAAGCGGAACCAGGAAGAAAAGAACAGCATAAGTTTTTCTCCGTTGCTTACCCGTACACGTTCTTCCATGATTTTTTTTGGCTCCATCTTATGGATCTTTTTTAACAGCCGGTAAAAATAAATATAGGCGATATATACCCCGAAACGGCTTCCTGCCGGCAGGCGGCGTATCCCTTGCAAAGCCTGGCGGAAATCGTTCTCAATATCCTGTTCAATTTCTTTTTTCAGGTTGATATCGAAATTCCTGAACAGGTCGACATTCGGGAAATAGATCCGGCCCCGTTCCTGGAAATCGCTTTTCAGGTCGCGGAGGAAATTGATCTTCTGGAAAGCTGCACCCAGCTTTCTTGCGGGCTCCACCAGGCTTTGATAGCGCTGATCATCTCCTTCGCAAAACACCTTCAGGCACATGAGTCCCACCACCTCTGCCGAACCGTAGATATATTGTTCAAAGCGGTCATCCCGGTAATTGTGGTAATCCAGGTCCATAGCCATACTATCCAGGAAGGCATCGATCAGTTCCATGTCGATCCCGTAATGGTGAACCGTTTTCTGAAAGGCATGGAGTACGGGGTTGAAGCTGATCCGGGTGCGGATAGCTTCATAGGTATCCTTCCGAAAATTCTCCAGCAGGGTACGTTTGTCAAAGTCATGGAATGTATCGACAATCTCATCGGCAAAGCGCACAAACCCGTAAATATTGCGTATGGAGGCGCGCATTTCAGGAGCCAGGGCCAGTATACCCAGGCTGAAAGAGGTGCTGTAGGCCGAAGTGATCAGTCGGCTGCATTGTTCACAGGTATCCGTATACAGACGGAAATCCGTTTCGTTACTGGTTCTATTCGGTTTCATAAGGGTATGCTTATGGGATGTTCTTTGACAATTTCATTGCTGACCACTTCACCCGATATCAGCGCAGGGGGTACGCCCGGGCCCGGCACGGTCAGTTGGCCGGTATAGTATAGGTTATCGAGGTGCTTGTTCTTCAGGGAAGGTTTGAGAATAGCGGTTTGCCTAAGGGTGTTAGCGAGGCCGTAGGCATTGCCTTTAAACGCATGATAATCGGTGCTGAAATCCTGCATGGCATAGCTCCGTTTCACCTCAATATGTTCGCGAAGCTTTACCCCGGTTCGTTCCTCCAGCCGTTCCATAACCTTATGGAAATAGGCTTCCCTGTTTTGTTCGCTGTCTTCCAGTCCGGGTGCCAACGGTATCAGTACAAAGAGGTTTTCCTTCCCCTCCGGGGCAACCGTAGGGTCTGTTTTGGATGGACAGCATACATAGAACAAAGGATCGGAGGGCCAGGCCGGACGATCATAGATTTCTTCGGCATGCAGGTTGAAATCGGCATCAAAAAACAGGTTGTGGTGCTGCAAGCCGTTTACCTGGGTATCGATACCCAGAAAAAAGAGCAGGCTGGAGGGAGCCATCACCCTTTTTTTCCAATAATTGCCGCTGTAATTCCGGTATGCTTTGGGCAGCAGGTGTTGTTCAATGTGGTGATAATCGGCACCGGCAACCACCACGTCGGAATGAAACTCTTCCAAACCCGACCAAACCCCGGTAACTTTCCCCGATTCTACGGAGAAACTATCTACTTCCGTATTGAACCGGAACTCCACCCCGAGTTCCAGCGCCAAGGCGTGCAGTGCTTTGCTGATTTCCTGCATCCCTCCTTCGGGGTACCAGGTACCGAGGGCGATATCGGCATAGTTCATCAGGCTATATAATGCGGGAGTCTGAGCAGGTTTGGCTCCCAGGAATAGCACAGGAAATTCAAGGAGTTGAAGTATCCCGGGATCCCGGAAATGCCTGCGTAAATGTTCGCTAACGGGTTTGAGCAGGTCCAGTTTGAAAAGGCTTTTCAATACCCGCTTGTCGGCAAATTCGGTGAGGCTTCTGCCGGGTTTGAACACCAGGCTTTTCATTCCTGCCTCGTATTTATATTCCGCTTCATCCAGAAATGCTTTCAGGGAAGCGGCGGCCCCGGCCTCTTTGTTTTCCAGAAAATTTCCCAGGGCATCGGGTCCGGAGGGAATATCCCAGATCTCCTTTTCAAAAAACACCCGGTACGAGGGGTCAAGGCGACGGAGCTGATAATAATCGGAAGGGCGCTTGCCGAATTCTGCAAAGAACCGTTCGAATACATCGGGCATCCAGTACCAACTTGGGCCCATATCGAAACGGTAACCCGCTTTTTCCCAAACCCGGCAACGTCCACCCGGTCCGTCGAGTTTTTCCAAAACACGAACCGAATAACCTGCTTTGGCCAGGAAACAGGCGGCACTCATTCCGGCAAACCCGGCACCTATTACAACTGCTGTTCGTCCCATTGGAGCTTAATCCGGCTTATATCCATACAATTTACCATAAGCCCCCAGTTTTTTGCGCAGCTGTCGTCTTGCCACAAAAATCCGGGTCTTTACCGTGCCGATGGGTATTCCCAGTATTTCCGCGATCTCATGGTATTTGAATCCCTTGGTATTCATGGTAAACGTTTTTCTGAGATCATGCGGGAGCGTATCTATCGCCTTTTCTATATCGCGTCGCAGAAAGGCCTGCTCACCTTCGTTGGGCGCTGAATACTGCGGGCTATCAAGGAAATAGGTGTTGTCTGTGGAGTCGATAAAGGTGTTGCGTTTCATCATACGACGGTAGTTGTTGATGAAACTGTTCTTCATAATGGTATAAAGCCACCCTTTGAGATTTGTTCCTTCCATAAACTTGGAACGGTAGGTGAATGCCTTGAGCATGGTTTCCTGAAGCAGGTCATTGGCATCCTCCCTGTTTCGGGTGAGTTGAAAGGCAAAATTCATTAAGGGATGGGATTCATTCTCTACGATCCTGCTAAACTCCAATTTTGTCATTGTTTAACCTTTCGTTTGTTTTGTTAAACAAAGTAACTGCCACTTACGGAAATATCCAAGCGTTTTGTTTAACATTTATATTATCCATATTAAACATAATGCAAGAGCCCCTCATACTTCCCTCTCCTGCTAGTCCGGCAAAGAGATCCGCGCGGCTTATGCCGTCTGCAGCCGGAATGTCCTTAGCTTATACGCAGTCAAGTGTAATTTGGATTTGGTAACTTTGCATGATTATTGAAAGTTTGAGGATATCCTCACGGGAGAGAATAATTGGAAAGGCCGGTTCCTTTGTTTACGATTTCTTTTATCTGCTTAAACAATCAGGTTCCTGGTCTGTTATGAGAATCAGCAATGAAAATCAGTGTAGCCAGAAAAGCTCATTTTAATGCCGCTCATCGTTTGCACAATCCGAAATGGAGCGATGAAAAGAACCGGGAGTTTTACGGGCTTTGCAATTCCCCGAATTACCACGGGCACAATTACGACCTCCATGTGAAGGTAAAGGGTGAAATGGATGAGGAAAGCGGATACCTGATAGACATTAAGGATTTGAAACGCATTATCCGGGAAGAGGTGGAGATCCCCTTTGATCATAAAAACCTGAACCTGGATGTCCCGGAATTTGCCAACCTCATTCCCAGCGCAGAAAACATTGCGCGGGTAATCTGGCATAAAATCCAGCCCAGGCTCCCGGAAGCCAGGCAACTGGAATTGACAATCGTACTTTATGAAACCGAACGAAACTACGTTGAATATAACGGTGAATAATATTGAAACCATTGGCGATGAGCACATCGGCTTCTCGAAGGATACTCCTTTGAGGGAGGATGCTTTTGAGATGGATGATCAGTTGAAAATGGAATTGATCGCCAAACATTTCCGTGAGATCATGCATGTATTGGGGCTGGACCTGAATGACGACAGCCTGAAGGGGACTCCGGAACGGGTAGCCCGCATGTACGTGAAAGAGATCTTTTCAGGATTGAATCCGGCCAACCGGCCTAACATTACGCTTTTCGAAAACAAGTACCACTACCAGCAGATGCTGGTAGAGAAGGATATTCATTTTCACAGCAATTGCGAACATCATTTTGTACCTATCGTTGGGAAGGCGCATGTTGCCTATATCCCGAACGGCAAGGTGGTGGGGCTTTCCAAGATCAACCGGATTGTTCAATACATTGCCAAAAGGCCCCAGGTGCAGGAGCGTATGACTATTCAGATTGCCGAAGAGCTGGCTGAGGCTTTACATACGGACGATGTGGCTGTAGTATTGGATGCCGATCATATGTGTGTTTCTTCCCGGGGCGTTCAGGACCAGAGCTCAAGCACCGTCACTTCCGAATTCCGGGGAGCCTTCCTGGACCCTAAGAAAAGGGAAGAGTTTTTTGCCTATTTAAGTTTGCAACGGGGCGCTACACAATAGTGGGAATAAATGTATATTTGAGCCAATTAGCTGCCTGAGGAGCACATGGCCGATATCCTTTACGTAGAAGACGACAAGATCAACGCACTGGTCGTTTCAAAATTTCTGGAACCTTATTACAGAATTGATATCGCAATTTCTGAGGAAGAAGCGATGGATAAATTGTCCGCCCATCTCTATGACCTTCTGATCCTGGATATTTTCCTGGGAACCCGTGATGACGACGGGGTGGACCTGATGCGAAAGATCAGAATGTTACCGGGTTATGCAGACCGGAATATCATTGCGCTGACGGCGCATGCCATGCTGGAAGATCGTAGTAAGTATTTATCGGCAGGCTTCGATGCCTATCTGTCCAAGCCGATTGAAAGAACCTTACTGCTCGAAACGGTCAACAAGCTGCTTACTGTTGCAAAGAAGTCCTGACCTTGGCCGGAAGCCCGGCTACAACAAGGTTGTAAGAATCATCAATCCATTCCCGAAATAAGGGGTCCGGTATGCTGCCGTCCATCTTCACCGTATTCCAGTTGGTTTTGCTCATATGATATCCCGGTAAAACTGCCGGATAGATTTCCCGAAGTTCGATCGCTTTCTCCGGATCGCATTTCAGGTTAACTCCCTCAAAGTTCCTGACGTCAGTTAGGGCAAACATCTTTCCCGCCACTTTGAATACCAGGGTATTGGCATCGAAGGGAAATTCTTCGGTGACCATTTTTTTACTCAGACAATAATCCCGGAAGACTTCAATATCCATATTCGAATTTACCTCCAATTTATCCATACCCGAAACACGGGAACAGGAATTTACTAGTTTTGCAGCCTAAGCCAGTTATATGATTCCCATTAGTTTTATTCGTGACCAATCGGAGGAGGTAATCGAACGTTTGAGCAAGCGAGGGCTGGATGCCCGTGAAGCTGTTTTATCCATATTGGAAACGGATAAAGCCAAACGAAACGGACAGGTAACCCTGGACCAGCTTCTTGCTGAAAGCAACCAAATGGCCCGCCAGATCGGCGACCTTTTCAAACAAGGCAAAAAGGAAGAGGCAGAAGAACTTCGTGCGAAAAGTGCCGCTTCCAAGGAGCGGATAAAGCAGCTGGAAGAAGAACAGCAGGAACTGGAAAAGGAGTTGGCCAATAAGCTTTACCAGCTCCCCAATATGCCTCACGAATCTGTAAAGGCGGGGAAAAGTGCCGAGGACAATGAGGTGGTTCTGGAATGGGGAACGAAACCGCAACTTCCGGAAACAGCAGTGCCACATTGGGATCTGACTGACCGCCACGGCCTTATCGACTTTGAGTTGGGGGTGAAGATCAGCGGCGCGGGCTTCCCTGTTTATACGGGCAAAGGTGCCCGTCTTCAGCGTGCATTGATCAACTTCTTCCTGGATGAAGCCGTAAAAGCAGGTTACCGCGAAGTACAGCCACCTATTGTGGTGAACGAGGCTTCCGGATATGGCACGGGGCAGCTTCCGGATAAAGAAGGCCAGATGTACTATGTGGGTGAAGACGACTTGTACCTGATCCCTACCGCAGAAGTGCCTATCACCAACCTTTACCGGGATGTGATCTTAAAGGAAAACGAATTGCCTCAGCGTAATGTAGGATACACGCCTTGTTTCCGCCGTGAAGCGGGCTCTTATGGAAAAGACGTGCGGGGCTTGAACCGCCTGCATCAGTTTGACAAGGTGGAAATTGTGCATATCGCCCACCCGGAGGAATCGTATGCGGAGCTGGAAAAGATGAGCAGCTATGTTCAGGGATTGTTGCAAAAGCTGGAACTCCCCTACCGGGTATTGCGGCTTTGCGGAGGTGATATGGGATTCACTTCGGCTCTTACGTATGATATGGAAGTATGGAGTGCCGGACAGTCGCGCTGGCTGGAGGTAAGCTCGGTATCGAATTTTGAGTCATACCAGAGTAACCGCCTGAAATGCCGCTTTAAACCCAAAGAAGGTAAAAATGAGCTGGTCCATACCCTAAACGGAAGCGCTCTGGCCCTGCCCCGTATTGTGGCCGCTCTTCTGGAGAATAACCAGGATGGTGATAGCATTCGTATGCCTGCCGTACTCCATCCCTATCTGGGATTTGAAAAAATATGAAACCGTTCGTCCTGCGTATGCTGCTGATGGCTTTGACCATTCCTGCGTTTTCTGCAGCGCAGCAAACCTGTAAGGACGAGAACCTGCGAGATCCTTTTTTCTCGTGCGGAACTCCATTCAACCCGGTTTGTGCCTGCGACGGCGAAACGTATTACAACGAATGCGCGGCAAGGTATCATGGAGGCATACTGAGCAACCAATGGAGTGACGGTCCCTGTACTCCCTTCTATTTTAAGATACTTCCCAACCTGAGTATCGACAATGCCATTCATCTGGATTTACAATTCCGGCAGGCAGGCAGCGCGATACTGTATATATTCGACAGCATGGGAAATCTCAAATTCCGGCAGAATATCCAGGTAAGCAATTCCTTCCCTTACCAACGCGATCTGGATGTTACCGTTTACCAGGCTGGGCTGTATTACCTGGTGATCAGCGGACAGGACCATCAGCAAATCGAGCGTTTTGTGGTGCTGCACCAGTAATCTGCACAAAACCACCGGGGTAAGATTTCCATAGAAACGAATGTCGAAGACTGTTTCCCGCATAGGGGGCGACTTTTCTATATTTGCGCCCATGAGTAGCAATCCGCTGATCGAAGAACTGCGCTGGCGAAACCTCCTGCATGACAGCACTCCGGGTGTAGAAGAACAACTGAATAAGGAAATGACATCCGGTTATGTAGGGTTTGACCCAACCGCCGATTCCCTGCATATCGGGAACCTGGTGCCGGTGATGCTACTCGTTCACCTGCAACGGGCCGGGCATAAACCCATTGCCCTGGTGGGAGGCGCTACTGGAATGGTAGGTGACCCTTCCGGGAAAACCCAGGAAAGGCAACTGCTTTCCATAGAAAACATCCGCCACAATGTGGATTGCCAGAAAGAGCAACTCAAACGTTTCCTGAATTTCGACCCTGCCATGCCGAATGGCGCCGAGCTCGTCAACAATTACGACTGGTTCAAGGACATGGATTTCCTGAGTTTTATCCGGGATGTGGGTAAACATATTACGGTGAACTACATGATGGCCAAGGATTCGGTGAAAAACAGGCTGGAAAGCGGGATGTCTTTTACGGAATTCAGCTACCAGCTTATTCAGGGTTACGATTTCGTGCACCTGTTCCGGGAAAAACAGGTACGCCTGCAAATGGGTGGCTCCGACCAGTGGGGAAATATCACCACCGGCACCGAGCTTATCCGGCGCATGACGGGCGGAGAAGCTTACGCGATTACGGCTCCACTGGTTAAAAAGGCCGACGGCACCAAATTCGGTAAATCGGAAGGTGGCAATGTTTGGCTGGACCGAAACAAGACCAGTCCTTATAAGTTCTACCAGTTTTGGCTGAACGTAACCGACGAGGATGCGCTGAACTGGTTCCGTATCTTCTCGCTGAAAAGTCGGGAGGAGATCGAAGCTATCGAAAACGAACACCAGGCAGCTCCGCATAACCGGGCTGTTCAACAGGCCATTGCGGAAGAGCTTACCATCCGGATTCATTCCGAAGAAGACCTGCAAAAGGCCAAAGAAGCCAGCCAGGTGCTTTTCGGAAAGAACACATCGGAACAGCTGAAAAACCTGGAAGAAGAGCTTTTACTGGAATTGTTCGAAGGCGTGCCTCAGGCAGAAGTTCCGCGTTCCGTTATCGAAAACGGCTGTGATATCGCCGAACTGCTGGCTGATCACAGTGGCTTTTTCAGCAGCCGCGGTGAAGTGCGGAAGATGATTAAGGGAGGCGGCGTTTCCTTTAATAAGAACAAAATCCAGTCGGAAGATTATTCCGTCGGAACAGCTGATCTGTTGAGAGATCGGTACATGCTCGCCCAAAAAGGAAAGAAGGATTATTTCTTCATCCGCATCATCTAACATTATTTCATCATCTGCCGATTTAATTAAGCCAATGTTAAATTTTGCCTCTGGCTTCACATTGGATTCAGGAAAGGGTAACAATGCTTTAACTTTGTACACGATGTCAAGCGAGGCAGACTTTTATTTTCTTTCCCCCGATCCATTGAAGCCCGCAGACCTGAATCAGGCAGAACCGGTAGGTTATTCACCGGAAGAACTCCTTGAAAGAAGCCATGAACTACTTGAAACGGCATTGAAATCCAATGACCTGAGGTTGCTTCATCTGCTTTGGAAAAACAGCATCAAGGGTGAGCATCCCTATCTTTCCGCCCTGTATCTTGATTTCGAGAACGGCTACATTCCCGGTTGAACATTTAACTTTTTCCTGCTGTTTCCATTTGCTGCTGCGTTAATTTTGCGCTCATGAAACGCGTTTTGGCAGAAGTCATTACCATTGGGGATGAGATCCTTATCGGGCAGGTGGTGGACACGAATTCCGCATGGCTCGGACAACAACTGAACCCTGCCGGTTTCGAAATCCGGCAGATTACCTCGGTTTCGGACGATGCCGGTCATATCCGCGAAGCGCTGGAGCGTGCACGCAAGCACTGTGACATTATAATTATAACCGGTGGCCTGGGGCCAACCCGCGACGATATCACCAAAAAGACCCTGGCTGACTATTTTGGCGTGGGTATGCATATGGATGAGAAAGCGTTGGAACACGTGAGAAGCCTGTTTGCCAAAAGAAATCTCCCGATGCTCGACATCAACGAACAGCAGGCACTCCTCCCAAGCAACTGCATCCCTATTTACAATGACCGGGGTACGGCTCCGGGTATGTGGTTTGAAGACCAGGGTAAGGTAATCGTAAGTCTTCCGGGTGTTCCTTATGAAATGAAGCAGATGATCAGCAGCTATGTCATCCCCAAGCTGAATGCTTATTTCCAAACCCCGGTTATCCGTCATAAAACCCTGCTCACTGCCGGAATCGGAGAGTCCTACCTGAGCAAACGTATCGAGGAGGTGGAATTATCCCTTCCCGAGCATATCCGGCTGGCGTACCTCCCCAATTACAATACCGTACGCCTGCGTTTTAGTGCCCGGGGCAGCAATGCCCTTGAATTGGAAAAGGAACTGGAAATAATTACCTCTAAAATCAGGGAGCTTATCCATGATTACCTGGTAAGCGACCAGGATATCGGGCTTCCCGAACATATCGGACAACTGTTGCTGGAGAAAAACGCCACGCTGAGCACGGCAGAAAGCTGTACCGGCGGGTACATTGCCCACCTTATTACCCGTGTACCCGGCAGTAGCCGGTATTACTCCGGATCGGTGGTTTCTTATTCCAATGACGTCAAGAAAAATCAACTGGAAGTCAGCCCCGAAGATTTGGAAATGCATGGGGCCGTAAGTGAAGCCGTGGTAAGACAAATGGCCGAAGGGGTACGTAAACAATTGGGAACGGAATATTCCGTAGCCACTTCCGGAATTGCGGGCCCCGATGGTGGTACTGAAGAGAAGCCGGTAGGGACGGTATGGATTGCCGTAAGCGGTCCGGAAGGCACTCTGGCCCGGAAAGAGTTGTTGTACGGCGCCCGGGAACAGATCATCGAGCGCAGTGCTCTTATCGCACTGGACCTGCTGCGCCGACTACTTATCGGCAGTAAATAGCGCAGGGGCATTTTGAACAACCCTGATAAAATTGCATTTTTGCAGCCCTGAATATTCACAAAACAGATAGGAATGGCCGAGTTTCAACTGATCATGCCCAAAATGGGCGAAAGTATTGCGGAAGCCACTGTAATTCGCTGGCTCAAAGAAGAAGGAGAATCCATTGAGGCAGATGAGTCGGTGCTGGAAATTGCCACCGATAAGGTAGATTCCGAAGTGCCTTCACCCAAGGCAGGCACACTCAAGAAAAAACTCTACGGTGAAAACGATGTGGTAAAAGTCGGTGAAGCCGTAGCCATCCTCGAGATAGAAGGTACGGAAAGCACCGGAGCTCCCGCCCCGGAAGCATCCAAGCCCGTAGAATCTGCAGCACCTGCTGCCGTAGCCGAAAAAATTGTGGAAGAAGCGAGGGAAACCGTCTCTGCCGGCAGCGTGAGCAACACGTCCGGAAGCCGTTTCTATTCCCCGCTTGTACTCAATATTGCCCGCACGGAAGGCATTTCCATGAATGAGCTGGAAGGCATACCGGGTAGCGGAAACGAAGGTCGGGTGACTAAAAAAGACATCCTGGCCTATGTGAAACAACGCGAGAACGGACAAAGCACCGTTACTGCACCCAAACAGGAAACTTCGGTTCCGGCTGCCAAAAGCACCGCGGAAGCTCCGAAAGCTCCGGCTGTTTCGCTGAATGCCGGCGACGAAGTGATTGAAATGGACCGCATGCGCAAGCTGATAGCGGACCATATGGTGATGTCCAAGCATGTTTCCCCACACGTTACCAGCTTTGTAGAAGCCGACGTAACCAACCTGGTGCAGTGGAGAGATAAGGTCAAAGACAGCTTCCAGAAACGTGAAGGAGAAAAGATCACCTTTACCCCGATCTTCATCGAAGCGGTAGTTAAAGCGATCCGGGATTTCCCTATGATCAATATCTCTGTAGACGGTGATAAAATCATCAAACGCAAAGACATCAATATCGGTATGGCTACGGCACTTCCCTCCGGAAACCTCATCGTACCGGTTATCAAAAACGCGGACCGCAAAAACCTGCTGGGCCTGACCAAAGAGGTAAACGACCTGGCGAATCGCGCCCGGATAAACAAGCTCTCACCGGACGATATCCAGGGTGGGACCTACACCCTAACCAATGTGGGTGGCTTTGGTAATGTGATGGGAACCCCTATCATTAACCAGCCCCAGGTAGGTATCCTGGCTGTTGGAGCCATCCGGAAAAAACCGGCTGTAATCGAAACACCGGAAGGTGATTTCATCGGGATACGTCACTTCATGTACCTGTCGCACTCCTATGATCACAGGGTGGTAGACGGCGCTTTGGGCGGCATGTTTGTGAGAAGGGTAGCCGACTACCTGGAACAATGGGATCCGAACCGCGAGATCTGATTATAAAGAACATACGTACGGAAAGGCCGGATAAACCGGCCTTTTTTTATGCAATTTTTCGTAGCTTCCTCCGTTAAAGAGTACCGTATGAAAAACCTGTTCCTTCTTCTTGCCCTTGCCACCGGTATCACACTCCGTGCTCAGTCCGAGTTCGACGGAAAACCCAACAGTTACCACAACCGCCTGGTCAGTACGGTGAATGCACAATCGGAACATATCCGGGAGGCCGGGATTCGTTCTTATTCCGAGTTCAGGGATGACTTCGGCACAACCGGCGAATTGAAAAAGCGTGTATTAATCCAGACCCGTGAATTCAACGAACAGGGCCAGCTACTCCATCAAACCAATTTCAATAAAAAAGGGAAGAAAGAAAGGGAGTGCACTTATGCATATGACGACAAGCAGCGTCTCATTTCCACCTCGGTGAGCAGCTACAACCTGTTCGGCACCCGGCGATACAATCATTATTTCGCGTATCATAACGACAGCCTGGTTGCCGTCATGTGGGGTACGAAAACGGATCAGAATGGGGAAAAGGAATGGATGTACCGTTTTTTTTATGACAAGCAGAACCGGGTGATCGAAGAAAGATCCTACAGAAAAGGGAAACTGTACGGGAGGATCACCTTTGCTTATTATGAGGATGGTAGCAAGAAGGAAGTAAATTACTACCGCGACAGCCTGAAACTGCAGAAAACGTTCCGCTACGATTGCGGCATTGAGGAGTCGCTGCTGAGCAAAAAACAAAAAGACACGCTTACCTTTTGCAGCCGTGCAGAGGAACTTCCGGACGGTAGCACCCGGACCATAATGGAAACGCGGGATGAAAAAGGAAGAATCATCCGGATTGTGCACACCTCCTTAAAAGACGGGCGGGGGCATATCATGGAAAAGTACAACGCAAAAAACCACCTCATTTACCGGTTTGAAACAAATTTGGATGATGATGGGGTCAGAACCCTGATTTATACACGTTACTCGCAAAGGGGAAAATTACGTAGAAAAGTCTCCGGGAGAAGCCGGAAAGATGCCATGGGGCTTACGTTGACAGAAAATTTGGAAAATGACAAAGTCGTAAGCAGCTATTTTAAGGTTTATACACTCTATAAATAAAGTGACTGGTTCTTTTCCGGAAGGTTATCTTTGTGTAATGCAGCAGGATGACCGTCAGGAATTCCAGACTGAGCCAACCAATCGTCAGAAGCATGCGCGATGAAGTTTCTTTGATAAAGGCCTGTATACAACAAAACCGGGCAGCACAGAAAAAGCTGTACGAGTTGTATTCTCCGAAAATGCTCGGAGTGTGTTACCGTTATGCCGCCTCCAAAGAAGAAGCCGAGGACATGCTTCAGGAAGGTTTCATCCGGGCCTTCCAGAAACTTGACACCTTCCGGTTCCAGGGATCTTTTGAAGGATGGTTGCGCCGCATCATTGTCAATACGGCCATCAATATTCTGCGGAAATACCAAAACCTTAAATACGAATGCGATATTGAATCAGCCGGTAATACACCTGCAGCATCGGGCGATGCAATTACGTCCATGTATACGAAAGAGGTGATCGAACTGATCCGGGCTCTGCCTAACGGCTACCGTACGGTTCTTAACCTGTATGCAGTGGAAGGGTATTCACACAGGGAAATTGCCGATATGCTGGGCATCAATGAAAGCAGCTCCAGATCGCAGTACACCAGGGCCAAAACACTGCTCACAAAACGATTAGAAGAATTAGAGGCATTCGGAGTTAAGGATCATGCGGGAATTTCGCTTCCATAAATCATTCGAGGACGAACTGGCAAAAAAAGCCGATCAATTCAGTATGCAGCCTTCATCACGGCTGTGGGACGGGGTTGAGTCAGGGCTGAATAAAGGTGCTGCCGTAAAAGCCCGCATCAAGCTGGCCGGTATCGGATCAGGCATCACCCTGATTGCCTTACTCGCTATTCTGATCTGGCGGAATAATGACCATTCGACCTCCAAAGCTCTCGGGGATAAAGGCGTTCTTCCTCCGACTTCCCTGAATATCCCCGCCGAACTTCAACAACAATCCGCTCCTGCTCCGGTAATCCCCGGAATAGAACAAAGCGAAAAAAATACTTCGATTCCTTCGGCCGTAAAGACGATAAAAGCAGAAGGCTCCATTGCATCCATCCCTTCCAAAGAACAGGCTTCCTCACAAAATCGTATGGAAAGCAGTTCCATTGCTTATAACCGTTTCCATATCGACAAACCGGAACTCAATCCGGGTAAGGGAAACAAACAGAATTACAGGATCAAAAGCCAGAATTATACGGACGGATGGAACCTGATGGTGCAAGCCGGAGCAAATTACAATTACCGTAACCTGAATACTGCCAACCCATACGCAGATGAGGTAAAATCAACGCGTGACCGTACGGATCGTTACCTTGCCGGCCTGGCAATCAATGCCCGTGTGCGTTATTTCTGGAGCGAACGGGTTTCCTTTTCCACAGGTATCAATTACCGGCAAACCGGAGAAAGAATTGCGATCCAGGAAGCGGACACCTCCCCTTATTACAACGCACTCTTCAACGAATACCATTACAGCGAAAAATCGGTGTACCGTCCCGGGCAAACTACCACGTTCACCAACCGGTATCACCAGATTGAAATTCCGCTTATGATCCACTTCTCCCGGACCATTCACGGAAGACTGGGTGTTTCCAGCGGTATTGGGTTAGCTGCAGTATATTCCTTCTCAAACCACTACAAACTTTACGACTACCGCGTATACCACTACGCCACAGCACCAATATTCCTGCGTAATTTCAACCTTGCGCTTCAAGGTCAGTTGATGGCTGAGTACCGCCTGAATTCCCGTTTCATGCTGCAAGCCGGTATAGACGCTTCTTACAATATGTTGTCTACCTATGCTGATTATTACCCGATTAACCAGAAACAATACTCGGTAGGGGGTATGCTGGGTGTTCAGTGGCGCTTTAAAGGCCAATAAAGCTTCTTCTTTTTTTCCCGCAAAGTATTCACATCGTCTGCAGCTCGCAGATTATTCTCTACCTTTGCATCCCGTACACGAACACAGGCATCATGTCGAAAACCAAGTATGTATTCGTTACGGGAGGCGTAACATCATCATTAGGAAAAGGGATCATTTCCGCTTCATTGGCCAAGCTTCTGCAGGCCAGAGGCTATACGGTAACCATCCAGAAGTTTGACCCTTATATCAACGTGGATCCGGGTACCATGAACCCGTACGAGCACGGAGAATGTTACGTAACCGACGACGGTGCCGAAACCGATCTCGACCTTGGCCACTACGAAAGATTTCTGAATGTCAGCACTTCCCAGGCGAACAACGTCACCACGGGCAGGATCTACCAAACCGTGATCGATCGTGAGAGGCAGGGAGGCTATCTGGGAAAAACCGTACAGGTTATCCCCCATATTACCGATGAGATCAAACGACGTATTTGCCTGCTCGGAGAAACGGGTGAATACGATATTGTCATTACCGAGCTGGGTGGTACGGTGGGGGATATCGAATCGCTTCCCTTTATAGAAGCCGTGAGGCAGATTATCTGGGAAAAGGATGATCAGGATTGTGCTGTGATCCACCTGACATTGGTTCCATACCTTTCCGCAGCCAAAGAGCTAAAAACAAAACCTACCCAGCACTCAGTCAAAACCATGCTGGAATATGGCGTACAGCCAGATGTTCTGGTTTGCCGTACCGAGCATGACCTGGGTGCCGACCTGAGAAAGAAAATCGCACTTTTCTGCAATATCAAAGCCAACGCCGTTATCGAGTCGATCGATGTGGAAACCATCTACGACGTGCCTCTGAAAATGCAGAAAGAGAAACTGGATAAAGTGGTATTGAGCCACCTGAAACTCTCTGCCAAAAATGAACCTAACCTGGAGCAATGGAAAGAGTTTCTCTGGCGACTTAAAAACCCCAAACAGGAAGTTAATATCGGACTGGTGGGCAAATACGTGGAACTCCCCGATGCCTACAAATCCATTGCAGAAGCCTTTGTCCATTCGGGAGCTGAGAACGAATGCAAAGTTCGCCTGCATTATATCCATTCCGAACACCTCAACGAAGACAATGTAGAAAACAAGCTGAAGGGACTTGACGGAGTGCTGGTAGCTCCCGGGTTTGGAGAACGGGGTATCGAAGGGAAGATCGCTACCATTCGTCACGTAAGGGAAAACCATATCCCATTCCTGGGGATTTGCCTGGGTATGCAGTGCGCCGTGGTGGAATTTGCCCGGAATGTTGTCGGACTGAAGGATGCCTCTTCCTCCGAAATGGATGCCAATACACCTCACCCGGTTATTGACATGATGGAAGAGCAGAAGAAAATCACCAAAAAGGGCGGCACCATGCGTCTTGGCTCATATCCCTGTACCGTGCAGAAAGGTAGCAAGGCCTACCAGGCTTACGGTAAGAGTAAAATACAGGAAAGACACCGCCACCGTTTTGAATTCAATAATGCCTACCTGAAACAGTTTGAAAAAGCCGGAATGGTATTGAGCGGGATCAACCCGGATTCCAACCTCGGAGAAATCGTGGAGATACCGGAGCATCCCTGGTTCGTTGGTGTTCAGTTCCACCCCGAATACAAATCAACGGTCTATAATCCGCACCCGCTGTTTGTGCGCTTTGTAAAGGCCGCTGCGGAATGGAAACAAAAGAACGGCTAGACCTAGTCGTGTAGGCTTTGTATTTCGTTCACGCGGTTGGCATCCAGCTTCAGCAAGGTGAACAACAACAGGGTGAATCCCAACAGAGAAGATCCTCCGTAACTGAAAAAGGGCAAGGGAATCCCGATCACGGGCATCAACCCGATGGTCATGCCGATATTGATGGTAAAATGGATGAAGAGGATACAGGCCACAGAATATGCATAGACCCGGCTGAATCTGTTCTTCTGGCGTTCGGCAAGCATCACCAAACGAATCATCAATAAAACAAAGAAGAGAACCACGCCGGCAGTTCCCACAAAGCCGTATTCCTCACCTACCGTACAGTAAATAAAATCTGTGGATTGCTCCGGAACATAATCGTAACGGGTCTGGGTACCATTCATAAAACCCTGACCGAACAAACCACCGGAACCGATAGCTATCTTCGACTGCCTGACGTTATAATCGTCACCCCCTTTACCGAACAACACATCGATACGTGCCCGCTGATGCGGCTGCAGGATCTCATTAAAGACAAAATCTACCGAGATCACGATCGCTATGGAAACCAGCAGGGCCACAAATACCAACCCGATCATTTTCCAACTTTTCCTTACCAGGAATGCTGCAATCACGGCAATCAGGGCCAGGGTATAGATCAGAACTTCTTTCTGTTCCAGGTACAGGGATAACACAAAGAGCACCACCAGGTAAAATGCCATGGCCACGATCCAGGTTGGTAACCCCTCCCTGTAAAGCACCAGGAAAAAGGCCATAAAAACCAGGGCACTGCCTGTATCATTCTGCAACAAAACCAGCCCCATGGGCAGGGCAATCATCCCGAAAGCGATAAGCTTGACTTTAAGCTCCCTGAAGTTAACATCATAGGTACTCAGGTACTTAGCCAGGGCAAGTGCGGTGGCATACTTGGCTAATTCCACAGGTTGGAATTTGAATCCCCCCAGGGCAAACCAGGATTTGGCCCCCTTGGTTTCGCTGCCGATAAAAATCACCGAAAGGCACAGTATAATGGCCAGGGCATAAAATCCATACGCAAAGGCCGAGTAAAATTTGGCATCTATTATCAGTAATGCCGTTCCCAGCAACAGACTGACCCCGATAAACATTAGCTGCCTGCCGTAGCTTTGACTCATGTCCAATATGCCCGGGTATTCCGGGTTGAACGTAACCGAATAGATCGCCATCCAGCCAAATGTGACCATTGCCAGGAACAGGAACAGGCTGATCCAGTCAAGCCCTCCGGTTTCAAAACTCTCTTTAGTGCGATACCTGTTCATGATTCAATGCATTTATCAGGTCAGCATTCAGCATGCGTTCCTCCAGGTATTTGCGCTTGGTCTCCCTGTCGGGGAACAGGTATTTTTCAATCATCAGGCTGGCAATCGGTGCCGCCCATTGTGAGCCATAGCCTGAGTTCTCCACCACCACAGCAATGGCTATCTTCGGGTTCTCCTTCGGTGCAAAAGCAAAGAAGATGGAATGGTCTTTCCCGTGAGGGTTCTGTGCTGTTCCGGTTTTACCGCAAACTTCCACACTATCGATCTGCGCCACACGGGCGGTACCCATCTTGACCACATCCGCCATCCCTTCGATCACCACCGGGAAATAGCGGGATTCCACCGAACAAAAATGCTTCTCAAAGCGGGGACCGGGGTTACCGATAGAATCCACATATTTCAATACGTGCGGAGTGATGTAATAGCCCCGGTTCGCAATTATGGCCATAACATTAGCCATTTGCAGCGGTGTTACACCCAGCTCACCCTGCCCGATAGCCAGGGAAATAATGGTAGAGCCTTTCCAGGCACCTTTGCCATAGATACGGTTATAATAATCCTCCGTTTTGAGGATTCCCTTGGCTTCTCCGTACAGATCAATTCCCAGCTTTGTTCCTATTCCGAAGGTTTGGAGGTGCTTGTACCAGTTTTTATAGCTCAGTTCGAAGGTGCTGAATTTGCGCTGGTCAACGATACTCCTGAAAACGTAGCAGAAATAAGGGTTACACGAATGCATGAGGGCACCTCGCAGGTCGAGTGGCGAAGGGTGACCGTGACTGCACTTTACGGTATGTCCGCCTACCCGATATCCACCGCCGCAGGGGTAGCGCGTTTCAGGGCGCAGCACACCTTCTTGTTGCCCGATCAGCGAAGAAATGGCCTTGAATATGGATCCCGGGGGATACGGAGCATTGAGTGGCCGGTTGAACATGGGCTTTTGAGGGTCCCTCATGAGGTCCATAAAATTATTGCCCCTTTCCCTTCCGATAAGCAGGTTCGGGTCATAAGAAGGGGACGAGATCAAAGCCAGTATTTCACCGGTGCCCGGCTCAATGGCGACCACACTTCCCACCTTACCCTGCATCAGGGCCTCTCCATAGGCTTGCAGCTTGGCATCGAGTGTCGTATAGATGCTCTGGCCTGCCTGAGCCGCTGTATCGTACTGACCATCAAAATAAGAACCGACGGTACGGTTCCTCACATCGACAATCACGTTCTTTACCCCTTTCGAGCCTCTGAGCAGTTCCTCGTAACTTCTTTCAATACCCGAGATGCCCGTATACTCTCCCTGACGGTAATAGCCATTGGAGTTGGCTATGATCTGATCGTTAACCTCCCCTATGCTCCCCAGCACATGTGCCGCCGATTTAGTTTTATAGCGGCGGTCCGTACGGATCTCCACAAAAAAACCGGGAAAATCAAACAGGTATTCCTGCAAGCGGGCATGGGTTCGGGCCGAAAGCTGTTTTTCGAAGACGGAGCTGCGGTAGGGATTCTGCATGCAGCGCTCCATTTTGGAGTTAAAATCTTCGGGGCTGATCTTGAGCAGGCGACAAAGAGAAGCCGTATCCAGGTTCCTTACCTGACGCGGCACCACCATGAGGTCATAGATGGCATCGTTATATACCAGCAATTCTCCGTTACGATCGTAGATAAGTCCGCGCGGAGGAAACTGCACCACACGTTTCAGGAAATTGTCTTTGGACAGACTCTTATAGCGGTCGTCAAGTACCTGTATGGATAGCAGACGTATGACAAATGCCAGCCCAACCAGACTGAACAACAGATAATAAAACCACTGTCTGGACCTGTATCCCATCACGTATCCTTACCTGTCCGGAAAAACAACAACTGAAACAATATCACAAGCACAGTAGTCAACAATGCGCTGGCTGCTGCTGAGACGAGGTTCTCCACAAAATAACGGAAACTGAAACTCTCGATAAAAGCATAGGCCAGGTGGTAAACAAATACCAGGGTAAGGCAGTAGGTAATAAACCAGCGGAAACCCATATTGACCATCATCGGCGTTACCCCCGATTCTACAATATCGATATGCGTGAAACTCCGGATGTAGTAAATCCTGGCAAAGGAAAACAGCAACAGAGCCGTTGAGTGGAATCCTGCCGAATCCATAAACATATCCAGCACAAGCCCACCCATAAATCCAACCAAAAGGGTCGGAATCGGTTTAAGGTTGATGGGCAAGGTCAGAAAGAACAGAAGAAAGATATTCGGCTGGAGCAGGGTTCCCAACTCCACCTTATTCACAATAAGGACCTGCAACAGAAGCAGGATCAGAAACCGCGCGATCTGCAGGAGGATCTTATTGGTCATCTTCATCCTCCTTCCGGGTTGATTCTTCCAGATCCAGAACCTCGTCTTTCAAAAGGTTCCGGACAATATATACCGAACGGATTGAGGTGAAATCCGTTGACACTCGCACTTCGATATCATAAAAATTCTCCCCTTCCTCCAGGTCTATCTTTTCGATGGTTCCGATCGGGATCCCTTCGGGGTAGTGTTCGGAAAAACCGGAAGTGTATACGTTCTGGCCCACCTTTACGGGAGCAAACCGGTTGATTTCCGTGAGCTGTACATGATAGATGGAAGAAGCATCCCATTTCACCGATCCGTAGTACATGGCTGTATCCACCTTAGGAGGAATGGATGTTTTGGTATTGAGCAGGCTCATCACGGTACAAAAGTGAGGAGACACCTTCACCACAACTCCCACCACGCCTCTATCGCAAATCACCCCCTGGTTCTTTCTGACTCCGTGGAGCTCACCTTTGTCCAGAGTGATATAGTTGTAGTGCCGGTCCACCGAATTGTTGATCACCTTGGCGGCTATATACTCATAGTGTTGTTTGTAGACCGAGTCGTTAACCTGCACGGCGTTTACGGTATCCACGTAATAGGACTCGCGCATGATGGTTTTCAACTTGGCATTCTCTTCCCTCAAACGGTCGTTTTCCTTGCCCAGGTTGAAATAGGCACGTACATCGCTTATGGATGAATACAGGGTGCCTACTACCGCATTGGAACTGTTCAGAAACGCCGAACGCTGGTAGGCATTGTTACTGATCAGGATGAACAGAGAGAGGACAAGAAGGAGCAGGAAT
>CAXPEB010000037.1:0-29433 GCA_964215915.1 Bacteroidia bacterium
ATGGAAAAGATTCCAGCGATGGCCAAGCTTTTGTTGCGGAGGAAGGCCAGTGCGGCGGGAAGGCGCCTTCAGGAAAACTGTCCTTTTTTCGCCCATTTTTTAGACAAGTAAAAAATGGGCATCCAAGAAAGAATACAACGATCGAAAAGCATATAACCAGATTGTTCTGCCCACAGGTTTTGATCCTGATCCGTAGAAACACAACCCGTTCACAAAGAAAAAGCCACACATGTTTTGCATGGTGGCTTTGTGGTGGTCGGGGTGAGAGGATTCGAACCTCCGGCCTCGTCGTCCCGAACGACGCGCGCTAACCGGGCTGCGCTACACCCCGATTCCGGGCGGAGCCTGTCCAAACGAAGGAAGGGCTACACCCCGAAAAGGGAGGCAAAAATAAGGAGGAAATTCGGAATTGAAAATGCAGGCCCCCGGCAAATTTTATCCCGCTGAAAAATATCTTGATCGAAAAACAACCTTTCCCAAGCATAAAATTCACAACCCTTCGTGTCCTTTACAACGTTAGCCAAACAGAAATGATCCTGTTCCGCGGAAGAAAAAAACGTTACTTCATCCCTTTAACCCTGCTGCACAGCGCGTTGTTCCTGTGCGGACTGCTCTTGCTGACTCCCGCCCGGCTTTCGGCCCAAACATCCATGCAGCGCTCCTTCAAAGAAGCCGGAGGAACCGTCAGCACCGGCCGTACCGGCAGTATCAGTACACTGGCCAACGGGGATATCGTAGTGATCAACGACCGCTACACCAACTTTTCTCAGAAAGGGATACAGCTCTATATTCTCGACAAAGAACTCCTGGAAGTCAGGCAGAGCACAGCTTTCTATACCGATGTTACCATCTCCATAATCAATACCTATGTCAAAGGCGACACCATCTATGCTGCCGCCCAGCTTAGCTCCGGCACCGATTACAGTGTCATGTTTATGAGCTTCGACAAGGACCTCAACCTGATCCACCAGTCGCGGGTGGTAGGTAACGAAGGGTATTACGTCTATTCCTTCCTCAGGCATCCGTTTGGTGGATTTGTGTATTTCGGAGTTCTTGATCCTGGTAACCCGGCTTCGGGAGAACGCTTTTTTATCCGGATCAATGAAGGCGGAAAGATTATCTGGTCCAAAAAACTCGACTGGAAACCGGGCTTCAAGAGCAAAGCTGCCGTATTGCCGAATGGAAATATTATTGGAACAGGTGGAGGCAGCTTTGTGGTGATGGATGCCCAGGGAAACATTGTCAAAGCACATCAGTTTGGCGCAGAATTCAATTATACCATTGGCGGCGGAATGAGTAAAAATGACATGTGCTTCGGCCTCTTCTCCTACAACGAAGCCTTGCATTATGCCGTCCGCCTTAATGCTGACGGCTCCTACAAAGGGGTTACACAGGGAGTACGTGTGGGTGAGCCTGCCTTTTTCCATACAACCTCCAATGGCGCCATGGTGTTCGGGAGCAGTTACCTGAAAGGATCCGAAGCCAAACTTGAACTGAGTTTCCTGGATGAAAACGGGTTGCATATCAAAAATGCCCGTATCGATAATGTATTCGGTTTCGCCCCTACCGGTGCCATCTACGATGCCTGTAAATACAGCGTGCATAGTGATGCTGCCGGCAACCTGTATGTGCTCGGAGTGGCCGACCGTACGGGTTTTTTCGTGCTTCGTCTGATGGCCCCCGACTACACCTTTGCTTGTGAAGAAGTGAATTATGATGCGGAACCCAGTCCGGTGCCGGAACTGGCTACCGAACAATACAGCGTCTTTCCCTTGCTCGATCAGTCATTCGGGTATGTGTTCAATGAAGAGCCTCCCGGGCAGTTCGATAGTTACTGCACCAAATGCGATACGGTGATCAGCCCCTTGCCCGACGACACCTTTGCCTGTAATGAAGACGCCCGTATTACATTGGACGCGGGCAATCCTGGTGCAGAGTACCTGTGGTCCGATGGTAGTACCAGCCGAACTCTGGAAGTAAGTGAAAACGGTACCTATATCGTAAGAATCCGTAGCCGTTGCGCCGAAACCTATGATACGGTGAAGGTAGAAGTGTTCCGCAAACCCGTAATCCAACTGGTCCGAAACCCGCTGGATCCTCTTCCGGGTGAACCGTTTGTGCTGACGGGCTCTCCGGATACCTTCCAGGTGATGACCTGGTACCGCAGTGATTCGATGATTGCCAACAGCTCTGTGGTCACTCTTTCGGAACAATTCAACGGACGCTACCTCTATTATTGGGAGGTGTATGATGACCCAAGATGCCTTACCCGTGATTCCATCGAGGTGCCCATCTTCCTGATCGATTACTACTTCCCCAACGCCTTTACACCAAATGGCGACGGCCTTAACGATTTCTGGTCGGTGGCGGGAACAGGGATGAAACGTTACAGCATCCGGGTCTATTCGCGTTGGGGAGAGAAAGTTTTTGACGAAACCGACGGTAATTGGGACGGTACCTATCAGGGCAAGCCACTGCCGGCAGGAATCTATATTTATATTTTGGTGGGATACGATGAGGAAGGCCGCAAAATCACCCAAAAGGGAGACATCAGGCTGATCCGTTGATCCGTATAAGCGGGTAGCTTCCTGGTGAATTATTTCGAGTAGCTCCCGGCACAAGCCCTATCTTTGGCTAAGGGATTTCATGGAAAAACAAAAGGGAACATACTATCGGGAGGTCAGGGATTATTACGACCAGGATTCAGTAAGTTTCAAAAGCAGGGGAGAAGCCAACCCACTGCTGGGTCGTATACGCGAGGCCTTCCGCAAAGAATGTGAGGGAATTGGTTTCGGGTCTGCTCTGGAAATCGGTTACGGACCGGGTTTCGATCTTATTCATTTTGCAGAAACCCATCCGGAGGCTGAGGTAGCCGGGATCGACATCTCCCCCGGAATGCAGGAGGTGGCGGAAGCTTCCATCCGGGAAGTGGGCTTATCCAATGCCCGGGCTCTGGTTGGGACGGTAGAGGATATCCCCGACTTATTTCCGGGAAAACAGTTTGACTTTATCTATGTATTCTTCGGTGCGCTGAATACCGTGGAGGACTTGCGGCGTTCTGCCCAAATCTTGCAGGAAGCCTTAAAACCGGGAGGCAAAATGGTGCTCACATTTGTGAATAAATGGTACCTCCTTGGCATCCTCAAACCCTTGATAAAACTGAAGTTCGCCACCGCCTTTCGCAGGCTGCGCAAAACCTGGGGCGGATATTCCACCAGTCGTTTCCTGCCCAGTAAGTGCTATTCCCCCTCAGAAGTACGTGCCGCTTTTTCTGATTTCAGCGAGACCCGTTTTCGGGGTTATTCCATACTGTTCCCGGCCTGGTATGAGTTTCATAAGATGAAGAACCCCGCTTCCCTGGAACGTAAATGGCATATGGATGAGCGGCTAAACCATACCTTCTTCAAAGGCCTGGGCGAATACACGCTATTTGTTTTTGAGAAACAAGGGTAGTTTTGACCGTACCAGGTCTTCCACGCTTGGATATTGCAGGTGCTTGCGGTATTCCGCGTCTCTGCTGTTGAGTCGGATGGAAACCGTGAAGGCCTCTTGCAAAGCAGGTTCGAACCCGCTCAGAGAAAGTTCCCCGACGGCTAATCCGCTAGTGGAAGCCAACATATTGCAGAAGTCTTTTTGTGTGACAGGCGTTTCCATCGCCAGGTGGTAGGTGCCAGGCTCCCTTTGCAAGGCAATGGACGCAATCTGCCTTCCGGCGTCACCGGCTTCAATGAAGGCCATGTGATTATTCCCGGGCCCGTAACAGGGTACCTGTTTTTCAGTTTTCATGATTTTCAGATAAAACCCTCCAAACCAGGAACCCTCCCCAAAAACCCAGGGCAACCGGATCATCCGAACATTTTTATCCTTTTCCAGGAAGGGCATTTCGGCGCGCACATATTCCCGCGCAAAAGAAACCGGGTTGAGTAGACGGTCTTCGAAGACCGGCTCTTCGCCGCAGTCGCCGTACATCAGACTTCCCGAAACATAGGTGATCCTGCTTTTCCATCCTTTCTTTTCCATATGAGCCAGTAAGGCTTTGTTGGCTCTGAAACCGCGTCGGGCGGCCAGCTTGCGTCCCCATTTTCCTCCTCTGCGGGAATTGATACGTGCCAGGTGGATAATGATCTCCGGAGGATCCTGGTCGAAGAGGCTCCAGTCCATACCCCTAAGATCACCCTTTACCAGTCGGATACCCTCTGTTGCAGGTTTGTTGTGGTGATATACCGCCGAGATGCGCAGTTTCTCCTGACGTAGCTGTAGTGCAGCCAGCACTTCACGTCCCACAAAGCCGGAAGCTCCCAGCACCAAAACGTGTGTGCCCGTGCTAGTTTCGTTCGGCATTTTCTGAGACCGGATAGTTGGTTTTTTTCAGGTTGTTGAGCACGATCTTCTGGTAATTTTTCGGATGATTTTTGGAGATGTAGGGTCGCGTACGGAAGGCTAGTTCATAATCCCTTTCCGTATAGCCGTGCCTGGCCCATTTTCTCCGCCATTTCCTATCGGTAAAACGCATCAGGCTAAGGTTCAGCGT
The DNA here is from genome assembly GCA_964215915.1 of Bacteroidia bacterium. Lineage (GTDB taxonomy): Bacteria > Bacteroidota > Bacteroidia > UBA8524 > UBA8524 > UBA8524. Next base: position 4,532 of record CAXPEB010000037.1, read on the forward strand.
TCGGGGATTCAGCAGGTTAAGCACAAACTCGCTCATACGTTGAACAAGGGGTCTGCTTTCCTGCTCCTCCCGATTCATCCGGGCGATAAAATTAGGAACTTCTTCCGAAAGCCAGGGGTTTGCCCGTATCATACTCAGGTAACGGGCTGATCCGTTGACCGGGATCAGTGTGGCGAGCTCTATGGCCGTATAGCGGTTACGGTCTTCGAGGCTCAGGTGGGCTTCATCCAGAAAATAATTCATGCAAAAATATTTCTGCCGGTTGAGCAGGAAGCTGAGTTTTTTCATGACATGCAGGATGGTCCGTGCAATCCACAAACGTCCCGGAGCAGTGAGGATGAAGAAATCGAAATCCGTGTTTTTATCGGCATAGAGCTTACTCAATGAGCCGGAGATACCCACGAAGCGCACAAAGGGGAAGCAGGAAATAAATCGTCCGACCCTGTGAGCCTTGGGCAACAGGGTAGCTGCCAGCGCATTGCTTTTTCTTCTTCTTTCGAAAAGTGCTTCCTTACCCGGGAGCGCGATAAACCCTCCCTGGCAAATGATCTTCTGGCTTTCTCTGAGTTCCCTCAGACAGGCCAGCAGCTCCTCCGGATTCGCCCGCACCGGCACAAAACGGTGTATTTCCTCCTCATTCAGCGGATAGCGGAAATGATCGAAATACTCCAGGGTCTGCAGTACGCCATTGGCCAGGTCGGTATGGAACAGGGGTGTATTCACGTCATTCGCAGGGCTTTGGTAATTTCCCTGAAGGTTCTCCAGAGAATTATCAGGTCGAAGGCCATACTTCTTTTGGAAATGTAGTACAGGTCGGCTTGTACCCGTTTTTCCATATCGATCAGCTTTTCAGTCGGGCCGCGGTAGCCCTTAACCTGGGCGAGGCCGGTAATTCCCGGTTTTACCAGATGCCGCTTGTGGTAATGGGGGATGAGGTTTCCGTATTTACGGGTATGGAAGAGCATATGCGGCCTTGGGCCTACCAGGCTCATATCCCCTTTCAATACGTTAAAAAACTGCGGCAATTCATCCAGGCTGCTGAGGCGCAGGAATTTTCCCAACCGCGTGATCCGTTCATCGTAGTCAGTGGCCTGACGGGTGTCCGCTTCCACATTCACGCGCATGGTTCGAAGCTTATAGCAGGTAAAGGTGCGCCCCCCTTCCCCGGTTCTCTTTTGTGAAAAGAGGGGGGAGCCCTTGCTCTCCAGCCTTACCAGCAGGCAAAGCAGTGGCAGTAACCAGGATCCTATAAAGAGAAGGATCAATACGGAAAAGAAGATGTCCATAACCCGTTTCAGCCGCAAATAGGTCGCCGGGGTTTGTTCTACCCATTCGTCAGGGTAGCCCGGCCAGGGTATTCGGTCGTGTCCCCATTGTCGGGCACTCAGGTTTTTGGCAGGTAGGTTCATGATGAGGTCTCTTTCGTTTGATTTACGTATTGTATGATATCTCCACTCTGTCGGTTCACATAGCTAAATACAAGGAAGCTGACCACCCCAAGTTGGCGTTCGAAGACGGATTCCGTAAGACAGAACAGGACAAAAAGAAGTGAGGTGAATAGCAGGTCGCGGTTTTTGTCCTTTACGGCCTTCCGCATCAGCCCGGCAAAGACCAGGCACAATGCCAGAAAGACCGGAATTCCCCCCTGTACGATGCTTTCGGCAAACTGGTTATGAAAGTTATATCCAAGATAACCATTATCCTCCGGACTATCCGGAGTATATAAGTCAACGGATCGATACGATTCGTCCAGCAGTTGCTGAGTATTCAGCTGTCCGACTCCATATAACCAGGCTTGTTCGTCGTTCAGGATCTCAGCGGCAAAGCGTAGCTGAAGCAGGCGGAGGCTGAGGCCGTCCAGGTAGACTTCCTGTCCGATATGTTCCTGGGTGATATACTGCAGTCTCTCGGGCGAAATATCCAGGTAACGGGTACGCAATGGGTTGGGAATTGTCAGTACCAGCAGGGTTACTGCTACCGGTATCCATAAGTACACCCTGCGTAAACTTCCCTTCCCCATATATGCCAGTAACTGGTAAAGCGTATACAGTCCGTACAGGGCCATCATCAGCTTGCTGCTCAGCAATAGCAGGAAAACAAAGAAGATCAGGTGGAGGAATAACCAGACCTTGCCCGGCACATAACGCCTTACCGTGATCAGGTTCAGCAGACAGAGCGCGGAGATATATACGGCATGCTGATCAAGTGGGGCAACCAGGCGGTGATAAAAAAAAACAGAACTGTCCCCACTGATCCATAATTCACTTATCGCTTCGGAAAGGCAATAGGTGAAAAACAGGATCATGCTGAGGTTGAAATATAGAGCCGCATTTTTGTTGGCCGATTCCTTTCGGTTTCGGCTGCCCATGCTGAGCAGGGGAATGAGCAGGAAGGCTGCTTTCCTTTCGGTTACTTTAAAAGCCAGTGCGGGGTCTGCTTCACCCAGGCAACGCAGGGCAAGAAGCAGAAAGAAAGCCCAGGAGGCCATCCGGAAAAGTCCGGGAGGGTTGCTGAACTTATTGCGCCATTGCCCTTCGATAAGCCAGTTCAGGAACCACAAGCCGAGGAGAAACGCATTGATTCTCAGCGACCAGGGCAGGGTGACCATAACCGCTATCAGCAGCCATTCGTCAATGCGTGTATGGATCTGCAGGCGTGTCATGGTTGGAGGCAGCGTTCAAAAAAATCTTCCAGTTCGTTGCTGATGCAAGGCCAGCTGTAGTGGTCCCGGATCTTAGTAAGGTTGGCTGAAAGAAAGTGGTTGTAGTCCTGTTTTTCGGGTTGTAAATCGATCTGTTTCTGCAGATCGGTTGGTGTGGAGAAGTAGAACGCATTTTCTCCGAGCACGGCCCGGTTGAAGTCGTTATCATGGGCACAGATCAATGCCGATGAGGCCATCGCTTCCAGCAGGGAAGGGTTGGTGCCCCCCACCGAATGCCCATGAAAATACAGGCGGGAATAATGGCGTAGCGGATTCAGTTTTTCCAGTTCGTATACGGGTCCAACAAAACGTATCCGGTCGTCAGAGAAATGCTTCTTCAACCACTTTCCGTATCGGTTGTCAAAATTCCCGATCACCAATAACGGTTCCTTGACGGAGGAGCCGGCATAGGCTTCACAGATCGTATGGATATGGTTCTCCGGTTCGGAGCGGGCTACCAGCATGGAATATTTTCCGGGTTCCACTCCGAATTCTCGGAGGTAATTCGGTTCCGGGTGCTCATAGGGAGTGGCCCCGTAAGCAACATACTTTGCACTTCGCCCATAGTTGTTTTGAAGGTATTCGGCGATAGCCGGTGAATCGGCAATGAGGTAATCGCTGCGTTTTGCGGCCCAGGATTCGGCTTTTTTAAGAAAGCGCCTGACAGCGGGGGGATACTTGCTGCGTTTCCATTCCAGCCCATCCATATTGGTAATGCTGATGCTGGTTGCGGGTGCCATGCGCATCCATACCGAACTGCTGGTATAACCCAGGATCAGCAGGATGTCAAAAGAGCGCCTACGGGCATCTTTCATACACCGGTAATCATAAATAAACTGACCGAAGCTGCCCATGCGGTCTTCCGGGTCCGGGCAATGGATGAGTTGCACCCCGTTCCAGGTACTCGTTTGATAAGGGTGCAGAGAAGAGCAATAGACCCATACCTGATGTCCGCGACGGACCATATGCGAGGAGAAGTGTTCGGCAAACTGCTCGAAACCTCCGTAGGCATTGGGTATCCCTCTTGTTCCGAGTATTCCTATCCGCATGACAATACCCTTTCATATGCCGAATGGGTGATCCGGCCACATTCGTCCCAGGTGTATTTCCGGGATATTCTTTCCTGTAATTTTTGTGGAGTTCCGGAAGCGGCTGCCTGTAACAGGGCTTCCCGGATGGAGCCGGTGGAGCCGGGTTCGCAGTAGATGGCGTCTTCACCGAAATAGTCTTTCACATCCCCGCGTTGGCCCACCACGATTCTGCAGCCGCAAATGGCCGCCTCCAGGCTGCTAAGCCCGGTAGTTTCGAACCAGCTTGGGAGTGCATGAACCTGAGCGGTGCGGTAATAGTGCAGCAGCTGATCCTGTTCCATGGCGGGCAGTATCTCCACCTCTTCGCCGGCCTCTTCCTGGCATTGCCGGTAATAGGCCAGGTGATTCGGGGCCGGATCACCGATGAGGATGAGCCTCAACCCGCTGCCCTTAACTGCCCGAATCAGTTCCAGCTGGTTTTTGCGGCCCTCTATCCGGGCTACACAAAGCACCAGGTTTTTTTGTCTTTCGGCATCAACGCCGGGTTCGAACAATACCGGGTCAATGGCATTCGGCACAACGGTATAGGGAGGGGTTTTCCCGAAATCACTGCGTATACGAGCCATTTCCGATTCGGAATTGGGGAGGAGCAGACTGCAATATTTCAATACCCGTTTTATGGAACCTTTATGCCCAAGCAGAATATACCGGTAGGAATCCATGGGTTCTCCGTTACGAATGCGACGCGCCCAGGCCTTCAGGTACTCCATACGGTGTTTGTTAAGTGCCCGCATGAGCCATTTGCGCATGGGGCCGCCGTGCCGGCTTTCGTACTCGGAATAGTCCACATAAATGGGCGACACCACATAAGGCAATCCGCTTTTTTGGCAATGAGCCAGGATGGTTGCCGGGCGGATCAGGTTAAAAAAATGCAGCAGGTCGTATTGCCCGTAGTCGATGCGGCTATCGGAAGTATGGATGTTGACCTCCACCCCAAGCTTGCGCAGGGCGGTGGCGGTATTTTGCATCTGGACGGTGTCACCGCCTTTGACGCTGAAAAGCGTCGGACGTGAAATAAAGGCCACCCGGAGCTTTTGTTCAGTCATTACCCGACCCTCCTTTCTCCCAGCGCCCGAGGGGTATCTTCAATCCCTTGATGAGCCGGCTTTTGTCGAGTTCCGGTACGATAGGGGAAAAGGCCAGGACCCAGATCAGCAGTTCGGCGATATTGACCAGGAAGCTCCCGGTAAGCTGGTAGATGAACACAAAAACAAACAGGCTGAGCCGGTAAAAATTGCTCCATACCCGGGTTCTGAAAAAAAGCCAGATCTCTGTCCCGAATCGCAGAACCAAGCCCACAATACCGAATTGGGCCAGCGTTTCGGCGGTGGCATTGGGTAGCCTGACCACTTCCGGCATTTTCACGTAGCTGTAGTATTGGATAACCACATCCCGACCAAGGCTCTTGATCTGTCCCAGTCCCACACCGAACCAGATTGATTTTTCTTTGGCCATAAGCCACGCCAGGTCAAAGGCCTCGTAAGTGCGGCCACGGGCGGAGGTGTCGGCTCCGGTAGGGATATTCCGGATACGTATGAAAAGCGCATTATCCGGGAAGAAGAAAAGGAGTGCCAGCAGGGTAACTACAGCCAGACCGGAAACTACCAGGAAATTACGACGCAGCCGGCGGTGCAATACCAGCCATTTTACATGGGTAAGATAGGTGATCAACAGGGTGATGAACAGTCCGCCCAAAACACCCAGAGAGAAGGAAAGCAACAAGGGGATCAGCAACAATACGCTGATCAATAAGATGTTGTAGCCTTTTAAAAACACCATTTTCAGGTAGTAATAAAGCGCTACGGGAACCAGCAACAGCGAGTAATACGAGGCCTCGTAAGTCAGCATTTTGAGCCGTGGTATGATGGGCAGATCGGGAGAGATCCGTACCAGGTACCAAAAGCTGTCTTTCCATCCATCCGTAAAATAAGCCAGGGCAGCCAGCGGAAGGAGCAGGCCGTTAACAACCAGGATAGATTTGAAAGAATAGGCCAGCGCATTGGGCCGCTGCAGGAACAAGACGCTTACCAGGCAAAACACGAATGCCCCGAACAATAGCAGCCAGGAACGCAGGTAATAGGAAACGTTGATGCCAAGTGCTGCATGGATACCAAAAAACACCAGGCTCACCAGCAGAAATACCGAATAAGGGCGGAACAGTTTTTCCTGCCAGGTGAAATAGATAAAAAGCGGACTCAGCAGGAACGTATAGGACAATCCTTCGGGGAGGCCCACTCCATTGAAAAAGAAGTAGAGCAGCACAAAAGGAAGCAGGTATACGGGTGCTATGTTCCGGGTATTATCCAAATAGAAGTACTTTCAGGTTGAACTCGCGGCTTCTGACGAAAATCAGGTAAGCCGAAACAAAAACACCAGCCAGGTATAACAGGTCGAGCCAGGGATTCTGCCCGATCACCACCAGGGCGGCAAAGGTGGAAGGAAGCAGGATGAGCAAACTTTCCTTTAGCGGGTTCTGATGCAGGATATGGGAATTAATCACCGTATTGGCCAGGGCAATTCCCAGGGCCGTGCCGCATATCAATCCATACAGCATACCCTCTGCGGTATCGAACAGGGCAATACCGGAAAACATGGCTGCTACGGTTATGACAGAGGTCGTTAGCGTAATACGCGTCATCAGCTTTTCATTGCCATTGGCATTGAGGAAGAAGTAGGAGGCGGAGGTGAACAGGAAGAACAGTTCAAAAAGCACAAAAAGCTGCATATAGCTGTCAATCTCGCCATACATTTCCGCTCCCAGCCACAGTGTGAGCAACGGGCGGCTTACCCCATAAAAAAGGAGTAGCAGGAGGGTGCCGGTGATAATGATAAATGCCCGGGCGGAGAGGAAATAGTTGACTACTTCGGCCCCTTTTTCGCGCAAACGTGCCACCTTCGGGAGCATCCAGGGAATGAGCGCATTGATGCACATATGGATGTGGTTGAACATGGTAGCCACCAATGAGTAATAGGAGAGCACTGCCAGACCGAAGAAGCTGGTAACGATAAACCGGTCCATATGATAAGTAAGGATCACCGCCACCGATTGTACCCAGGTATGCAGGGCATAACGCAACTCTTCCTTTACCCGTGAACGGTTCCACCGCAGGTACAGCCGATAGCCGGGAATAACCCGTTTCACCTGGCTCAGATACACCACCAGAAACAACAGCGAAATAGTGATCTGGCTGATAAACATGGGCAGCAGGGTATACCCGGAAACCACCAGGGCGATGTTGGCCAGGAGAATACTGAAACGTACTCCGAGATGAATGCGCGATGGGGTTTTAAAATCTTCGTAGCCTTTAAGGGCATGTTGAAGGATCTGTTCGATAAATTTAAGAGCCACCAGTATCGAAGCCAGGATCATCAGCATGGAAGCCTTGTCTTTCAGGGCTTCGTCGAGCTGGAAAAGGTTGAACTGACGGATGGAAAAGAACAGGATAAAACCTGCCAGGAGGCAAAGCAGAATAAGGATCAGGGCCAGTGACAGGTTGGTATTGATGGATGCCGTTACCTGGCGTATGCTGTTACGCCCCCGGAAACGGGCCACATTGCGCTGGGTGGCGGAGCCCAGTCCGAAATTCATCAGTTGAAAAGTAACCAGCACACTGTTCACCAGCATCCATAAGCCAAACTCTTCCTCACCCAGTCTCCGGATGAAAAACGGAGTCATAGCCAGGAACACAACCGGGTAGATCACTACATCCATCAGGTTCCACAGCGAATTGACAAAGTTGGATGAACGGAGTATGCGTTTCATTCCTTTTTTCCTGTCGGGATAGCCATCCAGAGGAGCATTACCAGGCTAACGGCCAATCCCAATAATCCATATTTATACAAAAGCCCACCGATGGAAGGCCGTACCGCCTTTTCCGCAGGCATGAATCCAAAGATCAGTTCCACCGCTTTGTAGGATTCTATACCCGATCTCAGGTTGAGCATCTCCTGGTAGAAGGAATCGGAAAGTGAGAAAAGCCGGTCTATGGCCAGTTCTTCCGCTTCCTTTTCTTTGAACCCGGAGCTTTTCAGCTGGTCATTATAAGCTGCTTTTATAGAATCCATCCAGGCCAGCTGTTGCCTCAGAAACTCGTAGCGATCTTTCATGTTGGCGAGGTTGATCCTCCGCCTTTCACTGTTCAGCGGGTTGTTGCGCAGGTATTCGATGATGCCGTTCTGCAGCTTTTGGCTGATGGAACGGTCGCTGATCTCTGCCACCACATAAAAAGGATGCTTGTCGCTGTTCATGTCCTCATGCAGCGGACTGCGGGCGATATTGAGGGCTTCGAGGTGCCGGATTTCCCTCACTTCAGGTTCGGTCATGCCCAGGGCATCTGCCACCAGGGCATAGTCCTCGTTTTCCAGATGATCATGCAGGTGAAGGATCATCTCTCCATAAGTGCGCTTGTGTAACTCGTTAAATGCCAATTGCATTTCAACGGGGAAGCTCTCTTCACTGTTAAAGTATCGATAGGCTGCATAGCTGAAGCCCAGCAAAGGAGGAAGCAGCAGAATGACCAGGTTTTTCCGGATCAGGCGGAAGAAGAAACGCAGCGAGTGCGTTATGAAGCTTTTGAACCCGCCCAGGTATTCCAGGAAGTTCCTCAATTCAATGTTGTCGTTCTCGGGTTTGGTCATGGTAAAGTGCGTTTACCGATATAAAAGCAATATCAAATAAGATAATATTTATCGGAATATGGAGCTGCATTCACAAGGGACTGCAGCGGTTTTATCAATATGGGGCGTGAGTTCATGCATCTGTCAGGGGTAATGGGAGTAGTTTATGCCTTGCGGTAAATACAAACAACCTGATCGGCAAATGAAGCCAGCCAACTCCTTTTGCTTCCCCATCCTTCAAGTTTACGATGCAGTCGGAACAAGCCGGGAGAAGGAGAATAGCCGGTTTGATAGGGAGGAGTGAAAGCCAGCAGTGGCCTGAAACGAACCGGGCTTAACCCGGAGATTTTCAGTTTACGAAGTTGACGTGGTGTCCGAAGGTACATCCGGTAGTTGCGGCCTTCTATGCCTACCTCAAGTGTGGAGGTCCAGCGTTTCAATCCCTCACGCACCCGGAAACGACTGAGGTGATACAGACTTTCTATCAGGCAATACCGGTTAAGGTGAGCGGTGATGATTATTCCTCCGGGTTTCAGGAACCCTGCTAACACCTCATGGGTTCGGATGTATTCGTCGTCTTCCACATAGGAAAAACCACCTGTTACCGAATAGATCAGATCGAATTGCTGCCCGGGAAAGGAGCGGCTATCCAGGGCTTCCATATCTCCCAGGTAGAGGCGGATTCTTCCTTCGGAAATAGCATCCCCGTAAATTTCTTCACACTTGGCCAGCATACCGCCGGAGCCGTCGCAACCGCTGATCTGCCAGCCTTTTTCCAGGAAATAGGGGAAATCGTTTCCACTTCCGCAGTTAAAGTCGAGGACATGTCCACCCGACCGACCATTCAGATGGTCTTCCACGATGCGATGAGCCATCTCCTTGGTCAGGGAGTACACGGTATCCGGCTTCAGTAGCCCGGCATATTTGTCTGCCAGCTTGTCCCAGCCTGATTCTTCTCCCTGGTATTCATCAATAGAAAATGATTTATAGGTCCTCATGGAAGGGTATGACCGCCAATCTGGTCAAATAGCGGCAGCTTCGCTTAATGGTTCTGGTTTTTTTCCCATTCCCAGGCGGAGCGGAACATGTCTTCCAGCCCGAGCTCTGCTTTCCATCCCAGCTTTTCCTTCGCCAGTGAAGTGTCGGCATATACCGCTTCGGCATCACCGGTGCGCCGGGGGGCAAACTCATAACGGATAGCGATTCCGGTGGCCTTCTCGAAAGCGGCAACCATATCCAGCACGGAATACCCGATTCCCGTTCCGATGTTGAAGTATTCGTAAGCGTTCTCCTGTTTTCCCTCCAGTTGTCTTTCTATGGCGGCTATATGCGCTTTGGCCAGGTCTACCACATGGAGGTAGTCGCGTACACAGGTGCCGTCATGGGTAGCGTAGTCGTTCCCGAAAATATTCAGGTGCGGACGAATTCCTTTGGCCGTTTGGGTGATATAGGGCACCAGGTGTGTGGGTACTCCATGAGGTTCTTCCCCAATCAGTGCCGTAGGATGGTTGCCGATAGGGTTGAAATAACGCAGGGAAATGGCCTCTAATTCCGTGGCTCTGCAGGTGTCACGGATAATGTCCTCGCACATCTTTTTGGTATTCCCGTATGGAGATACTGCTTCCTTTATCGGGGCATGTTCGTTCACGGGAAGTTGATCGGGATTGCCGTATACCGTACAGGAAGAAGAGAACACCAGGGGTTTCACGCCGAATTCACGCATGCAGTCGAGCAGGTTGAGCGTGGATACCAGGTTATTCCGGTAATAAAACAGGGGCTTCTCCACCGATTCACCCACCTGGAGTACGGCTGCAAAATGGATCACGGCTTCAATACCCGGATTTTTTTCGAAATAATTATGCAGGGCAGCGGCATCGCACATTTCAATTTTCTCGAATGATGGACGCGTGCCGGTAATTGCCTCAATCTGGTCCAGTCTTTCTATCCCTGAATTACTCAGGTTATCGATCAACAAGGGCTCATAACCCCGGTTGATAAGCTCGATTGCGGTATGCGAACCGATGTATCCGGTTCCGCCGGTTATCAGAATTCTTTTACTCATTGCTTGCTCTTTGTCACAGTTCCGTTGCGCAGCAGGTATTCTTCGCCGCTTTCCGGGCAGGTTGCTTTTCCATCCGCATCAAATTCCAGCCGGTGGCCGTATTCGCTCATCCATCCCGACTGCCGGGCCGGATTTCCCAATACCAGGGCATAGTCAGGTATGGATTTGGTAACCACCGCTCCGGCACCTACGAAGGCAAAGCGTCCAATATCATTTCCGCAGACTATCGTGGCATTTGCGCCGATGGTAGCGCCCTGTCCCACACGGGTTTTTTGGTATTGATCGCGGCGCGATATAGCGCTGCGTGGATTGATTACATTGGTGAACACACAGGAAGGGCCTAGAAAAACATCGTCTTCGCAGGTAACCCCTGTGTATAGGGAAACATTATTCTGCACCTTCACATTATTGCCAAGTACCACTTCCGGTGACACGACTACATTCTGACCAAGGCTGCATTCCCTGCCTATCCGTGCTCCAGGCATGATATGACAAAAATGCCAGATCCGGGAGCCTTCCCCGATCTCGCAACCTTTGTCGATTACGGCGGTTTCATGTGCAAAATAGTCCTGCTTTTCCATCATTCAAGCTGAAAACGTATGGGTAAATGCATGACGTAATATATCCTGCGGTTGTGGCTGCGTGGAGGCGACTGGATCTTTTTTATGGATTTGGCCGCTTCCAGGGCCGCTTCTTCCAGTCCATACCCCATGGGGATGTTAATGGTCTGCATGTCAGTGACATCACCTTCCGGTGTGATAATAAAAAAGATGATCACTCGTCCCTGAATATTGTTTTCTATGGCGATGCTTGGGTACTTAAGTTCATCGACAACAGTCCGGTAAAACTCCTTGATCTGCTCCTCTTCAAAAAAAACATCTACCTGGAACCGAAGACCTGCCGTGTCGTAGCTGTCCGTGATCTCCTCACCGGTTTCGGTATATACATGCAGGGAGTCCAGCCCTTTGTCGCTGTAGTATTCAATGGTGGACAATTGTCCGTTTTCGTGAAAGAACTGGCAGGTTCCGCTTAGTTTACCCTTTTCATACCAGGTCTTTGCCGAAAAATTCCCGTTGGGGTAATAGTGATAGGCCGAGTCGCTCAGGGTGTCGTTGGCAAACTGCACTTCGCTATAAAGTTTTCCGTTGGGATAGAAATACCGGTTGACGCCATGTCGCTGCCCGTTTTCGTATTCCGTGTACTGACGCAATTGGCCTCCCAGGTAATAGTAGTGCGCAGGTCCGTCAAGTTTGCCTTCTTCATCATACGAAAATGACTGGACACTCTTGCCTTTCTGGTTGTACCAGGTATGGATACCTACCCGTTTCTTTCCATTGAAAAAGCCCTTTTCACAGATGTTTCCGTTCGGGTAGTAATAAAGGAAGTTTCCGTAACGGGAGTCTGCTTCTGCCTTTTTTCCGGTTCGGTAAGCGCCTTCAAAATACAGTGTCTCGTTGTGTTTTTTATAGACTTTCAGGTAATAGGTGCCGGTGTCGGAGGCAGTGCTCACCCCATAATAGGTGGCATGTCGGCTTTTTTTTACCTCCTCCAGTTTTTCATTCAGCCAGATTTTTTCCTGGGCAAAACCGCGAAGGAAAAGGAGTGGCAGAAGAATCAGGAGAAGAAAAAACCTGCGTTTCATCGCGACTGGAATTCTCTGCCGTGAGGTTCTTTGAAAAGTTCCTCGTGCGACAGGGATTTAAAGTATTCGTAGGTTTTTTTCAACCCTTCCGCGCGTTCTACTTTGGGCTCCCATCCGAGAATTTCTTTGGCGCGGGTGATGTCGGGCCGGCGCTGTTTCGGATCGTCTTTGGGCAGCGGACGATAGATAACCTTTTGGCTGGTGCCGGTTAGTTTGATGATCTCTTCCGCAAATTGTTTGATTGTGATCTCCACCGGGTTCCCGACGTTCACCGGGTAGGCGTAATCACTCAGCAGCAGGCGGTAAATGCCTTCCACGAGGTCATCGACATAACAGAAAGAACGCGTTTGCGATCCGTCTCCGAATACCGTGAGGTCCTCGCCCCGAAGAGCCTGACCGATAAATGCCGGCAATGCTCGTCCGTCGTTTAGCCGCATTCTCGGACCATAGGTATTAAAGATCCTGACAATACGGGTTTCCAGTCCGTGGAAAGTATGGTAAGCCATGGTCATGGCCTCCTGGAAGCGTTTGGCTTCGTCGTATACACCGCGCGGGCCGATGGGATTTACATTCCCCCAGTAATCTTCATTTTGAGGATGAACCATCGGGTCTCCATAAACTTCGGAAGTGGAAGCAATCAATACCCGGGCGCCTTTAACGCGTGCCAGGCCAAGACAATTATGTACACCCAGCGAACCCACTTTCAGGGTTTGAATGGGGATCTTCAGGTAGTCGATGGGACTGGCCGGAGAGGCAAAATGCAGGATGTAATCAAGTGGACCGGGAACGTGGATGAACTTGGAGACATCGTGGTGATAGAACTCAAAATTCGGCAGTTTGAAAAGATGCTCAATGTTCTTCAGGTCACCTGTGATCAGGTTATCCATGGCAATCACATGGAAGTCTTCCGCGATGAAGCGGTCGCACAGGTGAGAGCCGAGGAATCCGGCGCCTCCGGTTATCAATACCCTTTTTCTCATAATACTCCGATTCCGTAGTAAGCGAATCCTTTTTCTTTGAGGTCTTTGGCGTCGTAAATATTCCGTCCGTCAAACACCACTTTCTGTTTCATCAGGTTAGCCAGTTCCTCCCAGTTCGGGAAACGGAATTCCGGCCATTCGGTGGCCAGGATCAATCCGTCGACACCGTCCATGGTCTCATATTGTTCGGTACAAAAATCAATACGGTTCCCGATCATGTGTTTGGCTTCTTCCATAGCCACAGGGTCAAACGCTTTGACCTTGGCACCGGCAGACAAAAGGTGTTCAATGATCACCAGGGAAGGAGCCTCGCGCATATCGTCGGTTTTGGGCTTGAAGGAAAGTCCCCAGAAACCGAAGGTCAACCCGCTGAGGTCGCTGCCAAAATGATTGATCACTTTGCCGTACATCACTTCTTTCTGTGCTTCGTTTACCTCTTCCACAGATTTCAGCACCCGCATGTTATAGCCTTTTTCGGCGGCCGTTTTGATAAGGGCCTTAACGTCTTTCGGGAAACAGGAACCTCCGTATCCGATACCGGGATAGATGAATTTGTTACCGATACGGGGATCGGAACCGATACCCTTTCTAACCAGGTTAACATCAGCGCCTACGATCTCACAAAGGTTGGCGATATCGTTCATGAAACTGATCTTGGTAGCCAGCATGGAGTTAGCGGCATATTTGGTCATCTCTGCGGAAGGAATATCCATAAAGATCACCGGATGCCCGTTCAGCGTAAAGGGCTTGTACAGTTTTTTCATGATCTCTTCCGCCCGGGCTGAATTTACGCCAATCACGATACGGTCGGGTTTCAGGAAATCTTCTATAGCCGCTCCCTCTTTGAGGAATTCCGGGTTGGAAGCCACATCGAATTCGATGTCCACACCACGCTTGTCCAGCGCTTCCTTAACCGCGTTGCGTACCTTATCGGCAGTACCTACGGGTACGGTGGATTTGGTAACTACCACGCCGTAGCTGTTCATGTTTTCACCGATCTCACGGGCCACCGCCAGTACATATTTCAGGTCGGCAGATCCGTCTTCACCCGGAGGAGTACCTACGGCAATAAAGGCCACGTCAGCGCCTTTGATGGCTTCACTCAGGTTGGTGGAGAAATGCAGTCTTTTTGTTTCGTAGTTTTTGATGACCATTTCTTCCAGTCCGGGCTCATAAATGGGCATAATGCCATTTTTAAGGCCTTCGATCTTTTTCTGGTCGATGTCTACGCAGGTTACATCGATACCTACTTCTGCGAAACAGGTTCCGGTAACGAGACCAACATAGCCGGTTCCAACAACAACAATTTTCATGGTCCTGATTATTCGTTTAAAAACTTCTTGATGTGCACTACAATATGGTTCAACTGCTCCTCGTCCAGGTTCGGGCTCATGGGCAGTGAGAGTACCTCCCGGCATAGCTGCTCGGTTACCGGGAAGCGGCCTTCTTCGTAACGGTCGTCCCGATATGCTTTTTGCATGTGCAGGGGTACAGGGTAATAAATCATGGCCGGGATTCCCTGATCAGCCAGATAGGCCTTCAGTTTATCGCGGTCGACTCCTTTGAGCCGCAGGGTATATTGATGGAATACGTGGGTGCTGTTATTCTTATGTGAAGGTGTTTCCAGCTGTTCCACCGTTGCGAAGGCCCTGTTATAGAACTGGGCGGTTTCGTAACGCTTCCGGTTATAGGTGTCGAGATGCGGAAGCTTGATTCGCAGGATGGCAGCCTGTATGCTGTCCAGCCTTGAATTTACTCCGATTTCATCGTGGTAGTATTGCACGGATTGCCCGTGGTTGACAATCATCCTGGTCTTTTTTGCCAGCTCGTCGTCATTCGTAAAAATAGCTCCTCCGTCACCATAGCAACCCAGGTTTTTGGAGGGGAAAAAGCTGGTGCACCCGAAGGTGCCCATAGTGCCTGCCTTTTTACGGCTTCCGTCAGTAAAGGTATAGTCTGCGCCAATGGCCTGAGCCGTATCTTCGATCACATACAGGTTATGTTCCCGAGCAATTTCCAGCAGGGTTTCCATATCGGCACAATGCCCGAAAAGATGTACGGGAACGATGGCTTTGGTATTCGGCGTGATAGCCGCTTTCACCTGCTCCGGATCGATACAGAAGGTTTCCGGATCCACATCCACCAACACAGGGGTTAGCTTCAACAGGGCCATCACTTCGGCAGTGGCCACATAGGTAAAACTGGCGGTAATTATTTCGTCGCCCGGTTGCAGGCCAAGGGCCATCATTGCAACCTGAAGGGCATCCGTTCCGTTAGCACAGGGGATCACATGTTTTACATCCAGGTAATTTTCCAGTTCGCTTTGAAATTGTTTGACTTCCGGGCCATTAACATAGGCCGAAGAACGAATTGTGTCAATTACCGCCCGGTCGATCTCAGCTTGTATCTCTTCATACTGCCGAATCAGATCAACCATTTGTATTCTATGCATGCTGCTCCTGTTTATAATGCCGACAAAGATATACTTTCCGAAAGAATACTTCGGAAAGAAACCAATATATTTGAACACCCATGAAATACCTGATTTTACTGCTGTTTTCCGCTTTTTCACTCGGGCTGTTTGCGCAACGTGCCGACAGCATTTCCGGGATAAAAACCGGTTTCATCTGCCAGTTCACCTACAACCTTAATTTTCCTTCCGGAGACCTGGCCAAACGTTATGGAACGGGCAGTGCGATCGGTACCGGAGTTTATTTTAAAACCGGAAAAAACTGGACCCTCGGAGTAGAAGGCTCCTATTGGTTCGGGGCCAAACTCCGGGAAGACAGCATCTTTGCCAACCTGATCGATGACCAGGGAAATGCGGTTAATCTCAATGGGGGCTTTCTGACTATCGATGCCCAGCAACGCGGGTTTTACCTCGGGGCGAAAGTCGGGAAGATCTTTCCCGTTCTGCCGAGAAATCGGAATACCGGTATTATGGTTTCTCTAAGTGTCGGGTACGTTGAGCATTACCTGCGTCTCGCTAATAGTACGGAGACCATTTCTGCATTTAACGGGGACCGCAGGTATGGATATGACCGTTTATGTGCCGGGTATATGACCAAAGAGTTTATCGGTTGGCAGCACCTTGGCAAACGGAACCGGATCAATTTTTTTGCGGGCGTGGAGTTCGCACAGGGTTTTACACAAAGCAAGCGCCGCATCGATTACGACAAGATGACGGGCGACAGCAGTCCGCGACGTGATAACTACATCGGTCTCCGTTTCGGCTGGTTGCTCCCCATCTATACGGGTAATGCATCGGAAGGCGACGGATATCGGTTCAGGTAGTGATTGTCCTTTATCAGTTGGGAATTTGGCTATACGGGCTGGCCATGCGGGTTGCTTCCCTGCGTTCGGAAAAGGCCAGGCTCTGGCTGCAGGGCAGAAGCGGTTGGAAGAACCGTTTGCCTGAACCCACTGACAGACCCAAATACTGGTTTCATTGTGCCTCTCTCGGAGAATTCGAACAGGCGCGTCCGTTGATGGAACAGTATGCTGATTCCGGCATCACTATTTACCTCAGCTTCTTTTCTCCATCGGGGTATGAACAGCGTAAAAATTGGGAAAAAGCATCCTGGGTGGGGTACCTTCCTCTGGATACTGCTGCCAATGCCCGGTATTGGTATGATCACCTTAAACCCGACAAGGTGATCATTGTCAAATATGAATTTTGGTACCATTACCTGACTGAAGCGGCGAAACGGAATATTCCCCTTTATCTGATCGGCGCACGGTTCCGTTCCTCCCAGCCCTTTTTCAAATGGTATGGCAGTCTGCACCGCAGGATGCTCCTAGCCTTTACACAGTTCTTTACCCAGGATGAACAATCTGTGGAACTGCTGAAGAGTCTGGGAATACACAATGCGGAAAAGTCGGGCGACCCGCGTTTCGACCGGGTGCTCGGGCTTCGGGAGCAGCGAAAAGAATACCCATTGGTCGGGGATTTCTGCGGCGACCATTTCAGTTTAGTGGCCGGTTCCTGCTGGCCGCCGGAAGAAGAGCTGGTGCATGATGTTATGGATGATTTCCCGGAGTACCGCTGGATATTGGTTCCTCATGACGTCAGTGAAGGGCATCTTCAATCGGTGGAAGCCCGGTTTGGCGCGTCCTGTATTCGCTATTCCAGGCTGGAAGGCGGCGAGCCTGCCGGTGATTGTTCCGTATTGTTGATAGATCGAATAGGGATGCTCGGGTCCTTGTATCCGTACGCACAAGTTGCCTTGGTTGGCGGGGGGTTCCGCAATGCGCTGCATAATATCCTGGAGGCGGCGGTTTGGGGAGTGCCGGTGTTGTATGGAAACCGGATTCCGAAGTTTCCGGAAGGCACGGATCTGGAAGAGGCAGGGGGTGGATACACTCTGGAAGATGCCCGGGATTTCAGGAATAAGCTGGGTGTGCTCAACCGGGAAGAAGCCGCTCGTATGGGGAAATGCGCTGCAGACTGGATAAGTCGGAATGCCGGTGCTACAGCCAGGATTATTGATAGAATCGGGTAGATTATATACTTATTCCGGTGGGGTTTCCGTAACCTCTCGGAAGTACTCTCCGAAAAAAGTCTCTTCCTCTGAGCTGAGTTTGTCCAGGTAGATCACATGGAGCTTACCCTGTCGGAGTTCAGCCTCAAAATATCGGGGCTTCAGGTTGTTTTCAGGAAGTATGGCTACCAGGCGGTTTTCTTTAAAGGCCAGCCTTATGCGCGGGCCGTCTTTTCCATCCAGCTGAAAGAATTGAAATCCCATCGTGTCGAGTACCGGACGGTATTTGAAGCTAGCCAGATAGGGGGCTATGTCGGCACTGTCGACCTTGCTTTTTTTCGCATCCAGTATTTTCAGCAGTTCCTTTTCCGGGTTGCTTTTGGGATCGATCCGGTCTTTGAAGATATAACCTCTGAGGATGATCACGTGGGTGCTGAAGCTGCTGCTGCCATCATGAGAAGTAGGCCTTTCCACGTAGATCCCGCCGATGGGGTTTCCGTCGCGGTCATGCAGTATGGCATTGGGCTTGGCGGTGCTGCGACTCATATCCTTGCGCTTCACCCAGGCTTTGACATAAACCCGCACGCGGGAGCCTTTTCCCGGTTCTTCTTCCAGCCATACTTCTGCACCGCGGTCCAGCCAGCCTACAGCCTGATGGCCGTATTCCGTTTCGAAGATCTCGGCGGTGGAGGTGACCCGCTCAGCCAGAGAACAGAATGGAAGGAGCAGGGCCAGGAAAAATAATCCGCTGGTGTATTTCATGACTTACAAAGTTAAGGAATTCGTGAAAGGGCCGGGGGAGGATTCTTTTGGGGTTCTTGGTTTTGGGTATTGGGTTCTGGCCCTTCAGTACATACCCTTTTCTGCTGTACTGATTTTTCTGATTTCCCGCAGATCTCGCCGAGCCAGGTTTTGAGCTAAGCTTACGGGTTTTCTCCAATCGTGACTCTGCGTATTCTGCGCAAGTCAGAGCTTCGCAGATCGCGCAGAGGTCAGTTCGAAAGAAGTGAGTTCCGGGATAACGCTACGGTGTTTCTGCAGGACTGTTTCCCGCTGATCGCGCAGAATCAGGTTTATCGGTAAGCTTTCGGGTTTTCTCCAACCATGGCTCTGCGTGTTCCGCGCAAATCGGGTTTCGCAGATCACGCAGATGTTTTTCAGAAGAAGCTGCCTTTGAGCTAACGACCCGTATCTCAGCGCATTCTGCGGGAAATAAAGCACGATTGCCCCCTGTCGAAATATGACAACACACATGGTTGTCTCTGCGTATTCAGCGGGAAACAGGAGGTGCTAACAGCCAAGAACAAATGCGTCCCGGCGAAACGATCAGCCGTATTCAAAGAACCTTTTTCCGGTCACGTACCATTTCCATATAGCGTTTATGGATGATCAGCATACCGAATGATTCCCCGTCTTCTTTGCCAAGATGTTTGTGATGCATCTTATGAGCGCGACGTATGGCTTTGACATAAGTGTTGTTCCAGTTGCGGAACCATTTGAAACGCTGATGGATGATGACATCATGCACCAGGAAATAAGCAATTCCATAAAACAGGATACCCAACCCGATGAACAACTTCCAGTCGTTACCATCGATCATCCCAAAGACCATAAACAAGCAACTGGGTACAGCGAAGATCAGGAAGAACAGGTCGTTTTTTTCAAAAAATCCGGGACTCCCCTGATGGTGATCCCGGTGTATGTTCCAGAGAAACCCGTGCATGACATATTTATGCGTGAACCAGGCCATGAATTCCATGAACCAAAATGTCGCAACAATAAGGGCAAGGGCTATCCAGGGGTTCATTTCAAGTGGCTGATAATCTGCTCATCCATAGGTTTTACCCCCGACTCAAAATAGGCCAGAAGTTTCCCGTTTTCGTCAATCAGGAATTTGTTGAAGTTCCATTTGATGGAATAATCGCCAACCCCATTTTGTGATTTTTGGGTCAGCCACTGGTAGACCGGATGCTGGTTGTCGCCCTTTACTTCGATTTTTTCGGTGAGTTGGAAGCTAACGCCGTAATTCACTTTGCAAAATTCTGCGATCTCTTTCGGCGCACCCGGTTCCTGTCCGCCAAACTGGTTGCAGGGAAACCCGATCACCACCAACTTATCGCCATAGGTTTTATGAAGTTCTTCCAATCCTTCGTATTGGGAGGTATATCCGCATTCGCTTGCGGTATTCACACAGAGAACCTTTTTTCCTTTGAAATCGGAGAAGTCGATGGTTTTCTGACCATCCAGGCTTTTGATGTTCAAATCGTAAAAAGAAGCAGTTGCAGAAGTTTCCATAGTTGTTTCATTTTGAGTAGCCTGCGCCTGTTCGCTGCAGGAGGTAGGTAACAGGAACAGCACGCTTATCCATGCTGAAAAAAACAGGGGCTTTTTCATGTCACAAAGGTAACAGACCGGCCAGGAAAAGGTTCAGGCGCCGGCGTAAAAATTCAGGGCGCTGAAAAACAGGAAGAGGCAGAGATAGAGCGTCGCGGAGATCCGGTTCCGGTAATCGATACGAAGAACCGATGCCGCGATAAAAAGGAGGAAGGAGATCACAAACCATCCCAGGTAATTTTGAAAGGGAGGACGCCCGCCTTCCCATTGCCAGAAATTCAGCCAGATGGCCACAGGTTCGATCAGCAGGTCAAGCAGCACCATAAGTCCGGAAGCCAGGAGGTTGCGCAGGATCTTATTATGGAAAAGCCTCCCTGCCAGATCATAGCTGCAATATGCCAGTATGAGCCAGTTGATGCCGATCACCAGCGGTATCCCGTCAAGCGACCATCCCAATACTCCCGAGTATTCATAATTCCCGAAGATGGCTCCCGTATGCACACCGACCCATTCCGCACACCATCCGGTGATAAATACCTTGAGCATCCAAAAAAGCGACTTACGGTCCCATTGGGGATGCTCCAGCAGAAGCAAGCCCAAACTCAGCACCAGGAAACCCGGGACCATGGAGAGGAAAAGCGGTCGGAGGCTTCCCGCTCCGAATCCCAAAATACCGGTGGCGTACAACACAATGAGAGCAGGGCTCAGGTATTTCTTCAGGGGCTTCACGGAGGTTTGAACAAATGCGATCGGATTATGTTCCGTGAGTATACATTATTTTTGCGAAAGCCATGACAGCAGAGAAAGAGGAACACGAACACGAGTATTATAAAGGGGAATCTTCTCTGGCACCGATTCCCCTGCATGTTGGGTCTGCCCCCATCAAGGCGGTCGATAAGGGAAAGCTGAAGGCCACGGCTTTTGAGGCCATGCGTCAGCATGCCAATCAGCAGATTTCCATGTTGCGGAAGCAGGCGGAGCTGTTGATGGAGCAGGTGAAGGAGATTGAGGAAAGGGTAGAGGTGTCCCGCCAGATCTACGAAGCCGATTTTCGCTTTGTTCCGGAGGTTGGGAATACCTATCATCTATATGAAAAGGGAACTCAACGAATTTTATCACTGATTGGTCCGGGAGAGTGGGGCAGGAGTGCTAAATTCGACCGGCATATTGCTTCGGTGCGACTCCTGGGGGACAAAACCTGGGAAATACTACCAAAAGACAACCCGTGAAAAAGCTCCTTTTTCTGTTATTTATTCTGGCCCTGGGTCTGCAGTCATACGGACAGGCAAAAAGCCATCTTGTGGTGTTCAAGCCGGGCAATAAAAAACGTTATGAGTACCATATCGGCGATTATATCGTATTGCGGCAGGTACGCGATTTCCCTACCCTGCGCGGGAGCATCTATGCCCTGAGCGATTCCGCCATATACCTGGGACCCGGTGATTCCATCCTTTTTGAAAATATTGCTTCGGTGGTGATCGATGAAGACACCCGTGTATTTCCGAAACACCTCTGGCTCACCAACCTCATCTCCACCACTGGGGCCATCGGCTTATGGCAGGTGGTGTACCTCGTCAATACGGGAGAGCTCTCCCCGGATATTAAGTCCGCCCCCTATATCATCGGGTTTGTTACCCTTACTCCCATCATTGTGAACCGGATTGCCGTAGCTGTCCGGCGTTCCGAGTGCTCCATGGATGCAGGCTGGCAGCTGGCCACGGTGTCGATGCCTTGAGGGAGCTCTTTTGTTTGAGGTTCTTGGTTTTGGGTATTGGGTTCTGGCATTTTGCCCTTGGCTATTTGCAGTTAGCCTTTAGCGCTGATCGTTCGCCTTTCCCTTTTGTCCGTCTCTCGTCCTGTCACGCCGAGCTCCGTCGAGGCGCGACTCCTTAAATGGCGGGGGATTCTTTTGAGGTTCTCGGTTTTGGGTATTGGGTTTTTGGCCCTTCGGTGTACCCCTTTCTGCTAGACTGATTTTTCCGATTTCCCGCGGATCTCGCAGAATTTGGTTTTGAGTTAAGCTTGCGGGTATTCTCCGATCGTTCTCTGCGTATTCTGCGCAAGTCAGAGCTTCGCTGATCGCGCAGAGGTCAGTTTGAAAGAAGTGAGTTCCGGGATAACACTACGGTGTTTCTGCGTATTCAGCGGGAAACAGGTGGTGAGGAGCTGGGCGGGGGGATTCTTTTGAGGTTCTCGGTTTTGGGTATTGGGTTTTTGGCCCTTGGCTGTTCGCTTTTTGCTCTTGGCCTCGTGTTCTCTGGAGCCCAGCCGAAGGATGACCTTCTCCTAAACAAAGCCCACCTCTTGCCTATCTTTGCGGCATGAATGCCTATTCTCCGGAAGATACCATTGCTGCCCTGGCCACGGCCAACGGGGTGGCGGCTATTGGCGTGATCCGCATCAGCGGACCGAAGACTTTCGAAGTGCTGAAACAGGTGTTCCGGGGAAAGGATCTGGGCAGAGTGCCTTCGCATACGGCGCATTTCGGCAGGGTGGCCGATGGCGACAACGAACTGGATGAAGTCCTGGTAACGGTCTTCCGCAACCCGAAGTCATATACGGGGGAAGACGTGGCGGAGATCTCCTGTCACGGTTCGCCCTTCATCCAGGAACGTATCCTCGACCTGCTCGTAAAAAGCGGCTGCCGGCTGGCCTCTCCCGGGGAGTTTACCCTGCGGGCTTTCCTGAATGGCAAGATGGACCTGTCGCAAGCGGAGGCCGTGGCCGATATGATCGCGGCCGATTCCGAAGGAGCGCTGAAAACAGCGCTGTACCAGATGAAGGGGGGCTTCGGGAAGGAGATCAGCACCCTGAGGCAGAAGCTGATCGATTTTGCTTCATTGATCGAGCTGGAACTCGATTTTTCCGAAGAGGATGTGGAGTTCGCCGACCGCAGCGAACTGAAAGACCTGGTAGAGAAGATCCTCCTGACCGTAGAGCGGCTCATTGCTTCCTTCCGTTATGGCAATGTATTGAAGAACGGCTATGCCACGGTCATTGCGGGGAAGCCCAATGCTGGTAAATCCACACTGCTCAACGTTTTGCTGAACGAAGAGCGCGCGATTGTCAGCGATATCGCAGGCACCACACGCGATACCGTGGAGGAGGCCATACAGCTGAACGGTATCCTGTTTCGCTTCATTGATACTGCGGGTATCCGGCACGATGCTGAATCGGAGATTGAGAAGATCGGGATAGGTAAGGCCCTGGAGAAGATCCGCACGGCGGCATTGGTGATCTACCTCTTCGATGCTTCGGAAGAATCCCCGGAGTCCGTAAAGGAAGAGCTGAAGAAGCTGGACCCCGGAAAGGCGCAGTTTCTATTGGTAGCCAATAAGGTCGACAAGGCAGAGGCTTCCCGACAAAAGGCCCTTGCCGCCGACCCGGAAATTCTGAGTGTGAGCGCGAAGAGCGGGGAAGTGGATTCCCTGCTGGAGGCCCTGAACCGGCTGGCGCGGGAAGCCAACCTGGGGTCTTCGGGCACCACGGTAAGCAATGTGCGGCACCTTCAGGCCCTCACCGAGACACAGCGGGCATTAAAAGCGGTACTGTCGGGTATGGACCGCGGCCTCACCGGTGACCTGCTGGCGGAGGATATCCGTGCTGCCATCCATTCCCTCGGTGACATCACCGGCGAAATCACCCCCGACGACCTGCTGGGAAATATCTTCGGGAAGTTTTGTATCGGGAAGTAACGGAGCTTATCTGAGTCTCTTTGAAAATGCGCTAAACATACTGTAAATACAGCGTTTACTTTGTTTTTCTTCTTTTAAAATGGCTCTGTCATTTTGTGTTCAATTGGGCTGATTTGTACCTTCGTTGTACCTTGACGGTGAATTTTTGTTTTTTGTACCCCGAGATGATGGAGGATTGACACATCCTGAAACAAATTGACACATAAAATCGGGTGATTTCGCCTAATGACCTCCATCATCTCAGTAGAACGCGTACGTAACACTGTTCCAAGAAATTCATGGCCAAAACCACGGTTACGAAATTCTGTTCGCATACCTGCGCATCCAGAGCATATAAAGAGCGAAAACGCAGAGAAAAGATCGAGTTGGCGGAAGAAGAACCGGAAAGGGTGGCGCTGGAGGAAATTCAATCTAAAGAATACCTGAGTATTCAGGAAGTAATTCGTTTGTTTGGTGTATCAAGGAGCATCCTTTACCGAATGATAAATTCCGGAAAATTGCCTTCGGCTAATTTCGGCGGACGAGTGATTTTAAGGCGTTCGGATTGTGAGATGATGTTCCAGGCCTTTATCCGTAAACCAAAACCGCAGCCCCAAAAAGAACCGGAATATTATTCGGTGAAAGAGGTGGAAGAAATGCATGGCATTGGGTACAGCCGTTTGAATGTGATTCTCAATCATAATAAGATTCCAAAGAAGTTGGAAGGAGGAAAGCTATATTGTAAGTACCCCATTCTCCGAACCGGGTATAAATTGGATAATCAAAGATATTGGCATTTGTTGGTTAAAAATGGTTGATTATTGAAAAAAGCCAATGAGGGGCAATGAATATCAACCTTATTCGAGTTGATCTTAAGAAAACTTTGCGTGGTGTGTTGAGCCGCTATGAAGTTGCTTTTTTCGTTGGATTATTTTTTCTACGAAATCAATGCTTTTTAATGCCACTTGTCCATCTGTCATTGAATCAGAATATATGCTATCTCGGTTGAAGAAATCCATTTATACCGGAAAGGTAGGTTCGGTTTTAGTCGTTTTGCCATCTAACCTTCGAGCTCCAATCATTAAATAGCGACCAATAATTAAACATAAAATCAAAACCAATGATGCTATAAATGTTTTTTCTTTTCTATCTGCTTTGAAAGCAGCGAAGCGAAACTCGTTTATGTTGCTATAATATGCCGGAGTTAATCCTTCATCATAGTCGGATTCCCCAATCCAACCAACGAAAAGAGTTGAGTTTGGATCCTTAGATATTTGAGCATTCATCTTTTTAATATTCAGATCGGAAGAGCACACGTCT
>CAXPEB010000038.1:0-17785 GCA_964215915.1 Bacteroidia bacterium
TGGAGTTCAGACGTGTGCTCTTCCGATCTACTTTATTTCCCTGCCACCACCCCTGTTCTTACAGGCTCCGGCCTGCCACTAATCCTAACCAACTTGAACAATTATGGCAATACTAATCCAACCAAACTATGCGTCTTGTTTGGAACCGAAGACGCGTAATCAGTCCGGGCAATTACCCCGGAACCCGAAAAGGGCCTTTCGGTCCTGTTTATCCACAAATCGCTTTCCTGGCCACGCCACATCTGTCTCTGCGAGGATTCAGAATGCTTATTCACAGTACGAGAATCCGCCAAAACCGGGAGATGGAAAGTCTTCCGACTCATGCGGATACTATTTCTTTCTGAAAACGACGAGGTTAAGTTCGTTTGTGAATAGTAATAAATCCTCAGTTCACGATTTATCGTAATAAAGAAGGAAAACTTAGCTAATATTCAATTCCTTTTAATTTGGTGACGCTGATATAACCACGGCGGAGCCATGCGTATATTTAACTAGTTTCAAAATCCCTGTTTTCAGTGATCATGAAAGCAGGAATCAAAAAATAGATTTGACATATGGTGGATGGAATTTTTGACCCATTGCCCTTGAGTCCTTATTATCTTAGGATTCTGGACCCGGAAGAAGACCGGAATAGTATTCAGGAGATGCGTATTCGCAGCTTGCGATTAACAAACCTGCTGAACGAAACCGACCCAAAGCTCCTGGAGCTGGCTGAGCCGCTTCCCTACGGACATTATACGGAACTGATACACCGGGAAACCGGACATAGTGCAGGTCTTGTAGAATGCTTTTCCTATCTGGATGCCTCTGCATATGCTCCTAACTCTCCGCTGATCCGCTACTTTGATCAGTACATTTCCCAACAGCATCCTGCCATCGGGTTTCACCTTCATACCTATTATCTCAAAGAAACGCACCGGGAAAAAGGCGTAGGCCTGCTTTTCCTTTCTTTGTTGAACTGCTTGTTTTATAAAAGCTATGGCGTCGGAGCAATGACCTTTTCAAACAATTCCCGGTATTACCGCTACAAAAAGCTATTTATCAATTTCGGCACTGTAGAATTGGAAGAGGTGAACAAAGCCATTCGGTCCGAAGGTCTGTGGGATGAGACTTTCTGTTATTTCGATCTGGAAAAAGTTCTAAAGCGCTGTATGCGTATTTATGAACAACGCTATTTCCATCACACGGCACAAGATATGGCCATTATTGCGGATCGTGCTTTCTGGGATGCGGGACCGGAACTTCATCATTCCGGCTTCACGGGAATAACCTAATACTTAATACCGATCCGATAAATACCGGTTTCCAATGAGAATCCGGGAATTGTTACAAACTAGTTTTGAGCTATGCTTGCAACCTATTACGATCCACTGCCTGATTCACCCTATTATCTGCGAATACTGGACTCTATCAAAGATGCTGACTCCATAAGGGATATGCGCATCCAGGTACTGAAATCACAGAGACTTTGGGACCCGGAAAACCCGGGTATCAAAAAACTGGCAGAACCCATCCACGGTGCGGTCTATACGGAACTTCGCCACAGAGACGGTAAGACAGCCGGAATGCTGGAGGCCATCTCCTACGATGCCATTGCAGAGTTCCAGTCCACCTACCCGATGCTGGGTTATTACCGCAGTTTTTTGGAAAGCAAATCGGATAGAACCGTATTCCATTTGCGTTCGGTTTACCTCTGCCCTGCTTTCCGGCAACGCCGGCAGTCCTTTCTCTTCCTGAGTTTTTTGAATGCGCTCTATTTTCAAAACCTGGGCATTGCGGCATTTGCCTATTGCTCCCTGGAAGCCGGCGCACTTAAGCGACTGGGGACTAAACTTCAGGTAACGGAAAACACTGCATTGAAGGCCGTTTTGAAGCTGGAGGGTAATCCCTGTAAATACGTGGGAGAAGCTAGTGTAAGGGGAATTCTCAACTCCTGCCTTGATCTTTATCGCAAGCATACCGACCGTCCGCTTCCGAACTCGTGGTATCCCAAAGGGTTGGAGCTTGCCTGATCAATAGGGCCAATTGTAAGAACCCGTTTCCTTTTCTGCAGATTGAGCCTGGAATTCTGCAGCAGACGATTCCAGCTTTTTCAGCAGATCATTGAAACGCTCGTTGTATTCGGGATCAAACTCGCAGAACCCTTCCCCGCAGACTATTCCGTACCAATGCCGCACGGAACTGATGATTACGGTGGATGTATAAACCTCTTTTTTCGGAACCGGTTCCAATGAAGCCGCCACCGTGGCTCTCAGTTCCTTTTCTTGCTTTATGCTTATGGAAACCGTCTTTCCTTCATGCTCCATAAGGAGAGCTCCTTCTTCGTCCCTGTAAAAACGATACGTATTCAAGCCCGTATAACACCCGGAATAGGCACAATACAAAATGAACTCCCTGTTCGAAGCAAACAGTCCCTTCATCTCTTCGGGTTCAACACTCCTGGCAGAAGACGATCCACGGGGTTCCATCACCCGTGTTTCTTTACTTTGGTGAAGAAACTTAGTCTCTGAAATACTTCCATCCAGAAAAAACCACTTCACCGTGTATTCCCCCTTCGGAAAAGAATCCGACTTAAATACATAGCTGTCCTCTACCGCATCGTAGTACCAGGTATCCAACTCGGAATACACTTCCCAACCTGCTTCATTCTGAAACGCGTAGTCGAAAACAAAGGGATTATTATTCCGAAGCCGAAGGGTCAGCGGAGCCGTCTCCCGTTCCGGTTCTTCCATAAGGAACAAACCTGTATTCTGCCGGTCGGGAAGAGTAGCCTGCAGCCAGGAATAAGGTCCGATTAGAAAAAGAACCAGTAAGAGCAGGATTCCGAAAACCCTGCCGATTGCCTCTCCCGTTACCTTCAGAGTCAGCAATCCTACTCTGGCCAAACCGGTTTTTACGACACCGTTCATAATTCTTCAATTTACAGATTCTTCATGGAAATTTTGAAACCGGAAAGTACATCCGGCAAAATCCCGTATCTTTCAAACTAACGACATGAGGCTACGCAACCTGTTAATTCCGGTATTATTGGGTGCTTCCTTTATGGAAGTTTCTGCTGCTGACACCACCGTACATTTCCGTTACCGCTTTCAAAGCAACCCGGATTATGAGCTTAAGATCGTGGAACTGAATGCAAGTAAGGATAAATACGAATTCGGAACTTTTGTGATCCAGTTGCTGCATGATGGCCTGCTTTCCGATTGGTATACCGTACCGGCCGATTCTTCCCAAAAGGGGGAAATCAGTATTTACCGTTATCATACCCTGTATAAAACACATGTCAGGCCTCCCATTCCGGGGGTAGACGAATTGATAGAACTGGAAGAAGTAAACGTCGGGGAGATCTGGGACGGGTACTATCTCCGACGCATCCTGCTGGGGAAACAAAATGGCAGACTGATACGGCCTTTGATGATCGCAAACGACGCCTTCGGGGTAAGTCTTGATCACCCTCTGATCTCTTTCAAACACGCCCAGGACTTCTGTATTCCTGAGAGTAATGAACACGGTAAACGGATTTCCGTGTACAGCCGGGCCGTTGAAAGCTCGCAGTACTGGAAACGGAAAACCGATAAATACGCCTACCGCACCTTTTTTGTGGACGAAACGGAATATGTCCTGCAAGGGCTCGAATTTATCCCCGACCGGAAAACGTCATGCGATAGACTGCGTATTCGCTCCCGGACGGGAGTTAAGCTCCGTGTAATGCCCACTACGGAAACCATGAGTTATTATCAGCTTATGACGGATACTGCCCTTTATGGAGAACGTCTCCGGATTATCCGAAGAACCAATGTCTACTCCTGCCCGGAAAGCGGGAACTGTGATTACTGGTTCCTGGTGGAAAAAGACGGGAAACACTACTATGTTTTCGGGGCTTACGCCGAACCTTGTCCATCCGATAATCCCGACAATCCCTGATCCCCTCAAATCATCCATACAAAAACGCACGGACCGCAGACCGGGCAGCTTTCTTATCTTTGTTTCATGCAAGACCGCCTTTCCATGTTCCCCCTTGGTTTTCCCTGGCAAACGGAAGACCCCTTCCTGTTTTGTGTGCATCATCTTGATTTTTACCCGAAAGGCAATGAGCAGATGGGACCCGATGCAAATCTGAACGGAAGAATGATCGGGCAGGATTTTGACCCTAAGCAGGAATGGAGAATGTACCACGGTGAAAAGGTTCCCGGATTTCCCGGACACCCGCACAAGGGGTTTGAAACCGTTACCGTAGCCACCCGCGGACTTATCGATCATTCTGATTCCATGGGAGCTGCCGGCCGATTCGGCAATGGCGATGTGCAATGGATGACTGCGGGGAAAGGGGTACAGCATTCGGAAATGTTTCCGTTGCTGAATCGTGAATCCGACAATCCTCTGGAGTTGTTCCAGATCTGGCTCAACCTGCCTGCTAAAAGCAAAACCGTCGCGCCTTATTTCGGTATGATGTGGCAGGAAAATATCCCGCAGATCTCCGAAAAAGACGAACAGGGAAAAACCACCCGGATCAGGCTTATTGCCGGGGAACGGAACGGACAAAAGGCCTTAAAACCCGCCCCCGATTCCTTTGCCGCTAACCCCGACAACCGGGTTGCGATCTGGCTCCTGGAGATGGAACCGGGTGCAGAATTTCATTTCGAGCCCCTGGAAAAAGAGGTTAATCGCAACGTCTATTTTTATGAGGGAGAAGAACTGATGGCTAACGGACAGGCTGTCTCCCGTGGAAACGGAATCCGATTTTCAGAAGGATCCGGACTGCACCTCCGCAATGGCAATGCCCCCGCACGTTTGCTCTTTCTGCAGGGCAAACCGATAGGCGAACCGGTAGTGCAATACGGTCCGTTTGTGATGAATAGCGAGTCAGAGATCCAACAGGCTTATGCCGAATTCCGGAGAACCCAGTTCGGGGGCTGGCCCTGGCCGGAATACGAACACGTCCACCCCAGGGAAAAAGGTCGTTTTGCACTTCATGCCGATGGGAAACTGGAAACACCCGGATCATGAAGAAACTTCTGCTGGGATTTTGTTTGGCTCCCCTCACCGTTCTATCCCAGAACGTGCTGATCGGCAACAAAGACCTGCCCAATGAGCCGAGTATCTGCATCAATACCTCCTACCCCTCGCGACTGGTAGCCGGTGCCAACCTGAACAAATACTATTACAGTTCCGATACGGGAAGAACCTGGCAGGAACGAACACTGGTCTCCTCATTCGGTGTTTGGGGCGACCCGGTCGTAGTTGTTGATTCGGTTGGGAATTTTTACTTCTTCCACCTTTCCAATACCAGCGGAGGAAACTGGATAGACCGAATCGTCTGCCAGAAATCCGTGAACTTTGGCCAAACCTGGACCGATGGCACCTATACCGGGTTGAATGGCACCAAGGCTCAGGATAAACAATGGGCCGCGATCAACCCGGTGAATAACCATATTTTTCTTACCTGGACCCAGTTTGACGAGTACGGCAGTACCAATACCAGCGACTCTTCCCTCATACTTTTTTCCCGGTCGGAAGACGGTGGAATGACCTGGACGCAGGCAAAGAGAATAAGTACTTACGGAGGGAATTGTTTTGATCAGGACAGTACCGTGGAAGGAGCAGTACCAGCTGTTGGCCCCCAAGGCCAGGTATACGTAGCCTGGGCCGGTCCCAGGGGCATCGTATTCAACAAATCCTACGACGAAGGCAATACCTGGCTTAAAGAAGAAAAGATCATCAGCACCCAACCGGGAGGCTGGGAGTTCGCTATTTCCGGAGTATTCCGCTGCAACGGGATGCCGGTTACCAAGTGCGACCTAAGCGGCGGCGAACACCATGGCAGGATTTATATCAACTGGTCGGATCAGCGTAACGGCACAGACGATACGGATATCTGGCTGATTTATTCGGACGACGAAGGGGAATCCTGGTCGGCTCCAAAAAGGGTCAATACCGACCCTCCCGGCAAACAGCAGTTTTTCACCTGGATGGATGTGGATCAGGCAAACGGAGACCTGTTTTTCATTTATTATGATCGCAGGAATTTCGAAGGAGACACCACGGAAATCAGTCTGGCCTGGAGCCGCGACGGGTCGGAACATATTTACAGCCGCATTATCAGCGATACGCCGTTCGTACCGGTAAAACAGGTTTTTCTGGGTGATTATACCAACATCCACGTCTGGAACCATATTGTCCGGCCCATATGGACCCGCCAGCACCAGGGTGAGTTAAGTATATGGACCGACATTACTCCCTTTGATTCCCTGGTTTCCGGCGTACAAGAACCTCCTCTGGCAGGTACCACGTTGATTTATCCCAATCCCACCCGTGACGAAGCCTATGTTTCCTTCAAGCTTCACGAACGTTCCGAAGTCCGGATAGTGCTATACACCGTAGAGGGAAAAGCAGCGGGTACTATATTGGAAAAGCAGTTCCTCGACTATGGCAAACATGTCATTCCATACTCAACCGCTGCGCTCCGGCTGAGTCCGGGAATCTATTATCCCCGTATGTGGATCAATGGAATGGAAAAACGCTTACCTCCCCTTAGCGTAGGTCCCTGATCCATACAGCAACTCTATCAATACCCTTCAGATATTCGTAGGTTCAATTGCTTATCTTGCATAAGATGAAAACATACTCCCCCATACGGTTGGCCTTACTAATCGGGATCGTTCCCGCTCTGTTGTTTACGGATATGGCCTGTGATAAAGGGTTCTCCTGCGAAAACAGAAACTACCGACTGTATCCGGATTCAGCCGTAGTCAGGCTCGAAGGTACCTCCAGTATCCACAGGGATACGCTAATCGCTTATACGGGGCAACCTGTTTTTCTGAAGCTTTACCTTCTCGGGCAAAAAGAAATTGCCACCCGAATGACCAAGCCCGGCCTGGGACAATCCGCTATTGCCGATAGCTGCCCACCCCGCGTTATGGTGGAACTCAAATCGCGACCGGATTCGGTAAGGATATTTGCCAGCGGACCGTATAACGGGGTACCTGCCGGACAGGACCTAAGCGGACAACTAAAGATCCATTTGAATGACGGTAGGGTATTTCCCTACGAAAAAAGCGACAGCCTGTTCGCCAGTCATACCCTGTTCCCAGATAATAAAATCGAAGATGTCCAGGTAGTGACTATCCAGCTGCTTCCGTCGTCCGTACCTACAGAGGCCTTGCAGTTTTATTTTACGCTGTATATGGATACCAATAAACAACTGACAGCAACATCACCCTGGATGCAAATTCGCTAAATTGCATTCCGTGAAGCACCGATTTTACCGGAATGTTTGTCTAGCTGAGGCTTTTAATTCCTGCATATGATCAAAACCCTGCGCATTACCGTTTTGCTGTCGCTCTTCGCCGCATTTCTGATCCCTCCCGCTTGTAACCCTTGCGGAGATCCCGGACGTTATTACCTGGATGCCGACACCCTTTACTCCTATTTTACCTATTACCACCATATGTCCGGGGATACGCTTATCCTGGAAAAAGAACCTGAGCCGGAATTCTCACTGACCTTCGAAGGCAAGTATGAATATGTGCAAAGGGAAATGGGATGGCAACTGGGACAAAGCGCTTATGCACTGAGTTGCGCAGACCCCAGGCTTCTCGGACTCAGAACCCAGCCCGATTCATTAAATATTACGGCAAGTATGGAACTTGGCGGAGTAACACCCGGCGAGTCCGTCAATCACCTGATCGAATGGCTGTACGAAGACCCGGTTACCCGCAAAACCAGTTGGGAGGGCCTGGACCTGCTTCATGAAAAAATGCGCAACGGGAACTTGTTTCCCGAAGAGATCTATTATTCAAATGCCTACCTGCGCTTCCGTTTTAAAAACACACCGGAGCACAGTGAGGCAGGCCTCCTTCGGTTTAAGGTAATCCTGCACAACGGCTCTCTGCTGAACACGGAAAGCTCCTGGATACGATTCAAATAACCCGGAATGACAGAAAACGAAAGCAAAAAAATTCGGATCAACCTGATCGGGTGGGTACGGGGGCTCTTTAACCTGCAGGCCTACAAAAGCCGGGAAGATGAAGTCATCGAATCCATACGTAACAACGTGGAATTCAAAGGCAGTAACCTGTGGGTACTCATCTTTGCCATTCTTATTGCCAGCATTGGGCTGAACGTTAATTCCGGGGCAGTCGTAATCGGCGCAATGCTTATCTCCCCGCTGATGGGGCCGATACTCGGCCTCGGTCTGGGGGTGGGCATTTATGATTTTGCGCTGATCAAAAAGTCGGCGGTAAACCTTGGGGTGGCGGCCCTGATTTCCATCCTTACAGCCGGCATCTACTTCCTGATCACTCCGATGAAGGAAGCCCATTCGGAGCTGCTGGCCCGCACAACCCCAACGACCTGGGATGTGCTGATTGCTTTCTTCGGCGGAATGGCGGGAATTATTGCCACTGCCAGCAAGGAAAAAGGCAATGTAATCCCCGGTGTAGCCATTGCCACCGCCCTGATCCCTCCCCTGTGTACGGCAGGTTACGGCCTGGCTACGGGGCATTGGTCGTACTTCTTCGGGGCCTTTTACCTGTTCTTCATCAACTCGGTATTCATCTGCTTTTCCACCATCCTCATTGTCCGTTATCTCCGCTTCCCGCACTATTCCTTTGTAGATGAACGCCTTGAAAAGCGGGTCAAAAATACGGTAACGGTAGTGGTACTGGCTACCATCATTCCGAGCATCTTTATCGCATATACCCTTGTACTGCGCAGTATTTTCGAGAACCGTTCAGAGACCTTTCTTAAGGAAGAAATGCTCTTTGATCAGACAGCCATTGCCAACAAAAAATTCGATTACGAATCAAAAACCATCGAGGTCTTGCTGATCGGGGATGAAGTGGATAGCAGTGAGCTGAATCATATCCGGAAACGTATGCCCGCATATAAGCTGGAAGACACCCGCCTGATTGTTCGCCAGGGTACCCAGAAAGTGGAAGGAAACCCGGAAGTAGGGCTTACGGTACTGCAATCTATGCTGGAAAACACCAGTGAAAAACTGCGGCGGAGTGAAGACGAACTGGATCATTTGCGGGAAGCGCTGGAAAAAGAGCAAACGGAAGAATTCCCTACCCGTGATATCCTGGAAGAAATGAAAGCCCAAGGGTATCCTGCTCAACGGCTTTCCCTGGGATCATCCGTATTCCATCGCTCCGACAGCTCTATTACCGATACCGTTTGTGTGGCTATTGTTGTGATGGAAGAAACGGTGGCCACCGAAGACAAGGAAAGGATCCGGAATTGGCTAAAGGCCCGTACCAAAAGCGACCAGATCAAAGTCGTCTGGAACCAATAAAAAAAGGCAGGAGATTCCTGCCTTTTCCGTTTTGATTTCCGACCGTGCGATCAATTGCGCACATGTACTTTTTCGCTGATCAGGTAGTTGCCGGAACGCAGGCGGAGAACATATACTCCTTCTGCAAGGCCGTCTACCCGAGCCCTCCAGGCTCCGTTGCCCATTTCCTGGTTTTTCCAGGAACGGATGCGGTTGCCTTTCAGGTCATAGAGTTCCAGGTTTGCCCGGTCAACGGGAACTGTAAGCTCCCGTACCACCAGTTCTCCGTTTTGTGTAGCATAAACCGAAAAACCGGCCTTTGAAGCTTCTTTCACCGAAGTGGTTCCCTCTTCGGAAACAGTCAGGCTCGAAGTCCAGATCTTATCACCGGTAGTATTATTATCTGCATTGGAAATATTGAAGGCCCCGTAAAAGGTTACTTCACCGGTACCGGCATTGGGCGCTGTCCACTCGATGGATACCGTTTTGCTATCCGCGGAATTGGTTCCGGCCATGGTATGGGTGAAGTACTTGTTCCCTGTGCCGAAGAAACGGGATCCGGCAGGAGCTGTCCCGAAGCTTCCGAGAAGATCTCCGCTGTTGTTCTGCGGACTAAGCTGCCAGCCGAAACGGGTGGTTCCTGCAGAGTTCAGGGTAATGGTTACGGTGTAAGTCTGACCCGGTACATAGCCGGTTTGCGGAATATCGGAGGTGATGATATCCGTTTTTACCTCCGGGGTACCGAAATGGCAAAATGTACAATTCTTGCCGTCACCGGGAGATCCGGTATGCCCGGCCGGGGCACCGTCGAAATTGAGGATTCCGGCCTCACGCTCGACAGTTTCAAATGACATGCCCAGGAGCATCACGGCGATACCTGAACAAAATACGAGTAGCGGTTTTTTCATATGTTATTATGACAAATTAACGGGGCTTTCGTTGCTCCCTCACGTAAAATTGATTTTTCAACCTGTAATTTATGCAACCCTGCGTAGCTTGCAGGCATCACTTTGACAATCATGAAAAACAAATTCACCGGACACCTTTTGGGATTGATCACCGTGTTGGCAACACTTCTCCCGGTTTCCCTGCAGGGAAAGCTGAATCCCTATCAGTTCCCCGACATGCTGATCTACCGGCAAAATACGGATACCCCCCACCTGGAAGTCTGGTATACCGGCTCCCTCAGCAAACTGCGACAGTCCCTGAAACAGGAATTTAAAGGTAAGCAGAACGAGGATCTCAAACCGGTGCTGAACGACAGTTCCCTGACTCTTTCCGGTATTGCCAATCCCAACTTTATCAACGATTCCTATACCCTGCGTATTGAACTGGTCAACCGGGATAACGCAGGAGCGATCCTGCACATATACTGTGAAAGTGAAGGTGTGATCAAAGATCTGCTGCAACCTCGTTACGGGTTTTACCGAAACCTTATGGCCCTGATACAAAAGGCCATTGACCGCAGTAACCGGGTAAACCATACCGATCGCGATCAAAACCCGAATACCGTGTTGTTGTTCGAGCCGAAAGACGATTTCAAGAACTTATACGGGTACTTGTTTTACTACAGCAAGGCAAACCCAGACAGCATCATGAAGATGTTTTCCGAAATACTGGTGAAATCCTGTACCGAAGGCCAGATCGGGTATTGGGTAAACGACAGCACATTCCGTATCGACAACCTTCATTTTCCGGAACTGGGATACCCGGATGCCTTCAGCCTTACCATTCAAAAAAGCAAGGTGGAAAGAGGTTACATGCAGTACGTTATCTACCTGAGCAATTACCGTAAAGGCGATAGCGGTAATAACAATGAAGTCCGGCTTCATGATATCCATCATCGCCTTTGGCGCTACTACGCCAACGAAATTTACCGCAAGGCTATTTCCGGACGTTAAAGTTCCGGAAGGTATAGCTGAAGGTGAGCATAAAGTACCGCTGCAATACCTGGTTGCTTACGTCTTCCACATACACCTCATTAATGTTACGGGCAATGCTGTTGTTCTGCTTTAACAGGTCAAATGCACTCAGGCGGAATTCGCCGGCCTGGTCTTTCAGGAATTTGTACCCGATGGCAGCATTCCAGATCAGGTAGTCGTTATCGCTCAATCCCTCCAATCCAATGTACGAGGTATAACTCAGTTGCGAGTTAAGTACCCAACCTCCGTAGGGCAACCAGTTAATACCGAATGAGCCGGCATGCAGGAGATAATCGCTGTTGAGAGAAGGCTGGAAACTGTTGCGAACACGGTTGACATCCACCGTATAGGCCAGGGTAAAATCGATTTTTTCGGAAATATTGCTTCCCAATACCAGGGCCATGTTCCAGGAATTGCTTTTGGTATAATTCAATATATCGTTGATTTTACCCGGTGTGGAAACACGCGTATAGCTAAGATTGAGGTTCAGGTTACTCCGAAGGGCCTTAACAGGCAATCCATACGAAAGCAACACATTCATATTCCGGTAAGCATCCAGGTTAACCGGTTTAGTCAGCTGTTGCCCTTTTTGCAGATTTACTCCCTGTAAGACGGTATCACTAGCCGCCAGCCAGGAGGCATTGGCAATATAGTCCGTACTGAAGTTTCCGGAAAAGGAAGCATAGAGGACATGTCCGCGGGTTACATCCGTACGGTTGTAGCGAAGCCCGAGCCGGTGAGAGATCACCTGGTTGAGGTTGGCATTTCCCTGTTCAAGCTGGAGCACATTGCTGTTGTCTATCCCCTGTTGGAGCTGAGATGCCGAGGGAAGGCTGCTGCTGCTTCGGTAGAACAGGCGCAGGTTCTCTGTTTTGCTGAACTGGTAACGCATGAAGGCAGAGGGCAACAGGGCATTAAATCGTTTATCGACCGTAAAAGCACCGGGCAACTGCTGGTCTGCCTGCAATACGCTTTGCTGGAAATTGGTGTTCAGAAAGGCCATAAACTTCATCCCTCCGCGAATACGCAGCCCGAGCCCGCCACTTTGTGTGGTAGTGGTTCCTTCTATCTGAGAAGAAAGCACTGAATCCAGCCGGGAATAGGTTCCGCTGAGTGAATCGTAAGCAGAAGTGTAGTTCTCCTGAAGGCTATAGGATCTTTCCGGAGAGTAATTCAGCATGATCTGACCGAATTTCCCGAGAGGTTCGGTATACATGAGGCGCAGCCCAAGGCTGTTGGAAAAACTGTTTCCGTCGCTTTCCTGGTTTATCGCTTCCACACTTCCCGAACCTGTATCCTGGTACACATTCAGTGATTGCAGCGTACTCAGGCTTTCCCGGGTATTGATGCCGTTCTGCAACCCGAGACTGAGGGTTCGGCCTTCTTTGGTAAAGCGGTGGCGCAGCAGCAGGTCCTGATTGAAACTGTACCCCGACATGTCTGCAAAGCCTACACTATGATTGCTGTTCAGAAACGCTCCGTTCAACAGATTCTCCCCGGTAACGGTTGTTTTGTTTCGATTGCCCTGGAAGCTCAGTCGTGGGGTATAGATGATGGAATTGTTGCTGTCCAGGGTATACTCCATACGCAGGTTCAGCCGGTGGTTGATGTTCGAAGAACCCGAAGGATTGCTCTCCGTATAGGTCTGGTTTTCCGCCTCGGTCAGGTAATACTGCCGGGTAAGGGTTTGCAAACTGGTATTCTCCAAGCCGTTCACAAAATAGGATCCGGTGATCTTGAATTTTTTTCCCCACTGGTCAATGTAATTCAGTCCGAGGGAATGTGCCGTATTGATTCCCCCTTGTTCTCCTACCATAAAGTCGGAAGGATCAGTGCCCAGCCTGGGGCCATAGCGACCTCTTCTTCTACCTCCGTCGCTGGGAATGGCGAGCGCTCCAAGTAAGTCCTCATTGGAAAAGTTCTGCTGATTGATGTTGTTCGACATCCCGATAAGCGTGATCCTTTGCTTTCCGTTGAAAAGATTCCCGTTAAGTCCGGAAGTATAGTGCCCGTCTGTTCCCATTCCGGCATAAACCCTCCCGAACTGCCCGTTGGCCTTCCCGCTTTTGGTGACGATATTGATGGTTTTGGTGGTATTGCCGTCGTTAAATCCGGTAAACTGGCTTTGGTCGCTGAGGCGGTCGTAAACCTGCACTTTATCGATGATCTCTGCCGGCAGGTTCTTCAATGCTGAGATGGCATCCTCTCCGAAAAAGTCCTGCCCATCGATAGTCACTTTTTTCACTTCCTCCCCCTGGGCCTGCAGCTTGCCGTCTTTAGTGGTCACTCCGGGCATTTTTTTCACCAGATCGGCTCCGGTGGCATCCGGGTTTACTTTGTATGCATCGGCCCGGTATTCGGTGGTATCGCCATTCTGGGTAACCGGCGCCACCTGTTCGGTAACCACTGCCTCATTCAGCAGTTCCGTGTCTTCATTCAGCGTAAGCGTATCCAGGCGCAGGTTATCGTTCAGCCTTATGGGAAGCGTCTTTTTCCGGTACCCGACATACGACAATTCCATCCGGTACATACCCGGTTTTAGTCCCGACACAACGAATTGCCCCTTTTCATCCGTAACCTCTCCCCGGAAAAACAGAGTATCGCGAAACTGCCTGAGTACCACATTCACCCCGGGAATGGGGTCTCCGTTACCGGCATCCCGGACGGTTCCGGCGAGTTCAAGCTGCTGAGCGGTAGCAGGAAATACAAAAAACAAAAGAAACAAAACCAGAAAAGACAACCGGTTAATTAACCGGTGAAAAGGAAAAGCTGCTGTCATATAAACCGAAGCTGTGATGCTGGATCAGGCATGAAGTTTAAGCCGCAAATTTAATTCTAACGAATCAATGTCACGGTACCTTCTTTCCGGTAGCGTCCGTGCTCGTCTTTCATACCCGGCCATTTGGTTCCATCGGTAAATTCGGCCTCCACCTTCCATACATACACATCCTGGTTCAGCAACTTACCGTCAACCCGACCGTCCCAACCTTCGGATGGTTGCCCGTTCTGAAGCTCCGTGCTTTCCCAGAGCAGGTTGCCGTATGTATCGAAAATACGCAGGTGGTACGTTTTCAGGGAAGTGCCTACCGGCTTGAATTTACGCACCTCGTCGATACCGTACTCCGGAGTAAAGGCATTCGGCACATAAAGTCCTTTGAAGAAGGTAAGCGGAATTTCGGCTATTGTGGTATCCAGGCATCCGTGTACCGTGCCCACCGCAAGTTCCACCAGATAAGCGCCATGATAGGCGTAGCGATGCTCCGGATTGGTAACCGTACTTTCATGCCCGTCTCCAAAATCCCAGTGGTAATAATCGGCATCTACCGACTGGTTATTGAACCTTACCCGACCCATCGCAACCGGATCGTTATCGATCTGCGTCACCGTGAACAATGCCTGCGGTTTCGGGAATACCTCCACCCCATCGATCCTATCAGAGGTATCCGCACAGGAACCACCCCCGGTAGCAATAAGACGAATGGTGAAAATGCCGGATTGCAAATAAGTATGGACAGGGGTATCGGCAGTTCCGGTTGTTCCGTCGCCAAAATCCCAGAAATACGAAGAGGTATTCAAAGAAAGGTTTTGGAATCGCACTTCCAGAGGCTGACACCCGGTATCCGGGTTCAGGCTGAATGCCGCGTAGGGAACCGGGTAAACCGTATGCGGCAAACTCAGGGTATCCATACACCCGAAACTATTCTCTGCCCGCAGCCTGATAACAAAAGTACCGAAGCTATGGTAAGTATGCTGCGGGTTATTCAATACCGAAGTGGACCCGTCACCGAAATCCCACAAGTAGTTTGTTGCTCCGCTGCTGCTGTTTTGTGTCGAAACCAGCGAAGGGGTATCGCATTCGGTATCATACGTAAACCCAAACCCGGCTGTAGGAACCGGATGAATGGTTACGGGCGCAGAAGCCGAATCCGTACAACCCTGGGCACTTACCGAAACAAGCTTCACGGTATAGTTACCGGTTTGGGTGTACACATGCCCCGGGCTGCTTCCGCTTGCCGTATTTCCGTCACCGAAATGCCAGGTATAGAACTGTCCGTTCGGCGTATTATTCAGGGCGGAAAAGTTGAAGGGAGGGCAGCCGTTATCCTGCGGGATGGTAAAGGCAGTTCCGGGAAGCGGCATAATGGTAAGTGAATCACGGCGGCTGGCAGGACAACCGTTAGCCGCTGAAATGGTGCGCAAAGTCACATAGAACTTCCCGGACTGGTCATAGGCATGTTGGGGTGCACTCAGGTCGCTGGAATCTCCATCCCCGAAATACCAGCGTACCGCTCCCGCTCCCACCGTTGTGTGGCTGAAATTCACCCCGGCTCCCAAACACTGCGGGTCTGGGTTAAAGGTGAATTGCGGAGTGATCCCCGGTACTACCACAACTTGTGTACTCATGGTATCGTAGGCGCATCCATTATCTACAAACTGCCGTACGGTATAGGTTCCGGGGTTCTGGAAATGATGAACCGGATTGGCATCCAGAGAGGTATTTCCATCGCCAAAATCATAATACAAGTAGTTGCCCCCGATAGAATAATCCGAGAAATTCACCTCAAGAGGCGCACAGCCCCGTGTGGTGTCGGTATGGAAAAAGGCCGTGACCGTGTTGGGCTTGATCAGCACCTGATCCCTGGCAGTATCCACACCGCAATCGTTACGGGCGATCAGGGTAAGGTGATAAACCGTATCCGTATTTCCGGTGAGGAAGGTTTTGGTATGGATGCCCAAACCGTTATCCGAGGTGTCACCGTCGCCATAATCCCAGGAGTATCCGAGAGGCCTTCCGTAACTGGCGTTAAAGAGCTGCAGGTGCAGTGGCGAACAACCCTGATTTACGGCCAGCCGAAGCACCGCAGTCGGAACGGGCAATACCCGCACAGAATCCAGGGCATTATCGGTACCGCACTTATTGGAAGCGTTCAACCTCACGTAATAAACCGTATCGTTAAAAGCGCTGGGCAGATACACCTGATCCGGCGGGAATGTATCCGTGAAGGTATTGCCATTCCCCAGGTCCCAGCTCC
Organism: Bacteroidia bacterium; assembly: GCA_964215915.1. GTDB lineage: Bacteria > Bacteroidota > Bacteroidia > UBA8524 > UBA8524 > UBA8524. Next base: position 16,227 of record CAXPEB010000038.1, read on the forward strand.
ATACCGGGAATTCATTTACCGAGTTGTTGTTTATGGATACCGTGAGCGGACCGCAACCGGAATCGAGGTCCAGGGAAATATTTGCCACGGGCGGGGCTATGATCCGAATCTGTTTTTCATTGGAATCCACACACCCATAAACCGTAGTGGTAACCAGTTTTACCGCATAACTACCGATAGACGAATACAGCGAAGAACTGTGGAAGGCGGTATCGCTGTCGCCGTTTCCAAAGGTCCATACCTGAGAATGTGAAAGCGAACTCTGGTTGGTGAAGGGAACGGAAGTGTTAAGACAACTCAGGGTATCGAAGCTGAAGTTCACCTGCGGCAAAGGCCTTACTTCTATATTCCGGCTCAGGCTGTCGTAACAATTCGAATCGGAACGAAGGATCAGCTTTACGGTATACGTTCCGGCAAGGGTATAGCTATGACTGGGATGTTGTTGGGCGGAGATATTTCCATCCCCGAAATCCCAGGTCCATTGTACAAGGTTTCCGGTGTTGATGGATGAGGTATCGGTGAAGTCCGTAACATTAGGGAAACACACCTCGGTAGCGCTCCATCCGGGTTCCGGTTTCGGGAATACCCGCACTTGCCGGTCGGTGGTGTCTCGGCAACCCCGGTCACTTTCCACCTCAAACTCCACGGTATACGTTCCATCGGCTCCGTAGTTATGGGCAGGATGCTGGCTGCTGCTGCTGTCGCCATCTCCGAAACGCCACTTCCAGCCGGTCAGGCTTCCGCTGCTCAACAAAGAGCTGTCCCGGAAATCCATGGCAAAAGGATAACAGGTATTAACCTGGTAAATTCTGGCCTCGGGCTTCGGATAGACAGAGAAACTGCGGCTTATGGAATCGATACACCCGAAATTGCTTTCCACCTTCAGTTTAACCGTATAGGTGCCTGCACTGGCATACAGGTGTACCGGCGATTGTACCTGGGCACTGTCTCCATCCCCGAAATAAAAGGTTCTGGCTACTACACTTCCCTGGTTGATGGATGACGTGTCGCTGAAGAAGGCGTTTTCCGGGAAACAGACGTTCTGCGATTCAAAACCGGGAACAGGCAGGGGTTTCACCGCTACCTTCACGGTATTGCTCAACAGATCGCAGGCCTGAGAATAAACCATCCTGCGGAACCAAAGGGTATCGGTCATGCTCCCGGGCAAATAGGAAACCTGCTCCGCTCCGCTGATATCCGTATAATTTGTATCGTTACTGCTTTGTTGCCATTGGTAGGTGAAAGATCCGTTACCACCGGTGGGCACTGACCCACGCAGGCTGTCGGGAGTCTGTCCGTAACAGATCACCTGATCGGCGGTAATGGTATTATTGCCAATACCGGGCGTGACAACCACCAGCACCCGGTTGCTGGTGCTTTGCTCATTGGTGTCGCAGGGACTGCTGGTTACAATACGACGGTACCAGGTATTCACAGAAGGAGATTGTGCCGGCAGGTTCTGCCCGGTCCCGACGGTTGTCCAGTTTAACGTATCCGTGCTGCTCTGCCACTGATACTGGTAACTGCCTGTGCCGCCGGTGGGGGTACTTCCCGGGAAA
>CAXPEB010000039.1:0-74309 GCA_964215915.1 Bacteroidia bacterium
GTTACACTCATTCCCTACACGACGCTCTTCCGATCTGAAACGCTGAATAAATAAGAATAGGTTACGCATGCATCATCACCCTCATGTCATCAGGAATTTGAAGTTGTGCAGGTTTTTCAGAGCAATCCCGGTTCCACGAACCACGGCTCGCAGGGGATCATCAGCCACATATACCGGCAGTTTGGTCTTGGTGGAAATCCGCTTGTCCAGTCCGCGCAGCAAGGCCCCTCCACCGGTAAGGTAAAGGCCGGTTTGATAAATATCTGCCGAAAGCTCCGGAGGAGTCAGCTCCAGGGCACGCAGGATGGCTTCCTCAATTTTGGAAATAGACTTATCGAGAGCCAGGGCAATCTCCGAATATGAAACCGTGATCTGTTTGGGAATCCCGGTCATGAGGTCACGACCGTTCACGGCATAATCCTCAGGCGGATTCTCCAGATCAGGGAGTGCGGCACCTACTTCGATCTTGATCCGCTCAGCCGAGCGTTCTCCGATCAGCAGGTTATGTTGGCGGCGCATGTATTCCAGGATATCCATGGTGAATTCATCACCTGCCACCCGGATAGATTCGTCGCAGACAATACCCCCCAGGGCAATTACCGCAATTTCAGTGGTACCTCCACCTATATCAATGATCATGTTTCCCATGGGTTCACTGACATCGATTCCGATACCAATGGCCGCAGCCATGGGTTCATGAATCAGGTATACTTCTTTGGAGCCGGCTCTTTCCGCCGAATCGCGTACGGCCCGTTTTTCCACTTCGGTAATTCCGGAGGGGATACAGATTACCATACGTAACTGCGGGGAGAACATTCTTCTTCCCGGGTTGATCATTTTGATCATCCCGCGAATCATCTGCTCTGCGGCATTAAAATCGGCGATAACACCGTCTTTCAGCGGGCGGATGGTTTTGATATCTTCATGCACCTTACCATGCATTTGCATGGCCTGATGACCGATTGCAATGACCTGATTATTGGTTCGGTTAATTGCAATGATGGAAGGCTGATCGACAACTACTTTATCCTTGTGTATGATTAGCGTATTGGCTGTACCCAAATCGATCGCCAACTCCTGCACCAAAAAATTAAACATTCCCATTGTATCCGCTTCCCGCTAAGGTTATTCTTCGCTTATTTCCGCAAAATACCAATTGTTTCAAGACTTAATCCAGCACGACCCCATTTTTTTTCAGGAGTGCAAAGCTTTTGTCAACCGGTTAAAATTTCCAAGGCGTCTTTATCAATGACGGAAGTGGCGCTGACCGGTCAATACCATAACAAGACCATGCTCTTTGCAGTAATCGATCGAGTCCTGGTCTCGTATGGAACCTCCGGGCTGTATGAAAGCTGTTACCCCCTCTGCATGTCCGAGGCGTACGCAGTCGTCAAAGGGGAAAAACGCGTCGGAAGCCATAACCGCTCCGTTTAGGTCAAAACGGAATTGTCCGGCCTTTTCCACGGCATGACGCAGGGCATCGATACGGCTGGTTTGTCCGCAGCCTTTCCCCACCAACTGCCGGTTTTTGATCAAGGCGATCGCATTGGACTTCAAATGCTTGCACACCAGGTTGGCAAATTCCAGGTCTTCCCTTTCTTCTGCATTGCTTTCCCTTCCACCGCTTTCCTTCCATTCGGAATAATTGCCGGTATCGTTGTGTTGTACCAGGGTTCCGTTCAGTATGGACCGGAACTGCATACCCGGTTCCAGGTTCTTTTTCAGTTGCAGCAGAATGCGGTTTTTCTTGCTCTTCAGCAATTGAAGCGCTTCCTCACTGAATTCCGGAGCCATCAGGACCTCAAAGAAAATTTCATTGATGGCTTCTGCCGTAGCTTTATCTATGGTACGGTTACACACCAGTACGCCACCGAAAGCCGATTCCGGATCCCCGGCAAGGGCTGCATCCCAGGAGGCCTTAACGGTATCCCGTTGTGCAATGCCGCAAACATTGGTGTGTTTGATAATGGCAAAGGTGGTATCGGAAAATTCGCTGATCAGTTGCATGGCAGCATCCACGTCCACCAGGTTGTTATAGGAAAGTTCCTTCCCGTTAAGCTGATCGAACAATTCACTCGTATCTCCGTAGAAACCGGAGTCCTGGTGGGGGTTCTCTCCATAGCGCAGCGAGCGCGGATGACGCATTGGGCGAAGAATATCCCCATTGAAATAGTTGTTGATGGCAATGTCGTAATTCATCACCACCTCAAAGGCTTTAGCTGCAAAATGCCGGCGCTGCTCCAGGTTGGATTTTCCTTCCTGTGCCTGCAACAGGGCAAGCAAGGCCGGGTATTCATTTTTATCGGCCACTACCAGGAGATCCCGGAAGTTTTTTGCTGCCGCCCGGATCATGCTGGGGCCGCCAATATCAATCTTTTCTATAATGGAGACCTCTTCACTGGTATTGGCTACGGTTTCTTCAAAAGGATACAGATCCACAATTACCAGATCGATCTCCGGGATCTTGTATTCCGCCATTTCGTTACGGTCCTGTTCCTCGTAACGGCGTCCGAGGATTCCGCCGAAAATCATGGGGTGCAAGGTCTTTACCCTTCCTCCAAGTATGGAAGGGTAACCGGTCACGGATTCTACGGCGATGCAAGGAATTCCCAGGTTCTCCAAATGCTTCTGTGTTCCCCCGGTTGAGTAAATTTTCACTCCTCGGGAATGGAGTTCTTTGGCAATGTCTTCGAGTCCGTCTTTGTAAAAAACGGAGATTAATGCGGATTGAATACTTTTTTCCATCAGGCTGGTATTATCTGCAGCTGGATGCAAGCCTGTCTGGCCGCCTCCTGCTCTGCTTTTTTCTTTGAAAATTCTTCTCCCCGCCCAAGTTCTTTTCCGTCGATGCTGACATTCATTACATAGATCTTGGACCGGCCTTTATGTTTTTCTTCGACCAGGTCAAAACTGATCTCTTTTCTCATTTTCTGCGACCATTCGATCAGGCGACTTTTGAAATTCACCTCCACCTGGGCAATTTCATTAATGTCCAGGTAATTCTTCAGAACCCGTTTCATGATGAATTTACGAGTGAATTTATATCCCTTGTCCAGGTATATGGCTCCGAGAAGGGCCTCCAGGGCATTTCCACTCAGGGACTTGATCACCTGCTGGTTATTCCCCAATCCGCGGCCGTACTGAATGAGTTCATTGAGTCCCATTTTCAGGGCCAGGTCGCCCAGCATGGTCCGGCTGACAATCTTGGCTCTGGTCTCCGTTAGAAAACCCTCTCCCCGGTTCGGGTAAGTCATAAAGAGTATTTCCGCGACCACGCAATCCAGCACGGCATCCCCGAGGTATTCGAGGCGTTCATTGCTCAATACACCTTCCTCGTCGGGGAAATGCTGATTCACATAGGAATTATGCCGAAAGGCCTGTTCGTATAGCGCCAGGTTTCCCGGGCGATAGCCCAGGAAGTTCCGCAGGTTTTTCAGTTTGGGGTTACCGACTTTGTTATTTGAGGAGGAAAAAAATCGTTTCAGGACAGCGGCTTTCAAATCAATCCGATTAATCCACTTTTCTGAAGATCACGGAAACGTTGTGCCCTCCGAATCCGAAGGTGTTACTCAATACGGCACGCACTTCGCGTTTCTGAGCCGTATTGAAAGTGAAGTTCAGATTCGGATCGAATTCCGGATCATCGGTAAAGTGATTGATAGTTGGTGGTACTGTCTGATTCTGAATAGCCAGGACGGAAGCAAGTGCTTCAATAGCTCCTGCGGCACCCAAAAGGTGGCCGGTCATGGATTTGGTGGAGCTGATATTCAGGTTGTAGGCATGATCACCGAATACTTTGAGAATCGCTTTGGATTCACTGATATCGCCCAATGGGGTGGAGGTTCCGTGAACATTCACATAGTCCAGCTCATCCGGGCGCATACCGGCATCCTTCAGTGCATTTTCCATTACCCGGGTAGCGCCAAGTCCGTCAGGGTGCGGTGCCGTAATATGATAGGCATCGGCTGACATGCCGCCGCCAACTACTTCGGCATATATTTTTGCTCCGCGTGCTTTGGCATGTTCGTATTCCTCCAGCACCAGGCTGCCGGCACCTTCTCCGAGAACAAATCCGTCACGTCCCAGGTCAAAGGGACGGGAAGCCGTTTTGGGATCGTCGTTGCGTTCGGATAAAGCTTTCATGGCATTGAAACCGCCTATGGCAGCTTCATTCACGCAAGCTTCAGAGCCTCCGGATACGATCACATCGGCCATTCCCAGGCGGATATAGTTAAAGGCATCGATCAGCGAGTTATTGGACGAGGCACAGGCCGAAACCGTTGTGAAGTTCGGTCCGCGAAATCCGTATTTGATGGAAATGAGTCCTCCGGCAATATCGGAGATCATTTTGGGGATGAAGAAAGGACTGAAACGCGGAGTACCATCACCCCGGGCAAAATCAATTGCTTCATCCAGAAAACTGCGCAAGCCGCCAATTCCGGAACCCCAGATCACGCCAATGCGGTCCATATCCAGACCATTTTCCGTGAGGCCGGCATCTTTCACCGCCTCTTCGGCAACAACCATGGCATAATGGGTATAGGGGTCCATTTTCCGCGCTTCCTTCCGGTCGATATGATCGAGCGGATCAAAATTCTTCACTTCGCAGGCAAAGCGAGTTTTGAATTTGTCTGCGTCGAAACGGGTGATGGGCCCGGCACCGCTTACACCGTTTGACAAACCGTTCCAGTATTCCTGTACGTTATTGCCTAGCGGTGTAAGGGCTCCAAGTCCGGTAACAACAACTCGTTTAAGTTGCATTCAGGAATTATTACTTCGCGTTTTGTTCGATGTAAGAAACTGCCTGACCTACGGTACCGATCTTTTCGGCTTGGTCATCGGGAATTGCAATGTTGAACTCCTTTTCGAATTCCATGATCAGTTCGACAGTGTCCAGCGAATCGGCTCCCAAATCGTTGGTAAAGCTGGCTTCCGGGGTAACTTCGCTTTCTTCAACACCGAGCTTGTCGATGATGATGGATTTTACTCTAGATGCAATATCTGACATTTTTGTTCGGTTTTTTATTGGGTGCAAATAACACACATTTACGAATAAATCCCAAACAAAAAGTTTTGCCCTGCTTTGCTGTACTTTGCAGACCTGATAAGGCTTAGAAGGTGAAAAAGACCACGCTTGAATTCGAACCTGATTACAGTTTCCGACTGCTTGCCATTGCCGGAAATATACCCGGTTATAAGCTTGCCTGGCTCCTGGAGAAAAAATTGAACCTGACTTTACAACGCATCGATGAATTGAAACTAACTTCGAAGCGCAAGGGGCAGGAATCGTTCTTCCAGGTATTTGTCAGTGAAGAGACTGAAGATAGCTATGTCCACTGGACTCTGATCGGGAATAAATCCTCCGGAAGCTACCTTATCCCGGAACAAAAAGCAGTTGACTTCTACCTGAAGGTGGAAGGTGATGTGCCGGAAGAGTCTTACCTCAATGTCTTCAATACACTGAAAGAGATAGCCGATATTCAACTGGTATTCGATGTGAACCCCGAACAACTGAAATCAAAAGCAAATCTGATACTGTGAGCTACAAAAACTCCTTCAACAAAACCAAAATCGTGGCCACCATTGGCCCTGCCACTTCCTCTTACGAAACACTGCGCGAACTGGTGTTTGCCGGTGTAGACGTATGCCGCATCAACGGATCTCATGGAAATCATGAAGATCATGTACAGGTGATCGAACGCATTCGCCGGATCAATGCCGAGCTGCGGTCGAATATCTGTATCCTATATGACCTGCAGGGACCCAAACTGCGTATCGGCGAGGTGGAAAACAACAAGATCCACCTGGAAGAAGGCAACAGCGTATTGCTTACTACCGAAGAATGCCTGGGCACGGCAGAAAAGATCTTTGTTAGCTACGAAAGCCTGGCGCAGGATGTCAAACCCGGCGAACGGGTGCTGCTGGACGATGGAAAACTTGAGTTGGTATTCGACACGATCATTGACGCCAAAACCGTAAAGGCCCGGGTGGTCCATGGAGGAGTCCTGAGCTCCAAAAAAGGTTTCAACCTTCCCAACTCCAACCTATCCATACCTGCCCTCACCGAAAAAGATCACCGCGACCTGGAATTTGCCCTCCAGCATGAGGTGGAATGGATCGGGCTTTCTTTTGTGCGCAAAGCCGAAGACATACGGCAGTTAAGAAAGATCATCAATACCCATGGCAGCTTCACTCATATCATTGCCAAAATAGAAAAACCGGAAGCCGTCCGTCAGTTCGATGCAATCCTGGCTGAAACCGACGGAGTAATGGTAGCCCGGGGTGACCTGGGTGTGGAAATGCCTATGGAAGAGGTGCCGATCATACAAAAAGAGATCATCCGCAAATGCATTCGCACCAGCAAGCCGGTTATCATTGCCACACAGATGATGGAAAGCATGATCAATAGCCCCACTCCTACCCGAGCCGAGGCAAATGACGTGGCCAATGCCGTGATGGATGGTGCCGATGCGGTGATGCTGAGTGCCGAGACATCCGTTGGAGCCTATCCGCTTAAGGTGGTACAGGCTATGGAAAAGATCGTGCGCAATGTGGAAGCACGCGGGGATGTTTATTATAAAGGGGTGCGTCCTTCGGAGGAATCGCCGACCTTCCTTTCCGACGAAGTATGTTTTACGGCAGTGAGAATGTCCTCCCACCTGCAGGCGCGTGCCATTGTATCCATGACCCGTTCCGGATATACCGGATACAAGATCGCCAGTTTCCGTCCGGAGGCAGATATTTTCATCTTTACCAATAACCTGCCCCTGCTCAATACACTCAACCTCGTTTGGGGAGTGCGCGGATTCTATTACGATAAATACTCCTCCACTGACGACACCTTCAATGATGTGATTGAGATCCTCAGGGAAAACAACTTCGTGGAGAAGGATAACCTGGTTATCAATACTGCCAGCATGCCTATCCATGAGAAATCCCGTACCAATGCCATTAAGGTTTCCATAGTGAAATGATGTCAGGCACACGTACATGGTCCGGCCTTTGCGGCCAATAAGCCGTAACTTTGCAGTATGGCAGAAGAAATCATCAATCGTGTAGCGAATAGTCCACTGGTTACCATTAACCTGGAAGAATTCTATGAAGAAGGCGAACGGGTTGAATTTGACATGAAAGACTGCCTGTTCCAGGGACTGATACTTCGGGAAAAGGACTTCCGGGAATTTGTAAAAACCAACGATTGGGAGCAGTACCGCGATAAGTTGGTTTCCGTAATATGCAGTGCCGATGCCATAGTACCAACCTGGGCCTATATGCTGGTAGCTCAAAAGCTGCAGGGTGTGGCAAAGGCCTTTGTTTTCGGCAACCGTGAAGTTCTGGAAGGTTATCTGTTCCAGCAAAAATTGCTAACGTTCAGTCCGGAAGAATACGAAGGCAAGCCGGTGGTGATCAAAGGTTGTTTTGACAAGCCCGTTCCGGTATCTGCCTATATGGAGGTCACCCGGCTTCTGGCTCCTTATGTCAAAAGCCTCATGTACGGTGAGCCCTGTTCTACGGTTCCTATCTATAAAAGAAAAGCCGGCTGAGAGCCGGCTTATTTGTCATGCGATCTTTTCTTCCACCTGCTTCAACAGGCCGGGCACCGTTTCTTCCGTTTTCCGGCTGATCTCCTCCGCTTCCTTCAACAGGCTCTCTATTGCCGAACGGTCTTTGAGCCCTGCGGCATTCACTTTCACATTCAGCCAGGCTCCCGCTACGGCAGTTCGGATACACAGGGCACCCACACCCGCATCCGTCACGGAATTCGGGTTTCCTTTTTCAATCATAGCCTCAATCATGGGCAATGCCGAATAGGCGGTTTTCATTACCTCAAAAGGCACTTCGCAGGCATAAACCGTAGCCGCTTTGATAGCTGCTGAACGTGCTGCCTTTTCTTCGTCGGTTCCCTTGGGAAGAGCAAAGCTTTCCATGATCCGGTTAAAAGCCCGGGTGTCTTCGTCAACCAATGCAAGGAGTTTTTTCAGTATGGATTGCCCATGGGTAGCTTGTTCCGAGAAATAATCAGTCTGTTCCTCCCAGCCCCGCTTGGCGGCGGAAAGGTTAGCAACCATAGTCCCCAATGCCGTGCCCAGTGCGGCGGCATATGCGGAAACGGAGCCGCCGCCAGGTGCCGGACTTTCCGATGCCGTTTCATAGGCCAGTGCTTTGGCCGTCATGGAGATCAGCTTTTCATCCGCCGCATCCCGCAATTGGTATTCGATGATCTTTTTATTCGGGTCAAACGGAGCCAGCTCATCAAGCCCCAATGATTTTACCGCAATGTGGATCAGTTCTTCCTCACTTACTCCCAGGGAACGTCCCTGCTTTTTCAGGAAGTATTCTCCGGCATCGATCATGGCTTTAAGCGGAATCAGCCCGACCAATTCGGAACCGGTAACCCGCATGCCCCGCTCAAGTGCCGATTCACACACCGCTTCAAACGCCTGATGCACCGAGGTAATAGAAGCATCTGTCAGGTTCATGGATATCTGAGCGATTCCGTATTCTTCGATGTACCAGCCAATCGCTTTGGTAGCTTTCAGTTTGCCGGGTATTCTTACCATTTCCCCATCTTCATCCAATACCGCTTCTCCCAATACGGGGTGCCCGATACGTTTTACCCTGCCGGCTTCCCGCACGTCAAAAGCGACGGCATTAGCCAAACGGGTGGATTTGGTGTTCAGGTTAACATTATAGGCAATGAGAAAATCGCGTGCGCCGATTGCCGTGGCGCCACTCCGGGCCGGGAACTCTGCCGGACCGAAATCGGGAGCCCATTGCGCTTCTCTGATTTTCTTAAAAAACCCTTCGTATTCACCGGCACGTATCACCGAAAGATTGCTGCGCTCTTTCCTTACCTGGGCTTTTTCATACAGGTATACCGGAATGGATAGCTCTTCTCCTACCCTTTGTGCCAGCTTTTTTGCCCATTCGGCTGTTTCTTCCATACTGATCCCGGAAACAGGAATGAGCGGACATACGTCAGTAGCTCCCATCCTGGGGTGTTCGCCCTGGTGCTTGCTCATATCGATCAGTTCCGAAGCCTTACGGATGGCGCGGAACGCCGCCTCAATCACATTCGCCGGTTCGCCTACCAGGGTCACTACGGTACGGTTGGTTGCTTTCCCTGGGTCCACGTCCAGAAGTTTTACCCCTTCTACCTGTTCAATTTCTCCGGTGATTTGCCGGATGATGCCCAGGTCACGTCCTTCGCTGAAATTCGGAACACACTCGATAATCTGTTTCATGTGGATTTTTTTGGCAAAAATGACCCGCGTTGTCGGCAAAAACAAAAAAGCCGGGAAATAAATTCCCGGCCTTCCACTCACCGAATCACCACAGATCACACTAATATTCCCACAGGTCATGTTCCGTTATAAAAAGTTCATTCTGAACTTCTTCTGCTTTCAGCAAGGCTCCAAGTCCGTTATCCTCGTATTCCGGATAATAGCGTATGTCGTAATCAAAAACGTTAGGTTCCTTGACGATATAAGAATCGAAGAGGCGGGCCTGGAAAAAATGATCCATTGATATGCGGGACGCCATATTCCGGTTGAAGACTTCCGCATTGATGAAATAGGGACGGATGTCTTCGTACTTGAACCAGAAAAGCGGTTGCTCTGCCAACTCCACCTGTCCATTGGCTATGGTGGGGGTATACATCATGGACAAGGCCACAATACGCGGATACATGCGCGAATGCTTTTTGTCAAACACCCAGTCTTCCATCATCCGCAACTTGTTCAATGACTCTCTAGGCGGGGGCGTATAGATTACCTGCTCCCCCACGACTTCTCCGGTTTCGTAATCGATGCTGTCAATCACCTGGCGGATCATGAGTTTTGCGAGCAGCTCTTTGTCCGTCATTTCCGTTTTAAAGTCTCTGTCGCTGTATATCTTCGGTCCGTCGGGCATAAGAGCCAGCTTCAGCATCAGGTCAAATACGCTGAGTTTGGGGTATCTCAGCAGGATATTCATTTTTTGTCGGGTATCGATAATTCGTTCGTAGCGCTGCATCCAGGCCACATCTGCCTCACGCAGGTATGGATATTGCCAACCGGTCTGATTTTTAATCCGAACCTTAGGATATTCCGGAACGTCTTCGATGTTATCGGAATAAGGATCAAATTCACTGAGCCATCCGGTAACCTGCGGGTCTTGCTCAACGGTTACGGCTGTTTTTGTGTAAGACGGCTCGTCTGCGTAGTAGGGATCCCCCTGCGATTGTGCCCGGGTCTGAACAAGGCTCAGCACCATCAGGCAGGTGATTATCTTTTTCATACTTAGCGGGTATTGATGATCATGTTATAAATCCGAGAATCGTTTTTGATCCGGACGTTGTCAAATATTACGGTGGAACCCGGTGTCATACGCTGCAAAGCGGATTTCACCTCATTACTCAGCACTGCACCGGTACCACGAATCGCATTACTCAATCCGTTTCTGGGATCCACGATGCGCATTTCGTAGGAAGCTATTTCATACTGAAGGCCCCGGATATATTGATCGGTTCTGGCCACCAGCCGACTTTGTGCCTGCAGAGCTGCCTTGGAGTACTTTTGTCCCTGTTGCAGCCCCCCGAAATAAAGCTCCGCCTTGGGCAAAGTCAGGACTTTGAATTCCTCTTCGGCCATCTTCTTCCAATTGCCGAAATCATCTTTGATAAGCACCTTGATCCGTATGGTTCCACTTTGGTTGACTTTGGCGGTATAGCTACTTCCGCTACCGCGTATGAGTTGCCCATTGGAAATTTCGGCTCTGACATTTCCGGGAGCTACGCCGGGGACGGTTATTGTTAACGGATTGTCATACCGGGTATAGAGCACTTTGGTATTGTCCGCTGAAATACTGGCTCCTCCCTGGAATACGGTATAGTCCGTTTTAAAGGGATATTTCCGCAGGGAATCTGACTCGCGCACCCAGATCTCACCTTCAATGCTATGGTTACCATTGGCGTTAGCCGGAATCCGGTATGTAAACTTTCCGTTTTCTTCTGCCACCTTTTGCCCATTGATATAGATCTCATGCGCCTGTCGGGTAGAAAATGCCGTCAGAAAAATATCAGCTTCAAACATATCCCCTCTCATGAGGTAATTGGCTTTGGGAACTATTGCAGCTTCAATCCGGTCAACCGGAACGGTTGTATTCCCAATATGTGAAAACAGGGTATAGAGGATATCGTGGTTGGTGTTCTTGCAGTCGTTCTGCACCTTGGTTAGCATGGCCACCACAGCGGCAAGCGGAGAATGTTCAAAGTGGAAAGATTCCCAGGTTTGAGCGCCCTGGTTTTGTGCCATCAGGTCACTTAGAACCTTGCCTTTATCTTCAGGGGGCAGGAGCGCCAGTAGCTTCTCACGGGTTTCATTGACCTTGTTTCGGAGTTCCTCTCCCTTTTTCTGATTGATGAGGAAGTCGGCGTGGCGTTCAATATCGTCTCTGCCTACCAGCTCAGCCAGGCCTGATTCTGCTTCGGTGTCTCTACCACCCGTTTGCTGAATCAGCACATTCTTCATATTCTCCACATACTGGATGAATTCGTTGGAGATACGTTCCGCTTCTTTGGCCTTCAGGTAATACGGTTTGGTAATGTCCGGCTGAGTTCGCATCTGGCGATTGAAAGCCTGGAGGATTTCTTCCTTTTTGAGGTTGATGTTCTGCCCTGTTTTCTCCATGCTTTGTTCCATCAGGAAAAAAGCCCGGAGGATTTCTGCCGACACATTAAGGGCCAGCATAGCCGTAAGGATGAGGTACATGACGTTGATCATCCTTTGGCGGTTTGAGATTTTTGCTACGCTCATAATACAAGTAAGGGTTGGTCAGGTAGCAAATCATAGCATAGGCAGCAAGTTTAGAACTGATAGTGGAATAACGCTTTCGACCTATGGCATATTGCGTAAAAGAAAAAGCCCCGATGCGCATGCATCAGGGCTTTCTATTGCTTTATTAATCGTGTTACTCCGTTTTATTAACAATAAATGACTTAGAGCACCCATTAAACTGAATTACAACATGATATGTTCCTGTAGGCCAGGAACTGGATTCAACATAATAAGTCTCTCCAACCACTCCTGTTTCATCAAGGTAAATCTGGCTTGTACCTGCATTAACAACGGTAATGTTGCCCATGTATCCCGGATAATTCGTTACGGTAATATCGAAATACGTGAAAAATGGGTTCGGTGATATTTGCACTTGATAATCACAAACACTAATCGGCTCATATGCTAAGGTATCCAATACTGTATCTATACCTACCAAGCATTTGGTTATCAACTTGTAATAAGCATAATCAGAATACAAAACATCCAAATCATCGTAGGTATAAGAGCCAGTATAGCCTGAATTGTTTACCGTGAATGCATGAACTGTACTCCAAAGAACATTATCCGTGCTCCTTATTAATTCAACAGAGATCAGGTTGTTCTCCGTTCCAGACAAGTATGACAGTTTTCTTTTAGTGGGCTCTGATGTTGATGACAAACCATACACTAGATCGTCCATATTATATTGCTCCGCAGCCTCTCCTTCTCCTACGGTTACGAGTCCACCGGTATAAGGCATATCGCAATAATGTTGGAACGCAGCAGTGAACTGATGCGCAGTGCACCCACCAGGAGTTACACATGTTAATGTGCCTCTTTTTTCCACTCCATAAAGGCAGCCTCCATTTGCAGCAACAGCATCATTCTTACAACAAACAACACCTTGCGATTCCCCATATTGCATATAGGGTATAAAGTTTACAGACTCCTCATCATTAACCCATTGCAAGTTCGATGTAGTGTTAAGACATACCTCCTCAGAATTCGTGCAGTTATCGGACATGAGGTATTCCGATTCTCCGGCCAGCACTCTCGATACAGAGAATACAACCAGCGTAACAATAAATAGCTTTTTCATGCTTAAAAATAAAAAAAAGTCACTAGTATATACCTAGTGACTTTTTCAACATTTTATAGTTACAAACAACTAGTACTCCCAAAGATCGTGCTCGGTAATGAAGAGCTCGTTCTGGATTTCTTCCGCCTTTAACAGCAGTGCCAATCCATCATTTTCAAACTCTTCAAAATCTCGCAGACGGTAATCGAACTCGTTCGATTCTTTGAAAATATAGCTGGCAAACATGCGCTTTTCCCACCAGTGGTCGTAAGAGATACGGGATGCATCATTCTTACGGTTGAATATCTCCCAGTTGATCATCGCATTCCTGAGTTCGGGGTAGTATACCCACAGCATCGGTTGCTCAGGAAGAGGTACCCCACCGAAGATCGGTTGATACATCGGTGCAATGGCAATAATCCTGGCAAAGAATACGGAATGTTTTTTATCAAAGATCCAGTCCTCCATGATCATAAACTTCTCAATCTTCATCGGATCGAAAGGGGTAATGATCACGGTATCGATCAGATCATAGGGATCATCCGGGTTGGCAGGGTTGATCACCTGTTGGTTTTCACGGATCACCCCGAGATCCAGCACCTCTTCCGGCGTAAAAATAGACACCAGGGAGTCGTTGCGGTAAGGGGTGAGCACTCCGTCAAGTACCGCTTTGTACATCATATTACCGAAATGGCTTTTCGGCCATTTCATGACATAGTTCTGCTTCTGACGGGTATCCACCACTCTCCAGATTCTTTTCTGGTAGGAAACGTCAGCTTCCCGCAGGTAGGGATACGGAACTACTTTACGCTGTTTTACGGCAGCTTTTTCGTAGGTCCAGTCTTCGTAAACGGTGGCATCGTAATCCGGCTGCGCATAGGCTGCTGCACCCAGCAATACCAACATAAACAAACATGTGATCTTCAGTGCTTTCATATCTATCTAACGCTTATTACGAGCGGAGACAGGTTACGTTTTCCGTCAGGGCCGGTAGCTTCGATGTTATCGATGATAATCCGGTCTCCGGAACGCAGTCTGCTCATGATGCTCTTTGCCTGAGGAGGTAATATAGTACCGGCACCCGGTACGATTACGGCGTCTCCTTTTCTCGGTGAGTACACAAAGATGTAACGGTTGATGGTGTATTTCACCCCTTCGTAGGCAAACCCTTCACCCAGTGTTCCGTATACACCCGGCTGTGCATTGATGGCACCGGCTGAGTGCGATCCGCTCTCCAAGGTACCGAGGCGTGCTTCGGGCTTAGGAATGGAACGTACACGGAAAGGAGCGGTATAGGTTTTTGTTTTACCGTTTTCAGTAACGGAAGCTACGATCTTACAATCGCCGCGTTTGGATACCTTAGCTACATAGCGGCCGCCACCTTTCGGGATCAGGGATCCCTGGCTGATAGAGGCTTTTACGGAGTTCGGGTTGGCTCCTGGTACGGCAATAGTGATCGGGTTTTCCAGACCGATGTACAGCACGTTCATTTTATCGGCAGAGATAGAAGCCTCGCCTTTGAACACGTTGTACGTGGACTCAAACGGATATTGTTTGGTACCGTCTGACTGTGCAACCTCAATAAATCCTTTAACGGTATACTCGCCGGGAGAACCTGTTGAGGCTTCGTATTTGGCTACACCGTTTTCGGTTTCTACTTCCTTACCGTTTACCACTACCTTGTTAGCCTGCTTGGAATCGTAGGCAGTAAGGATGATATCGGCTTTGAACGGCTCGCCTGCGGATACCGCAGATTTCTCAGGGATAAATTTCGCCACGAGCATGTCGAAGGAAACATCTTCGGCTGTGATACCGCGGAACAATTCCGTAAGAATCTCAGCTTCGGTGTTTTTCGCGTCGTTCTGAATTTTAGTGAGCAGAGTTACCACAGCTGCCTGCGGAGAATGCTCGAACAATTCCGACTGCCAGGTGATAGGTCCTTCCGGATCTTCGGCACGAAGGTCAGTTTGCTCGTTGATACGTGCTTTAGCTGCTTCGAGGGCTTTGTTACCTGTAAGAAGTTTGAGAAGTGCGTCACGGGTGTTGTTCACTTTATCTTTCAGCTCAATCCCTTTTTGCGGACCTTCCGGCGCGATCATAATGTACGCGTGAGTTTCGATGTCAGTTCTGTGTTTCAGCTGACCATCCTCTTCACGTATTTCCGTTTTTTCGATTTTGCCGTCGTTGGTGATGATTTGTTGTTTGAGATCTTCCACCCAGGCTACGAAGTCCTTGGTGATCTTATCTGCCTCCTGGGCTTTGTCGTAAAACGGTTTGGTCTTTTCGGGCTGGTTTTTCATCTGCTTCTGGAATGCACGCATGATGTCGTCATTCTTGGCTTGGATGTTTGTGCCCGCTTTTACCATGCTTTCCTCCACGAGATAGAAAGCTTTCAGGATCTCAGCAGAGACGTTCAACGCGAGCATCGCCGTTAACACGAGATACATCATGTTGATCATCTTCTGACGTGGTGAGATTTTACCTCCTCCTGCCATTGTTAATTCCTTTCTTTTTTACAGTTAAATGAAATTCACAAAAGCTATTAGGCGTTTCTGCTTCCACCCATTGCGGAAAGCATGTTGCCATAAATGGAGTTCAGGCTGGCAATATTGGATGAAAGTTTCTTCATCTCTGTATTGATAGTCTCAACCTGAGTTTGGTACTCCTTAGTTCCTTCTGAGATAGCTGCCAGAGAGTTCATAGCATCCATAGCTTTCGAAGTAGCACCGGAAACGCCTTCCATGCTTTTGGAAGCTTTCTGTACGTTGTCGGTGTATTCCGAAGTTGCTACAGACGCACTTGACAGATCTGACATCTTGCCAACATTGTCGCTCAGACTTCTCAAACCACTGCCGAGGCTACTGATGAGTTCAGGACCCACTTTAGCTTCTTCCAGCATTTTATCGAGTTGCTGAGATACGGAACCTTTGTTTTTGTCTGCTTTTTTCTCGTTCGGTTCCATTCCGGCCAATTCCGGATAAACGAGCGTCCAGTCCACCTCTTGGTGAATCGGTTCGAAAGCGGAGATACAGAAGATCACCGCCTCAGTACCCATACCAATAATGAGCATTTCGTTTGCTCCTTTCCAGTGCATGATCTTGAACAATGCACCTACGATAACTACAGCAGCACCAAGTCCGTAGGCCATGGACATGATCTTCTTGCCTGATTTGCTTTCAAAAAAGTTTGCCATGTTAAGTGATAAATTTTGGTTTAGTAAAAATGTAAAATATAGCGTGTTGAATTAATTCCGAAAGAAAAAATAAGGAACGTGGGCCTAAGGCTCACGATCCTTATTCGAACGTCCCATGTACGACATCACACAACGGAAGCCGATGTAGGACTTAGCGGTATCCTGATACTCATAGGTACGGGTACCGTTTTGAATGTAGTAAGCAATATCTTTCCAGGAACCTCCGCGGATCACCTTACGGCGCTGCGAATAGGTATAATCCGGATTCGGACGGCTCATGTAATTATCTTCAGCCGGGTAGATATTGGCGTCGAACTGGTAGTCCGAGTTCAGGTCATCGGTGAACACATGCGATTCGTCGGCATAAGCGGAGATGGTCCACTCGGCCACGTTACCGGCCATGTTGTACAACCCATAATCATTCGGGAAGTAGGAATAAGCCCGCACCGGATACACGCCCCCGTCAGCCTGGTAGTCGCCACGGCCAGGTTTGAAGTTGGCCAGGAAACATCCTTTGGAGTTTCGGGTATACGGACCACCCCAGGGGTACATGTTCCCGTCGCGGCCACCTCTGGCGGCGTACTCCCATTCGTATTCCGTAGGAAGACGGAAGGGGTTCACGATCGGTTCATCCAGCGATTCGTAATACTCATTCAGGTGACCGGTACGCCAGTGGCAGAATGCCTTGGCCTGATCCCAGTTCACTCCAACTACCGGGTAGTTGTCGTATTTCGGATGCCAGAAGTACATCTGGGTCATTGGTTCGTTGAAGGAGTAAGCGTAGTCTCTTACGAAAGTCAGCGTATCCGGATAAACCCGAACGGTTTCACGACGGATGAACTGAGCCCGGTCGGCATCCGGGTCGGCAAAGGCTGCCGAACGGATATCGATCCACTCGTAATAATACACCAGCTTACGGGTATCGATCGCGCGTTTCTTGTAGTAGCGCTCACTTTCCTTCAGCATGATGGGCGCAAGGGCGTCCTCAATGTTTTCCTTTTCGTCTTCATCCCACCAGGGTATCTCCTCCTCGTAGTTGATGTGCATGTCTCCATACTCATCTTCCATAATGTAAGGCTCCATAAGGAGGTAGCGGGCCATGGAGTCGATCACGTGATTAACGAACTGACGGTACTCGTTGTTCGTAATCTCTGTGTCATCCATGTAAAACGCGGTAACCGTAATTTGCTTATTGGGAGACAGGTGTGTCTGAAACACATCGTTGTCCGCCTGGCCGGCATGGTATGTCCCAGTTGGAACGTAAACCGTACCCAGCGGCTGAGGATGGAACCAAGGTCGCCTTCCTCTCACACCCACAAGCTCACCACGATCGCTGTTCAACCCACATCCGAACAGCGTCATTACGGTGACCATCAACAGTGCACTTTTAATGTTTTTCATATCAAGCAATATGAATTGAATTTACAAGTTTATACTTTTAGCCGAGAGTTGCAAAGCATTTGCCCCCTTTAATCTGTATAACGCAACATTTTTCCGCATTAGTATAGATGTCCCGGAACTCTCTGAAATCGACCCCTATCGGTCAATAAATGGTGTAGCCTTCAAGGTACCTTACGTTGTAACGAGGCTTAAGAGGCTTCTCTACACCCACTTCCACATTGAAGCAATAGCTCACAAAGATCTCGTGAGTACCTGACCGGATATAATTACCTACTCCACTGTAAGTAAAGTCATAGGCATATCCCGCATACAGGTTCGGCATGATGTAGTAACCGGCAAGCACGCTTATCGCATCCCCGCTCCGGAAGTTACCTCCCACAACCAGCTTTTCATTAAACATCACCCGGGCACCCAGGTCCACCTGAACCGGGGTTCCGATCGCTTTGACCATGATGGAAGGAAGTACGGCGATATTTCCGAAATCGTGACGGCTACCGGCCAGTGCATACAGGTAACGGGAAGTTTGCCAGGTCAGTACATTCGGCACATTCACCTTGGGAGCGGTTAGGTGCGTCATGGACAAACCGGCGTAGAACCCGTCAAAAAGACGCTGGTGGGTATAATACACCCCTAAACCCAGGTCCATTTTTCTGCCGTTTACATTGCTGGTAGGAATATTGGGATCACCGGATTGCAGCGGATTCAGCTTACTTCCGTCAATACCCGCCTGAACAAAACCGATATCCAATCCTGTTGCCAGGGTCTGATCGGTAGATCCGTCGGGAAGCCGGCGCCCCATCCTGAACTTGTAGGAAACAGCCCCGCGCAGATACATCTGGCGGTTGTAACCGAGCTTGTCGGTTGCGGCCATCAGCCCCACACCCAATTGGTTGTTCTTCAGCATAGGCATGCTGATACTGAATGTACTCGTTGCCGGGTTCACGCCGCTAAGCGGAGTGGCGTTCCCGTCCTTGTAGAAATTACTTCCATCCGTTTGTCCCAGCCATTGCTGGTGAGTCAGTACATTGAGACAGATCGCGTCCTTCTCCCCTGCCGTAGCCGGGTTAAACACCTGCTTGTTCAGCATGTAGTGCGTGAAGTAAGGATCATTCTGTCCATAGGAATGTACAGAAAAGAAAACAGTGCCCAGAAAGAGTAGTTTAGTAAAGGTTTTACGCATGCAGCGGGGTTTTACTAGGGTTAGTCATTCGCAAATATTGGGTATTGTTAACAATATTACAATACAGACTGTAGAAAAGTTAACGACAGCCTCCTCCCAATATTGCAGGGACTTCCCTTATTTATTCACCTGCTGGATGTAATTTTCCAGGGCCATGGTCATGGACGGAGCCTCCGGAGTAGGGGCGGGAATGTTCAGGGTCAGATCGGCCTCGTCAATGGCCGCTGCCGTTGTATTTCCCCACGCTGCGATACGGGTATTCTTCTGCTCGAAATCCGGGAAATTCTCAAAGAGGGATTTGATGTCAGCCGGACTGTAGAATACAATGATGTCGTAAAAGACATCGGTAAGATCACTGAGATCGGCAGAAACTGTCCTGTAGAGCACCGCCTCGCTGAACTTGATTTTATTCTTCGTAAGGAAATCGGGAATGCTCGGTTTGCGAATGTCGCTGCAGGGATACAGGTATTTTTCTCCTGAGTGATTTTTGATGATGTTGAGTAACTCGCTCTCCGACCCGTTTCCAAAGAAAATTTTCCGCTTCCGCATCACGATGTACTTCTGGAGGTAGTACGCCATGCCTTCGTTGATGCAGAAGTACTTCATTTCGGGAGGCATTTCGATCTTCAGCTCCTCACAAGCACGAAAGTAGTGATCCACCGCATTACGGGAATTGAAAATTACTGCCGTATAGTCCAGGAAATCGATTCGCTCAGTCTTCCTGAACTCCTTTCCCGGAATGGGGTCAACCTGAATAAATGGTCTAAAATCTACTTTGACATTCAGCTTCTCTGCCAGGTCGAAAAACGGACTTTTGGTTCCTTCCGGTTTAGGTTGTGAAACCAGTATGGTCTTTACTTTCAAGGCTCCTTCTTCTTTTATATCAGGTTTGTCTCCAACAGTTTCCAGACCCATAACCAGGGCCCGGCTTCGAAGGCGCAAAGATATAAAATTAAATAGAACGGCGGATAGGGGAAGGCTGATGCCGCATGTGTCCATGCCCGGAACACCTTTAGCAGCGTTGCCAGAAGTACCGCCACTCCTGCTCCGATCACCAGAGCTTCCGCCCCGGGTATCCAGTCATTCAAAACTAGCAGCAGGTAAGCCGGGATCATCAGACAGGCCAGGAAAAAATTCAGAAGCACCGAAGCATAGATAGACGTGCCCGCAAAGTACTTAGCCTCCAGCACCCGGCCTCCAATGCTGCTCAGAACAAAGCGTGCAACAATGAAGGAAAAGATCAGAAGCCCGATCAGGATATAATCGCCAAAGGGATAATCTGTCATGGCCGAACCCGTCATCCATAAGTAATATTGAATAGGTAGCGCATACAGCATGGCCGTAAACAGGCTAAGCAGGATGGAAAAACTGCTGATCTCCGAGTTCTGTTCTTCCAGAACTTCACTGAGCAGTTTCGGTTTGAAAAACGCACGGAAATAGGTGACAATCACTCCCGGGCTGATCAATCGTGCCAGGCCTACCATAGCCATCAACACCAGCAATACCAGGTAGCGCCAGTATTGCTTTTCCCGGTTGCGCAACACAGGTGCACCCAGGTTATCCGTTTCCGTGACAAAACGAACCTGAATATTCTCCTGACCGGGAAAACCTTGCTGCAGAACAGAATCGGAACTCAGGCTGTCGCGGTAAAAAGGATGCCGCTCCCATTTCTCCAACCGTACCGCCCTGGCCAATGAATCTGCTGCCGGAAGCGTATCGCCCCACAACTGCCAGCCTCCCGATAAAGAAACGGACAGAAACAACAGGATTCGGAAAGGCAGTACGCTTTTGATTCTCACTCCTTAATTTTGCCTCAAAGATACCCGCATTGGCAGGAATTTATCTCCATATCCCTTTTTGCAACAAAGCCTGTCATTACTGCGACTTCCATTTCTCCACCTCCCTGAAGCTTCGCGAACCCCTGATCCGGGCAATGGAAAAGGAACTTATCCACCGCCTGGGAACCACAGACTGGCCGAATCTGGACTCTGTTTATTTCGGAGGAGGAACCCCCAGCATTCTGAGTGAGCATGAGATCCGAAGATTCCTGGAGATCATTGCAAAGCACTATTCTCTTCAGGATGCCGAAATCACCCTCGAAGCAAACCCCGACGACCTGACCCACGAAAAACTGCAACAACTGAGTCAAGCCGGCATCAATCGCCTAAGCGTGGGAATTCAAAGTTTCTTCGAGGAAGACCTGACCTGGATGAACCGCAGCCATAATGCCGAACAGGCGTTAAGCTGTCTGAAACTAGCCACAGATACCGGTTTTCGCGACATAAGCGCGGACCTCATCTTCGGTTATCCGCTTCTCAGTGATGAAAAATGGCAGCATAACCTGGATACCTTGCTTTCCTTTCCGATCAACCACCTTTCCGCGTACAGCATGACCGTAGAAGCGGGAACCGCACTGGATCATTTCATCCGCAACCGGAAAACCCTTCCGATGTCGGAAGGCCAGGCAGAACGGCAATACCGTTGGCTTTTGTCCGAATTGGAAAAAAGAGGTTGGGACCACTACGAGATTTCCAACTTCTCCCTCCCCGGGCACCCCTCCCGGCACAACAGTGCCTACTGGAAAGGAAAACCCTACCTGGGAATCGGGCCCTCTGCACACGGCTATGACGGCAATACCCGCTACTGGAACCTTGCCAATAACCCCGGGTATATCCGGGCGATGGAATCGGGAGAGATCCCTGAAGAAAAAGAAGTGCTTAGTGATGCCGACCGTCACAATGAATACCTGCTTACCCGGCTGAGAACACGTGCCGGACTTGACCGGGAAGAATTCGGGCTGGAATTCGGAGACCGGCTTCTCCAGCGCCTGGACTCTCTGATGCAACAGGAATCGCTCCGCCCCTACTTCGATATCCATAAAAAAAGCCTCCGACTTAATCGCGAAGGCTTTCTTCTTGCCGATCACCTGATCGGTGGGTTGTTTCTTGACCAATAACTTATTCCGCTTCGGCTTCCACGGCTTCCACTTCGGGAACCATCCGCTTAAGCAGATTCTCAATACCCGCTTTCAGTGTAATCGTAGAGGAAGGACATCCGCTGCAGGCTCCTTTGAGCACCACTTTCACCACGCCTTCGTCGAAGCTCTTGAAGGTAATGGCGCCACCATCCATCTCCACAGCCGGCTTCACATGCATATCCAGCAGGTCTTTGATCTTCATCACCGCTTCCGACTCTTCCTCGGGAGTGAGTTTTTCCTCGCGGGGATTGAGAATGGTCTTTCCGGACTCGAGGTATTCTTTGACAAAAGCACGCAGCTCCTGCATGATATCGGACCAATCGTAGTTGGAAAGTTTGGTCACGGTTACGAAGTTGTTCATGATAAACACCGCATTGACATAAGGCTTCTCGAAAAGAGCCGTGGCTAGCGGAGAACGCAGGGCAGATTCCCGGGTCTGGAAGTCGGCGCTGTCATTCGGTAAGATCATGCGGTTGGCTACAAATTTCATCGTCTCCGGGTTGGGAGTTGCCTCCGCATATATGTTGATCAGTTCCTGATTTTTGCTTTCCATAATTAATTTAGAATCGTTCTACAAAAGTAACAAAATTCCTGCCGATTCCGGCAAGCGGATTTATGGACTCTGTTTAAAAACAGTAGCTTTGCAAGCGCGTTAAAGAAGGGAAGAATATGGCGAAAATATCCATCAATGTGAAGTCGGGAGAACTGAAGAAGGAAGACCCTATTGTAGGCATCGATCTGGGTACCACCAATTCCCTGGTGGCTATTATCGACCCGGAAACCGGGGAAGCCAGAGCACTAAAAGGGAAATCGGATTCCGTGATCGTTCCTTCCCTGCTCCATTTTGCCGAAACGGGAGAAATCGTCGTTGGTAATGCCGCCCGCCAATTCCTGGTAGACCGTCCGGAACGTACCGTCTATTCGGTGAAACGGCTGATGGGCAAATCTTACGGGGATATACGCGAACACGAAAAACTTTTCAGCTACCGAATCATCGATGAAGAAGGCGATGAACTGGTGCGTGTCCGCATTGGGGATACCTTCCATACACCCATTGAATTGTCGGCGCATATCCTGAAGGAACTGAAATACCGGGCCGAACAGGAACTGGGAACAGAGGTGCGGCGTGCGGTAATCACCGTGCCCGCCTATTTCAACGACTCCCAGCGACAAGCCACCCGCGATGCCGGTAAACTGGCGGGATTGGAGGTGCTGCGCATCATCAATGAACCCACCGCCGCATCGCTTGCCTATGGCATCGGTCTCGACCGGGAAAGTACCCGGCACGTAGCCGTATACGACCTGGGAGGAGGCACTTTCGATGTTTCCATACTAAGAATTAGCGACGGAATTTTCGAGGTATTGAGCACCCATGGCGATACCTACCTGGGTGGAGATGACTTTGACCGCTCCATCTTACAATACTGGACAGATACCCTGGGGCTGAAAAACCTGCAGGGTGCTGCTATCCAGCAACTGCGCCTACTTGCCGAAGAGGCCAAAAAAGCCTTGAGCAGGGAGCCTGTGTTTGAAACCCGTATGGAAATTCAGGGTGTTATGTATGATTTCCGGCTGGACCGCGACAGACAAAAGGAACTGTTCCGTTCGGTGATCGACAAAACCCTGAAAGCCTGTTCGCTGGCTCTCAAAGATTCTGGACTTGCTGCGGAGGAACTGGACGAGGTGGTACTGGTAGGAGGATCGACACGAAGCCAGGCCGTGAAGGAAGCAGTTGCCGGGTTCTTTAGCGGCATTCACGTAAACGACCGGCTTAACCCGGATGAGGTTGTTGCCCTGGGAGCGGCCGTAGAAGCCGATATCCTTGCCGGAAATCGCAAAGACCTGCTCCTGCTTGACGTCACCCCTCTATCTTTGGGTATAGAAACTTTAGGCGGACTGATGGATGTGGTGATCCCAAGGAACAGCAAGGTGCCCGCCCGGGTGGGTAAGCAGTATACTACCTCTATGGATGGACAGGTAAACCTGAAAGTTTCCGTGTTCCAGGGTGAAAGAGAACTTGTTTCGGAAAACCGCAAACTGGCGGAATTTATATTGAAGGGTATTCCAGCGATGCCTGCCGGGATGCCCAAGATCCAGGTGAATTTCATGCTGAATGCCGACGGGATTCTGAAAGTAGAAGCCCTGGAGGAACGATCGGGAACACACCAGGAGATTGAAGTGAAGCCTCAATACGGGCTGAGCGATGAGCAGGTGGAGAAAATGCTGATGGATTCGTTGACGCATGCGGAAACCGATGTAAAAACCCGAATGCTCCTGGAAGCGAAAAATGAAGCCAAACAACTGATCTACGTTACCGAGCGTTTCCTGGAAAAACACGAGGCTCTCCTGCAGGATGAGGAAATCCAACGCAGCTCACTTCTCTTGAATGATTTAAAAAATTCGCTGGAAAGCAACGATAAGGACATAATTTTAGGTCATATTGATGAGTTAAATGAATACACACGTCCGTTTGCGGAAAGGCTCATGGACGACAGTGTTTCCAAAGCCTTAAAAGGAAAGAGCATTGAATCGTAGTGTACTGGTTATCCTGTTGCTTTTTGCATCAAGTCTCACATTTGCCCAGCAATACCGCAAAAGTGAAGACGATAATCCCAATCAGCGGGCACAGAAAGTGGGCGTGCGCATAGGGATAGGAACTTCCTGGTTGAAAGCCCCTGAACTCCGCGACGGTAGTCCGCAAGTAGGGGTGCAGGGAGCGATCTATTACCGCATGAACTTTGGTAAACGCCTGAACCTGCAGGCCGAATTCGGAGCTGCCTACCGTGGTCAGAACTTCCCATTCAACGACGACGACCCGGGAAACTACTACACCAAGCTCGGGCTGTTTTACCTGGAAATGCCGCTGCTGGCCCTGGTAGCTCTGGATGAAAATCAAAAACACAACCTGATGGTGGGACCGGTAGTTTCCTACCTGGTTAAACCAAGTCTTTTCATCCGTCGTGATTATTATCCTGCCTTCACGGTTTTGCCCATCAAAAAATGGGAGTTTGGGGTAAGTGCCGGTTATTTGTTGAGCACCAAATACATTGGGTTGTATGCCGGTATGAAAATAGGCCTGAACAACCTGGCCGGTGATTTCGCCAATTATGATATTGCCCGCGATTCGGGCAACGAGAGCCCGCAAAAACTCAGTGAAGTCACGCCATCGCTGAGCATGGTAAAAACCCTGTTCAACCGCACCTTCGAACTGAGCCTGTATTTTTGATGCGGCCCTACCCCATTCTCCTTCTACTATTCTTTCCTGTATACTTGATGGGTCAGAGCCTTCTGCCTAACGGCGATTTCAGGAAGGTGAACATCTGCTGTGAATACCATGTCAGTTGCGCCCCCATGGGTTGGTGGACTTCCTCAGGATCCACATTCAATTTTGAGCCCTACGAATACGACAAAGTAACCAAGCAGGTGCTGCCTCATCCTGCCCTGATCAAGATGCAGAGTATCGAAGGGCTGAACGACCGCTCCTATGTTCAGGCTCCCCTGCTTTGCCCTTTGGTAAAAGGACAGGAATACATCCTCGAATTTGAGCTGGGCTTCCGGGAACGGAAATATGCCGAAATCGGCGTGTATTTCTCGGATACTTTCATCCATATCCCCATTCGTACCGGTATGGTGTTCGACAGCACCACCGGTTATTTTCAGTCTTACCTTGTCGACAGCCTGCTTCCTTTTGCGCCAACGACTACTTTCGATTTGAATCCGCACCTACTGGGCCCTGACAAGGTTCAAATCCGGTATGTGTATACGGCATCCGGAACCGAGCGCTTTATCCTGATCGGGAATTTCAAGTCGGATACGGATACGCGTTACAAAAGGAAACTCTTCCATCGCTCCTGTCCGAAATACCACCTGATCGAACTGCGAAGTATTTCTCTCAGGCCTTTGGAAACAAGCAGCAGTTTCTGCAACTGCGAGGCTCAGCTGGAATTACTCAATACCCTCAATCGCAGGCATACTTTCTTTGGCGGGTGTATGGATAGCCTGCCGGTGAATATGAATACCCTATTCCGGGGAATTCCCGCCTGGGAACCTTACTTCCAGCGGGAAGAAACCAGACGCCAACCGGGATCATTACCCCATACCGGACAAGCTTACCGGATTGAGAACATCTATTTTGATTTTGACAGCGCCGCGCTCCGTCCGGAATCTTACCCTGCACTGGACAGCCTGTACGAAATCCTGGAACAGTTTCCGGGCTACGGCATTGCTATTATCGGGCATACCGACAGCCTCGGGGGTGTTGCCTATAACGAGGACTTGTCATTACGCAGGGCTGAATCAGTGCGGAGCTACCTGGTGAATAAAGGACTGGATTCTCAGCTGATATGGGCTTATGGAAAAGGAAGCAGTATGCCCGTGGCACCTAATAGCACGGAAGAAGGGCGGCAACAAAACCGGCGTGTGGAATTTATTCTTCGGGATCCCGAATAAGGTAGACGCTAAAGCCGTCGATATAATTGATCCTGGCTTCCAGGTAAGTGGCCACTGCCGTTTGTTCGATATTTTCCTGGGAAGTGATGAGGTAACGGCAACCCGACTGCACGGCCCAGTCAAGATCCGAACGGCCATTGGCTTGTACCTTAAGCAGGTCGCCGGGCCTTTCAAAGTTCCATCCTTTCTTATGAAGAAAATACAGGTACATGCACATGGTCTGATCCGGACCGGTAATGATCCGGGCCGTATCCGGTACGGCCTGCTGCAACCGGGTTCTGGTCTCTTCTTTCCAGAACGCTTCAGGGATCTGACGATCGGGGTTGGCAAATCGGGCCGGAATCATCCGGAATGCTGTGAGGGCAATCTGTATCCCGAGAAGCGGCACGAGAATTTTCAGGTTGCCTTTTGTAAGGCGCTCCAGTCCGCGGGCACACAGGGGCACAAGCATCGTCAGATAAGGTAACATGTAATACTGGTGGTGTTCGAGCACGCGCAGTTCGAGCAGGTGGTAAACCAGGAAGCCGGAAGCAAAAAACAGCATGGGAATCAGTACCCGGTTACTCCTGACGGTTTTCCAATCGCGAAACAGGAAAAAAATCATCGTTGCCAAACCAATTACGGCAACAAAACCCAGCAGCGTTTCAGGCAGGTCGGAAATGAGGTTTTTCTTCAGTACATACAGCGCCTGCTCCAAGGATTCGGCCGGCTTGAGTTCGATACCGAAGTCGGCCAGTTTACTCCGCTCGATCTGTTCCCGGGCATAACGGTACCAAGCCAAAACCGGAAGCACACTCAGTATCCCGAAAACAGCATGTGCCAGCCAGTCGCGGAGGCTCAGGCTTTTCCTGTCCATCCATACTTCCCCGGCAATAAAGAGCCCGATTCCCAGGTATTGCAGTTTGACCAGGCCTCCCAACATAAACAGCAGGGTGGCAAAACCCAGGGAAAGGAAGTCATTTCGGTCGCGATAACGGTAATACATCACCAAACCCCAGAGGCATAAGGGCAATGCCAGCACATCGGGCAGGGCGATCCATCCGTTGTAGAATATTTCCGGGGAGAATAGGTAGAAAACAAAAGCGAGGGTGGCGGCCTTTTGGCTCTTCCACCAGCGAAGCGTAATTCGGGCTATGGCCCAGGCTCCCAATACGGAGAGCACCCAGGACCAGATTCTGGGCAGCCAGAACTGTTTGCCAAATACCTGGTAAGCCAGGGCCAGCACATATTCATACAATGGAAAATGCATCCCGGTGATGCCATTTCCATCCATACGCTGATTTACGCGGGGATGGAAGATATCCATACCCTCTTCATACAGGTTTTCAGCCACCATCATGGTAGCACTTTGACGCCAAACATGCTGGCTGTAGGGCGGATGATTGAGAAAAGGGAGGTGCAGGGCCAGCGATGCAATCACCGCTGCCAGGGCAATCCAGGTAAGCAGCCGGCCCCTATTCATAGCTTACAATTCAGCGCTTGAAGCCTCTGCTTCAGGAGCAATCTTTTTTACAAGTCCCTGAAGCACTTTTCCAGGTCCTACTTCAATAAACTGCGTTGCACCGTCGGCCACCATGGCCTGAACGCTCTGCGTCCACCGCACCGGGGCGGTAAGCTGTGCGATGAGGTTCTTTTTGATGGATTCCGGATCAGTAACTGCTGATGCTGTGACATTCTGGTAGACCGGGCAAACCGGCGTATTGAAAGCCGTTGCATTGATGGCGGCTTCCAGTTCCTGGCGGGCAGGTTCCATCAAGGGGGAATGGAATGCTCCACCCACCGGCAACAACAGTGCGCGTTTGGCCCCGGCGGCTTTCATTTTTTCGCAGGCTTCGTTAACAGCCTCTACGGCTCCGGAAATCACCAGTTGGCCCGGGCAATTGTAGTTAGCGGCAACCACTACCCCATCGACAGAATTGCATATCTCTTCTACCTTTTCGTCGGCAAGGGCAAGGATAGCTGCCATGGTGGAAGGTTGTGCCTCACAAGCTTTCTGCATGGCAAATGCACGTTGGGCCACAATCTTCAGGGCATCCTCGAAGTTGAGTGTGTGGTTGGCTACAAGAGCCGAGAATTCTCCCAGCGAATGACCGGCCACCATATCGGGTTGGAATTTATCGCCCATCACTTTGGCCATTACTACCGAATGCAGGAAGATTGCCGGTTGGGTAACTTTGGTTTGTCTCAGAGATTCATCAGTCCCTTCGAACATTTCCTTGCTGATGGAAAACCCCAGGATCTCATCGGCCTGGTGAAACATGGTCTTTGCGGCATCGTAGGTATCATAAAGATCCTTACCCATGCCTGAGAACTGGGATCCCTGTCCCGGAAACAAATAAGCTTTCATTGAATAATCTGTACGGTTGGTTCTTTTTTCGGAAGCGTCTTTTCCTTCTGGTTTTTACGATAGATGATCAGTATGGCCATGAATACCATAAAGATCATGGCGATAATAATGGTACGCCAAAATTTCTTCTGTTCCGGTTCCTGATCAATCGCCATAATATTCCACGTAGTTGCGTTCCGTTTCGTACAATTTTATGCAATGCAGCTGACAGTTGGTCAATTCCGGTTCTATCTGTTCCCAGATTCCCACCACCATATTCTCGATGGAAGCCATCTGACCTCTCATAAAATCCACATCCTCATTGATGTTACTGTGATCGAGTTTATCGATGACCTTTTCACGGATGATCTTTTTGAGTTTTTTCAGATCGATTACAAAGCCGGTATCCGGATCGGGGTGGCCCTTTACGGTGATGTATAGATCGAAATTGTGTCCGTGCCAATTCTTGTTGGCACATTTACCGAATACCGCCTCATTTTGTTCCTCTGTCCAGTTCGGGTTCCAGAGTTTGTGGGCGGCATTGAACTGCTCCTTGCGTGTTATGTAAAGCAACTTAGGTTTCTCAGCCATTCCTGTAGGTTCTCCGTTTTTGCCGCCGCAAAGGTAGGCCGAAAATCACGATTATCTGCATGATCCGCGCATTGTAATTTTCTAATTATATTCACGGATGTTTGACATGCAGCGTTTTACGGATCATCGCCGTCAGCAAAACATTATCCTTAAACCGAAGTACCATGAATCGTTCCCTGCTTTTTTCCGGTCTTCTGGCCTTGTTTGCTTTTTCTTCCTGTGAGACCTATCAATACGTAAGTCCAATGCCTGCAACACCCCAGTTTAAAGAAGCCGGGGAAGTTCAGGGTCAACTGGCAGTAGGTTTTAATCATTATGAAGTTCAGGGTTCCGCCTCTTTCACCAATTTTCTGGGCGGTAGTTTTACCGCTTTCAAGGCTCCGTATTCTCTTGTTAAGCACTATACCCTGCACAGCTTCTTTAATCCGAACCGGAACGATAGAAATCGTTACCTCAGCTTTAACCTTGGCTATATTCAAGCTCATCTGGAGAATGGAGCTGGAGACCATTTGCCTCTTATAGGAAGATATATCAGACCATATACCAGCCCTTTAGGACTCTTTGCCTCTGACTACGAAGGATTAACTTTCGGAATGGATACCTATTGGTACACCCCGAAAAAGCGTATTTCCATCAGCGCGGGCATTCAGGCTCGCTGGTTGAAATTTTATCAACTGGACCGATATTCGTTTCCGTCTCTTTATTACCCCACACATCACTGGCATCTCAATGGTACCCAACAATATGCATACATTACCCCGAGGGTGGTCGCCACTGTATACACCCAAAACAAAATGTTCTTTCTCCGGGGAGGCTTGTTCATGCAAATGCCCATCACTCCTGCTATGAACGGCACCCACATTGAGGAGCACAAAAACATACGCTATTCGAATGATGGGGTGTTGAACCCAGAGCAAAGCTTAATGACCTATTCCCTAAGTGTAGGATTCAATATGAATTTGCTCCGGTATATACGTGGAAGGAAAACTGACTAAACGCTTATGACAAAACCCGGTAAAACTTTCCTCTGGTTGCTGTGCGTCCCTCTTATCCTGGGGTCCTGCAAGAGCGGCAGTCATTATGTAAGCTCTCTTCCTCCTACACCCATGTTTGAAAACGCAGGAGAAGTCTCCGTTCAGGTAGGGAGTGGCAATACCCAGACCCAGTTTCAGGCCAATATTTCACCTCTTCCGCATTTGGGGTTCAGCTATACCCGCACGCAGGGAATATTCGACAACGACCGCTCGTTTGCGCAGAGTGGCACCGTTCACCTCTACTCCCGCCTGGGGCCGGGCCCTTATTACGGGTCGCTGCATTTTGGATTGGAAGATGCCCGCGTCCAAATGCAGAATATTGAAGAAGCTTTTTTTATCCTGCTGCCAATTGGCAGGAAACGCTACCAATATGACTCCCGCTACCAAAGCCGCCGTTTCGGAATGGGGTTGTATATGATCAAGGAAATTCCGGGTGTTTCCTATATTTCATTCCGCACAGGAGTTGATCTGATCTACCGGGAAACCCGTTTCAGTCGGATGAGTGAATACTACGTCAATCCCAAGGACGAGTACTCTTCTTTGACAGAAGTATTCGGTAACCCCCTGGTGCGAACCTTCACACCGATAGCCACCATCCAGGTTTACTTCGGAAAAAGAAAGTTGTTCTATTACCGGCAATCCGTGGCCCTTGACCTGCTCCTATCTCCGAAAAGTTACAGTGCAACACTCACTGAAACCAAAGAGAATCAGACCAGCGGCAGCCTGACAACCATCAACGTGCAAAAGCCTCCGGCATACCTGTATGCCACACTGGGTTTCAACATCAATACTTACCGTTTTTTCAAACGCTCCGGAAATGAAAAGAGTCATTGAGATCACCTTAACAGGAATGCTGCTGGCTATGGCCCTGCTGCCGCAATCATGCTCCAACACGTATACTGTACTGCCTCCGGCTCCATCCAACCCGATGTTCACGGAAAAAGGTCCGCTGAATATTCAGGGCGGGGTGAACCCCCGTTTCATCCGTGCTCAGGTTAACTGGAGTCCGGTAAACAATATAGGGCTCGGCTATAATTTCGTTCGGGCGAATCAACCTAAGGGCATTGGCGGCGCCCACGGGCTCTTCCTGCAGTTTTATACTCCGCTCAAACCGGGAGGAGATGTTTTTTTCCAGGCAGGACTTCAACTGGAAACAGCCAGTTTTCTCAATAAACTGGACAACAAACGGGGTGGTTTCGAATACAGCAACACGTATAATTATCAGGCTAAGGGAAATTATATGGCTGCTGGCTGCGGTTTTGGGATTTATTTTGACCGTGGGGAACAATTTCTTTGGGGCATCGATTTGCGCTTCATGCAATATGTTTACAAAAACCTGGAGTTAACGCAACAAATTGCTCCCGATAATTACGATCCGTATTCCGCCTATGCCTACCGGTATTATTCCGGCAGCCTCACGCCGACGCGGAACCAGGGTGCCCTGTTCTTTACTCTCAAAAAAAGCAGCAACAACGGGCAGGTCTATTTCAAGCAAAGTCTTGGCATTCGTCTTTTCAATGACCTATCCCCCTTATATGGAGATCCATTCGGATCCATCACTCCCGTTCAACCCCCGTCTATGGATTACCCCTTTTTGCTTTTTTCAATACAGGTGGGGTTCAACCTCCAGTCTCTTTGGAAAAAATAATCTGCTGCAACCTTTCAACCCCTAAATCCTGTCTTTCATTCTGTAATCCCGAGGTTCGGTTCCAGGACATAGAATAGGTGAGGCAACAATCCTCCATATTCGCGTCTTGTAACCAATAACGGTTTTATCCGTACACCAAGAAAGAACAGATTTATGAAAAGAGCACTACTCCTCACCGGCATGGCGCTACTACTGACCGTAGCCAATGCCCAACAAGACAAATTTTTCCTGGAGCGCAACGACATGAGTTATGCCGGCGCCGATTTTCAAATGCAATGGGACAGCAATTTCACGCTCCCGGCATCTTTTCCCCAGGGCGGAGACAGCCTGCGTTGGGACTTTAGCACCGCTGCCAGCAATTACGGTTTTGTTACCCGCTTCCTGGCCCCCAATTCAACCAACGGCGGCGATCAGGTAAGCAACTGTAACCTGGTAATCCAGGACGACGGTAACGTCGACGAATACAATTACGTAAATGAATCTGCCACAGCCATCTGGATCCTGAATACCAATATGGATACCTTCGGGCTGGAAGGTGACCTGGGCCGGCACCGTGCCGTAGTTTTCCCGCTTTCCAGGGATACGGCCTGGAGCGATACCAGCAGCGGCAAAATCACCTATGCCGGATCCGACGTTGGGGTTCCTTTCGATTCGATGCGAATTACCGTAACCCTGCAGATCAATAGTTTCTGTGATGCCTCCGGATGGCTGATCCTGCCTGTCGACAGTGTGTTTGCCCTGCGCGTACGCCAGGAAATCACCGCAGACTGGAAGGCAGAAGGATATTACTCCGTCAGCGGTTGGTTCCCTGTTCAGAGTGGTAGCGAGAACTCACAAACCTTCTCCTTCTACTCCGACGAATGTGGTTTCCGCCTCGCCAATATTGATCCGGATCCGGATGAACCAACCAAATCCGAAGTACGCTACCGTTCCCAAAAACTGGTTAGCAACCGAATCATTACGGGAAGCGTGGATGTGCCGGTTTACCCTAACCCTGCAGACGCCAGCCTGAACCTGGAAGTACCCCATGCCGGTACTGCTCAGATCGTGGACATTACCGGAAAAGCAATGGGCAATACAGTGACCCTTGAAGCCGGCCGGAATACCCTCAATACTTCCGCTTTGAGCAGCGGTTCCTATTTCATCCGTGTCCAATTACAAAACGGACAAACGCAAACGGTGAAATTCATCAAAAGATAAAATTCTGACATCGGTAATAAAAAGGCCGTCCCATCGGGGCGGTCTTTTTTTATGGACGGTCTCCAACGAGAAATAGTAGATTTGCGGCACTATGATCGTAGTAACCGGAGCCGCAGGATTTATTGGGTCCTGCCTGGTAAAAAGACTGAACGAGGATCGATTTTTCGATCTGGTACTGGTGGATGATTTCAGCAGGGAAGACAAGCTGAAAAACCTGGAAGACAAGGTATACAAGGAAAAAGTGCACCGTGACAACTTTTTCGAATGGCTGGACCGGAATGAAAACCAGGTGCAGTTTATTTTCCACCTGGGAGCCCGCACCGACACTACCGAGTTCGACGTGGAGGTATTCAATAAGCTCAACCTGGAGTACTCCAAAACCGTCTGGAAAAAATGCGTGGAATACGGCTTACCCCTGGTCTATGCTTCCTCCGCCGCCACTTATGGTTTGGGAGAGTCCGGCTACCGGGATGATGAATCGCTGCTCAACACCCTCAAACCGCTTAACCCCTATGGCGATTCCAAGAACGAATTCGATAAATGGGCCATTCAACAGGAAGAGAAGCCCTATTTCTGGGCGGGACTGAAATTCTTCAATGTTTATGGCCCGAACGAATACCATAAAGGCCGTATGGCTTCGGTGATCTTCCACGGCTTCCGGCAAATTCGCGATACCGGCAAAATGAAGTTGTTCCGCTCCCATAATCCCGATTACCCTGACGGCGGACAAAAACGGGATTTTGTTTATGTGAAAGACGTAACGGAGGTATGTTACTGGCTTATGCATCACCGTAAAAATTCCGGGATCTACAACCTGGGCTCAGGCACTGCCCGCACTTTTCTTGACCTGGCCCATGCCACCTTCAAGGCCATGAACCTGGAACCGGAGATCGAGTTTATCGATACCCCGGCAGATATCCGCGACAAATACCAGTATTTCACGGAAGCGGATATGAGTAAGCTCAAAGGTATTGGCTACCCCCATCCCTTCACGTCGCTGGAAGACGGGGTGAAAGATTATGTACAGGGTTACCTGGAAAGCGGTAAATGCTGGTAACCCAGCATTAATTCCCATCAATACTTCTCATGCACGCCCAAAGAAAACAGGGCGTAGTCATAGCGCACCGGATCTTCCGGATCCAGCTCCTTCAGAAAGCGGGTTAGTTCCAGCGCCGTTTGCCAGTCGGCTTGTTTCCGGGCAATCATACCTAAGCCCAGAGTCACGCGGTGAACATGGGTATCCAGGGGACAAATAAGGGCGTCACGCGGAATGGTTTTCCATAGCCCGAAATCAACACCCTTATCCGCAGGCCTTACCATCCACCGCAAAAACATATTGAGTCGTTTGCAGGCGCTTTTCCTTTCGGGTGTCGCCACATGTTTACGCGTACGTTCCGGAGCGTATGGCAAAGAAAAAAAGGCACGATGAAAATGAACCAGGCTGTCTTCCACCGAGGAGAAAGCCCCCCCACCGGAGAACGCTGTTTCCAGGCTATCCTGCTGACGGTAGTGGTGTTGCAGGAATTCCAGGAAATAAAGCAGGTCCGTATCGTTGAAGGTACGGTGCACAAAACCCAGGAAACGGCTGCGGTCGCCTTCCTCATGGTTACGAATAAAATCGGCGGGGGCCATATCCATACCCTCAGCCAGCTTCAGGCAATTTCGTATGATCGTCTTGCGCTGCCCCCAGGCCAGGGTGGCAGCAAAAAAGCCCATGATCTCCCTATCTGCTTTTCCCGAAAAACGGTGGGGAACGGAAACCGGATCCTGCTCAATAAAATCCGGGGTTTCATAACGCAGAACCCTTTCATCCAGGAAATCCTTAAGCTTTTGCTTATTCATGAATGGATTCCGGTTTGAAAGGCGATACCGCCTGATTGATGCGGATCGCCTTACGGGCATAGCGGATGCCCACATACAGGCTGAAAAAAGCACCCAGCGAAATCCCCGGAATATTTCTCAGGAAAAGGAAAAAATCATACGCGCCGTGAAACAGGGAAGCCACAAACCAGCCCAACAGTATATAAGGCAGCCGCAGGGTATTGAATTTGGAGATCCCCACAAAATAGCCCATCAGGATAGCAAAAGTGGCATGTGCCGGCACCGCTGAAAACATGCGCAGGGTAGCCAGCCACAGGGCTTCGCCCGGGGAAGCGTTCACATATACATAGAGTACGTTTTCTGCCGTAGCAAAACCCATGGAAACGGCCGTGCAATAGACAATTCCGTCAAAAGGCTCATTAAAGGCCTTTCTCGGATAAAACAGCAAAAGCACCACCAGGAGCTTGGCCAGTTCTTCAGTAGCCCCAACGGAAATGAAAGCGAAAAAGGCTGTGGTAAGTATGGAATCGGGATCGATGCGGAAACCGAGCCGGGCCCAGGCCATACCGGCACCCAGGACCAACAGGGTGGAGAGCGCACCGGTTATAAATGCTCCCAGAAGCAGACCTATCGGCTCTTTCTCGTATTTGTCTTTGTAAAAGATCCAGGCCAGGATCAGAAATCCCGGCCCGAGAGTCAGAGCCAACAGGGCATAGGCACTCATCCGATAGCCTGCTTGAGGTCTTCGATCAGGTCATCGGCGTCTTCGATCCCCACACTCAGGCGGATAAGGGCATCGCTGAGACCGGCTTTCATCCGTTCTTCGCGGGGTATGGAGGCATGGGTCATGGATGCCGGATGACCCAGCAGGCTTTCCACGCCACCGAGGGATTCGGCGCAGGCGAAAAGTTTGGTGGACCCTGCCAGTTTCATCGCAGATTCCACGGTACCTTCCTTCAGCTCAAAAGAGATCATACCACCGAAATCACGCATTTGTTTTTTGGCTACGGCATGATTGGGATGGTCTTCAAAGCCCGGCCAGAAGACCTTGGCCACCTTGGGGTGATTGCGCAGCCAATGGGCGATTTTCGCGCCGTTCTCACTGTGGCGCTGCATCCGGATATGCAGGGTTTTGATTCCGCGCAGTACCAGGAAACAATCCATCGGGCCCGGGGTAGCTCCGGAAGCATTCTGAATAAACTCGAGCCGCTCTTTCAGCTCTTCATCATTAACCACCAAGGCTCCCATCACCACGTCGGAGTGGCCTGCGATGTATTTGGTGATGGAATGCATGACCAGATCGGCCCCGAGATCCATCGGGTTCTGCAAGTAGGGGGAGGCAAAGGTGTTGTCCACGCCAAGCAGCAGGTTGTGTTTCCGGGCTATGGCCGACAGGGATTCGATATCGAGTATTTTCAGGGTAGGATTGGTAGGCGTTTCCGCCCAGATCATTTTGGTATCGGGACCAATGGCAGCTTCCACTTCTTCCGGCCTGGTCATATCCACAAAGCGGAATTTCAGTCCGAAAGGTTCGTATATCTTCGTGAAGATACGGAAGGTACCCCCGTACAGGTCATTGGTCGATACGATTTCATCTCCCGGTTTGAAAAGCTTACACACGGCATCAATGGCGCCGAGGCCGGTGGCATAACAAAGCCCGTATTTTCCATTCTCCAGTGCTGCCAGCTGATCCTGCAGCTGGGTACGGGTGGGGTTATGCGTACGGCTGTACTCATATCCCTTGTGTTTACCCGGAGCGGATTGCACATAGGTGGAGGTCTGGTAGATTGGAGTCATGATGGCACCGGTTTCCGGATCAGGATGTACACCGGCGTGTAAGGCTTTTGTTCCGAATTTCATGGTGCGAAGATAAGACCGGGGAAAGGAGTCAGGAAATTAACAAATGAAAGAATAAGCGGAATAAGCTATGCGGCAGGCAGGAGGAGAAGTTTTCCTTGGCTGCCAAAGAAGTTATCCATTGAATGAGATTAGAAGTTTATGCCATTAGCTGACTCTACTGTCCCCTACTAATTATTGAAGTATGCATTAGGATAACAAATGTCCTCGTTTCCATGCTTTAATTAAGGGGGTATCAAACCATGTCCAAGACACTTCTCATCCTCACTCTGTTTATACTCCCTTCCGGTCTTACGGCCCAGCTTCTGGAATTCTCCTATACCTGGTTGAAACATCCTGACCCGGAGCGGGGAAATTTTGATCACGCTTACTTCCATACAACTTCTATATCAAGCCAGGAACAAACACTCCGCTTTATCTCTTTTCCCGGAAAGGGCCGGGTAGATTCCGGCAAAGTCTTATCCTCATACATCAGCCTTAGGACAGGCCATAACTCGCTATCCTATAACATTGATCAAATTGGATACAATCTGGAGAACCAATTCGATTTCACAGAGAAACCAACTCAATTGTCACATCGAATTCATCAGGAAAGTGTGGTACTAACCCCGGGCTTTGGCGTATTGTTCCAAAACCACCCTTCTCTTTCTCTTTCAACCGGTTTTACCCTGGTCATTCGCTTGCCAACAGCCAATTACTCAGTGGGCCAGGGAAATGTTCCCGGATATGATCACATATTCTCAAAAGTTAATGTTAGCGGCTCAGGCAGCATTTATCCTGAAATACGAACCCGGTTAATTTATGCGCTTTTGAAACATCACAAGATTGCATTAAGCGGTTCGGTTTTTTTATTCCACCGCCCGATCCAAACTTCTCAAATTATGCAAACAGTTAACCGGGTAACCTACTTCTACCAAGTTCAGGTAGAAAGTCCGACATATGGGTTTCATCTCTCCTATCTATATCAGTTCTAATATGTCTCTTCAGACCCGAATATTTGTCATTCTTTTGATCCTTCTTACTGCCTGTGATAAGGGGGATCAAAGGGAATTTGACTATCGGACACAAGTAGATTCTATTCAAGAGCTACGTCCATTTTTTGATTTATCACGTGATAGCATCATGCGTTTTGAGGTGTCCGATGCTCTGAATGGAAGAATAATCGGGTTAGAAGGCTGGGTTTATATGAAAGATACCGCAGTGGTTAACCAGACTTTTGCCAAATATATGATAACACGGCTGTACTCCGGAGATAGCAGTGTCAGGCAAATTTTAATCAAGACAGCCCCTTCGGCAATAATTATATCGGAAAATTCCTATCCATTTCCAATAGCTGATATTCCGTTTTCTACGGGATACTCCGGGAAGGATACCGTAATAGAAAAATATTCTCCCAATTGGCAAAATGCCCGTCGTTATCGTATCCATGCTCCATCACAGTTTGAGTTCATCGGAGATGCCTTTTATGAAACAATTAGGGCAGGTATTGATTCGCTCCCTCCCGGGGGCACGATGGAACCTTATCAAACCCGCTATCAGGATTTATATTTTGCAAAACACCTTGGCCTAATTCGGATTGAAGACAGGTTAAAAGAACTGGATATCTCTGAACGAGACTTAACCTATCTTATCAAAACGAGGATCAATTGACATTTCTCTTCATCAACCCAACAAAAAAGAGCGGCCGAAGCCGCTCCTTTCACTTAGAAACCAAATTAATAGTTTGTTCACGGGCTACCGAACGATCAGCCTGGCAGATGTCTGCAGGCCTCCCGCTTCAACCTTCACCAGGTAAATTCCCGGCTTCCATCCGTTCAGGTTCACAACTCCTGACTCGGAGAGAAGTCCGCTGTGTACCTGCCGGCCCCGGGCATCATAAATGGTAACCGTTGCATTTGCTGTTGTTCCGCCCAGGTCAATTTTCACCTGATCACTGGCGGGGTTCGGGTAAAGGCTGAATGATGCGTCTCCGGCTTCCCGTACACCGGTTCCCGGATCTACAAACACCACTTTCTGTGTTTGTTTGGCACAGCCTTTCGCTTCATCGCCGTTCCATACTTTCAATTCAATGGTCTTCAAACCGCTGGTATTCCATACCACGTTATGCGGTCCCTGACCGGTGGCCGTCTGCGGGGTTGCTCCCGCACCGAAATCCCAGGAATAGTTATCGGCTGCCGCATCGGTCATGATGGTCGCGTTCTGCGCTCCGTTAATTCCGCCGGGAGTAATGATACTGAAATCCGCAGGGATGGCATTCACGCTTACCGGGAAGCTGACCCTGGCACTGTGACAAGCTCCGTTGTATGCACTGGCATAGTAAACACCCGAAGCAAAAAGGAGCGGAGTCGTATAGCTGTCGCCGGTATCCAGCATGGCTTGTGTTCCGGAAGAACTGTACCAGTATACCGTAGTGCCTGTGGAAGCAGTAGTGGTCAGTACAGCGCTTTCTCCTTCGCAGATTTCTGCGTTCATTGCAGCAGGTGCAGCAGGTTGCGCTTCCACCTGAACTTCCATCTTCACCTTACGGCTCACACAACCTTTGCTGTTCAGCGATTGTGCATAGAATGCGGTATCGGAGTACAGGGTGTCCGTAACGAACCCTGCTCCCTGGTAAATGGGGTTAGTCGACGTAAGATCGGCGTACCACAGCACATCGTTTGACTGGCTTAGGTTCCAGGAAACCTGCAGGCCACCGCATATGGATTCGGTCAGTGAAATCGGGGCGACAACCGAATCGTACGTCTGCACTTCTATCCGCGACAAAACGCTGTAACAGGCGTTAACCGCTTCTCTGACAAAGAAGAAGGTGTCGTTGGTCAGCGCCGTACTGCTGAAGCTGGTTCCACTGGCCAGCAATGTTGTTCCGTTAGCATCGGCAAACCACTCGTAGCTGCCACCTGCCGGGGCATTGAGATCTACCGAAGTATTGTAGCACACTTCCGTACTTCCGGAAACCGAAGGTTGTGCCGGAATAGCATTGACCGTTACCGGGTAAGCCACACGCGGGCTTACGCAACCGTTCTTTTGTACTTCCACATAAAATACGGTATCAACAGGAAGAACTCCCATGATCACACTGTCAGCCGTGGCAAAGGGCATCGGGTCATTGGCCCGGACAAACCAGTTCAGGTCTCCGTTTCCAGTTGCCCGGAGGGTTACGTTATCTCCCACACATACGGT
This sequence comes from Bacteroidia bacterium, assembly GCA_964215915.1. GTDB lineage: Bacteria > Bacteroidota > Bacteroidia > UBA8524 > UBA8524 > UBA8524. Next base: position 39,734 of record CAXPEB010000039.1, read on the forward strand.
ATTGGCAACAAAAGCTGCAGCGGCCGGTGTGGTACAGGTAGAGTCTACGCCAATACTCAACACCGAATAGTTTTTGAGAATATCCGAGCCAATTTCGGTTGCCGTAGCATTTCTGCCCAGAGGGCCTTCACTCACCCAGGAAGCTCCGTTCCAGGCTGCTACACGAATATCTTGTAGCGGGTAACCGCTAACTCCCGAATTCGCGGTATAGGCGATTCTTACGCTGCCGCTTTCGGCATCAATCAACCAGTATTCCTGCGAAAGGATGCTCATCAGACCGGAAGAAAGGCTGCCGGTGGAATAACCGGCATTATCCGGATTTTCGGCGCGGTATTCCAGGCTGACATAACCCGGATTTGCTGCCTGATTCAGGAAGGATACCGGGGCAAAGTCATTGCCGTCTCCGACAGGAAATTCTGCGGAATCTCCGGAAAGCAGGTATATGGATAGGTTGCCATCAATAAACCGTGAAGAGGAAGCATTATGGATCTCTGCATTTTGGGTAATGAACAGGGTCTCTCCGGAAACCACTTCAACCTTACCGGCAACAAGTTCCAGACTGTCATTCACCTCCAGGCTGCTTTCCAGTGTCAGTCCTGCTGTATTGTCTACGGTCAGGGTAGCGCAGACACCGGAAGGAATCTGACCGCTTTGCTGAGCTGTATTGCCATTGAAGACAAAATGGGTTCCGCCATTGTAGTTCTTGGGTCCGGTGGTATTGAAGCTACCGTCGAGTCCGGCGGTATGAGCTGAAATCACACGACTTCCGGTATAGGTGGATATTGGGGCATTCCCCAGGATTTCATGGTCTGCAGCATCCCAGGTTCCGCGAATCTCTACTTGTCCGTTTGCCGTAGCCTGTATAGCATGATCCATCTGCAACTCCGCATCGGCTGTAGCGGCAATCACAAATGCCGCATCATCGTTCAACACGATCGCTCCGTTGCCGGTCAGGAAAGAGTTTTGTCCGGTCAGACGGATCTCCCCTTCTCCCCGGGCTACCAAAACACCATCTCCGCGGATTCCGTCACGAACGGCAACCACAGCCTGTTTGGTCGTTTTGAGGGTATCTCCGGTTTCTACTTCCAGTATCCCGTTGATATTCAACCAGGCTGCCGGATTGGATTGTTTACCCGGGAAAGAAACTACGTCTTTGATTACAAATACCGGGATCTCCGATTGACTTGCATTCGGAAACATCACCCCGTCGCCAAGTGTGCCGGGAAGGCCGGTGTTATGGATATAATACGCACCCGAATCGAAAAAGATTTTTTGGTTTCCAGCCCAGCGGCTTGCATTTCCGAAGGAAGCCAGTTCGATGCTACCACCGGTTTCCACTTCAACCCTTCCGTTTCCTACGATCCGTATACCTCCGAGGGACAGATCGTTGTTATGAAGAAGGGCTCCTTCTATCACGAGGTCGGTGCCGATGGCGTCGTTTACAACCAGTTTTTGTTTCGGTACCTCGGGAGTTACCAGCAAGGCGCCGGTCTCTATAATCGTCTCATCAAGTGTGTTTTCAGTTTGCGTGGTGCCATCCATATACACCGTATCTCCGGTACGGATGGTAATCTGCCCGTGTTTGTCAAAATTAGGTGCCACGGAAGCAGGGGTCCAGCTGCCTCCATAATTCTCTGACCATTCCCAGATCAGCGTATCCGACCAATTCCCGGTTGCCACACTGCGGTACCATACCGGGTCAAGTACCTGGAAAATATCGCTGACTATGGTATCCAACTGACCACTGTAGGCAGTGAGGGTGACATTGTTGGATACAGTTGTGAAAAGCAGTCTCGGGAAATACGCCTTGCCATCTGTTCCCGTCCCGGAATTCGTAAGCGCTGTTGAAGTGAATGCGGAACCGGTTACGCTCAGGTTGATCTGGCGTGTTTCCAGGTCGATGTTGTTAAGACTGTCAAGCGCGGCAACTCCAACAAACGGGTTCATGATCGATCCCCTTCTTACATCGGAAGTCTGTTCTACAAATCCCAGCTTGTGAGCGACCACATCAATCCGGTTTTCGTTATTCAGCGTAGAGCTGATTGCCGCTCCGGCGTCATTGCTCTGAAAGGAAGAATAGTCGGGATCAGAAACCGCATCGGAAACCAGAGCCACAACCCTGTCGCCATCTACGGCCGAATCCTTAAAAGTGATCCGCAGGCTGAATTTCACCGAGTCATTGTCATTGGCCATCAGGCTCAGACCTGTGAACAAGAGCTGATCTTTGTTGCCGATATGGAAAACCGTATCCGTCTCCATCAGGTTGGTGTTCCCCTGGAAAAGGGCCGCCCTGCGGATCAGGTATCCAGATTCCACATCGAAGGTGAGCGCATTAAGTGCGGTAGGCTCGAAATCCTCATCCTGGATCGGTCCGCCATCGCGTAGCCAGAATTCGGCAACCTCCACGGAGTTATTGGCAGTGACTGCCGCATCGTCGTTGTAGAGCAGGTGCAGGATGTCGGACTGCGGACTAAAGCCCGGATTGATGATGATATCGGAGTGGAGGGAATTGAACACCTCAAATGCATTTGACCGCGCATCATACAAACCTGCTGAATAGGCGATCAATGTATCCGACAGGCTGTAAGTATGGAAGCGCAGGGTATCGAATTCGGCAATAGCCTGTGAGGGGGTGTCGCTGCGCGGTGCAGCGATCAGGTTTGAGGCCGAAGTCGTCAGATAGACAGGACTCACAAAATCCATATCGATCCCGTCAAAAGTATCCAGTGCAATTACACGAACGGTAGTGCCGTATGGAACGCCTACTTCAATGGAAGAAGGTGGCTGGTTCAGGAATTTCAGCTTGGTGGCCAGTACCTGAATGGGATTTTTTGAAGAATCGCTATGGATATCGAAGCTCATCTTCTGGGAACTGGTGAGCAATCCTTCCGTGGCAATATCCGCATCATCCACCTGAAAATGAAAGAGGCTGTTATCCGTATGAGAACGTTTCTCCAGTGTTAGGCGAATGGAAAGCGGACGGTAAGTATCATCGGCAGCAGTTGCGGTAAATCCGGTAAAGGATATCTGGGAACTGCTTACACTTCCGTTGGCAAGGAGTGCACCGGTGCTGTCGTCAAAAAGCGCGACCTCCTGAATAGCGGTCGACCAGTTACTTACGGTGTTGTAGTTCCCTTTACGAATTGTCAGTGAAGTTATGATCGTAGGCAGATCGTCGTCATCAGAAAGCGCGTTTCCTCCATCGGCAAGTCTCAGGTTCCATACCTGAACCCCATCGCTGAAAGCATTAACGGCTTCATTCCGGACGCTGGGAATAAAACTCGCTTCCCCACCTGCTGTCAGTATGGTGGAGTTGAGAGAAGTAGGCCTTCCCCAGGTACTGTCCGTAGCCGTGGGATAGGGTGAATCTGTTTTGTAATTGTAGGTGGCTGACTCGCTTCCGTTGAACGAATAAGGGAACAGGGAATAATGGAAACGGGTTCCCTGAAGCAGGTTGTTAACGGTGAGGGTAGTGGTAGTTTTATCGGTTATGATCCCGATGACCGTGGCATTGCCAAGCGACTGATTTGTTGAATAGCCTGTGGCATCGGAAGGAACACCCGACGGAGGGTCGTAGGTACGCTGCAGGATCAGGTAGCCATCCGCGTCATTCACCTGTGTCCAGTCCAGCCGAATGCTGTTCTTCGATTGTGTGGTTGCACTAAACGTTATGGGGAAGGCTGCCGGTTCCGTAGATAAGGTATAAAAGCTGGAGGCGGTGGAGTAATAGTATCCCGCCCCCGACTCTTTGGCAAATGCCCGGTAATAAATCCGGGTACCCGCCGGGAGACCCGTTACAGCACTGTTGAAGGTACCGGTACCCGTACCGCTTGCCAAGATCTTTGTCGCACCGGCATCACCCACCTCGGGGTTATTGGAAGTAGACCAGACAAAACCGCGCTCGGCAATGGTTAGTCCGCCATTTGACGCGAGGTTGGCGGAAAAATCTGCAGTACTGCTTCCGATATTGGTTGCTGAAAGACTATTCAGAACAGGCGCAGCCAATTTGGTGGTACCGAAAAAATAATGGTAGTTGACACTGAACGTTCCGGATGAACCTGAGGCATAATACGCATAGATCCGGATCTCAAAAGTGCCTTTGATCTCTTTCAGTTTATTGGAAGGTATGGAAATGGAATGACTCCGGTTACTGGTACTTGTGGTGGAGTACGTATAGAGGTCGGAGGTGAAATTGTCTTCACTGGAGCGAATCACAAAACTTCTTGGACCCGTACCTGACTTTTTCGTTTCCAGGTAGATATTGGTGATATCCATGGAATACCCGGCATCCGCAGCGAAACGGATGTAGAAATAATCGCTGGAAGCCGGTGTGGTGGAACTGGTGGTCCAGCCTTTGGCGTTGTAACGGCCGGAACCCGCGTTGCCGCTGATTCCGGAACCTCTTCCTATTCCATACCCGGTGATATTCGCACCCAACACATCCCCACTGGTATAGGGGTTGGATGAATAAGGGCTGGAACTGCTGATTGCGTTGTAATAGAGGATCTGCGCCTGCAGATCAGGTACACCGAAAAGTCCGGTACCCAACAGTACTACAATCGCCACGAATACCCGGTAAGGTACCCGCATACTCGTTCGTGTGGCAAATGCCTTTTGGTTTTTCATTGCATGAAATGCTTTATCCTACAATTGGTTTTTATATCTGACTTCCTGTTTGGAAATTGGATCGAAGAGAACCTTCTGTAAGGTTCCCAGGACCCCTTACTTCACACCCTCAAAGGTAGACCGCGAGCCTGCGATACCTGTTACTATTAAGTTAAGGTGTAAGATGCCGCGGCATTTAGAAACGAAAGGCTTCCCGCTGATTTAAGGGGTCGGTCTTATGCCTGTCATACCCGGCAAAAGCCACCCCCTTCGAAATGGGGATTGCCTGGCTTCCGGATAAATTAATGTTCCATTGATATTCCGTTAACGCTCCTGTGTCTTTTTCATAACAGAAAACAAACAATACCCCTTGGAGAAAGAAAAAAGCGACACCTCAAGAGGTGCCGCTTCGCTTATCGAAACAGAAAACTGCTTAATCCAGGGTTCTTGGCGTATAGATGATGCGGGTTCCGGCCCCTACTCTTCTTTTGGGAACACGACCGAACACGTAGTTGAACACAATTTCATGAGTTCCGGAACTAACCGTATTCAGATCAGTAAGAGTAAGGTCATAGCTGTATCCCAAATGCATCTGCGGGGTGATATAGGCTCCGACCAACACGGAAGCAGCATCTCCCGAACGGTAAGAAAGACCTCCACGGAACCTTCCGTTGATCAGCAGGTCGGCATTGACATCAAACTGCGTATAGGCCCCGTCATTCTTGATGAGAACATTCGGGCACAGGGCCAGATTCGGTGTGAGGTCGAATGTCATACCTGCTAACAGGTAATAATGCCGGGCGCCGGTATACGCAATCACCGCACCGGGTGTGCTTTCATAATCGAAATCCTCTTCACTCAAATGCAGCGCCGACAAACCGACGTAAAGTTTGTAGAATGCTTCATTATCATAATAAAGCCCGAAAGAATAATCCGGCTTAAGGCTGCTCACATTGGCATTGGGCACCTTGGCATCAAAGGCCTGCTCCGGAGTGAGCTGAGAGCCGTCTATGGATTTTTGCATGAACCCGATGCCAGGCCCTACCGCCAGGTTACCGGCTCCACCCAGGTTGAATTTGTAGTTGTAGGACAGCATGAGGTTGACGGATTTCTCATACCCCAACCGGTCATTTACAAAGTTCAGACCGATACCGTGGCGACCTATCGGTGCATTCAGACCGAGTACCTGGGTACGCGGACCCGCATTTGCAGGATAACCCACCCATTGCTGGTGATGCAGCAAAGTCGCTTCGATACCTTTCTGAGACCCGGCATAAGCAGGGTTCAGGGAAAGGCGGTTGAACATATAGTGTGTATAATAGGGATCTTGTTGTGCCTGCAGCTCGATAACCAGCACAAGCAGTACAAACAGGATAAGGGACTTTTTCATTTTCTTGACGTTTTGCAATGGGTCTATTTGGAAATGATTCTGAATGTGGTTCTTCGGTTAAGCTGGTGTTCTTCATCGGTACAATCCCGGGTGGCAACTCCGCCTTCGCAGGCACAATCGTTCACCAGGCGCGATTCTCCGTATCCTTTTGCAATGAGCCTGTCCGGTTGAATTCCCTTGGCAATCAGGTAATCCACCACTGACTGAGCCCGCTTCTGGGAAAGGGTCAGGTTGTATTCTTTGGATGAACGGCAATCGGTATGCGAACCAATCTCAATATGGATTCTCGGATACTTGTTCAGCAGCGTAACGAGCGAGTCAAGAACCGGTTTGGAGTCTTCCCGGATATCGGCCTTATCCAGGTCGTAGTAAATTCCTTTCAGGGTAAACTCATCTTCCACATTGATCGGAGCCAACAGCAATTCGATACTGAAATCCTCCGATTGCTCTTTGTTTTTGGTACTCACCCCGGAGGTTTTGCTGTCCAGGTAGTAATCCTCTGCTTTGGAAGCAAAAAGGCTGTACTGCGAGGCGTTCATCAGCGGAAGTTCCAGTCTTCCGTTCTTATCGGTTTTCAGGGTCACGGAACTGTCGCCATTCACCTGAAGCTTCACCGTACTCTCCGGAATAACTTCCCCCGTATTGGCATCTTTCACCAGCACCTGCAGGTTGAACACAAGCGGAGTCAGGTAAAAGCTGTAGATATCATCCTTGCCTAACCCGCCTTCCCTGTTGGAAGAGAACATGCCGGTTTCTTTGTCGTCTGCAAGGGTAATGGCAAAATCATCCGCCCCGGAATTAATGGGTGCTTTCATGTTTACGGGTTCCGACCAGTTACTTCCGTTTCCGGTGCTGTAATAGAGGTCCAGACCGCCCATTCCCACATGGCCATTGGAAGAGAAGAAAAGGGTTCCGTCCGTATGGATATACGGGAACATCTCATCCTTTTCGGTATTGATGGCGCTTCCCAGGTTTACCGGCTTTGACCAGCTTTTTTTCTGCCTGTCATACACCACATAATAGAGGTCCTTGCCTCCGAAACCTCCCGGGATATCTGCCGAGAAGTAAAGTGTTTTTCCGTCTTCGGCCATGCTCGGATGTCCGTAGCTGCTGCTCGTATCGGTGCAGAAAGACAGCGGACTGGCTTCTGAAAAGCGTTTTCCGGTCTGACGTACTTCGTAAATCTTGCATGTACCTTTTCCATCTGACTTTGCATTGCACAGGGTGAAGTACAGTGTCGACTGATTAAAGGCACAGGTTCCCTCGTTGTAATCAAACTCAAGTCCGTCAGGAATTTCCTCATCACGGATCTTTAACGGATCACCGGGCTGAGCGCCCCGCTGGCGTTTGATCTCCGCGCGGAAAATAGCCAGGTACTGATCTCCGGTGCGCGCATACCGCTTGTCGTTTTTGCCCGTGAGGCGGTCGGAGGTATAGAACACCTCTTTATCCTTTACTTTCACCGCGGCAAAGTCGGAGTAGCGGCTGTTCAGGCTTCGTTCATTCACTACCATATAGCGGGTTTTGGCTTTCTTCCATTCCGCTGCCTTATTACATCCTTCCAGTTCGCGTTCCGCTTCCTTTTTGTTCCCCCCTTTGGTCATGTATTGCTCCAGGGTTTTGCGGGCTTCCTCATATTTTTCCTCCGATTTTTGAATGAGAGCCAACTGATAGAGGGCTTCCAGGTTGCCGGGTTCAAATTGCAGAACCTTGCTATACCAGGTGGAGGCGTTCGTATAATCGTTAATCCTGCGATAGCTTTCCGCCGCTCCGAAAGCCGCTTCGGTTTTCACCATCCGGTCGGCTTCGCTGCGGTAAGCGCGCTTGTACAGATCGGCGCTGACGATGTACTCCCTTTTCTCAAAGGCTTTGTTTGCGGTACCAATGGTTACCTTTTGCTGACAGCCCCCGAGCAACAGGCCGGTGACAAGGATCAGCGCATAAAAAGGCAGTTTTTCTTGTAGGTGCTTCATTGTTGATACGTAATTATCTTAAAAGGGTGATCGTTCCTTTGCGGTTAATTCTCTGGCCCGAATATTTTCGTCCCATAAACAGGTACATGTAAACGCCGTCCGGCACGGCCACTCCCCGATACGTGCCGTCCCACATATGTTCCTGGTCGGTACTTTCGAAGATCAGCTCACCCCATCGGTCGTATATCCTCAGCCTGGCTTCTTCCAACTCATAAGGGAAGAAGTATTCATACAAATCATTCAGCAGGTCGCCGTTAGGCGTGAAGGCATTCGGGAAATAGTGGTAGTCCGGCAATACAGTCAGCCACCTTGCCACGCTGTCCTCACAACCATTGTGGGATCGGGCAATGAGCAATATGCGGTACTGCCCTTCCCCGGAATAAGCAAACTGCGGAAGCGAGTCGTATACCGCTCCCCTGCCATCGCCTGCAAACCAGGTGAAGTGGGAAGCGAGTTGTGTCTTGTTCAGCAGGTCGAGCAATTCCCCCGCGTATATGCTGTCCTTACCCAGCTCGAAATCGGCCACAAAGCCGGTAACATCTACCTCGATACGGGTAGTATCGGTTCCTCCGAAACAACCGTCCAGGAAGGATTCCACCCAGAATTTCTGGCTGTCATACAACCTCGGCCGGATACTTTTGGTGGTTTCTCCCGTATTCCACTGGAACTGGTTACCCCCCTCCGCGGTCAGCACCACTTCGGCACCGTAGCACACTTCAGATGGACCTTCGATCACGGGAACAGGCGCCACTACCGGGCTTACCAGCACACTGTCGTAATAGCTGCATCCGCGACTATCCGTTCCATATACTTTGAAATATTCATCTACACCCGGGAACACCCAGGTGCTGTCCGAAGCCGTATCCCTCAGGTTTGGCGAATGCTCCCAGAGGTAGTCCATGGCGCCTGTGGCCACCAGCAATACGGAATCGCCGATACAAATCTTTCTGTCCGGACCCGCATCTATAGGTGGCAAAGGCCAGATGGTAACTTCCACCGTCTCGGAAACATCCGGACAGGCACTGCCATTTTTCACCACCACGGTATAGGTAGTGGTATTGAGTGGCTGGGCATAAGGGTCCGGTAGCGTGTCGTTGCTCAGGCCGGTCGAAGGCGACCACTGGTAGCTGTCACCGCCACTAACCATAAGCTGCACCCTGTTGCCGAAACAAACCGCCGTATCGTTGGATATCGTGATCACCGGCATGGCCTGCACCTGCACCTGTACCAGCGTATCATCCATACACCCCAAAGTATCTGTCACGATCAGCCGCACCCCGAATTCACCGGTGTCATTGAATTGCTGCTGGTAAACGGTTCCGTTTCCGCTGGCCACATTATCAAGCTCCCAGCTTCTGGCGCGAATTGCCGCCGCCGGGCTGCTGATATCGGTAAAGTTGATGCTTCCTCCTACACATACCTTTGGCTGACTCAGGGTCAGGTTGGCATTGGCCAGGCTGTTGCTGATGATGGAATCTCCACTACTAAGGGTTGCCGAACAGTTATTGGAATCTGTTAGGATCAGAACAGGTTTGAAAACGCCCCTGGAATTATAGATATGCAGCAGGCTGTCATCGGAAGTATGGATCACTTCCCCGTCGCCGAAGTCCCAGGTATAAACCGAAACATTGCTGGCGTCCGCCTTAAAATTCACGCTAAGCGGTTGACAGCCCTGTTTCGGGTCAAAAGAGAAGGTTCCTTTGGGACCCCCTACTTCGATATAATCCACCTTGATCACCGAATCGGAACAGCCTCCGATGCTTTTCACCCTAAGGGTTACCGTATAGATGCCCGGTTCATTGTATGTATGGATGGGATTAGACTGCGTGGAATTCGAACTATCCCCAAAATCCCAGTAGTATTCCGAAACGTCATCACTGGCTACCGAAGTGAACACCACGGTAAAGGGCGGGCATAATCCCTGGTTTTTGTTGGCGCTGAAATCCACTTCCGGATCCACAACCCGCACCCCTTTTTCCATCAGTAACGAATCAACACAACCATCGGCTCTCTGAACACGCAGGAACACGTCGTACCTTCCGGTATCCGCATAAGTATGAGCGGGATTCAGCAGGTTGGAGGTGTCGCCGTCTCCGAAACGCCAGTGGTATTTATTGGTGAATCCGCCTTTCGTGTAATTCTGCATATTGACGGCATTGTTCACGCAGATCACATCGGGGATCACCTTAAACTCAGGTACCGGCGGGGCATATTCAAGGATACGGGTGATGCTGTTAGAGCACCCCAGGTTATCGGTAACAAGCAGGGTAACGAGGTAATTCCCCGGTCCGGAAAAGCGGAAGCGCGGATGTCTTTGAGAAGTGGTATCCGGCTGGGTATTCGCCGCATCGCCGAAATCCCAGTGCCAGCTGACGAGACTGTCCGTCTTCTGAGAGATATCAAAGAAAGAGACGGTATCCGGCGGACATAGTCGTCCACCTGTCTTAAAACTGGCTCGTGGCCCGCGCACATCAATTTCTTTATCGACAATGGCCAGACAGCCATCGGCATCCGTGGCAAAAAGCCTCGGATAGTATTTGCCCGGAAGGGGGTATTCGTATTCCGTAACCCGCACGATATCCGTATCGCCATCGATACGCAGGTCCCCGAAATCCCAGAACCATTCTACGGAGCGTGAAGTGGTGTCCTCAAAATCCACGTGCAAAGGCGCACAACCCGATTGTGCCGAAACGGTAAAATCAGCCTTAAACTTCGGCCGGACCCGGACCAGGTACGTGATGGAATCAAAACAACGCGTACGGTGACTGAACAACCAAAGCTGGGCATTGTAATTCCCGAACTGGCTGTAGGTATGTGTAGGCAACGAATCGACGGAATAATTGCAATTCCGCCCAACGTTCACGTTGTTCTTGGTATCCGTGGTACACTGCTGGAAATTGACCTTGTAAGCGTTCGGGTCATTAAAATACCAAACGCGTAACACTGTATCCCTGGGGTTCTCATACCGAGAGACATCACTGAAATTCACCACAGCCGGGGTGTCGCAAAACAGGCCTTCCGGGTTATTGGTCTCGATCCAGGCCAGAGGAGGATCGATATTGATGTAGCTGGTGATTGTGGTATCTGCCTGGCAGGTGCCGTTCCACAGCGTAAGTTTGATATCGAAGGAGTCCGGAAGTTCCAGGATTTTCGGCCAGCTCTTGTACTTATGGGTAGGGTTGACATTGATGGAGTCGATGCCTCCGTCCCCGAAATCCCATTCGAATGCCGTGTAATTCGAAGATTTGTTCGTGAAGTTGATGGTAATCTTCACACAGGTATCGCGCTTGTCCGCCTCAAAATCGGGGATGGGTTTGCTGAAAATACTTACCGTATCCTGGCCGGTAGCCGTACAGCCGCCCGGGTAGGTCAATGTCAGCTTGACGATATACTGACCCTGTCCGTTGAAGAAATGGCTGGGCTTGGCCTGGCTGGAGGTATTGCCATCATCAAAATCCCATGAAAAAGAAGTGGGATTCCCCGGAGTGCTTTCAAAATCGAAGGTCACATTGGCCGAAGTGCCGCATACCTGTCTCGGGCTGGGCTTAACTTCTATCTCGGGGTGGAAATCGATGGTATCGATCTGGGTTGCTTCACAACCTCCCGGACTGATACTCGTGAATTTAATGATGAATGGTCCTTGTGTGTTATAGGTATGGATAGTGTTCCGCTGCGAAGAAGTATCCCCGTCGCCAAATTCCCAGAAAGAACCGTTTCCGGGGGTGTTGTTGACAAAGGTCACATTGAAAGGCACCTGGCAACTTTTATCTGGGTTGAGGGAATAGTTCGGTGTCGGCTCATCGTCGATCACCAGTGTTTTGATAATGGAGTCTTTACAGCCTCCGGCAAAAGAGGCGATCAGTTTCACGGTATAGGTGCCGGGGGCCGCATAGGTGTTTTGTGCCGGTGCAGTATTCCCCAGGTTTCCGTCTCCGAAATCCCAAAGCACGCTTTGCGGGGTACCGCTGCCGCTGAGGGTAAAATCGATCGGCTGATTGTTACAACCGCGGGCTTTGGAGGGGTTGAAATCGATATTGTAATTACCCACCTGGATATAGGCCGTCTTCTCCAGTGTATCGCGGCAACCGGTGGTGGTATTCTCTCCGTAAAGGATGACCGTATAAGAACCCGGCGAAGTATACGTAGCCGAACCCGTTGTCGTAGAAGCGTTTGACCCGTTACCGAAATCCCAATAGTAGCTAACCTGTGACGAGGATTGGTTATTACTGAAATTGACGGTATGCGGTACGATGCAGGAGGCAGGCTTATCGGCGGTAAATGCCAGATCCGGTTTGGGATCGACGGTAAGCACGTTGACCTTCTGCCCGAAAGACTCGCAGCCGTTGGCATCGGTAACCCTCAGGCTGACTGTTTTGTTTCCGGGAACGGTATAGCCATGTTGCGGGTTTTGTGTCGCGGAACTTCCTCCGTCGCCAAAATCCCAGAAATAGGTGGTTATCGCCGCATCCCCTGCCGTAGAAAGGTCGGTGAAGGCAAAATTTTCCAGCTCACAGGCAGTGGCCTTATTGACGCTGAAATCGGCCTTCGGCCCTTCAAAAATGGTGATATAAGCCGTTTTGGTTTCCGTACCGGAACCGGCAGTTCCGTTCACCGTCAGGCTAACCGTATACACCCCGGGTTGGGTGTATACGGTCGACGGGTTTTGTAAGGTTGAAGTAGCTCCGTTACCGAAGTCCCAGGACCAGCTTCCGGCGGCAGGGGTTGACAGGTCTGTGAACTTCACTAGTTGCGGGGCACATCCCTGGGTAACCGAGGCTGAAAAATCCGCGGCAATCTGTCCCACCAGATCATTTCGTCCTGAAATGATCAGTACCACCGCACATATCCAGTATTGCCTGATTCTCCTTTTCAAGGTTTTCGTTCCTTTTTATTTAACCACTTTCACGCTGTACCGCGTTCCCCCGTTCTCAATCACCACGAAGTACACTCCGGGTTTGAGGGTCTGGGTATCGATACGTTCTTCGTCGCGGTAAGCGGCATTCTCATAAAGTACCTGCCCGGTAACACCCACCAGTTTTACCAGGTAAGTATCCGGGGTATTCAGTTTCACCTGCAGGCTGTTGGAAAGCGGGTTGGGGTATACCTTAACCTCATTGGTGCCGGCACCATTTACAGCCAGTCCGGGCTGCACCTGGATCATAGCCGTATCGGTCAGGGCGCATTGCACTACCTGGTTTCCGTTCCATACCCGAAGCACGATATTCTTTTCTCCCTTGCTGGTCCAGAGTACGTTATGAGGACCGGGACCTATTGCTGTTTGCGGAGTGGCATCCGTACCGAAATCCCATTCGTAATTGTCGGCTACGGCACCGGTTTCTATGCTAACCAGCGCATTGGCAGGAGTAAATTGTACAGCAGTGATGTTTGCAGACTGAGGCAATTCGAAGATCTCGGCAAGTACCGCTTCTTTTTCACTGAGGCAGGTGCCATTAAAGGAAGCAGCATAGTACCACCGACTGGAACCAAGCGCAGGAGTGGTATACGTATCTCCTGTTGCGGCAGCTATCGTAGCACTTGAATCCGTAAACCAGTGGATATCGGTACCGTTACCCTGCAGGGTCACCGGACTGCCTTTACATCCCTGGGCAGTGAACAGAGCCGGCTTAGTCGGCCGGATATTGTTTTTCACCAGAATGGTAACACGTGGGCTGAGGCATTGCCCGTCAAAGGCTTCCACATAGAAGCTGGTATCCTTCGTTACCTGCGTCAGGCTAATGGAAGGAGCTGTGGCAAATGCCTGGGTATCGCTGAGGTTGCTGAACCAGCGGAGGGAGAAGTTAGAGGTAGCCTTAACCACCGCGTCATCCCCTTCACACACATTTACGCTTTGCGTATTGGGTTCGATCAGTTTGGCCCTTACACTCAGGTTAACGGGTGTTCTCGGACCGGCGCAACCGTTAAGTACGGACTCGACAAAGAAGGCGGTATCTGCCGGAAGCGGTGCTGACTGGAAGTTTGTACCGATTTGAACGGCACTTACAGAGGAGGCACTGGTATACCAATTCACCTCTCCACCTGCCGGTACATTCAGTTCTGCCTGCTCCTCGTAACACAAGGTCATTTTTCCGCTTACAACAGGAGCAGCAGGAAGCTGCTGAAGCTGGATGGGATATGCCACGCGGGCACTTACACAACCGATGTCTTTAGCTTCCACATAGAATACACTGTCCGTGGTCACACCGCTGAGGAAGATGTTGTTTCCTTCCGCGATGGGGGTGCCGGCAACGGCAACGGTGAACCAACGCAAGCCTACGGGACTGTTCGCTGTCAGGAACGCATCCCCACCGGCGCATACCCGTGAAGGTGCCACTACCGGCGCATTCGGGATGGTACAAGCCGAATCGATACCGATGGTAAAGAAGCCGAAGCGGTTCAGCCTGTCGGAAACCACCTCATTAAGGGTAGCATCCCTGTTGGCAGGGCCTTCGCTGTTCCACATGCTGCCATCGAAACTGATCAGACGGATATTTTCCCGGTCAACACCAGCAAGGTTGCTGTGCGCCGTATAGCTAATTTCCAACCTACCGGCTGTTGCGGTCAGGCTATCGATATGCCAGTATTCATCGGCACGGATGGAAGCAAGTCCAAGTCCTTTTGCTGAAGTATCCAGCGAAGCCTGTTGCGGGTTCCGGTCAAAATATTCCAGCTGTATCCAGCTGTTGGCGTTAGCTTCCGAATAATAGGTAACCGGTCCGTAAGAAAGACTCTTTCCTACCGGGAACTCAAAGGAACTCATCGGGGCTACAAGGGCTCTCAGAGGTCCGTCTACAAAGCTGGTGGCGCTGTATCCGCTGATAACTCCTTCCACTGCCAGCCAGTTTTGGATACTGGTTCCGATATTCCCGGTACCCAGGATCAGGCTGTCGGAAACGGTGATCTCCTGGTCCAGCTGAACCCCATCCGGGTTATCGATATGCAACATGCGGGCTTTGGCTCCGGTAATGATTCCGCTGTTTTGAGCAACGGTACCGTTAAACCGGTAGGCGGCAAGCGGTTGAAAGCTTTCTGTTCCGGTGCTTTGGAAACTTCCGTCCACCCCATTGGCATGTGCCGTAATGAGGGTGCTTCCGTCGGCAAGGGTTACCGGACTGTTACCACTGATCTGAGAAACGCCGGCATCAAATGTTCCGCGAATGACAAATCCCATGGAGCCATTGTCCAGGATGGACTTGTCGTTCAACAGGCGGCATTCGCTTGTCGGTTCTATGAATAAACCGGAAGACTGTCCGGAAACGGAGATCTGTCCGGAACCTGCAAGGATCGCCTCACCGGTGATCTTCAATTGGGCTGCGCCCTGGATCATAATATTTCCGGAACCGTCAAGTCCGTTACGAACGATACGGTTACCGTTTCCTCCTACGGTGAAACTGCGGTTGGCCGCAACGCGGACCAGTCCGTTGATCTCAAGGTTAGCGGATTGGTTTTGCAGGTTACCCGGGTATTGAACCTGGTTGTTAACCAGGAAAATTGCAACCTCCTGGGTACCGGCAGTCGGGAAATAAACTCCCGCACCGATCGTATTGGGTTGTGCCGTGCTGTGCATATAGAAGGCACTGTCTTCAAAGTGAATTTGTGTGTTACCGGCCCAATCCAGGGCATTACCGGTACTCTTCAGTTCAATGGCTCCCGCCTTTTTCACTACCATCCGGGCATTCGGGGCAAAATCTATAGCCGAAGCCGCTGCGGCATTGTTATGTACCAGGCGGCCGTAGATCTCCACGTCATCTCCGCCGGCATTGTTAACGGTAAGGAAGCTTCCGTTGCCCTGGGGGGTGTAGAGGAAGGCTCCTGCTTCCACCACCAGTTCATCAACGGTGTTTTCTTCCACATTCTGTCCATCCATATACACCGTATCTCCTGCACTGATGGTAATCAGCCCGTGAATTTTGTACTCAGGAACCACGCCCGCCGGAACCCAGTTGGCTCCGAAATCGGTAGAGGTTTCCCAGGTAGCCAGGTCAGACCAAAGACCGGTCTGTACACTTCTGAACCATACCGGTATCAGGATATCGAAAGAATCACTGACTGCCGAATCCAGGTTGCCGGAATGAGCAACGAGGTACGCATCGGTAGCTGCCGTGTTAAAGATCAGCTGCTTGAATGCCGCGCCTTGTCGTACCGAAGCAATTGCCACGGTACTCACGGTTCCATAAGAAAAACCGGAACCACTAACGGTTACCGTAACCGGACGGCCGGAGTAGTCCAGGTTGCCGGCGGCATCTTTAGCTACTACCAGCACCTGAGGTTTCATTACCGCACCGCGGTAGATATCTACAGGTTGTTGAACGAACTCCAGGCGGGAAGCGACAATATTGATGCGGTTCCGGTTTCCGGTGATGGAGCTCTCTGCTCCACCAGCATTGACAGAACCGAATTTCGAGAAGGTATCATTGGCCGTGGCATTGGTGATGCTGAAAGAGAACTGGTCGCCGTCGTTTGCCATGGCGTTGAAGGTCACACTCAGATGAAGACGGATGGAATCATCATCCATCGCCATCGTGTCCAGGTTATTGAAAAGTACGTATTGGTTCTGTCCGGAACCTTGGATGTTATCGGTTTCCTCCAACAGGGTAGTGCCTGCATAAAGGCCTATTCTGCTGATGAGATAGGCATTGCTGATATTCACTTTCAGCGTATTGAGTTCGGTAACTTCAAAGTCGTTGTCACCGTCTTCTCCTCCGTCACGCAGCCAGAAGCGGAATACTTCCAGGGAATTGCTCTGAGGCATGGAACCGTTATCCGGGTAATTCAGGTGACTGATATTCTCCGGGTAGTTGAATGTGCCGTCGGCCACAATATCCGACTCATTGGATACGACTACCTTGAATCGGTTTCCTTTTACCGGAAACAGCGTTCCGGAAGAGGCCATGAGCGTATCGAATTCCACGGCCAGGTTAAAGCGCACCGTATCGAACAGGGCTACCCCATTCTGAGCGGCAACCGTTCTGGGAGCGGCAATCAGGTTGGATGCAGTAGCATCCAGCGTAATGTTGGAGGTATAGTCCAGGTCAAGCCCTCCGAAGGTGTCTCTTGCGGCCACTTCGATAGGGTCAATCAGCGGAGCACCCGCTTCCACCTGCGTGGCCGGGTGATTATTGAACTCCAGCTTGGTCGCCACCACTTCAATGCGGTTTTGGGTTGAGTCGCTATAAGTGGTGAACGTAGCCGCCTGGGAACCATACAGGGGATCTTTCAGGGTAATGTTGTCCTGGCTGATTTGGAATTGCAGTATGCTGTTGTCATCCTGGGCCGTTTCGGCCAGGCTTATTTTAATGCGGAAGCTATGGAAGTTGTCGTCGGCCGCTTCCAGATCATACCCATCAAATTCAATGGCATTCGGATGGATCAATCCGTTGGAGAAGATCGCGCCGGTACTGTCGTCGATCAACACGGCAGCCTGCAACTTCTGTTGCCAGTTACTCACCGTATTCAGGCTTCCGGTCACCAGTACCAGTTTGGTAAGGATACTGGGCAGGTCGTCGGCATCATTCATTGCGCTGCCTCCGTCGCGAAGCTGCAGGCTCCATACCTGAACTCCGTTTGACGAATCGATGAGCAGCTCATTTTCAAGACTTGAAATTACCGGAACTTCCGAGGCAACAACCCCAACAACGGTGGTTAGCGGTGAAGGTGGATTGCCCCAGGTGCTGTCGTTGGCTACTGGCACCACCGGAGTCGTGCGGTAATTTGCCGTTGCGGCATGGCTTCCGTCATACCCGAAAGGAAACAGCGTGAAATAATAGCGGGTTCCCTGGATCAGGTTATTGATGGTCACCGAAGTGGTGCTGCCACTGGAAATTATGGCAGCCACTTCCCCATCACCCAGAGGGTCGTTTGTGTTATAGAACGTAGCATCACCGGGCATCCCATTGGTTGCCGAATAGGCTTTTTTGAGGATCAGATAACCGTCAGCATCGTTTAACTGCGACCAGTTAAGCTCAATACTGTTTTTCGATTGGGTCGTTGCCGTGAACGAGGCCGGGTAACTCAGCGGCTCGGCAGACAGGGTATAGAAACTTTGTTCGTTGGTATACCGGTCCATAAAGGCATTGCTGGCAAAGCCACGCACATAGATCAGGGTGCCGGAAGGCAAAGCGCTCATTGTGGCGGAGAATTGTCCGACACCTCCGGAAACACTCACTTTGGTGACATTGGCACCATTCAGCTGGATACCCGGGCTGGTGGACCACAGAAAACCGCGATCGGTTACGGTCTGACCACCATCGGTAATCACCTCGGCTTCCACCCCTGCCTGGGTACTGTATATGGTATTTACTTTCAGGCTATCGATCAGCAGCAGCGGCTCACCGGTTACCGTAACATTGTTCACGGTCCAGCGGGCTGCCTGGTTGGTTGCATTGCTGTTTGAAGTATAATGTATGGCAATGTATCCGGCCTGTGTAAGGCTGCCGATATTGACGGTGGTATTGGCAGAACCCCCGAAACTGGCTAACTGCGACCAAGTATAATTGGTAGGGTTGCCCGAACCCGGGTAGTTGGACGAGTAGCGGATAACCAGGTTCGGTCCATTGTATTGTTTGGTGACCGAGATCTGGAGCTTTTCGTTCTGGTAGATGGAAAAATCCACAAGGGGGAGGATAAGCCAGTCGTTGGCGGCTCCGCTACACCCTTGCGAGCTGTGATTGTTCTGGGTAAAACCACCGTAATCACAACGCCAGGCGCAACTGCCATCCACGTTGTACGAGGTCCATCCGCCGGGAAGCGAGCACTGGCTATTGAAATTGTGGCTGACCAGTGTTTGGGATTGTCCGTATCCGGAGATACTGACCAGGATCAGCATGAGCACCGCCAGCCAGCTGAATTCGGGTCTTTTGTTGAAAATGTTCATTTTCATGTCTTTTTATGACTTGGGTTCTAGCCTGTTATTGTTCAATGATTACTTTGTAAGTCGTGCAGTCATCTGCTGCGCAGATCACCAGCATGTATACTCCGGGGTTCAACCCGTTCAGTTCAATCTGTTTTTTGTGGGTGGTGCTTACTTCACCGAGGGTTCCGTTCAGACAAAGCTTTCCTGTAGCATCGTAAAGCATGAGGGTGCAGGCCTGAGCGCGACGTAATTCCAGTTCCACATTCAGCACCTCTTTCGCCGGGTTCGGATAGACCTTCAGATCCATTCCTTTCACGTCAGCAATTCCGTTCGGGTCGCCGGGTTCGTATACCACCAGTTCCTTGGTGATTACCGTATCGCAGGTTACCTGACCCTGGGTACGGGTCACGAATACGTTGATCTTCTTGATCCCGGTCTTGCTCCAGCTGATTTTATGCGGGCCTTCTCCGGTGGCACTGGATATCGATGCGTTATTACCGAAATTCCATCCGTAGAGGTTGTTGTTCTCTCCACTCAGCGAGAGGACTCCGCTATCTCCGAGAATTACCGAATCCGGGATACTCAGGTCGAAGCCACGCAGGTATTCGATCACATCGATGCGGTACTGAACCCGGTTTCCTGCACATACCCCATCGAAACTTTCCACGTAGAAGAAGGTATCGGTGTAGCGGTTGCCGAGATAGATCCGGTCATCCACCAGGAAGGGCTGCGAAGAAGTATCCGTTGCGTACCAGCGTACCACCGAATTGTTTGCTGAAGTGGCAAAGGCTGTGATCTCCTCACCCCAGCAGAAAGGTTGTGTAGCTGACAGTACAGGGTTTGCAGGAGTGCTGCGCACGGCAACGGTAACCGGAGCACGCTGGCTGCGGCATTGTCCGTCAAAGGTTTCGTAGTAGAAGGTTGTGGCGACGGAAAGGGCCGGTGTGGTGAATACGTTTCCGCTGGCCAGTGGAGTAGTCGTTCCGGCATTCTGGAACCATTCCACATTGTGGTTACCGGCCACTTCAATATCCACGGATCCATTGCGGCAGGCGTCAGGAACGCTGATCACGAGAGCCGGCTCCGGACGGGCAATCACCGGAATGGATACGCTCGTTGCATTGCTGATACAACCGGCAAGTTCGGTGCGTACATAGTATTTGGTATTTCCGTTAAGTACCGGAGTGATATAGGAAGCACCGGTAGCGATCACCGGACCGTTCTCCGAGCTCATCCATTGCAGGGTGCCGTTGCTGCTTGCCTGCAACGTATCCCGGGTGCCCTGGCAAACGGTAGTGGCCGGAGTTATTACCGGTACGGTCGGAACCGCGCTTACCTGGATATCGATCGAGTCTGTTTCAGAGAAGCAGAGCTGGTCCCGGCCCACAAAATAGATGCGGGTAAGAGCAGTGAGATTAGCCGTAGTATAATTGTTACCGGTACCCAGGAGGTTATTCAGGTTGGCATCGGCATACCATTCCACTTGTCCGTTACCGGACAAGGCTGCCAGCAGTGTGCTTTGCGAACCGGAACAAACCGGGGTTTGTGCGGCCAGCAATACCGGTACTCCAGCCTGCTTCACCCGGATACTCACTCTTTTACGCCCGGATTCGCATCCATTGACGGTGTTACTGCAATAGAGCACGGTGTCCGACTGGATCTGCGAAAGGGTAATACCTCCGGTTGCGAAGGACGTAGAGAGGGAATCGTCAACAAACCAGTTCACGGTTCCGCTGCTCAGCGGGTTCAGGGTAATGTCTTCGTCGAAACAGGCCTGGATGACGCTGTCTATCTGCGGCAAAGCTGGAATCGGATTTACATTGACTTGCACCGGCTTTCTTTCTCCGGCACAGGAGCCATTGAATACTTCGTAGTAGTAGGTAGTGGAAGTGTTGAGGGCAGGTGTTTGGAAGAACGTATCGGCAGCAATCGGCTGATCGGCGAAACTTCCCGCGTAAACTCTCAGTTCATCCGGACCATTTATCTGCCATTGGGCTTGCTCATTGGCGCAGACAGTCTGATCGGAAAGGGTTTGTCCGGAAACAGGTGCCTGGCTCACAAGCACCACCACACTGTCTCGAACAGAACGGCAGGTCCGGATACCGTTATCATAAATATTTTCCAGGTAGAATACAGTATCGCTGTTCAGCGGTCCGGCAAGCAGGCTCCTTCCGGTATGAACCGGGCTGAGCCCGTCGAAGGTGCTGAACCATTCCGTGGTATTGTATTGGGCCGAATCGGCCGCAAGTTCCACTTGTGTTCCGGCACACAGCGAATCGGCTGGCGCATTGATCACCTGCGCAGACAATACCGGCACCACTTTTACGGGAATAGCCAGCCGGTGGCTGCGTTTTAAGGTATCGAATACGGTGGCATAAAACACGGTATCGTGTTCAATCACGCCGGTAACCAGGGTGGTTCCTATGTGCAGGGTATCGAAACTGTTGATACTGCCAAACCAGGCCACCTCTCCGAAAGTATTCGGGTTGCTGACGGTAAGGGTACGGGTATTTCCGGCACACAGCGTATCGCTGCCGGATACGTATACCGGCTCATCATACAATGGAGCCATAAACTCATCTGCTCCCAGGTCGGGTTGTCCCTGATGGCGGGCATCCCCTTCAATATCCGTTGGTACGGCAGGCATGCTGGCACCAACCGCTTTGAAGACCCAGTTTACGGTATCGGAAGTAAGCCGGAGGTCTTTTGAACTGAAGAATTCAGGCAGGACACCGGAAGTAGAGTGTAAATCCATACCCGACTGCTGCTGCCAGTTTTCCATACTTCTTTCAATACTGAAATTCTGGTCGTAGATCAGGTTCTCGGGAACACGGGCATAATAGTGGTTGTAGTCGCTGACAATGCCGGTCAGGAGGGTTTGGCCATGGAAGGCAAAAGATCTCCGGGTGCTGCCGCCTGTCATCTCATTGTCATTGATGATCAGGTTATTCATCAGCACCATATTGTAAGCGTAGTTACCACAAACCACCGCGTAGGAATTGGTGTTCCGGGTTTGTCCGCGAAGCAGTACCGTGTTGTGCAGAATATCTGCTGCTCTGGAAGAAGTGGAGTAATACCGGATACCCTGCATACTCACGGATGCATTCGGGTAATCGGTGTTGTCCAGTACAACCATGTTATTCCGGATCATCCAGTAACGGGAGCCATTAATATGAAACCCTACCAGATAGCCTACGGAAGTAGAGGTTGACGTATAGGAAAAATCAAAGACCTTGTTTCCTTCGATCCATCCTCCACCTTCTTCGATCCCGATAGCCGTAATGTAACTGACATTGTTGTAGTTATTGACCAGGTTATGAACCTCGTTTTCACGGATGATGTTACTGTCGGCCGTATTGTAAATCCGGATGGCCACAAAGGCTCCGTCCTGGAGGCTACCGGTCCGGCGACTGTAAATCTCAAAATGGTGCATCTTGTTGCGCTCGATCACGGCATCCAGGTTGGCATTGTACTCAATCATGCGCAAGCCCCTTGTTGTGGTAGTATTGCTGCTGTTATGCCGGATGTAGGAGAATTCGTTATCGGCAATATGCAGGCGGGTGTAGTTGTTATTCGGAGTATACACCACACTTGAAATGCGGTAGTTGTTGATGTTGATCCCGTCATTAAAAGAAGAGGAGCTTCCGAAAGTATTTCCGTTAACCGACCAGTGTCCGTATGAAAAGTTGAACAGGGTCAGGTACACGGAGCCGGTTGTCGACTGGTAATAGTTCCGGAACACGTTGCCTTTGAAAACACTGGGAACATCCAGGGAAGCCCGGAATTCGGCAAAGCTTATCGTACCTGAACCGGTATACTCCCAGTAATTGCCCCCGGCAAATTTTTCACTTCCGCCGAAGTAGTTGTAGGAGATCTCATACGCGGAAGCCTCCGTATCAGCCAGGTACAATGGCATGCTCGAAGCCCCGTTCAGGGAGGTATTGATCCGGTAGAAATGGTTGTGGCTGATCTTCCAGCCCATCCCGGTATTATTGAGTGTATAGATGTAGTAGTTATAAAAGTCAGCGAACTCGCACCCTTCAACCCGAATGCTGTCGTTGAAAGCATTTGCGCCATTATTGATCAGGCCGTTAAAGGCGTATTCACCAGGAGCCGGAGCGAAATAGCAGTTCAGGAAGTTCAGGTAGTCATTCCCTTTCCATCCCTCATGCGTTCCCGAAATCAGAACCGCACCCATTGACGTGTTCAGAGAATTTCCTTCGATGTTCAGCCCTTTCAGGGTAACATGGCGGGCATCGTTTGCAAAACGGAATACCGCGGCATAGCTGCCATTCGTTCCCGTGCGGAAAGTCCACTCCCGGGTATCGGTAGGTACTCCTAGAATATCCCTTCCGGTACCGTCAAACTCAATGCTGTCTGCCCCGAACAAGGCGATCATGCCATAGTCCGGATCCAGGGTTTTGGTGTCGTTAGTGGTTTCTACGCCGAAAACACCGCTATCCAGCTGAACCGTAATCTTTCTGGGTCCGTCGGCATAGCGCATCTGATCGAAGAAAATGGGGAACTCCTCCGTAGATGTTTTGTATTCGTCGGTGATGGAGAAGGTCAGGTCATCAGCGATATAGCTGGCATTAAGTTTTTTGGATAATTCCGTCAGGTTCCTGAAATCCCATCCGTCACCGATCTTATAATCGGCGGCATAGAGGGTGTCTCCCAGGTATTCGGCCGGTATGATGTACATGACCGGATTGATAGAATCCAGGCTCAGGCCCGTGGCGCGAAGTTTTACGCTGGTATTGCTCAGGCGGGTTCCGATTGAATCCAACACTACCGGGCTGGACTGGGAACGATCCGGAGCAACACCTCCTGCCAACCTTACAAAACCGTCGGTGGTCTTGTAATCGATGGTCAGGTTGAATGCATCCAGGCTGTTTGCCTGGCTATCGGCTTTGATATACCAGTAGCCAAAGCTGCTGTCTGTCTGGGTAATCTTGTATCCTTCATCATACCGGAGCGTATCCGATTTATGTTCTACTGTCAGTACCAGGTCGGTATTGGCCGTTTGGAGATTTTCCAGGTTCAGGGGCATGGCGGCTTCTCCGCCAACCGGGAAGAGGAAATTCTTGCTTCCGTTTTGTCCGGCAGCCACCTTACGGCTCAAGGGGCCACTTACATAAGCTCCTCCGGCTGCGTAGAGGTCTGTGTTTTCACCTGCCTGCAGGTAGAGGATATTGGTGGTGTCGGTAAGTACCACACCGTTAAGAAGCCCAAGGTATTCACCAACCGTGAGAAGCCCACCGGCAAGTGTTATTTCGTTATCGGTATCGACAATGAAGCGGTTTACCTTTCTGTTAGCCGGAATTTCATAGCCGCTGGTCCAGGGAGCCTGGAGGTTGGTATAGGTAAGGATTACAGGGGCATCGGCATAATCGAATGCCGGAAAACTGTCGAGTATCGCTCCGTTGTAGTTTCCGGCATAGCTGCCTACCTGTATGGTAACGGTTTCCAAAGAATCGCCCAGGTTCAGCCATTTGGCATGTTTTACCTGTCCGCGGGTCAGGCCGAGGCGCATGCTGTGCACCAGGCTGTCGTTCGGGAGGTCAAATACCGACAAATCACCGGTCAGCAGAATCTCAATTCCCGGAACACGGATCTTACCGTTTCCATACACACTTTGCGTATCTCCCTTAAACACCAGAGTTCCGTCGCCGTTCAGGTCTTCGATCCATCCTTCCACAAAAAGGCTGTCGCCATACAGGTGCAACGATTCGTCATTCAAGTTGATCCGGTCTTCCTCAGAGAGTTCCAATCTTCCGAATACATGCAGCGCTTCGGCAAGGGTTACTTTTACTTCGCCACCGGCATTCCGGGCAGAGTCAACCTGCAACATGGGCGCGTTTCCTCCGATACGG
The DNA here is from genome assembly GCA_964215915.1 of Bacteroidia bacterium. Lineage (GTDB taxonomy): Bacteria > Bacteroidota > Bacteroidia > UBA8524 > UBA8524 > UBA8524. The sequence continues at coordinate 64,424 of CAXPEB010000039.1, forward strand.
AAGGCACGACCTCCGGTAAGTACTCCGTCATCCCGCAGCCGTAACCGACCTCCTTTAAAGTCGGAATAGTCGGGATTGCCGCTTACCAGGTAATCCATACCTGAAGCATCCGTACCCGGCTGACTGATAATCAGTGTGCCGCCGGATAATTCCACGATGGTAGAAGGACTGGTCAGCCCGAAACTCGGCTGGGTTCCCGTATTCCCTTGTGTAGCCACACGCACAATACCTCCCGACTGCCGGAAGGACGTTGCATTGGTACTGAACAGCGGGCCGCTGACATTCAGCTCTCCGCCTTCTATACGTATATCAAAAGAACCACTCAGGCTGTTCTGGTCGGTGAGGCCGGCATTAAAAACGCCCTTACGAAGGGTAAGCCCGCCCTCTATCGAATAATCTTCCGGCAATCCCACCACTTCCAGACTGTCGTTGTCGATCACGATCGCTCCAAGAGAAGGGATCTCCGGACCTCCGGCATTAAAAAGCCGGGTCTCCAGTTTGAAGTTGCCGGAGAAAGCAATTACGCCGACCATGGAAGATGCTCTCAGGAAACCGGCACCGGAATACAGGTCTTCATTCGACCCGCGTACACTGAGTTTAGAGGGGTGTACCAACACCGAGTCATTCAACCCGCTGCGTTGCACCACCAGTTCATAAAGGTCATTGACCTGCGGGTTACCGTAAAATTCCGAAAACCCGATGTTGTAGAAATTGAGTATGGCACCCACCTCGTTCACCACGTTGCCCGTATCGTACAACTTGAGGATACCGTCATTGATCAGGTTACCCCGGATGAGCAGGTGGTTATTGAAGTTGGTGTATTTCGGGGATTGAGCCACGCGAACCGCCCCGTTCGGGTTGATCCTCAGGTCATCGCCAATTTCCAGGCTGTTCTGGAAGGTAGAATCCTGGAAAACCAGGGTTCCATTGTCGGCTACCAGGTTATAACATTTGGCATTGGCAACATCCAGCGTAACCGTAAGGTTATTGCTAATCACCACGCTATCGAAATGGGAGGGGATAAACCCGCCCCAGGTACCGGTATCCGACCACAGTCCACTGTTTTTTACTTCCACCAGCCTGGGAGGAAGGGTGGTGAATGACAGGGTATTGCTGAAATTGGAAAAGTCGCCTTCGTTGTATCCTCTAACTTTAAAGGTGTAAGTCTCGGAAGGTTTCAGTCCGGTCAATTGCAGGTAGTTGACATTCTTATTGAATTCCTGTTCCGGAAGGAAATTTCCGTTACGGTCGACTTTGAACAGCTGGAACTTCAGCTCGTCGGTAGAGTTATCGTCCCAATAGATCAGTGCGGAATCCTGGCGGATATTGAACACCCTCAGGTTCCCGGGGGCACTCATTGCTGCCGGTAAGAAAAGGAAGCGGCGGCAGCTTGTATCGTTCATGCTGTGAAGGCCGGGGATGAAGCCGGTATCACTGCTGTTGTACAGTGCATCAATCTCGCTGGTATATTCATCCGACTGGTCAACGGTTCTAAATGTATCGAGGCCGGAAAGCGCCTTATAGGAAAAGTTACCGAGTGCACTGCTTCTTGAAATCCCGATGGTTGCCGTCACAGCATTGGCGGAACCTGCGGTTACACGCATGCTGGCGTAAACATATTCAATGGCTCCGGAAGCTTCGTAAATCCGGGCCTGATAGCGGCTTTCAGAACCGGGAGTGGTATTGCCGTTGCCGGGCAGGTAGCTGACCCATTCCACCACAAAGCAGCGGTTGGGAGCGGTGCCTGACAAAGTCGTGCGTACTTCTTTTACAGTCTGAAAATCCCAGAATGGAGCAATAACTCCCTGGTTGATGTAATTGTTACTGGTACCAAGTTGAAAGCTATTTCCGGCAGAATTGGGGAACAGGAAAGGCTCGGTAGGCACCCCCGTGTTTCCCAATGCGATATACCCGGAAGTACCGATCAGGTAATTGCGGTATACCTTACCCAGAAATACGACATCAAACGGAAGCGACTGAATAGCGGTATTCTGGTTAGCGGAATACGCCTGGAATACGCTGTTGCTTCCGGAAAAATCGATCTGATTTCCATTCCGGTCCTTGTGGATGGATGCCAGGGTATCCGTGGTGAAGGCATAAGCCCGTGAATCCTGGGCACTACCCTCTCGGGCCAATGCCATCAGCAGGACGATTAACAGGAATTTGTTGATGGATTTCATGGTTTCTGTCAGTCTGTTTTAGCGGATAAGGTTTACTGTACCTTCCAGTTTGAATTCTTTAAGATTTTTGGCGAATAGCAGGTAGAAGTAGGTTCCTTCCGGAACCGGCTGTCCGTTGAAGGTTCCATCCCAGCGCTGATCCGGTGAATCGGCCTCGAACATCAGCTTGCCCCAGCGGTCGTAGATGCGGAAATTGTACTCACTGAAACCGCTTCTGGTAATCGGGCCAAAGTCGTCGTTGAACTGATCGTCATTGGGTGTGAAAACGTTCGGTATGCTGATTCCCTCAAATACGGTGACTTCTTTTTCGATGCTGTCGCGGCAACCTTTGTCGGTCAATACATACAGCACCACTTTGAACTGACCGGGTTGGGTCAGAGTATGCGTGGCCGGATCGGAGGTGTATTCTGTTCCATCGATCACCCACTTGTCTACATTGGCATTCGGGGTAGTATTGGTCGCCGTGATATCGAGCGGAGCAAAACCCTGCTGCGGGTCCACGGTGAAATCGGCACTAGGGTTACTGTTTACCAGCACCTCTACCGAATCGGTGTACAGTGCACAAGCATCCACTTTGTACCAGTAAATGGTATTGGCAACGGGTTGTACGGTAATGCTTTTACCGGTTTCGTTGGTGCTCCAGGTACCCGGAAGGGATCCGTTTACATTCAGGACTACTTCTTCACCCGCGCAGATCTCGATAACCGGACCCGGATAGATGGTATCGCCCGGGTTGGTGAAAACTTCCACCAACTGAGAGATCTCGTTGGTACATCCGTTGGCATCCTGATACGTGTATTTTACGATGTGGTTACCCGGTCCGACCGTTGAAGGATCAAAGTTCACGGCACTGTTTCCATCAATAAGGAATTGCCCGCCTGCCGGAGTTCCGGTCAGCATGAAGTCGTCGTCGGTACTGCAATAGGTTCCGTTCAATCCCTGTATGGCCACATTGGGAGGAACCCCAATGAAGATGGAGTCTTTGATGGATGCCGCACAGCCGTAATTGAAATCTACATATTGGTATTCGATCACATGGTAAGAGTTCGGGCTGAAAAGGCTGGGATCGAATTGATTCCCGCCCGGCAATCCGTCGATAGTAATTACCCCACCGCTCGGGTTGGTGGCAATCGTTACCGCAGCGCTGTTGAAGCATAAAGTCTTGGGCAATCCCACAAACTGGGGAGTCGGCAGAGGCTGAATGCTGAAATCCAGCGTATCGGCAAAGCTGCAGGAGTTGCTGTTGGTGTAAGTATAGATGAGTTGGTGCTGACCGAGACCCAGGGCTGCCGGATCGATTTCGGTAGCCGATACATTGTCAATGGTAAAGGTTCCTCCGGAAGGCGTTCCGGTAAGATTTACATTGGCTCCGTCGATACAATAATTCGGCAGGATGTTCGTGATGCTGACCTGCGGCTTATCCACCGTAAAACTGGCAACCACCGAATCCAGGCAGTTGTAAGTCGGGTCTTGGTAATAATAAACCAGGTTATGTGTTCCAACGCTCAGTTGTGCCGGGTCAAAACCGAAGACAGTCGCACCGTCCAGCACAAAGCTTCCACCTGCAGGGGTTGCGCTCAGGTTAACCGGACTGGCATTGTAGCAGTATACGGGGTTCAATCCGTTGATGGATGGCTGGTTATTGATCACATCCACAAACAGGGTATCGGAATTGGAGCAGGATCCGTCGGTATAGAAATAGGAGATCGTATCCTGGCCGGCGGTACCGGCATAGGTCAGCGGATCATAATCGGTTACTACCTGTCCGTTCACCCGGAAAATTCCTCCGGTAGGGCTTGCACTGAGGCTCACAACGGCATCTCCCTTACAGTAATAGGCCGCAATCGGATCGATAGCCACCACCAGCGAATTGTTGATAGCGACATTGGCGGATACGCTCGCCGGACAGGAAAGTGTGTCGGTATAAGTATAGGTCACGCTGTGGTTCCCGATGCCGAGGGTAGCCGGATCAAAAAGCGAGTCCTGCATCCCGTTGATAAAAAAGGTGCCTCCCGCTGGAGTTCCGGTGAGCACGAAGGCGGGAGCCGAAGGGCAGTATTGTCCGCCCAGGTTATTGATACTTACAACCGGCAGATACACCTCAAACTTGGCAGTATCGTTCACGGTACATCCGTTGGCACCGGTGTCGGTGTAGTTATAGATCGCCATATGGTTTCCAAGACCGAGAGCAGCCGGGTCGATCGTATTCTGCAGGGTATTGTTGACATAAAAAGTACCGCCGGTAGGCGTTGCCTGCAGGTTTACCACGGAGCCCGTCAGGCAGAGCCTGTTTCCGAATGAATCGATCTTGGCCAGGGGCAGTGGGCGTATATGGATAGAGCGCGTGAGCGTGTCCGTGCTTCCGCACAGACCGTCAGCGATCAGTTTTACGTTGAAGTCGCCACCGGTACGGTAAGCGTGAAAGGCAGAAGCAGTAGGAAGCTCTGCGCTTCCGTCGCCGAAATTCCAGCGCGGGTTCTGGTAACAGCTGGCCAGGTTGGAGCTGAAGTTTACCGGAACTCCCGGACAGATGCTGTCCTGGAAATTCATGGCAAAAGGAGTCAGCGTGGGCGCCTCCCCGATTACCAGCGAATCAACGGCAAAACCTTCCGAAGTACACTGGGTACCGGTAGAGGTAAAGCGCCATTGGAACATTACGCTGGGTTCTCCGGCCAGTTGAGAGAGGCAGCGGCGCGCATCCGACCACTTGCCGCAATACGACTTACCGTTACAGCCTCCGCCCCAGCCGAAGGAGCAGGGGTAAGAACGGGCATTGCCACTCCATCCGGGGCGGCTGTTATTGAACCAATTCTGTGTTTCACAGTCATCAGGGTCTCCGTTACCTCCCAGGTTCTGCCAGCTGGCTCCACCGTTGGTGGAATACTGGAGGGTTACCACCTCGTAGTTGTATTCTACTTCCACCAGGAATTTGAATACCATGTAAGGATTGGTCAGATTACTGAAATCGTAACAAGGGGTACGGAGGTAGGAGGCGTCGTTGTTACTATAATAGCCCGTAAGCCCCCCGTTTGTCCAGCAGCGGTCGCCCTCCCCGGCTTTGCCGGTATAGGTTTTATTACGCGCGCCCCAAACCCAGGTAGAGTTGGTTCCACCCGAGGTAAAGCCCCCGTTATCCGACTCAAAATCCTCGTAATAGGGGAAGTTGGATATCCGCGGTACAAAAGTAAAGGTGGCCGTATCGTTGTTGCGGTTTGCGTCTCCCGCAAGCGACGTATAGACCTTTAATACATTAACCCCACCGGAACCGGCAGTCATCCCGGTAGAAAAGGTATAGTCGACAGTAGCACCGTTATTCAGTGTACCGGTGTACGTTTCCGAAACCACCGCGCCATTATTCAGCCGGTAAGAGACCTGGAAATTCGACTCGGGAGAAGCTCCCAGATTCGCTATTCTAACCTCCACACTATCGGTGAAAGGAACAGCGGCACAATTCACGTTTGCGGCCACCGGCCGGATCACATTGGTCACAGCCAGATTCTGGGCGCGGCTTGCCGTCCAGCCCAGGATTGCAGTAATAAGTATAATGGATCTGATAAAGTTCCTTGCCATTTTCCTCTTGCTTTATGGGGGCAAATCTATGGTGGATGTTATGCCTGAATGTTACGGTCAGGTTATGCTGAAAGAATCCCGGTTTTTTTATAAGAATGCGCCCCTCCTGTTAATGGTTTATTACCCTCTGAAGCGCTGCCTGAGTCCCCGTTCCGGGATTGAACTGATAAGTAAAATGTTTTCGGCTACCGGCTGCTGACGATCAAATCAAAACCAGTTAATATTTACATAACACGAGAGAAACAATTTACTGATCCGGATCATGTTAGATTCCGGTTAATTTTTATTCAGGGACTCAGGCAACTTTAACTACTGAAAGCTAACCAGGCGAAACAACACAAGGTTCTGATTTCGTATCCGGTCAAGGGAGCTTGCGTAATCGCTGAAATCGTTTTTACTGAGGCACGTGCGTGTGGTGCGAATCACCTCTTTTATTGGCCTCACGTAGTTTTCCTCCAGGTTGAAACGGGCCACCACGCGGGTGAGCAATGCCAGCTCCGAAGAGATCAGCCGGTGCTCATTGCTGAGGACATAGTTATAGATATTCAGCAGAATATTCTCAACGGCTACCCAACAGTTGTTCGAATCAAGATCACTGAAGTATTTGCGTGACCGAAGCAGGTGCGATGAGCTTTTATCCGGGTCATTGGAGTAAAATGCTTCCAGCGCCATGAGATAATAAAAATAGTTTTTAATCCGGTTACTGAAATACTCAACATTGTTTTCAGTTGTGTATGGATAAATCAACCCAGCAAGATCCAATCTATCGATAGTATCCGATTTTGATATTATGGATATATAGATAAAATAGAATATGGTACACTCAAACATTTTAAACCCACTCAATGTATTTATTTTCTCCATAATATACTTTTGAGTGTTCTCAAACTGATCTTTTGAGTTGGTGAGGTAGTAGTACTTGCTGAGCAGCGATTGTATGGCGATGTCGCAATTGGGGTAGCGGTTGATCAGGAAGGAGCTGTGGTAGATGCGGTGCAGGTGAACGATCTCGCGGAACAGTTGTTTGCTTTCTTCCGGCTCCACGTTGTAATTCAGGCGGAGTGTAAGCTTGGCGCTCAGGTATAAAAACTCCGATGATTTACTCTGCAGGTGCCTGTTGATCTGTTCTACCTGTTTTAAGGCATCTTCCGCTTCATTGAGGTGCAGGGAATTCTTAAAATAAAAGAGATCCTGGGTATCGAGCAGCTTGGTATAGAACAATTCTTCCAGCCGCATCATGGTTTGTTGTTTAAAGTCTGCATCCTTCATCAGGGAACGGTACTTTTCCAGGTTCTTTTTGTCGTGGCGGTAGATCATCATATAACAGAAATAGATCTCCTTCAGTTCGGCATAAAGTTCCAGCTCAAAACACTTCTTTTCGAGTCTTCTGAGTTCCCGTAGCAGGGTGACTGAATCGCGGGAATAGACCAGTCCACGCAGGTTCTGCACCTTTTCCTTGGCAACGATCACCTCGTTCTTTTCCACGTCCATACGCACGTCGATGAGGTCTTCATGCAACCTGTTTTTTAAGGTATAGAACCCGGCGGGTTTGGCGGTATAGCCCATCTTTTCCAGGAGGTTGGCATGTTTGAACTCCAGCTCATCCTCTTCGCGTAACAGGTTAAATAGTTTTAGTTTTTGGGTTTGTTTCTGGATCCGTTTTCTCAGTAACTGGATCTCCTTGTTCGATAAATTTTTGACGGCAATCAAAAGATAATCCATGGCTTTCTTTTTCTCAGCGAGGAACATAGGCCATTCAGGTTTACGATGTGTGAAAACGGGGTCTGAGCTTATCGATTTTACCTTCTGATAATGTAAGATTTACAATTCGAAATTGCTGGGTTGAACCAGGCTTCATATTGGACATCACTCGCTCATTTCAACGCAAGTGTTTATACCTGATTTAGGTTTGGCCTTGAAATTCAAACGTGCGGGCACTATTTCATGCCTGAAACGTAACGCATGGAAAATTTAACCGTGATATGCGGCTATACCATTAATACCGGTTGGAGTCAGTCAAACTGGCGAAAAATATCACGAGCGCCATGCAGCACCCGAACAACCTCGATACCGTCCTCCAGTACAAAATAAAAGATTAGGTATTTTTGATATACAAACTGCCGAATGCCCTGCACATACTCGTTTTTGGCGGCGCCTATGTTTGGTGAATGGGCCAAGTCGTCCATTGCCTGATCGAGCATACCTATAAACCGCTCCGCATTTTTCGGATTGCCATTATCTACGGCGATGTAGTGCCATATCCGGTACAGGTCTTCATTTGCCTGTTTGGTTTTCCTTACAATTGCCACAAGAATCTAGTCCTGATCCAATCCTGCCCGTTTGCGAGCCTGTTGCAGAAATTCTTCCTTATTCCACGGGGTAGATGGCCCGGAGTCAATCCCTTTTTGGATCTCTCTACGGAAATACTCCACCTCTGCCTGTTTCTGTTGTTCCAACAGGCGCAAAGCTTCGCGGATCACTTCACTGGCTGAGTTATACTGACCGGATTCTACCAAACCGGCAATGAACCGGTCGAAATGCGGATTGAGAGACACATTCATGATTTTCCTTTCTTCTTCACAAAGGTACTTCAAATAACAGGAATTGTTATTCCTGGTTATTGCGAGTGAAGAATGGACTCCCTGGCTTTGTTCTTTGCCCTCCGAAAACATCTTGGCAGGGAAACTTCTGAAATGCCCTCCCTAGGTTTGTTTTCTTGCTTTTATAAAATGGGAAAATTTTCCTGAAGGCGGCTTCCTGCCGTACCAGTCTTCGCACGTTTTGCTGCGGCGTGCACGGCAGGAAAACGGCCTGACGGTAAAGAAGGCCCTATCTCATCAATACCCGCAGATTAATTACGGCTCTATTTAACCGGATTGAAAGTTTAGCACCATAGCAAAACTTGAACATACTTTATGTAAGTTCAAGCACCTGAAATTGAAATTCATGCCTTGATACCCTTGAAAGTGCAATGGGCTTCCTTAGTATTTTAGCCTGTTTTAGGCTCACAATCATCATAAACACAGGTGTCCCTGACTCAATTATGTAATCAATTAATTCAGACCTTAAACAAAGCTGGACTCGGGAATTTACTCTTGAACTATCTTTGATATTCACAGTTGTGGGATTGATAGGATCATTTTTCCATTCAAACTCTTTACTGAAAAAGTTAGCTCCAAGTGTGATGGATTTAATCGATTTAGAATTGTAGTAGAATTTTCTCGGAATAGCTTTACGGTGTGGACGTCTATCCACCATCGGCATTTCTAATTTTTCGTCTGACAGCAATAAGAATCTCCATTCCTTTTCATGGCACCAATTTGTCGATTTCAGAGTCGTCATGTACAAAACAGAGACCAATTGACTTAAATGGGTCACTGAAATTGGATCAAACTCATCATGATAATTAATGGGAAAAGGACCTCGAAATTTAGGTCCAAATTCAGAGTGATCAAATTCCAAACAAAAGCCTGAATGGTTTGAATAATAAGACCACATTAATTCGTTATCAGGCACTTCCGTCATACTCAAAATCCCAAGGTTTCCAAAAACCAAATCCTTGAAGAGGTTTTTTGCTCCCTTGATCAGTTCACTGTATTCATTTCGTATTTCAGAACGAATAAGTTCCATAGGATACTCGGGATTAGCATATCGACCCGGATTCATCAACTCAAAGAGGAATTCTTTGTTATCAAACTTTAAAAGCTCGTAGGAACAATCGAGAGGATCATTCAAGTGTTCCGGCTGAGGCCCAAAAAAGTAGTGCTTCAATAAAGCATCAACTGAATTATCATTCAGGGCATAGTACTTGAATAGATAATTCGGCTGATGAATCAAATCAGCCTGTGTAGGAACAACCAAAAATCTACCCTGTTTACTTACGCTAAACTTCCAGCCATTCCTTGATTGAAATTCTTGCTCTGTCATTCAATCAAATTAAAACATGAAATTGAAAGCTGACTAAAATTTTCAGAATGTCAGGTGCAATTCATCCGGATCAGGATCAATACCTGCGGGCATAGAGACACTTCAATCCGGTTGAATGCCTTTCGTTCATTGTGTTCTTACTTGGATGCCCATTTTTTACTTGTCTAAAAAATGGGCGAAAAAAGGACAGTTTTCCTGAAGGCGCCTTC
>CAXPEB010000040.1:0-11149 GCA_964215915.1 Bacteroidia bacterium
TCGCCTTAATCTTTTCATACGAATCAGGGAGCTTCCTATTCCGTCATTTTGAAAACGGATATTCTGCAAAGTGATACGGTCATGGAAAAGATTCCAGCGATGGCCAAGCTTTTGTTGCGGAGGAAGGACAGTTTTCCTGAAGGCGCCTTCCCGCCGCACCAACCTCCCTCCGCAACAAAAGCCCGGCCATCGCTGGAATCTTTTCCATGACCTTATTCATTCGGAAAACACTCGTTTTCAAGATAACCGAAATAGACAATCTCCTGTTCCGTAAGAAAAGATTAAGGCGATTTGGCGCACAGGCTCCTGCACGCTTTTGTTGCGGCACGCGCTGCAGGAAAACGGCCTGACAACTAAAAACTACCGGCAACGCCGAGTGATTTATCCCCTTGTGTCTGGCTTTTCGGATCAGGATCAAAACCTGCAGGCAAGGTGAAGCTTCAATACCGTTGCATGTCGTTCCGGTTTTGCCAGGAGGCTCACTTTTCACTTGTCCGGAAATGACCTGTCCATAGAGGAAAATACGCTCTCAATACCTCCAACCCGATTAAAAATCCTATTCTTTATAGCGGGGGCTTTCTTCAGAATCCCGACAACTTTTTGACCTGATTCCATATACGTTTACACCTTATGAAGTGACGGACTGGAAGATCTTCTGCCCTTACCACTGCCAGAATACTCTCCTGCTACCCCATAGAGGTTTGGCTAACCCCTGATAACCAGGCAGTCGGATACAAGTACCGATAACCTAGGTTATCTTTATGCTATTTTATTTAGAATTATTCTAAACAACTTGCCTCATATGCCTTTTCGTAATAGGTTTGCGCCATTCTTTATTTAGATTCATTCTACATAACACATATACGTAACCCTATGAGAAAAATATTCTTCCTCTTTGTACTGCTTTCCTGGGCTCTCCCTTCCCTGGCCCAAAACAGTATGATCCGCGGACAAGTCGTGTCCTCCGACAGCACACCCGTTGAAGCGGTACACCTTCGCATAGAAGGCAGTACCCATGGAACCGTCAGCAATGAAAACGGTGAATTCCTGCTCAGTCTTCCCCTCAGCGGGAAGCACTTTTTACTGGTCTCCTTCGTAGGAATGGAAACCCAGCGTATCCCTGTAAACCTGGTACCGGGAAAAGAACAATTCCTGCGCGTGGTACTCCCCGAAGGAGCACACAAGGTACGTGAAGTAGTGGTCGCCGACAGGAAGAAAGAAGAAGAGCCGGAACTTTCACAGGGACTGCGCCTGAAAACTCCCGCTATCGAAGTTCCGCAAAACATACAAACCATAAGCGGAGAACTACTCAGCCAGCAGCAGAACCTTACCATGCTGGAAGGAGTTAGCCGCAATGTCAGTGGTGTACAAATGATCGAGCACTGGGGAACATTTGCCCGAATGAATATGCGGGGCTTCAAAATACCCGCATTCCGTAACGGCATGAATGTCGACCTTCCCTGGGGACCCCTTACGGAAGACCTCTCCCTGGTACAGAATATCGAATTCGTAAAAGGCCCGGCTGGTTTTATGCTTTCCTATGGAGAACCCGGCGGATTCTACAACGTGGTAACCCGCAAAGCACAGCCCGGCAGCGGTTTCAACGAATTCGGGCTGACTATGGGCTCCTTCAATACCTTGCGCACTCATCTGAACACCGGTGGAAGCCTGGGCAAATCCAACCGGCTTTATTATCAACTCAACCTCATGGGCCTCAGCCAGGGCTCCCACCGCGATTACGAGTTCAACAAGCGTTACTCCATCGCTCCCTCCCTCTATTACCAGCTGAGCGACAAAACGAGTCTCAGTGTTGAATACATCCATCAATACTCGCAGATGTCGGTAGTAGGTGCGGCATACGTTTTCTCACCGAATGGCTACGGCGATGCCGACCGGAATATCTCCTTGGGAGAACCCAATATTGAGCCTACCACCATCAATGAACATAACCTGTTTGTGCACCTGGATCATCAGCTGAGTCGCAACTGGCAGCTGAGTGCCCAACTGGGCTACCTCAGTTACAAACAGATCGGTTCTTCGCTCTGGGCTTCCGATGTGGATTCCGCAGGGAACGTATACCGTACCCTCGGTGTATGGGATGCGCAAAGCGATGCCAAACTGGCTCAGTTCTATGTAAACGGGGAATTCCGGACCTACTTCATCAAACACCGTGTACTTGCCGGCCTGGACATGGGAGAAAAGACCTACTATGCCGACTGGTTCCAAAGCGGAGCACTGGGTGGCAATGTTCCTTTTAATATTTACAATCCCCAACATGGCGTTCCTACCGATTCCATACCCACCTTCGACCGAAGCAAAAGCATACGGCAGCGGGCCAGCGGCTCTTACTTTGCCGGACAGGTTCAGCGTTATGCCGCCCTCTATATCCAGGATGAATTCACTGCGCTCAAAGACCGGGTACACCTGACTCTGGCAGTACGATACACTCAGTTTTCATCGAGTACTTACGGTACCCCTACGGATGACGAGGTAGTGACTCCGCGCGTCGGGTTGAACATCCGGGTACTGAAATCCCTTCATGCCTATGCCCTCTATGACCAATCCTTTATTCCCCAGGGAGGAAGCGATTTCGAAGGGAATGCTTTCGTTCCGGAAAAAGCGGTGAACCAGGAAGCAGGGCTGAAAGGCCAGTTCCTGAAAAACCGGTTGAAAGCCACGGTGGCCTATTTCCATATCACCAAAGACAATGTGCTCACCTCTGACCCGGAACACCAGTTTTTTTCCATCCAACTGGGACAGGTAGTTTCAAAGGGTCTGGAATTCGACTTGCAGGGACAGATCACCAGCGACCTTTCCATCGTGTTCAACTATGCCAATACCAATGTGAAAGTAACCGAAGACACTGACCCGGAGCAGGTAGGCAAAAGAGTGGCCGGCCACGCACGCCATATGCACAACGCCTGGCTTAACTACCGCTTCTCCCGCACCGCACTCAAAGGCTTTGGCATCTCTCTGGGTTACCAACACCAGATTGACCGTTCTTCCTGGGCCTGGGCCAGCGAGAACCAGTCCGCACTCCCTGATTATTTCCGCCTGGACGGAGCACTTTCCTATTCCATCCGAAATTTCCACCTGGGCCTGAATGTAAACAACCTTCTTGACGACTACCTGTATTCCGGAAGCAGCTATTCCACCTTCTATTACTGGCAGTCGGAACCGGGCAGGAATTACCGCCTGCAGGTTCGCTATACCTTCTAAGTCGTGAATGTTCGTAGAATCGCGCAACGGTTGCACCGCTGGCTCGGACTTGTTTCCGGGCTGGTGGTGTTAATCGTTTCTCTCACCGGTGCCCTCTATGCTTTCCAGGAAGAGATAAAGGGGATCACCGAAGCTTCATTTCGTAATGTAGAGGCAAGGAATACCGACTTCCTTCCACCCTCTGTCCTGGAAAAGATCTGCCACGACACCCTTCCGGATTATCCCCTGCACAGCCTGGCATACGGCAAAAGGGATCAATCGGTGGAAGCCATCTTTTACCAGGCGGAGCCGCTGATTTATCATGCCTTGTATATCGATCCATACACAGGAAAAATACTGAAGGGTAAAGACCTCACCCGCGGCTTTTTCCATATCGTGCTTCAGGGGCATTATTACCTCTGGCTACCGCCCGGAATCGGGAAACCGGTAGTGGCCAGTGCCACCCTGGTCTTTGTAGTCCTCATCCTGCTGGGTCTCTTCCTGTGGTGGCCAAAAAACAAAAAAGCGCGAAAGCAACGTACCTGGTTCCGCTGGAAAAAAAGTACGGGCTGGCGGCGAAAGAACTATGACCTGCACAATATCGTGGGATTTTATGTGCTCTCCATCGCCCTGATCTTCGGGATTACCGGATTGATCTGGGGATTCAGCTGGTTTGGGAATGCCGTTTATGGAATGGCCGGTGGAGAAAAAAGCACCGAATACCGTGCTCCGCAATCCATATCCGACTCCACCGTTGCGATGGAGACTCCCACCCTGGACCAGGCCTGGAACAAGATCCGGAAGCGTTATGCACCGGGTGCCATTATTGATGTGCATGTGCCGGTTACGAATAAGGATGCCATCTTTATTCTGGTGAGGGAAGATCATTCCACCCACTGGAAATCCGAATACCTTTACTTCGATCAATACAGCTTAAAGGAGCTTTCTGCCGACCACCATATCTGGGGAAAGATGCAGGATGCCACCGCAGCCGATAAGCTGATTCGTTTGAATTACGACATCCACGTGGGAGCCATCCTCGGTTTTCCGGGAAAAGTGCTGGCCTTCCTGGTATCCCTGCTTTGCGCAAGCCTTCCGGTGAGCGGATTCCTTGTTTGGCTGGGGCGCAGGAATAAGAAGCCGGCTACCCGTAAATAAGGAGTCAGAACTTCTATGTTATCCGCTTACTTATGGATGCTTTTGATGGAAGAAACCCTTATGAATCCTGTTATTTTCGCTAGTTTTACAGCAAATCGTAAAACTATGGAAGACCAGAACACCAATAACCCGAAAGGGAACGAACTGCAGATAGAACTGACCGAAGAAATAGCCGAAGGCATCTATTCCAACCTGGCCATTATCAATCACAGCAATACCGAATTCGTCGTGGATTTTGTACGCATCATGCCCGGTGTACCGAAAGCCCGCGTACAAAGCAGGATCATCCTGACCCCCCATCATGCCAAAAGGTTGCTGCTGGCCCTCGGAGAGAATATCAGCCGCTACGAAGAAGCATTCGGTGAGATTGAGGTGCAGGATAACCAGATCCCTCCTATTCCCATGAACTTCGGCGGACCTCAGGGCATGGCATAATGGCAAAGAAACCGCTGATCCTTGTAACGAATGACGACGGGATTACCGCCCCGGGTATCCATCACCTCGTATCGGTGATGCAGGAGCTTGGAGAGGTGGTGGTGGTAGCCCCGGATAGCCCGCAAAGCGGAATGGGGCATGCTGTTACCCTGCACCGGCCGCTTCGCCTGGATGAGATCGACCAGTTTCCCGGTGTACGTTCCTGGCAATGCTCGGGGACTCCGGTGGATTGTGTGAAGCTAGCTATCGATATTGTTCTCGATCGCAGGCCCGATCTGCTGGTTTCCGGGATAAACCACGGTTCGAATTCTTCCATCAACGTGATCTATTCCGGGACCATGTCGGCAGCCGTGGAAGGTGCCATCGAAGGTATTCCGTCTATCGGATTCTCCCTTCTCGATTACAGCTTCAAGGCAAAGTTCAACCCGCTCCTGCCCTATGTGAAGCAGATCGCGGCACAGGTACTGGAAAAAGGCATGCCCAAGGGCACCCTCTTCAATGTCAACTTCCCGAAAGTGGAAGACACTTCGGAGATCCGTGGTGTAAAAGTATGCCGGCAGGCTCTGGCCAAGTGGAAGGAGAATTTTGTGGAGCGCGTAGACCCCAACGGCCGCAATTACTACTGGATGACCGGCCGCTTTGTGAATGACGACAACGGCGACGACACCGACGAATGGGCGCTTGAGCACAATTATGTGTCGCTGGTACCCGTTCAGTTTGATATGACCGACCATCATCAGATCCCCTTCTTAAACAGCTGGAATTTCCGTGTATAATCCCCGACAACTCCTGGTAGGTGCCCTGGTGGGCATCCTGATTCCCGCGCTGATCATGGTACTGATCTATGCCTATAAATTCAGCCAAAAAGATTTTTTCGCCTTCCTCGAACAGGCTATTGAAAAGGGGGTGATCGCTCCCATTATTGCCCTTTCGCTAATCGGCAACCTGGGACTTTTCTTCCTGTTCACCTCCACCAACCGGCTATGGGCAGCCCGCGGCGTGATGATCGCCACCATTGTTTACGGCCTGCTCATGCTTTACTTCAAGTTTCTTTCATGAACTACTACCTCATTGCCGGCGAAGCCTCCGGCGACCTGCATGGCGCCAACCTGATGAAGGCTCTGAAAAAGGAGGACCCGGAAGCCCGTTTCCGCTTTTGGGGTGGAGACCTGATGGAAGCCGTTGGCGGAACCAATGTTTCCCACTACCGGGAACGTGCCTTTATGGGTTTCTGGGAGGTAATACGAAACCTGAAAACGGTCACCGGATTTATCCGATCCTGCAAAGAAGATTTGGCCAGTCACCGGCCGGATGCCCTGATCCTAATCGATTACCCGGGCTTTAACCTGCGGATTGCCGAATTTGCGCATGGGCTGGGCATACCGGTTCATTATTATATTTCTCCGCAAATATGGGCCTGGAAAGAAGGCCGCATCAAACAGATTCGTGCCTTTGTCGATCGTATGTACGTGATCCTGCCCTTTGAAAAGGACTTTTACGCCAAACATGGGTTTGAGGTGGACTTTGTCGGCCACCCGTTGCTGGATGCCCTTTCAGGCATTGAAGCCAGTCCGGATTTCCGAAGCCGTTGGAATCTTGGTGAGCAGGAGATCATTGCCCTGCTTCCCGGCAGCCGGAAACAGGAGATCGCCAAAAAGCTTCCCCTTATGCTTTCGGTGGTGGATGAGTTTCCCGATCACCAGTTTGTAATTGCAGGCGCCCCCGGTATTGAAGACCAATACTACGAACAGTTTGCGCGCTCTGAAAGGGTTAGCCTGACCCGGAACGATACCTACCAACTCCTGCTTCATGCTGAGGCAGCCCTGGTGACCTCGGGCACGGCTACGCTGGAAACCGCACTTTTTCAAGTTCCCGAAGTGGTCTGTTACAAGGGCAACTCGATCTCCTACGCCATTGCCCGGCGATTGGTGAACGTGAAATACATCAGTCTGGTGAATTTGATTATGGATGAAGAAGTGGTAAAGGAGTTGATCCAGGGTGATCTTAATAAGGAAAACCTCATCCGGGAACTCAAAGCCATCTTACCCGGAGGACTGAAACGGAAACCCATGATGGACCATTACCGGGAGCTCAAATCCAGGCTGGGCCATTCCGGGGCGTCGGAGAATACGGCCAGGAAGATTGTGGGTTCTTTGGGTCGTCATGCTTCTACAGGCTCAGCATGACTTGCCCTGTCACGTTGACCCCGTAGAGACGTGACAAGCCCCAAACCTTTCCAGCCTGTCGCTTCTCTATTTCCCGCTGAACCCGCGGAGATACGTTAACGTTTGTCCGAAAACCCCTTCTTGCGAATTGACCTCAGCGGAATCTGCGAAATCCAATTTGCACGGAACACGGAGACTTGCCGTTGGAGAAAACTGCCTGGTTTACTGCAAGACTTAATTTATGCGCGATCAGCGGGAAACAGTCGTATTGAACGGCCAGAACCCAAGACCTAAAACCGAGAACCTCATAAGTCCGCCTCTGCCTGGTTTACCGTAAGTCTTGATTCCGCGCGATCAGCGGGAAACAGTCATATTGAATGGCTAAAACCGAGAATCCCATAAGTCCTCCCCCCGCCCCCTCCAGAGGGGGATGAGTATCTGCCCCTGATTGCACAAAACTCTGGACTGAAAGCGCAGAATTTCCCGCTGAACCTGCAGAGATACGTTAACGTTTGTCCGAAAGCCCCTTCTTGCAAACTGACCTCAGCGGGATCTGCGAAATCCAATTTGCGCGAAACACGGAGACTTGCCGTTGGAAAAAACTGCCCGGTTTACCGTAAGTCTTGATTTCTGCGCGATCAGCGGGAAACAGTCGTATTGAACGGCCAGAACCCAAGACCTAAAACCGAGAACCCCATAAGTCCGCCCCTGCCTGCGGAAAGTCATTAAACGATTGCATCTAAAATAGCACTCGCACTAGGGCTGCCAGATCAGCTTTTGTATGTAGCTTCCCTCCCGGCTTTCCAGTCGCAGGAAATAGACCCCTGCAGGAAGTGTCGGATCATAGTGTTCCTGACTGAAGCGTTCGTGTTTTTCCGTCCATACCCGAACACCTGTTGTCGTGTACAGGGAAATCCATACTTCCGTCAATTCCCGGTCACTTTGTACGGTTATCCCTGCCGAAGCCGGGTTCGGATAAATGCGTACTCCGATATCCTGCAGGTTATTCAGTCCGGTACCGCTAAAAAACAGGCATTCCGAAGTATCCATACAGGTCATCTCCGTGATCTCCACGGCATAAGTCCCGAAAACCGACGGAGTGAAGGTTTGTCCGGTTTCATTGGGAATCACCGAAAGGTTGTTGTCGCAGTTCAGCCAGCGGTAAGTGGCATTGGGCACCGTGGCGCTCAGGAATGTGCCATCGTCCTGAATACCCGCCGTTACGTTGTGTACGGTCACATGCATGGTCACCAGGCTGTCGCATCCATTGTGATTGACCAGCGTAGTCTGATAGGTACCGCTGGTGGTAAAGACGTCTACCCCGTTCACCGAAAGTACGCTCCGGCACCCGAAAAGGTCTGTAGTGTCGTAACTGGGTTCGTAGCGGGTGAAGTGGATCGTGATGACAGAATCGCAGAAGCGGCGGTTGATCAGCGTATCGTAGTAAGTACCACTTTGTGTAAGCACCTGTCCTTTAGGCGTGGTGTATGGATCGCATTGCGCTGCCGAAAGTGTCATGTAGGTTTTAAGCCCAATGGCGGTGATACTGAGCAAGCTGTCGCAACCGTACTGGGTAACCAGTGTGTCTTTATAGATACCGTCCGACTTGATCCAATATTTCCCGGAAGGACTTTGCACCGAATCACAGTATTCCAGTTGTATGGACCGGCTGCTGGAACCCCGTATGCTGAGATCAATACGAATGACACTGTCGCAACCCTGTGAGCTATTGATTACCGCAAAATGAGTTCCCGGCGTACTGAGGAAATTCCCTGCCGGCGTCTGATAGGTGTAGCAGACAGTGGTATCCACGTAACCGGTATCCGTCCCCACCTTCAGGTACAGGGTGATGGTACTGTCGCAGCCGGCAGCATTGGTAAGCACATCCTGGTAGGTTCCGCTTGTGGTGTACCAGGCGCCTGCCGGACCCTGGAAGCTGTCGCAGACCTGCATATTGAACGAGGACTGCGTCTTCTGCAGAATCGTGATGTGGCGCACCAGCACTGAATCGCAGCCCATAGGTGTTTTGAGGTAATGGGTATAGATGCCGGATTTGGTATAGGAGGCCGGGATCTTGGGATCGAAGAAGCCCCCGCAGTTTGTGAGGGTATCGTGGTGCGTCACCGAATCGCGGTCGAGAGAGGCTCCGCTAACCCAGTTTGAAGTGCTTCCGCTCATGGCAAAACCCGTAAGGGTGGCGCTGTTGTTAAAACCCGAAAGGTCGGTGACGGAGGTGATCCCGGTATTATTACCTCCGGCATTGCCCTGGTTCATCTTGTAATAGGCCCTTAAGCCGCTTTGCGGAGCGCAGAACTCCTCGTCCTTATGGGCATTGATCTCGGCTTTGCTCAGGGTATGATTCCAGAGCCTGACCTCGTCGATCTTTCCGCTCCAGTAACGGCCATAGGTTGGGTGATAGCCTACGGTGAGCGGAATGCTGTTTCCCGCACTCACGTTGATGGTGGTGGCCAGCGAATCGACCTGGGTACCGTCAACATACAGACGCATGTAGGTGCCGTCGTAAGTAGCGGCAAGGTGGTGCCAGGTGTTGAGGGAAAGGTGACTGGAGGCGGTATTGATCTCGGACCAGGCTCCGTTATTCCCGGCACCCATTCCGAACCCCACGCGGCCATTGTCACCTGCACGGAGCATAAAGCCCCCGTTGGTGGAGTTATTTTCCTTGAGTACGATACTTCCTTCAAAAATGTTTTTGGGCCAGGCATTGGCATAGACCCAGGCTTCTATCGAAAAAGCTGTTCCCCCGACATTGACCTGGGAAGAAGTGCCACAGTTCATTTTATCGTCTGTGCCGTCGAAGTGCAGGGCATTTTGTGCCAGGAGCTCCGGACCCGCAAGCAGGGCCAGTCCCAGCAGGAATTTGGTTTGGAATCGTCTCATAGGTAATGGTTTGCATACAAGTTAAGGAATAATAAAGAGAATAAGAGGAGACCAAAGAGAGCGGTGGGGAGAAATCGGACGAAAGTCATTCGGTGCTTCAATACCTATGAATCCCTACCTAAAAACCCTTTGCTTAAAAAACGGTATATTGAAGCTTCGTATACCTAAACCAGACGAACCATGAAAAGAATACTACTGTACCTTTTCTCCGTAGTCGCAACACAGGCTTCGGCACAAAATCATTTGGCGGGAGTAAATCTTGGGCTAAACCTGACCGATGTCAGCGCCGACAATTTTTTCGATGAGCACCGCCCGCGTGTTGGCTTCTCCGGAGGCTTAACCTATACCTTTCTTTTTGCAAATCGTTTTTCACTGGGAACGGGGTTAAACTATTCCCAGCGGGGTTTCTTACTCGACATGGTCTTTACTGATGAGACCGGACAACGGATCGGGGATAAACATGCTGTTCGTTACCAGTACGACTACCTTTCTCTTCCGCTAAAAGGCGGGGTCTATTTCGGGAACCGGCTCCGCGGATTTGTCAATCTTGGGGTGATCCCTGCTTTCCTGGCACAGGCTAAGACTATCACTCCGGTATTCCGGCAGAACGGTGAAGCCACGATGGTATTTGATGTTACTTCTCAGGTAAACCGCTTTGATTTTGCCGGGCTTGCCGAAATCGGAGGAGCTTATGTATGGAAGGGTCGTTATTGGCTGCTTGCTTCGCTGGCTTACCGGCATAGCCTGACCTCCTTTACCAACTCCGCCTATTTTGCCAACAGCGAGGTATGGCACCGGGGACTGAATCTTTCGGTTGGGGTGAGCTACTTGTTGGGTGGCGGTTGAAGGTCGTTTATTTTGGTTTGAGTTTTTTGGGGAACTAATACGATCCCAGGTAAAATCACATTATCTATCTGGCTTCACTTCATAACTTCCGAGAAAGAATACCCTTGAATTGTATAAAATATTCAGTTAATCAAGGATTTGCAATAATAATTGATGAAAATTTCACCTACTGTATTTTTAATATAGAGGATAGCTTGAACTGCTAGTCACAAAGCCACTCATTGATCAAAGAATCATTTCTATACTCAAAAACTCTGTAAATTGAACCATCCTCGTTATACGTAACGCCAAAACCAAATAGTTTATCATCAACATAGTATCGAGTAGACTTAACAGCCCCATCAGCATTAAAAATCACTTCTTTGCCATTACGCTTTCCGTCTCTCACATCAATTTCGTAGTTCTTCACTCCTGACCTCAGGTAGGTAATCACTTTATATATCTTGCCA
>CAXPEB010000041.1:0-11921 GCA_964215915.1 Bacteroidia bacterium
CCCCACAACTTTTTGACTTGCTCCCTATGTAGTCAGTCGGGATGCCCTCTTGGATACAAAAAAAGCCGCTTCAGAGAAGCGGCCTTCATTATAAACGAGAGCAGTTATCAGTTTAAATGGAAAAGCCTGCGACGGTCATCCGGGTTTACGGATGAACCACGGATGTCCGTCATGCAGACTGGTCGTAGTTGACACCTAACAACTTTGTTAGACTACTAATTTTTACCTGTTAGACTACAACTATCGAAAAAACATTTTGATTCCCATTGATGCGATTGTGTTTCAGTTGCCCGATGAACCGTTTCGGCTTCCGAATGCACAAACACAAAACAGGTTACAACTCCTAGTAAGCTTTCAGCATTTTTCGGGTTTCCGGATTCCCGTTGATCATCACCGCCCTGACTTTTTTCAACCCTTCATAATGCTGTTTGATGAAATAATACGTGAGTCCGTAACAACATAAACAGGCACAATGGCTTCCATATCCGGTATAAACCAAGTTGAGATTTCCGGCAGTATAGCTTTACCTCATCAGCATAACGGTTTCCCGGGCTTCCAGCCTTTCTCCCTGCCGGCTGAACCCCCGGAAGGTCACCAGGTACAGTCCGGAGGGCAAGGCCCTTCCCTTTTGATCGGTTCCATCCCAGACACAGCCCTCTCCACTATTGCATTCAAAAACCAGGCTCCCCCAGCGATCGTATATCTTCAGTGAATAGCGATCCATACCCGTGGTTACCGGCGACCAGGTTTCATGCAGATCGTCCTTGTTAATCGTAAAACAGTTGGGTAGCCATACTTCTCCCGGGACAAAGACCGTAACCGTATCATAGGTCTCATCCGTACAATCGGCCACATCACGTACCTGAAGACGCACAATGTATTGACCGGTATCGGTAAAGGTATGATTCAGCGTGGAGCCGGTATACGTACTACCGTCCGATATTTCCCATAACCAATCGGTTACATTGGTTTGCCCGGATACGGCCAACAAAGACTCTTCTCCAAGCTCAATGGATTTATCGTCAATGATCAGGCTTGCCACAGCCCTTGGCACTACGTGGATTCGGATATCCGTGATGGAGTCAAACGTACAGCCCTCCGCACTCTTGGCCTGTAGCGTAAGGCTATGGGTGCCTAAGGTAGGGAAAGCCAGAAACACGTTCGGCCCGGGAATGGTGTTGCCGTCACTGAACTTCCATAATACAGAGTCAAATGTTCCTGAAACCTTCAGTGTGGTAGCACCACCCAGACAAAGCAGGGTATCGTTCACCTGAATCGTGCTGATCTCCGGTAGTTCGATGTTCAGGAAAAAAGAATCCCTGACTGACTGAGAACATCCGTCGCTCAGCTCCACCCGGATCCAGCCATTATGATCCGCTCCATAGGTCATTTTGTTAACTACCCCCGGCACATTATTCATCCAGGCGTACCGGTACTGCGGACTGAATCCTCCTCCGGCCTGTGCCGTAAAGGTCAGGGCATTTGCGGGACATTTTTGGCTGGTATCGGTACCCAGGCTTACACTCAGAGGAGCACGAAGGACTACCCCGAAAACAATGGAATCCGGCAAAGAACAACCGTCTTCCACTTTAACCTGGTATTGTGTGCTTGAGAGAGGTGCCCAGCTACGACTACTTCCGATGTATCCGTCGTCCCAGAGGAATGTATAATTGAGGCTGTCTCCGCCCTGCGCGTGCAGGTGCCGGCTAAGGTTTTCTCCGTCGCAGATAAGGGTATCCGCCATCGGATTGAGCTTTAGTTCCGGCCGCAAACTTACCTGAACACTGTCGCGAACTGTCATGCAACGATCAGCAATTGAAAAGGGATAATAGCCAGTCACCACGGGCTGGACACTAACGGTGCTATCCTGCAACGGGTGGCTGTCCCATTGAACGGTCAAACTTGCAAAGTCAGCGGCTCTTACACTCAGGCCGAGTGATACGCTCTGTCCAAGGCACATCAGGGTATCCGCAGGCTTGACATACTGTATGGACGGCACGGATCGTACAAAAAGGCTGTCCGTTGCGGGTAGCAGAGAACATCCATCACGGAGTTCGGCCCTCACCCAGCCCAGGAAACCTGCAGGGTTGTGGTATACCAGGGAATCGGTGCGTGTTCCCTGCCAATACATTTCATAGGTGGTACTATCCCCGCCGGATACACCGGCACTTACTGCCGACGGGTCACCGGGACAGATCACCGAATCACCGGTAAGCTGAAGGGAAAGCGGTGCCCGGATCTTTATAGAAATCGAAGCGGTATCGGAAAGCAGGGTACAGCCGTCCTGCAGGACGGCATGGATCAGGGTATCGGAAGCAAATGACGCATTGACGGTCAATCCGCTGAGCCCAAGCTCCGGCCAATTCACCTGGTGTCCGGAAGCCAAACCGCCACTTGCAACAGGGGCAAGGTTCAGCTGTTGCAGGTGACAAATAGTGGTGTCTGAAGTCAAATCCAGCGACAGGGAGTCGCGCAATACGATTCCAAACCAGGCTGTATCGGTTTGCAGATTGCAGGCATCCAGCACCACCACTCCGTAGCGGGTATCCTGTAGTGGCGCTAGCAGGATGTCAGGCCCCTGGGAAAGAACTGCCCCACTTAGGGAATCGATCCAATAAACCACCAGGGAAGTGGTGTCGGGTCCTACCGGTGACACCGACAAAAGGAGGCTATCGCCCCGGCAAGCAAGCGTATCGGGAGGGGCCTGTATGCTCACTCCCTGCCGGATACCTTCGTAATAAAGTTTGAAACCGATATCCACTACAGCTGGATCACTACTGTGCCTAAGGGTCAGGGTATTTCCGGGCACATAAAAAAGATTACCCGAATTGGGTTTGGAAGCCCCCGTATATTTTCCCACGAGGGTACCGCCCGTTCCAGCCCCTTCGTACAGGTAGAGGTAGTCGTAGTTATTCTCATACCCGAATTCCTCGAAACGCAGGGCAATGGAGTCGGCAGCCGGGGTATGGATCACCAGGAACTGCTCGCTGAGATCGGGATAGACATATTCACCTCCGGCATCATAAATAAAGCCTTTGCAGAATTCCACCACCTGGGTTCCCGTATCGGGCATCAGCAAGGCGTGGCAGATATCTGCCGTCGAATCGATCAGCAAGTGATCCAGCCTGAGCAGGGTATCCGCACCAAAACCAAAGCAGTTATACGCCTGCAGGGTGACATTAAAAAAGCCGTAGCCGTTGTAGGTATGGACGGGGTGCGTGGCGGTATCGGTTTGCCCGTCGCCAAAGTCCCAGACAAAGGAATCGGCATTCACGGAAGTATTGATGAAGGCCACTTGCTGGGGAGCAAAACAGAAGAAATCCCCAGACTGAAAGGCCGCTTCCACAAAAGTGCTGTCGAATTCATCGCCCACCCCTGCGGCATACCAGGCATTGGTAGTGGTGATCACCTCCGGAGAGCAGGTGCCATAAAGGTCAGCCACCGCTATGAGAGAGAAATAGCGGGCATCCGTATAGTCGCTGAAGCGGCTGAGGTAAACACTCAGGCTTCGGTAAGCAATCTGTTGGGCTTTGAGCATACCCAGGCTATCGACCTGGAAGGTATCGTTGTTGTCATTGATTCCCGATCCTCCCTGACATAGCAGGTAGTACCAATAATTTTGCACCCCACTGTTGGTATGTACTCCGCCATTGTCGCCACTACCTGAATACCAGTATTGCCCCATATAGGTACGCGGATCACCGTGGGTCTTGGGATTCTGCATATTGCGCAAGCCGTTCCCGCTAACCGTAAGATCTTCTCCGATCTTCCAGGTATGAGGAGTACGGTACAGGGCTTCGATGGAATTGCCGAAGATATCCGAAAAGGATTCATTCAAAGCTCCGCTCTCGTTCTGATAGATTAGGTTGGCCGTGTACGTGGTCACTGCATGCCCGATCTCATGCCCACAGACATCCAGGGCAGTAAAGGGATTATAACTGGTTCCGTTACCGTCGCCATAGGTCATGGAATAGCCATTCCAAAAAGCATTGTTGTACTTATTGCCATAATGCACATAGCTATAGATTGCGGCGTTCTGGTTGTCGTAGCTGTTTCTTCCGAAATAGTCTTTGAAATAGTGGTAGGTAACCTCGGCTCCCCAGTGGGCATCCGTGGCTACCTCGTCGAAATTGGTATCGACATTATTCCAGTAGTTGTTGCTGTCTATGAAGTCAACTCCATTAGCATACTGGGTAGTCCGGTTCAGGTCAAGGGTGATGATTTTGGCTCCCAGGCTGCTGTCTCGTAAGCGATAGAGTCCGTTGCTCATGCTATCGGTACGGATTTGCCGCGTGCCGGAAAAACGGGTGACTGCCGTACCGAATACATTGATGTCATGGATAAGGTTTTCGGAATAGACCAGACTGCCGTCTGTTGCGTTCAGGTAAACCTGTTCATGAAACAACGGCTCCAGGGAAAAAATCCGCAGACGGTAACACAACACCCATCCGGAACTGCTGTTACCATTTGACGGGAACCAGACGAGCTCCGCTTTGGGATAATAGCTTGCCGTGCTATCATCCATCATGATTTTCAGCTGTTGCTCCTCCCATTCCGATTCCCAGGCATAATGACCTTCCCGGGCGGATATCGCCATCGTGATTGCCTGCTCCGGACTGATCTCGGCCTGTTCTGTGCTTTCTATTACCGGAATGAATCCCGAAATGGCCGTCAGTTTTCCATGTTGCGTATGAAAGGTAATGTCGGCCCCATCGATCTCGGCGTCCCGGTATAGAACCCGATAACGAAAATGCTTGTCGTGAAGCGGGCCGGTAAGCTCCTGTACTTTCTCCAGGCGGTGCTCATCACTGAACCCGGGAACTTCTGAAAGGTAGTTCCGGGCTTTCCGCTCGTCCCATTCAAGGGCATCGGCATAGTGCAGGTAACGCGGGAAGGAAGTTCCTTCGCGAAAATACAGGCGGTCTGCTCCTCCTACCTGCTTGGTTGCTGCCGTACCGCGGATATCCTGCGCCAAAACCCCTATCGGCAACAGCAACGCCATCCATATCAGGGCCCCTTTCATTGTGTTTCGGCATATGAAAGATACACATTTGCAGGAACTTTCAGGAAGTCGGCTTCACTGCTTAAAAAAAGAAATCGGGATGTTCGTGTATGGATTTTGTTATGCTCCCCGGGACTTGACCAGAATATTTACAATCCGATGACGTTAGTGATTCGATGCACAAACTCTTTGTCCTTACCTTAATTCTGCTTTCACATCCGGCATCATACGGACAAGCCAAACCGGTATTGGTTTATGACCTGGAGCAGGGAACACTTGACTCTATCCTACCGGTGACTGGCGACAGCACGGTTCTTCGCGATCATACCCCTTTCCATACAGGGACCTATAATAACACCTTTCTTTCCCTGGATAGTCTGCCTCCTAACGACGGGATATTTCCCGGCAGTCGCTTCAGCAAAAAGAAACGTGCGGCATCCGAATACGACCTGACCGGTTTCCCCATTCGCACAACCGTTAAGATCGTTCAATACCGGGCCGGAGAAGAGGAAGCCCTCTGTTCCGGGAGCATGGTGAGCGGCAGACATGTCCTTTCTGCTGCGCATTGTGTGGCCGAATCCATGCAGAATACCCTCCGCGACTTCGATTCATTGGCCATATACCCCGTTTACGATAACGGGGTACCCAATCCTGATTTCCCAAGGGTTAGAGTCAATAAGGTTTACTTCTTCCGCGACTGGTCGATGGCTGGGGAAGACCAGGCCCTTCTGGAACTGGAAGGAGAACCGGGAAAACGTACGGGCTGGATCGGGATTGGATTCGAAGAAAATGACACCTTACTGCTGGAAGGAATTTTTTATAAATTCTCCTACCCTGCCACCACTATTCTATCGCTTGACTCCAATGAATACGATGGCGACAGCCTCTACTACAATTTCGGGGAAGCGGATCTGGCAAACCCCTATTATGTAGGAATTTACAATACCAATGGCATACCCGGCGAAAGTGGCAGTTCTCTCATCAAGGTACAAAACGGACAAACCTATACCAGCTATGGCGTACTGACATTCTCCCATAACCTTACGCATAGCCGGATCAACCGATGGCGCTTTTACACCCTGAAATCCATACTTGAAGATGACCTGACTCTTGACGCGCCTTCCTCCCCGGAAACCGTTATTCCGGTGGTTTATCCCAACCCGGCCGATAAGCAGCTATTCGTTACCGGGCTAACCGAAGACAAAACCCGGGAGATTCTTTTGCTGGATGCCCTGGGAAAAACCTGCCTCCGGCAAACAGGTCAGAAAGATCGCTTCGAGCTGGATGTATCGATGCTTCCGGCGGGCATTTACTACCTGATTTTACAAGGTGAGCATACCCGGTATACGGAGAGGGTGATCCTGCAGTGAACAAACTTTTCGGGTTGCAGTTCCGATACCCGAATAACCGCTTAATGACCGGGATAGGGAATATAAGTCTGGTCCCGGTCCATCATGGGAAAAGTCCGGCTGATCCAGGCTTCTTTCAACGTCTTAAGCTTCTCTTTATCGCTCGACACAAAATTCCAGTCGATATAGCGCTCTTCCTCAAAGGGTTCTCCGCCAAAAAGAAGCAGGTGCGAACCTGCAGCCAGTTTCACCTTGCAGGAGTCCTCTGCCTTCGAAACGAGCATATTCCCGGCTTCCACTCTCTCTCCACAGGCTTCTATCGCGCCTTTTACAATGCAGATGCCTATCTCCCCTTTTACCTGTCCGGCAAGGTCGAGCAGGCTTTCCTGCCTGTTTTGCACGTCGATCATAAAGAGATTGGAATGTACGGGTACCGGCGAGTGGCGGCCAAATGCTTCTCCCGCCACAAGGATAAAATCCGTTCCGTCTTCTGACCAGCTGGGTAATTCTCCGGCAGCCACGTGGTGAAATTCCGGATCCATTTCTTCCTTTTCCCGGGGCAGGGCCACCCAAATCTGATAACCGTGCATCCGCAGTTTACGTCCATCACGGAGATCGGGGGGAGTACGCTCGGTATGGGTGACTCCTTTTCCGGCGGTCATCCAGTTCACCGATCCCGGAGTGATGCGCTGATAACTGCCCGTGCCATCTTCATGGACAATTTCCCCTTCAAACAGATAGGTGAGCGTGGAGAGGCCTGCATGCGGATGCTGATCGATATCAAAATAATGACCTTCTCCGGTTTCTATGGGCCCCATATGGTCGATAAAAATGAAGGGGCCTACCATTCTTTTCTTCCGGAAAGGAAGCAGCCGTCCCACCAGGAAATCGCCAATATCCCGGGATCGTTCTTCGATAATAAGAGAGGTGTTGGACATAATTTGGATAATTCCGAACCGGAACTTACCGGCAAACATTCGAATTTCAACTTCCCCGGCTGAAGTTGCAAGTTGGCTTTTCCTTTATGGACGATGGATGATGGACGATGGACGATGGACGATGGACGATGGACGATGGACGATGGAAATTACTAATCCTGGAATTTTGGCAAAGAAAAGTCGTCTCCTTTCGACATTGCTTAGGATGACATGGGGCCAAGGGCAAAATGCCAAAACCAGGTACTTTGTGAAAACTTGCAAGTGTCATAGAAATCGAAATGACAGGGAGAATCCAAAACCAACAAAAAAGCCACTCCCCCGCAGGAGAATGGCTCTTAAGAATCTACCCTCTGTTTCTTACTTTACAATAAAGTCGCCCTGCATAGTCCCGTAGTGACCGGGAAAGGTGCAGAGGAATTTGTAAGTTCCGGCAGCCGGGGCGTCGAACTCAATGGTTTCGCTTTCCCCCGGACCCAGCAGTTTGGTTTTGGTGATTACATCGGCGTAGCGGTCGGCAGGCTGGTAGTCGTTGTCTTTGGCATTCATAGCCGCAGTAGCGTACTGTACCAGATCCACACCATTTTCCAGAAGGGTCCAGTTATGACCCATGGATTCTTTAGGCATTTCCCCAATATTTTTCAGAGTCAGTTTCACATGCGATCCGGCCTTTACTTCCAGGGTTTTCTTATCGAATTGCATTTGGTCGTTGGCCGTGATGGTCAGTTCCACCACTTCCTTTTTTTCAGGCTCCTGGGGAGCTTCCTGTTGTTGGGTGGTCTCTGCTTCTTTGTTGTCGTCTTTTTTGTCCTGGTTGGAAACACAGGAAGCCAGCATCAATGTTGCGGCAATAGCACTCAGATAGGTCAGTTTCATGGTGTTCGGTATATTTTTTATTGTTTTAAAGCACTTGTTTTTGCGTATTCGGCAGGGAGTTCGCCGGTAAGCGACCCTAGAAAGGCCACGATGGCATTTACTTCTTCATCCGTAAGTTCTTGTCCCAATTGGGTGATCCCCATAATTTTCACCGCTTCGTTCAGGTCTGCAACAGATCCGTCATGAAAATACGGGCTTGTTTTGGCCACATTTCTCAATGAAGGCACTTTGAAGAAATACGCTTCTCCCTCGTTCCCGGTAATTTCTGCCCTGCCTTTGTCGGGTTTGGCTGAATGGGTGTATTCCCAGTAAGGGCCTTTTACCAGACCGAATTTCTGGTAAAGTCCTCCACCTAATCCGGGTCCCATATGGCAAGTGATACAGGCCTTGTCGATAAACAACTTCATTCCCTGCTTCTGGTCGGGAGTCATGGCATTAATATCACCGGCCAGGTAAGCGTCAAATGGCGAGGGGGTGCGCAATGTCTTCTCGAACTCGGCAATGGCAGTAGCAATATTGTGGTACGAGTACGGGTCTTTTTCACCTGGAAATGCCGAAGCAAACATGGAGGTATATTCTTCCATGGCTTTGATGCGTTTTACGGCAGTGGCCTCGTCGGGCATACCCATTTCCACCGGATTCAGGATAGGGCCTTTGGCCTGCTCGGTAAGGTCTGCCGCACGACCGTCCCAGAACTGAGAGATATGGAACCAGGCATTGTATACGGTCGGACTGTTCCGTTCCCCGTTCTTTCCTTCATGACCCGGTGAAGTAGGCAGGTTGTCTACCCCGTATTGGTTGAGCATGTGACAGGAATTGCAGCTTAGTTGCTTATTAATACTGAGGGCAGTTTCGAAATACAGTTTCTTACCCAGGGCAGCCTGCTCTGCATTGACCGTTGCTTCCGGAAGTACTTTAAAAATGGCACTGGCCCGCTGATGAAGCTGTATTTCGGTAGAGTCTGTTTTGTCTTCTTCCTTCTGTCCTTCTTCCCGGGAAGCATTTCCACAGGCACCCCAAAGCGCCAGAAGACTGCCAAATCCCAGGATGCCTAAAATACGCGTGTTCTTCATAGGTCAGTTTACTAATTCTGTTAACAGAGTAGCAAAACTAAGAATGGGTTTGCGAATAAAATGTGATTTATATCACTTTACCGCCAACCAATCCTTCCCTCATCATCCGGGAACAAAAAAACCTATTCCTATTTTTGAAAGGCTAATACCCGACCGTTCTGCTCATCGGAAACCATTTCGAATAAACGATCGAAGGTTGCTCCGTATCCGGTTTCCATATTGATCAGATTCTCAGAAAAAACGAAGTGCTCCTGCTCATTAGCCTCAATAGGGAAACTGGTAAGATCCATACGACAGCCACCGGCAATCTCCGAAAAAGTCAGTTCGTTCAGCATCTTCAGGGGCCAGTTCTTATCGAAAGGTGCCCGCGTCAACCCTGCATCCCGGTCGGAAAAAGAATTGACAAAAACCAGCAGTTCCGGACTACAAATCTCCTGGTACACAAAACGGCCATAGGTAGCCGGACCACTCTCCGGAACCAGAGCATAATGGAGCATCCCGTCTGTGGCAAACTCATAAGCCAGAACCTCCAGTCCGGTCTCCGCAGGTCCCCACCACCTGGCCAGCTTTTCCTGCTCTTTCCATGCTGAGAACAGGGTTTCCCTGCTACAAGGAAAGTCGCGCTGAATATGTAGTTCTTTCATGGTTCATCCGTTTGCGGGTACAATTTATACCAGGCTCTATAGGAGAAAAACAAAACGGCGAAGAGAATCGGTGGAAGGACCAAATTAGGGGTCCAACCGCTTGTTGCCAGGTGTGAAATGAAGGCCGAAATAAACACGAATCCGAAGCCGGCATAGGCCCATTCTTTGATCCTCCGATGAAAAAAAGGCAGGAGCAGCACGATGGCACCGGTTACTTTGAATACCGTTAGCATCTGCCGGAAATAGTCCGGGTAGCCGAGCGAACGGATGGATTCCACCGCTAGTTCGGTGTGAGAAGTAAGAGCCGGCATCAATCCCTCCCAAAGGAAGATCACCGCAGTACAGATCCAGTAAGTCAGTTTTATTGTTTTCATAGGTTTATGGATTTTTCGTATGATAGTGGAGTAGCCAGTGGTTCCCGAAACGGTCTGTCAACCCGCCGAAAGAAGCACCCCAGAAGGTCCGTTCGACAGGATGTGTCGCGGAACCGCCTTCCGAAAGAAGCGCATAGAGTTCCTCTATCTCGGCTTCACTCCGGCAATAGAAAACGATGGATACCGAATTCCCTTTCTGCAGCCCAGAATCCGGCGTCATGTCCGAACCCATTATGGCGGCCTGTCCCAGCTGCAGGTTGGCATGCAGTATCCTCGACTGCATGGTTTCCGGCAGCTCCGCAGACAAAGGAGAATCTTTCACCTGCTGAAGGTCGAGTTTGCCACCCAGGCAGGACCGGTAGAATTCCATTGCCTCCTTGCAATTGCCATTAAAGGTGAGGTATGGATATACCTGTTCGCTTCCTTTGAATGTAATCATGGTACAAAGTTGAAGGTTGTATGCTACCCTTAACGGGTGCAGAAACGACACTCTCGGGGGTTGATCCCGACAAGCATTTGGATTAGTTTTGAATGGATGAAACGTGTCTCTATCCTGGTTCCGGAATCCTGCGTGATGGAAGCCGTAGCCGACCCGCGCTACCTGTTCACGGCAGCCAACCAGTTCTTGCAGGCCAGTGGCATGGATCCCCTATTCGAGGTAAAGCTGGTAGGTGCTCAAAATGAAATTCGCCTGCACGACGGAGCCTTTTCCGTACATGCCGACCACACCTTTGCAGATGCCGGCCCCAGCGACCTGATTGTGATCCCTGCCCTGTTCGGCGACATGAGCCACGCGCTCGAACTTAACCGGGACGCGCGGGAATGGCTGATCTCCGAATACCATAAGGGCACCGAACTGGCCAGCCTGTGCGTAGGAGCCTTTTTGCTGGCGGATACAGGATTGCTTGATGGTAAAAAGTGTTCCACCCACTGGGCGTATTACAACGAATTCCGGGAGAAATTTCCCACGGTAGAAATGGTGGAAGGACATATTATTACCGAAGAACACCGCATCTACTCCAGCGGCGGAGCCAACAGTTACTGGAACCTGTTGTTACACCTGCTGGAAAAATACACCAACCGCGATATTGCCATCCTTGCCGCCAAATATTTTGCTATCGACATCGACCGGGAAAACCAATCGGCTTTTGCCATGTTCCAGGGACAAAAGAACCACCGCGACGAGGAAATACGGCAGGCACAGGAATTCCTGGAAGCCAACTTCACCGAAAAAGTCTCGGTGGATGAGCTCGCCGATCGTTTTGCCATGAGCCGCCGCTCATTCGAAAGACGCTTCAAACAAGCCACTTCCAATACCGTACTCGAATACCTCCAACGACTCAAAATTGAAGCCGCCAAGCGTAGTTTCGAAGCTACCCGAAAGAATATCAATGAGGTGATGTTTGATGTTGGATATACCGATACCAAAGCCTTCCGAACCTTGTTCAAACGCCTCACCGGGCTAACTCCGCTGGAGTACCGCAACAAGTACAACCGGATGATCCCGGAAGCAAAAAGAATGATCAGTGTGAATTGAGGACGATGGACCATGGACCATGGACGATCACTGCTGTCCGGTAAATTAGAAAGTGGACAGAGTGTGTTTGATTAGATTTGAAGATACGACCCTTTAAATCGGCAAACATGACCTCTATCCACCGAAGTAAA
>CAXPEB010000042.1:0-20085 GCA_964215915.1 Bacteroidia bacterium
GTTCAAACGGGGGCAGCATGCGGAAGCCTTCCGGCTCGCAGAAAAGGCCCTGGACATCCATACCCAATTTATCGAAGACAACTTCCTCTACCTGCAGGAAAACGAACGTGATCTTTTTGTGAGGAACTGGACAGAACCCTTCCAGTTGTACTCAGCGATTTGTATAAAGCTCGCTCCCGGAGATCCATCCTACCTAAAAAAACTCCTGGAAAGGGAGAACTTCATCCGGGGGATATCCCTGAATAGCAGCAGCTATCTCCGTCGATTCGCTTCGGAATCGGAAGACCCGGAAGTAATCGGCTTGCGGACCCGGCTCAATGGGTTCCGTAAAAAGAAAAGCGACGGCATGCCCGGATTCTCCGGATTGGAAGACCCCGTTCTGCGAAGGCTGAATGATTCAATTGCTCATTACGAGTTACTGCTCGCCCAAAAGGGCTTTTCGAGTTTCCTCAGGGAATCGGCCAGGACCACCTCCTACCGTGCCCTGCAACAATCGCTGGAAGAAGACGAAATGTACATCCAGTTTGTTCGTACCGAGGAAGACTCCTTCTACCGCTACGCGGCCATCTGTGTCAGTTCCGGTAAGGACCCGGTACTTGTAGACATCGGTGATGAGCCGGCTATCCGGGCCAGGCTGAAGCTGGACGAAACCGAAGGGGTTAACCGGCATATCCAGGAATTGTATGCCCGGAGAGGTGCCGGTTATGCCGGCGGAAGCCAGGACAACAGCGGGTTGTATTCCCTGGTTTGGGAACAGCTGGAAAGTCAAAGCAAATCCTACCGGAGACTGTACCTGTCGCCTGTAGGGCAGCTGAATAAAATTGCTTTTTCCGCTTTGTATGACGGACAAGAATACCTCATCAACCGGCACGATATTCGGGTGATCGCCCACCCTGCCGGGCTCCTGGAAACCCGCGATCTGAATATGGACCCGGAGGAACGTATGGTTCTGGCTGGCGGTATGAATTTTAATGCCTTCACCGACCGGGAAAACCGGAACCTTTCCGGCAATACTCTGCGCAAACCCTGGAGTTACCTTCCGGGCACGCTGGAAGAAGTGAACAGCATCGGAGAAGTTGCGCAAAAGCACAACCTGAAAAGCGAATTGTATACGGATACCGCTTTCGGTGAATGGACCATGCGGACGCTCGGTAACAGGCCTCCGTTTGTGCTGCACCTGGCTACCCATGGATACTACCGTCCGGATATCAATACCTCGGGAGAAGGAAATGCGAACTTCATGCACAACCCGATGGCGGATGCCGGGCTGGTTCTGAGCGGAGGAAATGCCGGATGGACCGGAGTGCGACCCGCCGGACCGGATGACGGCATTCTGACCGGAAGCGAAATCGCCTCTCTGGATTTGCAGGGAATCCGGTTAGTGACGCTATCGGCCTGTGAAACGGGACTCGGAGAGATACTCGGCTATGAAGGAGTTTATGGATTGAACCGGGCCTTCAAACTGGCCGGTGCAAACTTCATCATCACCAGTCTTTGGGAAGTACCGGATGAGGCTACTTCGCAGTTTATGAAACGCTTTTACAGCTACTGGTTTTCGGGTGAAGCACTGGGCACGGCTTTCAACCATGCCCAGCGCGATATGAGTCAAATCTACGACCCCTGGATGTGGGGAGGTTTTATTCTGATTCAGTGATCAGTGGATCTCCAATTGATTGTAGAGGCTGCTGAAATTGTAGCTCAGCGTAAAACGAACACTGTTTATCCAGTTTTCGAAATTGGTGGGCAGGTTATTCTCGGTATACACATTGCTGGCCACCGGCAGGTAGATATTCAGCAATCCGAGGTTAAGCCCGAATCCGGTTTCGTAGTAAACGTCAGAATTAACAACCAGCCCGTGCACATAAGGGTGGAGAAATATTCCCTTTCTGCGGTACTCTACATTGGCACTTAACAACATGCTCCCGTCGAAGAGATTGGCTGCGGTAAACCCGCCCTGGTCGCGCAACGCCTGCTGTTTACCTACCCAGCCGAACTGAGCGTTGCCCACCCGGTCAAAAAGGTAGTAATCGCGGCCGATATCCGTGCTTGAAGCGGAATACAGGGAGAAATAGGGTCCTCCGTTCTTATTCGCAAAACCGGCATAAAACCGGGTAACCAGCCTGTCCTTCCTTCCAATCCGGTCCACCCGGCTATGGGCCAGCTCCAGACGAAGGTGTTCCAGGCTGTCTGCATCGGTTACATAACTCACACTGATCCGGGTTTCTTCGTCATGCAATCCGTTTTTCCGGGATTGCTGGTAACGGATACGACTCAGCCCGTATTGTTGCGGGAATTGCATTGTTCCGGTGCGATCGCTGATCCATCCATACGACAAAGACAGCCAATGTTTTCGAATGGCATAACCCTTTGTACGGAACAGAAAGTTGAGGCTGGGCTCTACCTTATCATAGCCAGCAAAGCGCTTGTACTGGGTAATCAGGCGGATTTTTTTCAATGCCCTGTCATGCAGGTACCAGTCGTATTTGAGCAGGAAATTCCCTGCCAGCGTATTGTCACCGAATGAATACATGGGCATCAGCAGGTAATTGAATCGTTTGCCCTGTATATCCTGATTATGAAAGCCGAGCCCCAGCATAAACTGGTCACGGGTATTGTAACCCAGGGACGGGAACCAGTGCAACTGAGATTTCGAATTTTGGGTGACGCCGGTAAGGAGTGACACCTGCAGGGGTTCCGACCGTTTGAACAGTCCGCTTGTCTTGAGGCTATTGTTCCGGAGGTTCAGGTCTGGGGTATGGTAATCGCGATCAAGCACCAGCTTGTCGCATTCACGGTAGGGTATGGATTGTTCCCTGCTTCCTTCATGACCTTCGAACCAGTAAGTCCCGACAACCTTACCTTCACTAACCAGTTGAATGGGATAAGGGGCAATGACTTGTCCGCGGTTCTTCACCTTCACCCTGTACTGGTCTCCTTCCTTGTGGATGGAAGTCAGCGCATACTCTACCTGCTTTTCGGTATTGAATAAGGTTAGAAAGAACCAGTCGAGTTTTTTCCCGGAGGTTTCCTCAAACACCTTCTGCACATCGGCCGGTGACGGATGCCGGAATTTCCAGGTATCGAAATAGGCATGCATGCAGGAATCGAATTTCTGTTGGCCAAGGTAGTCTGCCAGGTAATTCAGCAGTAGGGCTGTTCTCTTGTAGGAAAGCAACCCATATTGGATGGACGGTAACTCAACCGATGGAGTATTGATGGGGTATTGGTAATTATAGCTGGCATGAATGGTAGACGACAGGTAGCTGTACCAGTGAATACCCAAACCTTTGAAAGGTCCAACCGGGGGAACCCCGATTTCTTCCCGCATGGTTCGTTCCGGGTATCGCTCATTCATATACCTTTCTTCGATATAGGAATTGAAGCCTTCGTCCATCCAGGCATGCTCCCGTTCGTTACTGGCCAGAATACCGTAGAACCAGTTATGCCCGATTTCATGGGTAATCACATTATCGAGCATCATTGGGCTTCCACCTGCGGAGATTACGGTAACCATGGGGTATTCCATACCTCCGCCGGCCGATAAAGCGCCTTGCACGGCTGTGGCTGCAGGGTATGGATACTCTCCCACCCAACGCGAATAGTGGAGGATAGCTTCATCCAGGTACTCGGTGGCTTTTTTCCAGGGTGTTTCCTTCCTTGGTTCGAAGAATGCCCAGGTAGCTACCTTTCTCCCGGAGGGAAGGCTGATCTCACTTTTGCGCACTACATAGGACTCGGAACAGAACCAGGCAAAGTCGTGGACACGGTCTTGTTTGAAGGTAATCGTCTTGGTTTTACCCAGCCGGGGTTCATCCGCCGGCAAACGTTCTCCTTTCTCCTGAATATTGAGGTATTCGGAGAGCGCCTTCAGCCAGTCTTTTTCTTCCTGTTCCTGCAATTGCCCTGTTGCGGCCACTCTGTACATGGCGCCCAGGGTGATCTTCACTTCATAACTCCCGAATTCGGAGAAGAATTCTCCCTGGTTGAGGTAAGGCATGGCATGCCATCCTTCCCGGTCATAAACAGCCGGTTTCGGATACCACTGGGAGATCTGGTAAGATTTTCCGACATGACCCAATCGGCTGAAATCACCAGGAAGTTTCACCCGGAACGGGGTACTGATCCGGGTACGTCCACCCGGAGGAAGCGGCGTATTCAGCTTGAGCAGGCAAATGTCAATATGCTCCGGATCGTATACCCACTGCACGGTCTGGCCGTTTTGCCGGAAATCCAGCTGGTCAATCCAGCCTTTGGAAGTATCATCGGCATAACGGAAGCTGGTGGAGTTATTCCGCACAAACTGCCGGGCAAGGGCTGTGTTTTTATTCTTATAGCCATTGGGCCAGAGATGGAAGTACAACACCTTCAGGGTATCCGGCGATTTGTTGACATACTCAATTTCTTCTTTGGCGGTGAGCATGTGTTTTTCGTCATCAAGGGTTACCTCAATCTTGTAATTGACTTCTTGTTGAAAATAGGGCTTCTCTTGCGCCAGAACGGGGTTGGCAAAAACCGGGATCAGCATCAGCATACCTGGCAGTATTCGCTTCTTCATCATGGTAGGTCGAAAATAAACAATGGCAGAACAAACGTACGAATGAATAGACAATTCATCCTGTTTTGAGGATGAACCCCTTGACTTCCTGCGACAAGCAATTGATTTTGTATCTTCGGACGACCAAATCCTATGAAAAAAATTCTACTCGCATCCCTATGTCTTTTTACTACGGGAAACTTCCTGTTGGGTCAGGTTGCCCGCGACCGTGTGGTAGCTATTGAAGTCAGCCAGACAGACAATCCTCCGCTCATACACCTGGATTGGTCGGTACTGACTACTGCCACTGCCGATTCCTACACGATCTTTCGCAAACTTCCGGAAGAATGGAACTGGACAGAGCTCAAGACGGTAACGGGACTTGTTTACAGCTATACCGACAGCAGCGTACAAAAGGGACAGGCTTATGATTATTTCGTTCAGTACAAGCAGGGATCTACGTTTCTGTATGGATTTGTTTGTACGGGTATCGAACTTCCTCCCGTACACTACCGGGGTGAAGTTTTTGTAGCTGTTGACAGTGCATTAAACCAATCGATACCTGAAGAACTTAGCGACTACTATGCCCAACTGGTTGGTGATGGCTGGTCGGTGCACATTGAAATAACCGGCTCCCAGGAAACCCACCAGGGGTTGCGGGATAAGGTCCGCTCCTGGTACAACCAAAATCCGGGAAGGCACCGTACGCTATTGCTTTTCGGAGATATTCCCATCCCCTACTCGGGTAACCTGAACCCTGACGCTCACCCTGACCACAAGGGAGCCTGGCCGGCAGATGTTTACTACGGGGTATACGATGCCGACTGGACCGACTTCAATACACATGAAGCCGCAAGCCGAACGGAAAACAAAAACTACCCGAACGATGGGAAATGGGATCAAACCGTTTTGCCTGCAGAAAACAAGCTGCATATCGGCCGGGTTTACCTGGACAACCTGAGCACCTTCGGACTCGGGCGCGATAGTCTCTACAAACGATATCTTACAAAAGACAAACAATACCGAAACAACAACTGGAGAATTCCCCGCAAAGCGCTGGTGGACGATGCCCTGAATGCCCTGGGAGGGGAATACCCGGGCCGTAACGGATTTCAGAATGGCTATGCCCTGATGGGTCTTGATTCTACCTTTTTCAGCAACGACACTTTTATTAACCGGCTTCGTAATGAACAATGGTTATTCAGTCATGCCAGTTCAACCGGGGGCTACACCTCCAACAAGCAGCTGAACAGTGCGATGTTCAAAACCGCTACCTACAGCGTTTTTCAAACCTCTTTCGGAAGTTACCATGGCGATTGGGACTACCCTAACAACCTGCTCCGGGCAGAGATTGCGGGTCCGGGATACGGACTGACCTCTGTTTGGGCGGGCAGGCCGCAATGGCATTTCCTGCATATGTCCATGGGATACCCGATCGGGTTTTCTGCCTGGGCTACGCAAAACAACTTTATCGATAACCAACACGAAACCTTTGACCCCGGTTACGGTGCCGGATGGGTTCACGTAACCCTGATGGGAGACCCGACTCTCCGCCTGCATGTCTTTGACCCGCCTTCCGGCCTGAATGCCCAGGTGAATTCCGGTGGCGATCAGGTGACTCTCAGCTGGTTGGGTAACGGAGATCCTCAAACCACCGGCTATTATGTTTACAGGTCGGATTCCCTTTTCGGAATCTGGAACCTCGTGAATGAGACGCCGGTTACCGGCACCACCCTTGTGGATGAGCACCCGTTACCGGGGAATAACATGTATAGGGTCAGGGCTGTCAGGATGGAACAGTCGGCAACAGGCACCTATGCCAATCTCAGTCAGGGGACCTTTGCCCAGGCAACAGCGCCAAATGGTGACGGAAGCATTACGGGTATTCAGGAGTTCAGGACGGAGCTGCGCATCTATCCAAACCCCGGAAGAGGTCTGGTACGGATAGAAACCGGGCTGGCCGAACCTGTGGAATGTATGGTGTTCGATCTGAAAGGACGGCAATTGATGAACAGCAGGATCAGCGGTTCGGGTCAGCTTGACCTCAGCAGCCTTCCTCCCGGTACCTACCTGCTTCGATGTGGGGAAAGAACAGAACGTATAGTTTTGCTTCCATGAACGAACTGAATGCTACCTACTGGGACGACCGGTATAAGAACAGTCAAACAGGCTGGGATCTGGGTGAACTTTCCCCTCCTCTGAAGGCACTGATCGATAAACTTGATAACAAAAATCCGGATATCCTGATACCGGGATGCGGGAATGCTTATGAAGCCCAGTACCTGATTGATTCGGGTTTTACTTCCGTAACGGTTCTGGATATTTCACCTACCCTGACCGATGCCCTGCGTGAACGCTGGAAAAACGAGAAGGCCGTTAATATCTGTTGTGAGGATTTTTTCAGGCACGAAGGCACGTATGATCTGATCCTGGAACAGACATTCTTTTGTGCACTTGAACCTTCGATGAGGGAGGACTACATGCGGAAGATGAAAAGCCTGTTGAAAGTCAATGGCAAACTAGCCGGGGTATTATTCGGAAGGGAATTTGAAAAGACAGGGCCTCCTTTCGGTGGTAACCGGGAGAGCTACTTCCAGGATTTCAGCAAGTACTTCGAGAAAGTAAAGATAGAAGCCTGTATGAATTCCGCTTTACCGAGACAGGGTACTGAATTGTTTTTTGAAGTTTCTTAGAATCCTTCCTTTCAGGCCGGGACCGGGAGAGCCTGTCACCGGCCTGAATGGGTTTGCCAGATGTTTTTTGAGCAGATCTACTGGTTCACCCTGGAAGGAAAATCGTATTGCACCCTACGGTGACCAATTAACGTTCCAATTCAATGGAGTAGTATACGTTTGCACATACACAACTTCCTATAGACGAAGTTTCCATCGAATTTGTTGCCCATTTTTCAGGAAAAATTACCATTTGATCCAAGGCATCTCAGTTTCAACCCGATTCTTTTTCATTTGCAGCCTTTCTACAAATTGCCGGTGCGCCGCAGAATCCGGAAAACGGGGTACATGGTTGAGTCCGAGTCGTATTTCTCTTAATGAGGGAAGACGGGAGAGCGTCCATTCATCCAATGCCTGCTCGCAGAACTTTTCAAAGATCGATTGGGTTGCTGCATAATTGGGATGAACCAGATCGGCATCGTACCACCGGTAATCGCGTAACACATCGACTACCCATTCGTAGGATGGGAAATACCAGACTTCCGGAAAGGCTTCATTAAAAGCATGCACAAATTCGAGCAGACGGGCCTTAGACCTGTTGTTCGCCAGCAATCCGTCGCGGATATGACGAACGGGGCTGACGGTCAGAATCAGTTGGAGTTCGGGGTTGAATGCCTTCAACTCGCTGTAAAGTCCGGAATACTTTTGTAACAGATCTTCCGGATCCAGGAGGCATTTTTCGTAGGCATCAGCGGCCACTCTATGGCAATTTGCCACCCAGTATCCATCGGAACGAAATCGATAGGCAAAGGCAGTCCCAAAAGTAAGTATGAGGTGTTGGGAAGTGCGAAGTTGTTCCCTTCCTGTCTTAAGTGTCTCCCGGATATTTTGCACAAGCTCCTCCCGGTTCATGGAGGATAAGTCGGAATGAAAATCGGGATGATGGAAAATCTCATCCTGGCAAAAAATCCGGTCTTCATCCATCGGTTCCGTTTCCATCATCATACGGAGCTGCTTCCGCACAGAAAGCGGATCGAACACAATTCCCCCGGGGTTTGACAGAACATTGAAAAAATGGTCCTGCAACAGGTGCCCTACGTTCTGGGTGAAACAGGAGCCCAGTAAAAACAGGGGATGACTATGGTGAATACGCACCCCGGGATTGGAAAAAGGGAGATCCAACATCCATTTCATGTTCCGAAGTTAGGGGAGCATTCAATAAAAAAGGCCACCCGAAGGCGGCCTTTTTCGTTTATTGATTTCTTTAATTATTACGGTCGTATCAAGGTAACCGTACCGTTATAGGTTTGTTCATCTTGTCCGCGGAGTTTATACGTGATGATCACGTAGTATACACCTGCGGGGAGGTCTGCTCCGGTATTGTTCATTTTACCGTTCCAGGAGTTATTCGGATCATCGCTTTCAAAGACCTTATCGGAGAAGCGGTTGTATATCTTGATATTGTATTCGCTCCATCCTTCGATATCGATTTTGAAGACATCGTTGAATCCGTCTCCGTTAGGTGTGAACACGTTCGGGATATCGATACTTGTGCGGAATGTATTGTTAATCGTTGCACAGGCAGTATCGTAGCAACCCTCCGGACTCTTCACAACGAGGCAGACATCGAATGTACCTGCATTATCACCGTAGTTGTGTTCGGCGTTCGGGCAATTCACCGGATCCACCTGCGGGCATTTGGTGAAATTGTCGCCATCCCCAAATCTCCACCAGTGTTCCACTGCGTTCGTTGATTGATCGGTGAATTTGAAGAGTGGCATACCCGTCGTATCAACAATGA
Organism: Bacteroidia bacterium; assembly: GCA_964215915.1. GTDB lineage: Bacteria > Bacteroidota > Bacteroidia > UBA8524 > UBA8524 > UBA8524. Next base: position 9,008 of record CAXPEB010000042.1, read on the forward strand.
AACTGGCATTTACAGAACGGACCTTGATCACATATGACTTCCACTGCCGGCATTTGGGCTCTCCGGGGCCAGGGGTATAATCCGGAGTAAGCCGGACTACATAGTCTCCTTCATTCGCATAGGAGTGTGTTACAGTTCGTCCACCCTGAGATTCATCCAGCGTGATAACAGTTCCGTCCCCGAAATCCCAGATAAAGGTAGAGTAGGTCGTATCGGAAGTGTCCTGGAAGGTGATAATTTCTTTCGGACATACTTCGAACTTGGACGGGATGAAATCTACTTTCTTCTCAGGCAACACCGTTACCTCAATCACCCTGTTTGTCGGGAAGGTATCCGAGCATCGTTCACCCGTCAATGGTACAATATCCGACTGGATCAATACCAGCTTGTATTTTCCGGGTTTGGTGTAAGTATGATACACTACTGAGTCCTCAGTGGTAGTCAGCGAAGAGGTATCTCCCCAGTGGTAGGTCCAGCTGGAACCCGGAGTGGCGTCGATTGAGAAGTTACCCAGGTAAACCGTATAGGGTACGCAACCCATGGAGTCGATGGTGAAGTCAAACTTCGGTCTCGGACCCGCGATGGAGATCGTTCTTTCAAGCGTATCCCAACAACCCATTCTGGACTGTACGATAAGTTTGACTGTATAGTCTCCGAAACGATCGTAAACGTGTGAGGGGTTACGGATAGGCGGAGCAACCGGGTTGTCGATATCGGTATCCACAATTGCAGAACCGTCTCCGAAATCCCAGATCCAGCGGATCACACTGTCGCAACCGTAATGGTACAGCAGGCGGCAGGGATCATAACTTACCGAAGAATCAAAGAAGTTTACGATAGGCTTACAGAGACCGATATTCACAGTGTTTCCGAAGTTGGCTTTAACACCGGTAACATTCACTTCCGAGTAGAGGGTGTCTTTACATCCTACGGAGTCTGTGTATTCCGCTCTTACAATGTAGTGACCGGGAACCCGGTAGGATACACGAATCGGGTTAAAGCGGATGGTACTGAAACCATACATAACTCCGTTGGTATCGGTCTGACCGAAGTCGTAACGGGTATTCTCATCGAAAGGAGATGGGTTTCTGGGGTTACCGTCAGGATCCTGGAAACGGTTATTACCGCGCCAATAATTATACGGAACGTATTGCGCACCGGTAAGCGGATCCGGTTCAAGGAGCAGGTACAAAGCTGTATCCTCAAACTTCACAATATCGTCGCGACACATCAGGTATTTATCCTGCTTGAATGATTTGTAATATCCAACCACAGCGTACTGTGTTTTTGAGGTATTTTGACATCCCTCAGTAGTAAACGCAGTAGTGTTGATCTGGTAACGGGCAGGGTTAACAAAAGTCAGCCTGCGTTTTGTCTTGATCTTCAATTCGGAACCACAACCCTGCAGACCACCTTCTCCGGCAATCCAGGTAAAGGAGTCGATTTTCTTCAGGTTACCGAGGGCATCCACATAGAAGCTCAGTACATAGTTGATGGTATCTCCCGTTACAGGATCAAATTTATCCCGGTAAACAGAGTCAATATAGGTATACCCATACAAGGCCGTAGTGGCATTTGCGGGGAAGTCCACATTCACATTGATGATCAGGGACTCAAGACTGTCATGGAATTCACGGTTGAAAGTCAGTTCCACTTCAAGCGGACTACAGCCATACACCGTATCCAGGGTAAACTCAGGATCCGAGTTTACGTATTTGATCATATTGTGGTACCACTTCTCATCGATACAAGGTTGCTTGGTATAGGGGTCGTATCCGTTTTGGACACGAAGACCAACGGTTACGTTACCGCAGCTATCCGCAAGAATACCTGTGTAATCATAGAATATCTCATTGGGGAACTGGGGCAGTCCCATAGTGGCCATTGGCCAGGGAGTTGTGGGGTTAACCAGGAATCCGTCCTGCGGAGTCCACTTATCCAATACATTGGGGGAATTGTCCAGACGGTCAGCCAGAGAGTCGAAGTTCATCCATACGAACTGACGGGTACAACTTGGTGTTGTCTCTGACCAGTCGAAGTAAACCCCGATCTGCGGGTTAGCCCCAAGACAGAACTGTCCGCCTTTACCAGGTCTTACTTTCATCCCTGCAGCAAGTGGTGGTTCCAATGCCAGAAGCACCGTGCTTGTTGCCTCGCACTCCTCCCCTGTTTGTTTGTTCGGGTTGGGGTACCACTTATTATAGGTGGTATCAAATCCGGTAAAGAATCGCTTGGTGGGATCCGTATCCCGGATATAGTCTTCTTTTTCTATTGGACAATAAGTATTGTAGTTCCACAACGTATCGCCATTCGAATTGAATGCCGGTGGGTAGTCGAAGAGTGAATCCAGAGACATATACTCTACAAAACGAGCCGTATCATTGAATACTCCTCCGTTGGAATAGTTGTACTGTTCTGCCGGAAGGTTCTGGAACGTGGTGTCCTTCATGGTAAGTGTTACCGTATAACAACCTTCTTCACCCGGAGTATACCAGTGTTTGGGTTTCGGGTCACGGGAGAAGTTACAGTTCATCCACTTGCCGTTGGCATCCCACATATTCTGTTTGAACTTGGTCCAGGTAGTACATTGTGGAGCAATCTGATCACCGAAGTCCCAGACTGTCCGGACGTGATCATCCTGTCGCTCACCTCCCCAGGCACCGAAGAAGTTATTGAACATCACCAACTCGTGTTTGATCGCACTCATATTGGCGGGTTCGGTCAGCGGAAGTTCCACTACTGCCAGAGAATCTCCGTCCCATACATATACCTCAATCACTTCTTCCTGGAGCTTAACGGAGTCATTATATTCCAGCAAGACCATATTGTTCTCTTTCAGCACGCTGGCTGCGCCGGTAGCAGTATCGTTGAGGATATTGGAGTCATTGAAGTTAAAGGCAGAGTTGTTCTTGAAATACACCGTGTCCTTGATCTGGCACTGGTGGCGTTGTGAGTCGGCAATGATATCCGGGATTGCTTTCGCATCAATCGTTGCGGCTGGTCCTTTTGTCAATACATCGATGGAACTGAAGAAGGGACAGCCTGCAATGGTTCCCGTTATCGTTACGGTATAAATATCCGGTTTCGTAAAGGTGTGCTGAGCGCCTTTGAAACGCTGAAAGTCAAAGTTCTGGGGGCCTGAATCCGGGTCATCGAATACCCACAGAAACTGGAGCGGCCAGTTCAGTGGGTCAATATTGTGGGTAAAGGTAAAGCTGTTACCAACCTGGCACTGGGCGTCTTTTCCATTGGTTTCTTCAATAACCAGATCAGGATTTACGTTACAAGCAAAACTAGGCTTGTACATGGTATCCCAGCAGTTGGAATCATCCTGAATGATCAAACGGACATTGAAACATCCATGTTTGGTATACTCATGGGTAGGGTTCCAGTAACAAGAGTCCATAGCGGAACTAACTCCGGAGGTATAGGTTTCTCCGTCACCAAAATCCCAATAATACTTTTTCACGCGATTATACGGTACCGTACTGGTGTTTATGATAGGCACCACGGTAGTTCCGCAAGAGGTAGTGGCGTTGGTTCTGAAGTCAGCACCGATATCGGGAACCACACATACCATTCCGGGAACGGTATAATCATCGATACATCCCTTGTCATTAAAGACACGGATATAAGGGGTATAACAACCGCCGGCAGGATTCGGGTACCCGTGGCAAAACGTTCCTCCGGGGCCTGTGGTGAAGTCTTGTGCTCCATCGCCGAAAAGAAATTCTGCTTTACTGTTGCCTCCGACAAATGTGCGGTTCACTCCGGGAGAGGAGTTGTCCTTGAAGCAGAAGTAGTTACCGTTGTAACACTGGCGTGCTTGAGATAACAGGGTAAAATTAGCCGTAGGCTTGGCATTCACTTCAAAGTTGATACTCTGGGTACAGGTTCCGCCACCGGCAGCAGTAATGTTAACGGTGATCGTTTCCGTACCGGGGGTACCAAAAGTGAAATTAGCCTGACCGCCTGATGCCGTACCGGCAGTAGTGGTACTCCAGGAAACCACATCCCCCGGTGAGGTAGCCACGGTAAACGTGACTCCGTCACCCTGGCATGCCTCAGTCGGACCGATAATGGTACAATTTTGGGCATTGGACAGGTTCCACCCGGCAGACAAGGCAATCATCCCAAGTAAGGATAAAAGCTTAATTGGTCTTCTTAGGTAGTTTTTCATCATACTCGTATTGATACAGTGAATGGGTCTTTTCTTGCGATCCTTACCCCTTAAGGCAAAGGTATCAAAATAACTTACTTTTTCTTTCATGGCTGTCGCTCCTTCGATGTAATGAGTTGAATCATGGCTTTTCGTGTTTTTGTCTCTCCTCCAGCCAATGCATATTCCACTATACAGGTATAGGTACCTTCATTGATGGTGTTGCCTCTGTTGCGGTCTCTTCCGTCCCAGCCCTGAGTCGGATCTTCGCTAACATACACCATCTGATTATCGCTATTATAGATCAGCATCCGGAAATAGGAAGTGCCTTCCACAACCACCCGGTACGCATCATTGATCCCGTCTCCGTTCGGAGAGAATGAGCCGGGCATATTCAGCTCACTCACCTTAACCACGGCATTGTTCCGGAATTCTTTCACCGCAGAATCCGAACACCCCGAAGCATTGGTTGCTACTGCAATAATCCGGTGATCGGTAGGTTGTTCGTCATAGAATTTGAGGTCACAGTTTCGGCCTTCTGCCTGACGGTTTCCATCCAGGTACCAGACAACTGCGGCATCCGAGCTAACTTCGAAATGGTATACCCCATCGCCCAGGTCAAGCGGACTGATGATCTGAACTTCCGGTTTGGCCGGTACATTCAGCAACTGATTGAAAGCACCGCGACCGGTTTGGTTCTTCCACCTGTAGGTGAATTGATATACTCCGGGGATCGCGTCAAATTCAAAGGCGGTTGATTCACCGTGACTCGATTTTACCCGTATTCCGTTCATCATCACTTCCCAATCGGTTGCCAGGGCACAGTTCAACCCTATACGGTAGGTATTTCCCGGACACAGCATGGTATCTCCTGCACGGAAAGAAGTGAAGGCCTGACCGCTTTCTGAATTTCCACCTGCTTCCGGAACCGCAGTTCCTTCAGAAGAATTCACCGGTGGTACCGTAGAAGCAGTACTTTCCTGCCCGGTTCCTTCGGTTGAACCACCGGAATAACCCGGCGAGCCGATGTGTGGGTTCGTCCCGCTTTGAGCAACCGGGGCATTTAGTGGTTGATGTTGGGTTTCGGTAGTTCCGTTTTCTGCTCCTGTCAGACCGCGTTCTTCATTCGCCGTTATTTCTTCGGCAACGGGTTCTTCGTTTTGATTTTGTTGTGGAACCTGAATGGTTTCAACTGCAGTGGTTTCCGGAAGCGTATTTTGTTTTCCGGATTGGAAATACCAGATACTGCCTCCGCCTATTCCGAGACCAACCAGTGTACCGATCACCCATTTGGTGGCGATACTTAAACCGGCACCGCTCATTCCGGCTCCTGTTCCCAGGTTGGCCTGCACCCCTTCCCAGACACCTTGCGGCACCCCGGGTTGGAATTGTTCGGCTCCCTGACGAATGGCCTCGTCGAACTGCATATCCTGGTTAAGCTGATCAAGATCCTGCTCCATCGACTCCCAAACACCCTCAGGCGCGTCGGGCAGAAACTGATTCATCTGCTCACGCAACAAAGCGTCACTGTTGCTATATGGATGTTTAGTGCTCATGGATATTTGAATATTCTCCTGCCAGCATTTCCTGGAGGAGTTTACGGGCACGTGATAATTGCGATTTGGAAGTGCTTTCGCTTATACCAAGCATTTCCGCAATCTCATTGTGTTGATACCCTTCTATGACAAACAAATTAAAAACGGCTCTGTAACCGGGTGCAAGGGATTGGATTTTCTGCATGACATACTGCATATCCAGTTTTCTCCAATCCGGAGTATAACTGAGTTGAGACTCTACGTTACTCACGTCTTCGTGAAAGATCCGGTTTTCCGCTTTACGAAATGACTCCAAACAGCCATTCACCATGATTCTCCGGATCCACCCTTCAAACGAACCTGCGCCTTTATAAGACTTCAGGTTCTGGAAAACTTTAATGAAGCCTTCCTGAAGCAGATCCTTCGCTTGATCCTGGTTATTGCTGTATCTGAGACAAACTGCGTACATCTTTTGCGAATAGCGGTTGTACAATGTTTTTTGAGCGGATTTTTCACCCTTCAGACATCCTTGCACTATTTTTTTTTCCAGCTCCGTCATTCAGGTCTGATTTTCCTGCTCATTCGCTAGATGTACATTCCCTGCAGCGGGTTGCAAGGAACAGTATTTTTTTTACTGTTTTTTGAATTCGTCGAGATTCAACGTAACGGCAAACTGATGGCTACTCTTTCCGGGGAAATAAGAGGCCAGGGAATAGTCCAGACGAAAGCGCCTGATCTTCATGCCTACTCCCCAGGAAAACCCGGTAAATCCCTTACCCTCCTGCCAGGTCATTTCTCTCCTTCTCTGGTGATTGTAGGCAAACCGAATCATAAAGTTGGGTGAAAAAACCAATTCGGTACCGAGTATTACATGGCGGAAAAGGTTATCCCCGAATCCGGGTTCGGTTTTTTGCTCATTCTGGTCAAAGCTGAGGTTCTGCTTTTTCTCTTCGGGGCTCAGGTATGCAATGTTCCAGGTATTAAGATGGTGCAGTACCGCAAAGAGCCTCAATGGCGCATGTTTGAGTTTCCTGGAAAACGACCATTGAAGCTCAAAGGGTAAAGATTCCCGTTGTCCGGCATAATCCGACCATTGTATTCCAAGGTTGCGGAACAGTATGGCTGTCGCAAACAATCCGCTGTCACCGGTATATGACAGGGAAAAATCCAGTGCGTTGCCAAAACTTTTGTATTGCTCCAACTGCGAATAGACGAATTTCAGGTTAGCACCGTAGCCCAGTTTACCGTATTGATTTCCATACCCAAGCTGAAACGAGTAATCGGCTGCACGGAATTCTCCCTGTACATTTCCTCCGGCATCGGTCTGCTGGAACTTACCGTAATTGCTATACAGCATTCCTGCACTAAAAACGCCTGTCTCCCCATATTGCCTGGCATAGGTAACCATCCCGACGTTGATGTCGCTGAAATAATTCATGTAATTCATGGCCAGGTGATTGTGCATGGCCGGTGAAAGCAGGGAGGGCAGATAAAACCCGACATTGGGGTCGGAATCAGCAATGGCAACAGGACTTCCGCCCATAGCTGCCATCCGGGGTGCCGCGGGGAGGTTTAGAAAAGTATAGATACCGTTTCCGCCCACCTGGCTGAGGGCCGGTACGGAAAGAAGGAGTAATCCGATAAAACAGAACTTGCGCATGATCATTACCCAGCAATAACGCCAAAGGCCGCTACTTATTTTTCCAATTGTTTGGCTTCATTCCACCATTCGTCCATTTTTTGCAGCCCCAGTTCGGGGAGGGGCTGGTTAGACCGAATGGCTTGTTCTTCAATATAGTCGAATCTTCTTCTGAACTTCAGGTTGGCCTTTTCTAAAGCATCATCGGGATTGATGCCTTCGAACCGGGCATAATTCACCAACGCAAACAACAGGTCCCCGAATTCTTCTTCGCGATGTTCCTGGCCGGAAGCCTCGGTCAATTCCCCCATTTCTTCTTCCACCTTGGCCCAAACCTGTTTTTTGTCAGGCCAGTCAAATCCGACCTGAGCCGCTTTTTCCTGCATCCGGTAAGCCTTTACCAGGGAGGCCAGCGAGGCAGGCACCCCGGAGAGAAGTCGCTTTTTGCCTTCGGATTCCTTCAGTTTGATTTGTTCCCAGTTCTGCTTGACTTCTTCCTCATCCTTTACCTGCACATTTCCGTAAATATGAGGATGTCTTTGAATGAGTTTTTCACAAAGGGAATCAATGACCTCCTTGATGGTGAAGTCATTGGTTTCTGAGGCAATCCGGGCATAAAAAACGATATGCAACAACACATCCCCCAGTTCCTTTTTCACCTCTTGCATGTCTCCCTGAAGTATGGCTTCGCTCAGTTCATACACCTCTTCAATCGAAAGATGCCGCAGGGATTCCATGGTTTGCTTCCTGTCCCACGGACATTGCTCCCGCAATTCATCCATGATATTCAGCAAACGGCCGAAGGCATCGAGTCTAGGATCGCTCATGCCTCAAATTAACGCTATTCCCCTGAAGGGAAAAAGCGGTTCAATTGAGAATATTATTCGTGTTGAGGTAATCGTAAAGGCTGCTCTTGTAGTTCTTCCCGATCGGGATTTGCTGTTCGCCCAGCTCGATTTTATTACCGGAAACGGATTTGATTTTGTCCACGCCTACGATAAAGGAACGGTGTACCCGGATGAACTTGTCATTCGGCAGTCTCTCTTCCATTTTCTTCATGGTTTGGAGGGTGACGATTCGTTTTTCGTTGGTATGGATCTTCACGTAATCAGCCAGCGCTTCGATATACCAGATATCGTCATAGCGCAACTTGACCAGCTTCTGGTCGGCTTTTACAAAAATATGGTCATCGTCCTCGGTTGGCAATCCGTGGGATGGCACATGGTGTTTCATTTGATACATATCTCTGGCTTTTTTGATGGCTTTGCTGAATCGTTCGTGAGATACGGGTTTTAGCAGGTAATCTACTGCATCGAGGTTAAAACCCTCCACGGCATAATTGGGATGTGCCGTGGTAATGATCACGAGTGGGGGTTCTTCCAATGACCTAAGAAAATCAATACCGGAAATCTCCGGCATTTGTATGTCCAGAAAAATGATGTCAACGGGCAAGTTGCGTAATGCCTCTCTGGCTTCAAGCGCATTGTGGCATTTGCGTAAAAGGGCCAACTCGGGGTCCTTTTGCAAATGGGATTCAATGACATCCTGAGCCAGCGGCTCATCGTCCACGATTAAACAGTTTAACTTCATTTTTGAAGAACCAATTTTAGCTGAACCTCATAAAGGTTCCCGGATTTAGTCTGGTTCAGTTGATAGCGTGAGGGGTACAAGATTTCCAAACGCTGTGTGACGTTCTTATTCCCTATGCCCCCCGAATCTGATAGTAAGACTGTCTTCTTATCGAAAACGTTGTTTCGGACCGTAAAAAAAAATACATCCTCCGTCAATTCAGCGCTTACCTCAATAAATCCGTCGGCATTGGTATTGGCCAGTCCGTGCTTAAATGCATTTTCCACAAAGGGGATCAGGAGCATGGGTGCTATTCGGGCATTTTTAAAATCCCCGGAAAATTCGGTAGTGATCCGGGCTCTGTTACCGAATCTCAGTTTTTCCACTTCAATGTAATTCTCCAGGTATTCTATTTCCCGGTCGAGGCTAACGGTATCAGAGCTGGCTTCGTAAAGCAGGTACCTCAGAATTTCCGATAACTTGAGCACTACCTCAGGAGCCAGGTCTGATTTTTTCAAACTGAGGGAATACAGGTTATTCAGAGAATTAAAAAGGAAGTGAGGGTTGATCTGGTGTTTTAGAAACTTGAGTTCGGTCTGACTTTGAAGGATGCTGAGTTCCCGCGCTTCATTTTCTTTTTTGTACCAGTCGAAGAATAGTTTAAGCGCGGTGGTGATCACGATGGAATAAGACACCCCAACTGCATTGACCAGGAAAAATTCGCCATTCCAAACGAGGTCCGTATTTGCGATGTCCTTGTTGATCAGATAGATGACATAGAGTATCGGGTAACAGACCAGGGTAATACTCAATAAAAGGCTCAGAGAATAACCGAAATACTGCTTCTTTTTGAGGAACCACGGTATGAGTACATAGAGGTTAAAATAAACTACCAGGGCATGAAAGAACAGAGTCGCCAGGATGTTTACCAGCTTCTGACCAAGATTTATTTCGTCTTCAAAAGACGTAAACATCCAAAAAGCCGTATATAACAACCAGAATAAAACATGGTGCCAGCCGGATATCTTCAGGCGGTCCAGCCAGCGGGTTAACACGTTCATTCAGGAAATATGCTGATTAGGCTGCTTACTGGTCCTTTTGCTCGCCGAAGTAGCGCAAATAGTCGACCACCGCATTACCTATATGGAGTATATGAATTCCGTGTTGATAGAAAGACAATTTATCCCGCTCATGGCTATCCGCCTCTACCTTTTTGTTTTTTCGGAACAGAGACGAACTCAGCTGAAAAAACAAGAGGTTAGCTATGATCAACCCGAGAAGGATGATTCGAACACGGTTATTACGGAAAAATAAGCGAAGCTTATCCATTCTTACTCAAAATTAAGTCTTTTATCCGGTTTCCAAAATAGAACCTTAGTTTTGTAGTATGACCACGATAATAGTTGCCGTAAGCCTATTGGGAATTGCATTTGCAGGATTTGCGATCCGCCTCTTCTTTATTCGCGATGCCGATGTCCGGGGCGGCTGTGCCGGTAAGAATCCTTTGTTGAATGACGAAGGCGTGACCTGTTCGGTATGCGGGAGAGTTCCTGCAACGGAAGGTTGCGGAGAAGAATAAAATGGCAAAGTCCTGCTGGGCTTCTTTTGATTCGATTCAAGTGCTTCAGGCAAGCTAACTCTTCAACATTGCCTACTCCTTTACGCTCGCATTACAGTCTTATTGAGGTATCCGATTACCTATCTAAAAGAGGATAAAGGTAGTTTTACAGGCCCTTCATCCGCACAGGCTCCCGCACGCTTTTGTTGCGGCACGCGCTGCAGGAAAACGGCCTGACGGCGGAGAAAGGAATACGCTCAATATTCCAGAATGACCTATTCCTTATGGCGGTGGGTATTCTTTTGATTCGTGGGATAGGAAGAAGAGTTTCTCCACTCCCGAATAGTCAAATGTCCCCACAACTTTTTGACTTAATCCGGAATTTGTTCTATTCGCCTGGACTACTCCGTTTCCGAATGGCCTAATGTTTCAGCGATTTTTGACTTGGTTGACTTGATCCCTCTATTTCTTTTCGGAGGGTCTGCGGGATAAACAAAAAAACCCTCGATCCTGGTAATAGGAAGGAGGGTTTAATAAAGATAAGGCGACGACATACTTTCCCAGGTATTACCCAAGTATCATCTGCGCTGATGAGCTTAACTTCTCTGTTCGGAATGG